>NZ_CASDOY010000001.1 GCF_949282365.1 uncultured Desulfovibrio sp.
CAGCGTACTTGATCCTTTCATGGGCGGCGGCAGTGTGGGCGAGGCATGCATCAAAACAGGCCGCAGCTATGTGGGGATGGAGTTGTCACGGGAATATTATGCAATCAGCCGTGACCGGTTGACAGCACGCCTTGCAGAAAAAGCATAGAACGACGAGAGCCGCGTCCAATATGAGGAAGGCGTGGGGGCCGTGTAAAAGCGGTACTCCCACGCCCCTTTGGTTAAGCAATTACCGTGCCAGGTACGAAAAAACGCCGAGCACCGTTCTCAAGTTGCGTGACGGAAATTCTCAAGTTGCGTGACAGCTCACACCCGCGACGCAGAACGCGCGCAGGATGGTCGCAAAATGGTCGCAAAGCCCAAAAAAATGGGACACCGTTTTTGCCGGTATCCCATTGATTTTATTTGGTGCGCCCGGCAGGAATCGAACCTGCGGCCTACTGCTTAGGAGGCAATCGCTCTATCCGACTGAGCTACGAGCGCGCGTCGTATCTTGTACGGTAGTCCGGCAGGCGCTGTCAAGCCGCCTCGGCATGGATGGGAGCTGCGGTATCCGATAGCCGCCGTTGTCTTGTCGGTTGCCGAGGGTGTTCGCTGCAGGCCGGGACGGCACGCCTCCGATGGGCAGGCATCAGGGGCGCAGGCGTCTAGGGGCAGGGCGCATCATCGATGCTATATTTCTGTGGCATATTCTAAGTAATATACTGAAATAAAAAATATTTTCAGAAACAAGGACTCTCGCCCTTATTTATCCATAAAAATTGGGCATGTTTGGGGAAAGATGGGGGGAGTTTGAGGGAGAAGAAACAAAACGAAAGGAATCCTGAGCCTAGGATCCTCCGTGATGGCGCTCTTTCCGTCCGTGCGGCAGGTGGAGCATGGGACCGAGGGCAATGCCCATGGCGCCCATGACAACGATGAAGGCCCCGCAGATGCTCAGCAGCCCCAATCGTTCCATAGGGAAGATCTGCGGCAGCAGCAGGTGTCCCGCCCATTCCAGGCCCAAGGTGAAGAGGGGCGTCGTCGTGACCACGGCGCTGACCTTTGCGGCATGCCAGTTGCTCATGGCCCGGGAAAAGGCCCCATAGGCCACGATGGTATTGATGCAGGTGAACAGCAGGCAGCCCGTTTGCAGGGCGTCGAGCTGCAGGAAGGAGGCCGGAGAGGACAGGGGCGTGAGGATGATGGCGCAGCAAAGATAAATGGCCCGCATGATGCGCCCGGGTGAGACCGTGCGCAGCAGGATCTTCTGGGCAAGACCGTAACAGGCCCAGACCACGGCTGCCATGCCCCCCAGGCTCATGCCGATGAGTAGGTCACCACTGACCAGTCCCAGCAGACGGGTATTGAAAAACAGCAGCAGGCCCACCAGCAGGATGATGACGCTGCCGCCCTGGATGGGCAGGAAGGGTTCACGCAGGAGGAAAACACTGCCCAGCAGCAACAGCACAGGACCAGCCTGGGCCAGGATCTGGCAGGCAGAGGCGCTGAGATAGGCGACCGACGAATTGAAGAACACGAAATTGCAGCCCAGCCCGGCAATGGCCAGAAGGAGCAGCCATTTTTCGCGCCGCCCCAGGGGCGTGCTGTTGCCGGGATGGCGGCAGGACAGGCCCCAGGTCCAGGCGGCGGCGATCCAGAAGCGCAGGCAGACGATGGAAATGGCGTCCACGGTCGAGAGCAGGTGCTTGAGCGCCAGGGGCAGAGCCCCCCAGAACAGGGCTGTCAGCAGGGCCAGCAGCAGCCCGGCAGTATTGGAACCCGGCATCATGATCCTCCGTTCATCGTTACGGGAGGCACCGTACAGCTTTGGCAAGCATCTGTCATGTGGAAAGAAGGGACATGGCGTGGCGAAGGAGCAGAAGCGGTGGGCCGCAAACGGCCGCAGGCAATCATGGGCGGCTGGAGTGCCTCTGCGGCCTTGTGCAGCCTCCCATCCTGTCTGTCGAAGTGCGTCCGACAAGTGCGGGCGGCGGTTTTTCGCTCCGTCCGTGCCGGCGCCGCGTCGGCGGGCCGGGAGGAGGGCGCAGGCATGAGGGCAAGAAAGAGGTCAGACAGGCAAGGCGGCTTGGGGAGATCCTTTTGCAGCCTGTGCGGACAGGGCAATGGAGTGGAATGCCGGTACATGGGGCCCGTGCTCTTATTGGTGGTGTTTCGGTCAAGAATATGGAGTTTGCTGGATGCCTGACAGGCGCAAACCAGTGGGCCCCGTCAGCGTTGCCAGATATTGCCGCTGGGCCTCTCTGTACGGATCGCAGCATCCGGCAGCGTGCCGGCTCCCCCAGAGGCGCAGCTGCTGACGGCAGATCCGTGGCGCGGACGGCCGAAGGCAGGGCCGTCATGGCATATCGGGGCAGATTTCATGCGGAAAACAGGTCGGACGTTTCCAGCAGATCCTTGAAAAGCCGCATGGCAGGCGTGCATTCCCGGTTTTTGTGGCAGACGCAGATGGCCTGCACCGTGCAGTCCGGCATGGCAGCCGGCAGTTCCACCAGCATGCCCGCGGCCAGTTCCTGTTCCACGGCGAAGGTCGGCAAGAAGGAGATCCCCAGGTTGGCCGCAACGGTCTTTTTGATGGATTCTATGCTCCAGAGCTCGATGGTATTGCGCAGCAGGATGTCACGGGCGCGCAGATAGGTCTCTATGCGCTCCCGGTAGATGCTGCGGGGCTCATTGATGACGAGGCTGACGGCCTTTTCCTGATGGGGCGTATCGAAGTCCCGCAGATCGGGCGACAGCGCGGGCGAGGCGACGATGATCCCCCTGGCCCTACCCAGCGGCGTCACATCCAGCGTATGTGGATGGCCGCCGACATCATAGTAGACGCCCAGGTCATATTGCCCGGAAAGGATACCCTGCCTGATGTCATGACAGTTCAGACTGTGCAGTTCGATGCGCACGTCAGGGGCCTGCGCCACAAATTTCCCCAGGAGCGCATGGATCTTGTAGGAGAGGAGGGATTCCGCGACAGCGACCCTCAGTTCGCCGCTAAGGCCCGGGCGGCCGTTGCATGCCGTGATGGACTGCATGGACTGCAGGATGGCATCCATGTGCGGCAGGATCTTTTTCCCGGCCCGGGTAAAGACCATGCGTCGTCCGACACGCTCAAAAAGGCGTACGGAAAGCTCATTTTCCAGCTGGCGGACCTGGAAGGTCACGGTGGACTGGGAGCAGTTGAGACGCTGTGCGGCTTTCTGGAAACTGCCTTCGGCAAGGATGGTCTTGATGACGACGATGCTGCGTGTGTCCATGCCTTCTTTCCTGATATATCGAAATAATAAAATTTATGGTTTTAATATATTTGCTTTTTCGGATTTATTCTTGGGCTTACCCTCTGTTCGTGTCAAGAGGACAGGAGCAGCGCACCCGTAATGCAGGCTGCTGCCAGACAGGACGGCAAGGAGGGAAGAGATGCCAGTCTCGGTTTTTTCGGCTTTTTTCGTGTTCACGTTCATCACCGCCATCACACCCGGCCCCAACAATATCCTGTCCCTGAGCACGGGCAGCCGCAAAGGCTTTCGCGGCAGCCTGCCGGTGCTTGCGGGAATCTGCGCCGGTTTTTTCTGTGTCATGTTCATCTGCGGTCTTCTTTCCTTCTCCTTTTCCGCGCTCTCGCCCCTGTTCATCCGGGTGATGCGCTACGCGGGCTGTCTCTATATCCTCTGGCTGGCCTGGAAGATCGCGACGGCCAAGCCGGATGCCGATGACGCCGCGGAAGCCGGAGCGGGATTCATGACTGGGTTCGTACTCCAGTTCGTCAACGTCAAGATCATGATCTACGGCATGACAGCATATTCGGCGTTCATCCTGCCGTACTATGATTCCTTTGCGGCGCTGCTGGTCGGGATGTGCTTCCTGGCCCTGATGGGCAGTGCAGGCACCGTGGTCTGGGCCGTTGCCGGGGCCGTGCTGCAGCGTCTTTTCCGGCAGCACGCCAGGCTGATGAACATACTGATGGCGCTGATGCTGCTTGCCTGTGCCTGGTCCCTGCTGGACTCCTGAGATGCCGGGCGGCAGGCTGCGGCGAGGGCAGGGACGGTGACCGGCCATGCATATATCCTGTGCTACCCATTTGATATGGGTATTTTACATGATATGGCTCCCTTGATACGGTCGGCAACCAAGGGAACAGCCTACCGTCATCCCCGCGCATGCGTCCTGCGCTTGGGGGATACGGGTGGACGCGGTCCCATGCTCTTTGCCAGGAGGATGCGCCATGATGTCACTGGATGAATTGTTACGTTATCTCGAAGCCGGACAGCCCCTGATCGCCGGTACGGAAGCTTTCGCCTGCATGCATGCCTACGCCTACGAGGCCATGCGTCTCACTGCGGAATTGAACAGCGGTTTCCACGCCCCGGAGGAGATGCGGGCGATCATGGGCCGCATAACCGGGCGGGAGATCGATGAGAGCTTTCGCCTGTTCCCGCCGTTCTATACGGATTTCGGCAAGAACATCCGCATCGGACGCCATGTGTTCATCAATGCCTGCTGCTGCTTTCAGGACCAGGGCGGGATCAGTATCGGGGACGGCACCCTCATCGGGCACCGGGTGACACTGGCCACCATCAATCACGGTCTGCAGCCGGAGCAGCGCCATATCCATCACATCGCTCCCATCGTTATCGGCAAGGACGTCTGGATCGGTTCCGGTGCCATCATCCTGCCGGGAGTGCATGTGGGCGACGGCGCCGTCGTGGCGGCAGGGGCAGTGGTCCGCGAGGATGTGCCTTCCCGTACTGTCGTGGCGGGAGTGCCGGCCCGGATCGTCAGAACGCTGGAGCATGAAGAAGGGCAGGGCGCGTCCGCGTCCCTGTCCCCGGAGAGCGGGCGCAGCTGAGGCTCCTGCCGCGCATCACGTCGCTGATGCGAGGATCGCGCCATACAGGCGGCCGCTGCGGGCAGAGCCGCATGACCGCGACCGGCCGGCCCGACAGCTTCCCTTCCGTCGCTGTGCGGATAGCAGCGCAGGCTGCCGGCTGCGCTCCAGGGCCGGGAGCTGCGCCGGACAGTCCGGCAGGGGCCGCTCGCGCAGATGCGCGCAGTGACAGCGATCAGGGCGGGCAGAAAGGGGCGGCCATGTTCGGCCGGTCGGGGAAAAAGGGTTTGACAGGGGCCGGGGGGCGTGGAATGGAATCAGAGCCATGAACGCCGTCGTGCTATCGTTGTTCCTGGGCGGTCTGGCCTTGTGCATCACCTGCGGACGTTCCCTGCTGTGGGCGCTGGCTTTCGGCCTGCTGTGTTTCATGGGCCAGGCCCTCTGGCGGGGCGTCCCCGTCCACCGGATCATGGTCCTGTGTGTCCAGGGCCTGCGCCGGCTCGGCAATATCCTGACCATATTCGTCCTGATCGGCATGCTGACGGCGGTCTGGCGCGCGGCGGGCACCATCCCGTATATCATCCATCATTGTCTGCCGCTGGTGGATCCGGCCCATTTCCCGCTTGGGGTCTTCCTGTTGTGCAGTCTGCTGAGCCTGTTGCTCGGGACGTCCTTCGGAACGGCCAGCACGCTGGGGGTCGTGTTCATGCTGCTGGCCCGTACGGCCGGTCTGGATCCGCTGGTGACGGCGGGGGCCGTCATGAGCGGTATCTATGTGGGGGACCGCTGTTCACCCATGTCGTCCAGTGCCGCGCTGGTCTGCGCACTGACGGGGACATCCATCCACGACAATGTGCGCCTTATGTGGCGCGCGTCTTTCCTGCCTTTTCTGCTGGCCTGTCTGGCCTACGCGTTGCTGCCGGCCGCCCCGGCAGGCGGTGGGCTCCCGGCGGTGGGCCTGTTCTTCGCTGACGGCCTGGTACCGGATGCCTGGTCGCTGCTGCCGGCCGCCTTCATGCTCGTCCCGCTGTTTTTCAGGCTGGAGGTCAAAAAGATCATGCTGGGCAGCATCCTGGCGGGTTGCGCCGTGTCGCTGGCTGTCCAGCAGATGCCGTTCCCGGCCTTGCTGCATTGTTTGGTCTGCGGCTATGAGCCTCCGGCAGGGCTGGAGATCCTGTCGGGCGGAGGTCTGCTTTCCATGGTACCGGTTGCCGGTATCGTGGTGCTGACGTCGGCCTATGCCGGCCTGATGGAAGCGACCGGCCTGATGGCCGGCGTGACGGCCATCGGCAGGAAGCTGGCCCGCCGTCTGGGCGCCTTTCGTACGACGGTGCTGGCAGCCATACCGGTGGCCGCCGTCAGCTGCAACCAGACCCTGGGCATCATCCTGACACGGCAGCTGTGCGGGCCGCTCTGGACGGATCCGCGGCGGATGATGCTGCCGCTGGAAGACGGTATCGTCCTGCTGGCAGCCCTGATCCCGTGGAGCATTGCCGGGAGCGTTCCCTGCGCCATCTTGGGCGTGGGGGCGTCATGCCTGCCCTATGCTTTTTACCTGTATTTCGTCCCCTTGGCAGATCTGCTGCTGCGCCGGGACTAGGATGTGCTAAACAAATTTTACAATTTATTTTAAATAAATAGAGATATCGATTACGCGTGCTCGGTGTAAGGATGCTTGCCGCATGCTCCCGCGCTCGTCTGAAAGAGCGCGCTGGGGAAAGGAAGGGGGACTTGTGGGAAGGGAAAGTCCTCTCCCGCGGGCAGCGACCTGATGACGGCCGCAGGCCGTGCCCGTTGCGACAAAAGAAGCCACAGGCATCGACAGCAGAGATGAGGGCCTTCCCTTCCCCCCAAACAGACTGCGGACGGTGTCGACACGCCCCAAGGCGGTACATTTGCGAAGGTCCGTCGCAATACGGCGGAGCTCAGGCCAGATAGAGTTCCGTCCCGGCCTCGCGCAGGACAGCCTGCCAGTGTTCTTCCAGCGGCGCGTTGGAAAAGACGGCCTCGATGTCGCAGACATTGGCCACCCTGACCATGGCCGAACGGCCGAATTTGGAGTTGTCCGTCACCAGGAAGACCCTGCGGGAACATTCGATGATGGTGCGGGCCACAGAGACTTCCCTGTAGTCGAAATCCAGCATGTTGCCTTCCTGGTCGATGCCGGAAATGCCGATGATGCCGAAATCCACCCGAAATTCCCGGATGAAATTTTCCGCGCTGGGCCCGATGATGCCATGATCATGGTGCCGCACGGTGCCGCCGGCAATCACCACATCGAAGTTGTGGTTGCGGGCCATGATGGCCGCCACATTGAGGTTGTTGGTCAGCACGCGCAGATTGTTGTGCCCCAGCAGGGCGTGGGCCACCTCCTCCGTGGTGGTGCCCAGGTTGATGCAGATGGAGGCGCCGTCGGGGATGTGGCCGGCGACCATCTGGGCAATGGCCTTTTTTTCGGGCAGGAACAACTTTTTACGCTGCTCGTAGAGGATGTTTTCCGTACTCAGAGGCATGCCGACCCCGCCGTGGAAGCGCTGGACTTTGCCCTGCTTCGCCAGCGTATTGATATCCTTGCGGATGGTCTGGGGCGTGACGGAAAAGCACTTGGTGAGCTCGTCAATGGTCGCATAGCCGCGTGCATTGAGCATGTGCAAAAGGGCCTGATGACGTTCCGCTGTTTTGGTCATGGGGATTCCTGATGGCTGTGGAAATGGCGTCTAACATACTGGAATGGCAGGGGGGGCGCAAGCGCGGCAACGATTCCGGCCAGGATGCTTTCGTTTTCGAACTTCTATTATCAAAAAACGAAAATAGATTGACGCGGAGCCTGCATAGGGCTTATGACAAAAACAAGTATATACGCCTGGTTTCCCGGCATCCGTCCAGATCTGCCGCCGGATTTTCCCATCCCGTCCAGGAAGATGGTTTGTTTTGTGAAACAGGTGGCCTGACAGGCCGGTGGCCGTCAGGGCGAGGAAACGGTCCTTTGTCTCAATCCCAAATCTGCAGAGGTGGATGATGAAACGTATCGTTGCACTGCTTTTGGCCTGCGCTTTTGTGCTGGGCGCGCTTGCTGCGCCTGCTATGGCCGCCAAGACCGTGGTCATCAAGATCGCCGGCATGAAGCCCGAAGGCGAACCGGAAACCATCGGTATGCACAAATTCGGCCAGTACCTGAAGGAACTTTCCGGCGGCAAATACGAAGTGCAGGTCTTCCCCAACAGTACGCTGGGCAAGGAAGATGCCTACATTGCCAGCACTCGCAAGGGCATCATCCAGATGTGCGCCACGGGCACCCAGACCTCGGCCCTGCATCCCGCCATGGCCATGCTGGAAACCCCCATGCTGTACGACAGCTACGCGCATGCCCGCCGTGCCATGGAAGGCAAGACCTTCGACCTGATCAATGAAGGCTTCACCGAAAAGTCCGGCCTGCGTACTCTCAACGCCTTCCCTCTGGGCTTCCGCCATTTCTACACCAAGAAGCCCCTGAACAGCGTGGACGATGTCAAGGGCCTGCGCATGCGCGTGCCCAACATCCCCCTGTACACCAACTTTGCCAAGGAATGCGGCATCAGCGGCCAGCCCATGCCCTTCGCCGAAGTGCCCAGCGCTCTTGACCAGGGCGTCATCGACGGCGGCGACAGCCCCCTGTCCGATATCGTGGCCCTGAAGATGTACGAGATCACCCCCCAGATCACCCTGACCGGGCATATCTTGGTGATCCATTCCCTGTACATCAACGAAAAGTTCTACCAGAAGCTGCCCGAACAGGACAAGGCATGGTTCAACGAAGCCGCCAAGCGCGCTGCTGACGACATCTGGCAGATGGTGGAAGAAGGCGACGCCAAGGCCATTGAGACCATCAAGGCCGCCAAGGGTTCCGTGAACACGCCTTCCAAGGAATTCCACGATTACATGGTGGACGCGGGCAAGCGCAGCTGGAAGCTGTTCTATGACACCGTTCCCAATGCCAAGGAGATCCTGGAAAGCGCCGCCAGCTACCGCGACGCGAAGTAATGTCCGATACTGGGGGGATGCCGCACGGGCGGCGCCCCCCTTTTTTTGTGACCTTGAACCACGCATCAGACACCGCGAGCTACCGCGGCCTGTTTCGACATGCAGGGGGATATGATGAGCAGCGAAACCAAAACGACGCCCGCGACGGCTTCCGGGCAGCCGGCTGCCGAGACCAGGCACGGTTTGTCTGGCGAACTGCTTTTTGAGATTTTTTGCGCGGTCATCTTTCTGGGGATGATCGGCCTGGTCTTTTATAATGCCTTTTTGCGCTATGTGTTCGGCGGAAGTTATCCCCCCAGCGAGGAATGGGCGCGCTTTCTTTTCATTTACATCACCTTCTTCGGCGCCATCGAGGCTTTTTACTGGAAGAAACATATCGCGGTGGACATGTTTGTGGACATGTTCTCGGGCATGCCGCGCAAATGCATCGAGATCCTGGCCATCCTGCTGACCATGGGCGCTCTGGGCCTGCTGCTTGACGGCGGCATCACCTATGTGCTGCAGACCATCGACACCAACTCGGTGGCCACCAACGTCAATATGGCCTTCATCAACAGCACGCTGCCCATCATGGCTTTCACGGCCATCCTCATCTGTCTGCGGGACTTGATCAAGCTCATCCGCCGTCCCGCCAGCAGTTTCGTCAAGGCGACGGAAGAGGAAAAGATCGAGCAGGAAATCAGCAAGGAGTTGTAGGATATGGAGCTTTTTCTCTTCCTTGGCAGCCTCTTTGCCTTCCTGTTCATAGGCATCCCCATTTCCATGGTCCTTGTGCTGTGTTCCATCGTGCTCATGTGGCATTCCGGCATGTGGGACAGCATGATCATCCCCTCCACCATGCTGGACGGGGCCAACAACTATCCCCTCATGGCCATCCCCTTCTTCGTCTTCGCCGGCGAGATCATGGCCGAGGGCGGCCTTTCCAAACGTGTGGTGCAGCTGGCCCAGCTCATGATCGGTCGCGTACGCGGCGGTCTGGGCTATGCCGCCATCATCTCCAGCGTGATTTTTGCCGGTCTGATGGGCAGCTCCGTGGGTGAAGCTGCGGCCCTGGGGGGCCTGCTGCTGCCCATGATGGCCCAGGTGGGCTACAAGCCCGGCCGCGCCGGCGGTGTCATCGCCTCGGGCGCCATCCTGGGGCCCATCATCCCGCCCAGCACCAACTTCATCCTGCTGGGCGCCACCATCAGCGGCCTTTCCATCACCAAGCTGTTCATGATCGGTCTGTTCCCCGGTATCTTCATCGGTCTGGCGCTGATGGTGGTCTGGTATTTCATCGTGCGCATCGACGGCTACAATGAGACCATCACCTTCACCCGCGAGGAGAAGTGGAAGATCATCCGTGACGCCACGCCGGCCTTCATGATGCCCGTGCTGCTCCTGGGCGGTATCCGTTTTGGTGTCTTCACCCCCACGGAAGGCGGCGCGTTCGCGGCCATCTACGCCATCGTGGTCTGTGTGGGCTATTACAGAGAACTGAGTTTCCGCGGGCTGCTGCACGTCAGCGCCCGTGCGGCGCGCACCACCGCCGTGGTCATGCTCATCGTGGCCACGGCTACGGCTGTTGGCTGGTTCATCACCATCGCCCAGATCCCCAACCAGGTGACGGATCTTTTCCGGCCGCTTATCGACAGCCCGGTGCTCCTGCTGCTGGCCATCAACGTCTTCCTCTTCCTGGTGGGCATGGTCATGGACCTGACCCCCAATATCCTGATTTTCGCTCCTGTGTTCTATCCCCTGATCACCCAGGCCGGTATCGACCCCTATTTCTTCGGTCTGCTGTTCATCCTGAACCTCGGTATCGGCGTCATCACACCACCTGTGGGCACGGTGCTCTATGTGGTCTGCGGTGTGGGCAATATCAAGATCACCAAGCTGGTGCAGGGAATGCTTCCCTTCCTGGTGACGGAGATCATCATGCTCTTCCTGCTCCTGCTCTTCCCCTCGCTCTCGCTGACGCCTCTCAAGTGGCTGATGGGGGGCTAAGGCAATCCCTTTCCGGCCTTTGCCGTGTCTTGCGGGCCCCTTCGGGGGCCCTTCTTCATGGCCTGCTGTACGGGAAGGGCTGCGGACGGTCCACCGCAGGGGGAGGTAGAGGCCGCCAGCCTGTACCATGCCGGCTCCAGAGGGCGAAGGCCGGCGGCGAAGGGAAGTCGGTCTGTGTCGTGTCCAGTTCGGCATCACCGGCTGGGCATCCCGGACCGGCAAAGAGCTGGCGGAGGGCGTGGCGGATATCCGGGAACAGGCCTGGCTGTATGCTGCCGGACGGACAGGGATGCCCAGCTCCTGCTTCATAGCGGGCGTTCAGACCGTGAGGCCGTGTCCCAGGCTCCAGGACCGGAGCAGCGCGGCAGCCGATGGGCAGATCGCATCGGCCTGTGGACCAGCATCCCAGATTGAACAGGGGGCAAGGCAGACGGAGCGGAAAGGGGACAGGGGGTCGGCCGGGCGTTGGTTCTGTCTTCCCGGCTGCTCAGGACTTCGGGCCCGGCTGCGGACGGGGCTTGTCCAGCAGATTGCCCAGCAGGAAGGCCAGCAGGGCCGCGAGGGCCGTGGGCACGATGGCGTGGATGCCGTGCATGGCAGGCTTCAACAGGCTCAGGGCAAAAAAACAGCCCAGACCGGTGATGATGGAGAACAGGGCCCCGGCGGCATTGGCACGGCGCCAGTAAAGGCCCAGCAGAAGGGGCCAGAGGAAGGTGGCTTCCAGACCGCCGAAGGCGAAGAGGTTGATCCAGACCAGCAGGTCCGGCGGTTCCAGGGCGGCGACGAAGACGATGGCGCCGATGGCGGCCGTACAGCCCAGACTGAAGCGTTTGATATGTTGCAGGGGCAGTTGGCTGCTGTCGCCTTTCAGCACATACTGGACATAAAGATCCTTGATGATGGCCGCGGATGCCAGCAGCAGCATGGAATCCACGGTGGACATGATGGCCGCCAGAGGTCCGGCGATGAAGACGCCGGCCCAGAAAGGAGGCAGCAGGTGCAGGATCAGGCTGGGCATGGCCAGGTCGCCCACGGCCAGGTCCGGGATGACGGCCCGGCCCAGCGCTCCGGCCAGATGGATGCTCAGGAGCAGGAAACCGATGATGACCGTGCCCATGATCATGGCCCCGTGCATGGCTCGGGAATCCTTGTAGCCCATGCAGCGCTGGCTTGTCTGGGGCAGGCCCAGCACACCCAGGCCCACCAGCACCCAGAAGGAAAGGATCATGGGCTGGGGGACGGCATCCCGGGGGCCTGTGGGCGTGATCAGGCCGGGATCGATGGCCTGAAGACGCGCCATGCAGGCTTCCATGCCGCCGCCGGCCTGGACCACAGCCAGCAGCACGACGACGGAGGCCACAGTCATGACGATGCCCTGCATGGCATCGGTCAGGACAACGGCGCGAAAGCCCCCCAGAGCCGTATAGGCGATGACTGTGAGGCCGAAGAGGGCCAGCCCCGCTTCATAGGGATAGCCGGTAATGGCCTGGAACAGGCGCGCTCCGCCGATGAACTGGGCCACCATGGCCGCCACGAAAAAGACCAGCAGGGCCAGGGAACAGAGGATGGCCACGGCATCACTGCCGTAGCGCGCACGCAGATAGTCCGTGATGGTCACGGCATGCATGGCCCGGGCTTCCATGGCAAAGCGTTTGCCCAGCACACCGATGGTCAGGAAAACAGTGGGCATCTGGATCATGGCCAGCAGGACCCAGCTGAGCCCTACGGTATAGGCGACGCCCGGACCACCGATGAAACTGCTGGCGCTGGTATAACTGGCCACGACCGTCATGGCCAGGACGAAGCCGCCCATGGAGCGGCTACCGAGGAAATATTCTTCCAGGAAGCCCGAGGCATCCCCCTGCTTGCGGGAACGCTTCCCGGCCCACAGGGCCACGGCAAAAGACAGGACCAGATAGAGGAGGATAGGCAGCAAGGTGGCAGGGGAGGCCGTCACGGGCGGTTCTCCTCAGCCTGCCCTCCGGTCACGCGTCCAACTCCTTCCTCCGTCTGCGCATCACCGGCGTCCAGCGGCATGTCCTTGAAGCAGAGGCGCACCAGTCCCCAGACCAGCAGACAGGCCACGGGATAGCCCAGTACGCAACTGTAGAAAAACCAGTCCGGCATACCCAGGGTATAGCCATAGCCGGAGGGATCCCCATCGCCTAGGCCGTAGGCTGTCAGATACCACCAGAGAAAATACAGTGCATAGGCGGCCAGGGCCCACAGGGCTTCCCTGTCTGCCTGGACAAAACGGTGGTCGTTCTTGCGGGCCATGAGCGCTCCGGGGCTGAAATCTGCGGGGAGGATCTGCCGTATCCCAGTATGACAAAGAGAGCCTCCTTAGTCGAGCGGGTACCGGTGGTAAGGAGAGTGGTAGGAGGAGACTGTTTTTTTGACGGTCTCAGGTCACGGGCGTATGCTGGAGTGACTGTTGCCCGGGAGAAGAATGATGAACGTATTTGCCGCCATAGATCTGGGAGGGACCCATTGCCGGTTTGCCCGCTTCCGTGAGACGCCGCAAGGACTGGAACTGGAGGCCGTTGAGCAATGCGCCACGGCTGAGCTGCAGGACGGCGATGCCGTGCTGGAGGGCTGGGAGCAGGCCATGCAGATACCGCTGGCAGCCGTGTCTGCCCTGGTCATGGGCGTTGCCGGTCCTGTGCAGGATCCGCAGCAGGCCCGCCTGAGCAACGCGCCCCTGCGCATCGACCTGCGTGGAGCGGCGGACCGTTTCGGCCTGCGATGCTGCCGCGTGGTCAATGACTTCGTTTGCGAGGCCTGCGCCTGTCTGACGGCCGTGGGGACGCACTCGCGGCATCTGCTGGGGCCGGGGACCGCTCCGCCCGCGAGCCATCAGCAAGCTGTGCCCGCGCCCGTGGCGGTCCTGGGGGCAGGTACGGGACTGGGGACAGGCTGGCTGGTGCCGTATCCGGAAGCCGGGGGCTTCCGCTGGCAGGCCCTGCCCGCGGAAGCCGGGCATACGGCTTTTGCCTTTGTGGGCCGCGAGGAGGAAGAATTTGCCTCCTTTGCCTGCGCCCGGCTGGGCGTGCCCCTGTTGCGCGGCGATGACGTCGTGACGGGCAGAGGGCTGGCTGTGCTGCACCATTTTTTGACAGGGCGTGCCCTGTCTCCGGCGGCCGCCGCAGCTGAAGGTCTGGGCGAGGACTGCGCCACGCTGCGCTGGTATGCCCGTTTCCTGGGCAGGGCCTGCGCGCACTGGAGCCTGTCCACGTTGTGTTACAGTGGCCTGTTCCTGACTGGTGGCATGGTCTTGCGCAATCCTGCGGTCACAAGTCATCCGGCTTTTGCCGAGGGCTTCTATATGGCGCCAGGGCTGGGGGTGCTGGAGCATATCCCCGTCCGCCGCTATACGGAAGCCAGCAGCGGCTTGTGGGGAGCTGCCTGGCTGGCGGCACAGCGGCATGACCGGTCGGAGCAGACAACGGCATAGGGGACATGCGGGCTGCGGCATGCGCACTGCGGACAGGGGCTGCCTGTGGCATGGCAAAAAGGTTCCGTTCCCGGATGCCGTGTCCGGCCGGGCGGCCCCAGAAAAGGAAATCCGGCAGGGAGCCCTGCCGGATCAAGGAGAGGAGACGCCAGGAGCTTGCGGGGATCTCCTGTCGTATAGAGGAGGGGATCTGAAGGTTGTGGAAGGGGCGCCTCCAGATCTCTGGTAGGATGAGTATTTTTTACTTAACAAATGTTCGGTTGTCAATATATAAAAAAGAAATGCAAAATAGTAGCTCATTATAATCAATTGGAAATATTTTTTGTAAAATTAATCAATCAATTGATTAATTTTTGCAACAGCCCATTTGAATCCTGACAGGAGGCAAGGTGGCATGGAACATCTGCCGATAGACAAACGGCGCAGCAGGGGGGAGCTCACGCGCATGGCCCTGCTGGAAGCGGCCTTGTTCTTTTTTGGAGAACGCGGCTACGAAGGCGCCGGTACTCGCGACATCGCGGCGAAGGCCGGGTGCAATCAGGGGCTCATCGCTTTCCACTTCGGCGGGAAAGAGGGTCTCTACAATGCGGCGTTGAGCATTGCTTTTGAGAATCTCGGCACCATCATCCAGCCCATGACCAGGCGTCTGCGCGAAGCACTTGCCGCAGGGGGAGGGACCGCATCCTTGCGCGCTGTCCTTGAAAAAGAGATCACGGCCACACTTCTGGCCCTGATGCGGAAAAAAACGCATCAGTCCTGGTTCCTCCTGCTGCGCCGTTCGTTGCAGAGCGGGGACGAAAAAACAAAAGCGCTGTACAATGATCTCTTTGCGCCCCTACATGGGGTCGTCTGCGGCATCATGAAAAAAAATGCTGACACATGTCAGGAAGATAGCTCGTTGCGGGCGTTTCTGCTCGTGGATATGATGTTCAGCTTTTTGCGCGACTATCCTGTCTTCCTCTCCATGACGGCCCCGCGTGATATGGAGGCCGACGCGCGGACCATGACCGTCCTTCTGTGCCGGAGCCTCCTGGCCGCCAGCTGAAAGGATGACGGTAGTCGCCGCAGCACGTTGCGGCGTCCTTCAACAATGCGATGGCAGAGCGGACGGATACCGGGAAGGGAAGGGCGTCATCACGCTGGGGCCGGCCCGTCTGGGGAGACGGCACCGCCTGTGACCGTTGCCGCGGCACTGGCGCGGGGAAAATGGACCGCCGTACCGGCGCAGGGCAGAATGCGGGCCGTTCTCAACTGTATATGGAGGTTGCCGGGCGCACATGCGGCCGGTAACGGCGCGCGCCTGCTTTCAGGATGTCAGCCGCTGGCGGACAACGCTGAATATTTGTCCAGTGATGGATTCGATGTTCAGCGGGCGTTTTTGATGGTCCTCGAAAAAACGCGAGATCCTGTAAAGCTGCAGATATCCCAGAAGGGAACTTTCGATGCATTCCGCGATATCGTTGGCATCCTGTATGCCGTATGAGGACAGGATCTCCCGCGTCTTGCCGCGCAATGCGGCGAAGACATTGTCGGCAAGGAAGCGGAGGCGTTCTTCCTGCCCTTCATTGAGTTCCCTGAGCAGGAGGCGGGAAAAAATGGGGTTCGTGAAGCAATAGATGACGATATTCCTGATCAGGGATTCTATCTTCTGGACTTCCGTTTCGCCGGCAATATGCTGGAATGCCGTTTTTCCACCCATGAAGACCATGAGGAGCGTCTGCCGGTACAGGTTTTCCTTGTCGGAAAAATAATAATAGAGGGATGCTGGCGTCATGTCCATCACGGACGCGATATCGCGCACTGTGACGGCATCATAGCCTCTGGCTGCGAAGAGCTTGGCTGCAGCCTGCATGATGGCGATCTTTTTGGCTGAAGGGTGCATGAGGTATCCTTGAAGACTGTTGTACACGTCGAACCGCCGACTCACGGACAGGCCGCGCTGCGGGGGGGCTCCTGCCGTGTAGGTCGTCCCTTCCATGCAGGCGACGGGGAGGACCGTCTGCCTGCCGCCGCAAGGCGGCCAGGCCGGACCGTCAGCCCAGCCTGATCAGCATGGCCCCGCCCACGACGATGAGGATGGCGAGAATGCGCAGGCGCGAAAGTCGCTCGTGCAGGAAGATGACCGCCAGCAGCATGCCGAAGATCACGGACGTCTCGCGCAGGGCCGCCACCAAGGCGATGGGGGCCAGGGTCATGGCCCAGAGGGCGATGCCGTAGGACCCCAGGCCGCACAGGCCGCCGGAGAGGCCCGTCACTGCCCGTCCGCGCAGATAGGAGAGGTAGTCGCGGCCGTGTCGCCACATCACATAGGCATGGAGGGGGAAGATATTGAGGAAAAAGATCCAGCAGGTATAGCTGACGCCGTTCCCGCTGGCTCTGGCTCCATAGCCGTCGGCCAGGGTATAGCCGGCGATGATCAGCGAGGTGCGCAGGCAGATGAGGATATCGCCGGCCCGGGCCCCCTTGTGGACGTGCTCCAGCGTCAGCGTCAAGATGCCCAGGCACAGCAGCAGGACGCCGCCCCAGCCTGTGAGGCTGATGTGATTGCCCAGCAGCAACAGGGCCAGGGCCGTGATCATGGGCGCACAGCCGCGCATGATGGTGTAGCCCATGGACAGATCGACGATGTCATAGGCCCGGGCGATGCAGATATAGTAGGCCAGATGGAAGCAGCAGGAGAGTGCCAGCAGCCCCCATGACCCAGGCGCGGGCGTCGGCAGGAAAGGCAGGAGGACAAGCGCTCCCAGGCCGCCCCCCAGAGCGTTCATGGAAGACTCGAAAAGCTTGTTGGCACCGCCTTTGACGATGCTGTTCCAGGTAGCGTGCAGCAAGGCCGCAGCCAGCACAAGCAGCAGGACATGCCCATCCATTGTTACGACCTCATATCCGTGATGCAGCGATCACCTTACATGAAGCCGCAGAGAAGGCAAGCGTGGGCGTACATGTTTTTTTTGTTGCCCGGAGGGAAGGATCTGCCATCCTTTATCTGGAAACAAAAATCGTTACCATCCGTGGCAGCGCCCAAGGCGGCGGCTGACCTGTCCTGCCTGGAGGACCTCGTAGCTGTCGAAGCAGGAGGCTGTGGCGCAGGCGTGGACGGGCAGGATGCGCAGGTGGCTGCCCACGGGCAGGGCGGGACAGACGGGCCCGCTGACGATACCGTGCTCCTGGTTCGTTTCGCTCACGCGCAGCCCGGGGAGCAGGTTGCCGTCCTCGTCGCAGACAAGGCCGTAACCGAAGTCGTCCCGCCGCCAGGGCAGCCCTGCATCCCGCGAGAGGGCCGTCCAGCCGGCGTCGATGATCAGCGCCCTGCCGTCAGACTGGCGTCCGATAACGGTCGTCAGGACAGACAGCGCGATATCTTCAGGGCGGCAGACACCCAGACCGGCCATGACGAGATCCTGGAATACATAGACGCCCGCCCGCACTTCCGTGATGCCGGAAAAATCCTCGCCAAAGAAGGCCGTGGGCGTAGACCCCACACTGACCACAGGGCAGGGGAAGCCGGCTTCACGCAGCAGCCCCGCCGCGGCAGTGGCGGCGGCACATTCCTGCGCGGCCAGGGCGGTGATGGCCTCCGTGGCCGGGAGGTCGTAGGCGGAGCCCGCATGGGTCAAGACACCACGGACTTCCTGGCCGCCCTCTTGCAACAGCCCGGCAATGGCCGTCAGGCGGGGATCATCGGGGCGCAGGCCGGCCCGGTGTCCGTCGCAATCTATCTCCAGCAGCACCGCCATGCGGCAGCCGCGGCACCGGGCGAAATCGACCACCAGCCGGGCGCTCTCCTCATTGTCCAGCACGATGCTCAGATCGATGCCGCGCTGGCGCAGGCTTGCCACGCGCTCCAGCTTGTTGGGGGCGATGCCCACGGCGTAGCAGATGTCGCGCACGCCGCCTGCGGCAAAATATTCCGCCTCGGCCAGAGTGGAGACCGTGGCCGGGCCGTGGGGGCTTTCCATGCAGCGGCGGGCGATCTCAAGGTTCTTGCAGGTCTTGAGATGGGGCCGCAGGGAGACGCCGCGCTCATGCAGGCGCCGGGCAAGGCGGTCCGTATTGGTCTGCAGTTTTTCTTCTTCCAGCAGCAGGCAGGGCGTGGGCAGCGCAGCAAGGGACGTCATGCGTTCTTCCTCCTCGAAGGGCGTTACAGTGAGGGGACGGCGAAAGTCTCCGGTGACAGGCCCTGTTCCCATTCATGGAGCAGCCGGGCCGCCAGGGCCGGATCATCCGTGGTGCAGACCAGCTCCTTGAGCACAGGTCCCTGGCGCTGCCCTATCTGGTGCGCATAACAACGGTCATAGTAATGCAGCACGGCGCGGACGGCATCGGCATAGCTGCCTGCATCTATCCATTGGCGGCAGCGCTGCGTCAGTTCACTGCCCAGACGGCGCTGCAGGCGTTCCAGTGCCGCCAGAAGCCCGTCCCGCATCTCCGGCGCCGCGTAATCGCGGACAAGATGGGCAACGCGTTCCTCCTCCGGCAGGGTGACGCGGACCAGAGGGCTGCGCCCCAGCTGGGCGAAGAATTCGTCGCACATGGTCACATGTCCGATGTGGCGGCTTTCGTCCTCCAGCCAGACGGGCCGGTGCGGATCACAGCGCCGCCACTGCTCGTGGAGCTGGTTTTCAAACCACTCATTGCCGGGCTGGGCTTCGGCCTGTCCCAGCGCGCCGAAAGCGGACCCCTTGTGCCGGGCCAGTCCTTCCAGATCAATGACCTGGGAGCCCAGGCGTTGCAATTCGTTCAGGATATCTGTCTTGCCGCAGCCGGTATAACCGCCCAGCACGAGGATGGGGCGGGGACGGGCCAGGCTGGCGCGGACGAAGGCGCGGTAGCTCTTGTAGCCTCCCTCCAGCCTGTGGACGGTGAAACCACCGGTCTCCAGCAGCCAGCGCATGCTGTCGCTGCGCATGCCGCCCCGCCAGCAGTGGAGCAGGATTTCGCGCGTGCCGCCGCACAGGTGCCTGGCGCGTGCCAGCATGGCGGCCAAATGCCCTCCCACGAGCTCCAGGGCCAGATGGACAGCCCCTTCGCGTCCGCTACGGGCATGGGCGGTCCCGACTTTGGCACGCTCCTCATCGCTGAACAGGGGCAGGTTGAGGGCACCGGGGATATGGGCGAGCGCGAACTCGCCGGGGGAGCGGACATCCAGCAGCGGCAAGCCGCGATCCCGCATGGCCAGAAATGCGGCAACATCCTGAACTTGGGGCATGACGATCCTCGAAAAAAGCATGAAAAAAGTCTGCTATGGGTACGCCAAAGCCGGGACGCTGTAAACAGCATCCTCCTTCCTGTCATGGCGCCGGAGCCTTGACAGTGTACAGGAGGGCAGCATAGCGTGAATCGTTCCAAAAATTTTCATTCACAGCAAGGAGTTGGCCATGGCAGTCCATGTAGTGGATCATCCTCTGGTGCGTCACAAACTCGGCATTTTGCGCAAGGACAGCACGTCCACCAGCGAATTCCGCAGTGTTTCCAATGAAATCGCCCGCCTGCTCATCTATGAAGCCACCAAGGGCTTTGCGACCGAAAAATACACGGTGCAGGGCTGGGCCGGACCGGTGGAAGTGGAAGCCATCTCCGGCAAGATGGCGACCATCGTCCCCATCCTGCGCGCGGGCCTGGGCCTCATGGACGGCGTGCTGGACATGATCCCCGGCGCCAAGATCAGCGTCGTGGGCCTGTACCGCAATGAGGAGACCCTGGAGCCGGTGGAATATTACGCCAAGCTGGCACGCAACATCGAGAACCGCCTGGCCATCATCCTCGATCCCATGCTGGCCACGGGCGGATCGCTCATCGCCACCATCGACATCCTCAAAAAACGCGGCTGCCGGCATATCTGCAGCCTCAACCTGGTCTGCGCTCCCGAAGGTATCGCCAAGGTCCTGGAAAAGCACCCTGACGTGGAGATCTATACCGCGGCCATCGATTCGCATCTGAACGAAAACGGCTACATCATCCCCGGTCTGGGCGACGCCGGCGACCGTATCTTCGGCACCAAGTAGGAGGCTGCATGGCGGAACAGCTCATCTCCGGGGGCGGGGATTTTGACCCCTGCCGGTACCGCCTGCGTTTGCGCGATTGCCTGCTGGGCGCGCAGATGCTCTTCGTGGCCTTCGGCGCGCTGGTACTCGTTCCCCTGCTGACAGGACTCAACAGCAATGTGGCCCTGTTCACCGCCGGTGTGGGCACCTTGCTGTTCCAGCTCATCACCCGGGGCAAGGTCCCCATTTTTCTGGCATCCTCTTTTGCCTTCATCGCGCCCATCATCTACGGTGTGGAGACCTGGGGCCTGCCCCGTACCATGGGCGCCCTGGTCTTTTCCGGCCTGCTCTATGTCCTCATCAGTCTGCTCATCCGCTGGCGGGGCATGGGGCTCATCCTGCGCCTGCTGCCGCCCATCGTGACCGGGCCGGTCATCATGGTCATCGGCCTGGTGCTGGCCCCCACCGCCGTCAAGATGGCTCTGGGCCAAAGCGGTCCGGCCATGCCCCAGGCCACGGCCATGACCATCTCCATGGTCTCGCTGGCCGTGACGGTGGCCGTCTCCCTGCTGGGGCGCGGCATGCTGCGTCTGATCCCCATCCTGTGCGGCATCGCCGCCGGGCTGGTGATCTCGGAGATATTGGGTGTGACCAGCTGGGACGCCGTACACAACAGCCCCTGGCTGGCCCTGCCGGCCTTCAGCCTGCCGGAGTTTTCCTGGGAGCCCCTGCTGTTCATCATCCCGGTGACGCTGGCGCCGGCCATCGAGCATTTCGGCGACATCATCGCCATCAGCTCCGTGACGGGCAGGGACTACCTGCGCGATCCCGGCGTGAAGAACACCCTGCTGGGAGACGGCGTCGCCACCATGGCGGCCTGCCTGCTGGGCGGCCCGCCCAATACCACCTATTCCGAAGTGACCGGCGCCGTGACCCTGACCCGTGCCTTCAATCCCGCGGTCATGACCTGGGCGGCCCTGTGTGCCATCCTGCTTTCCATGGTCGCCAAGGTCGGGGCCTTCCTTAGTTGTATCCCCGCGCCTGTCATGGGCGGGATCATGATACTGCTGTTCGGGGCCATCATGGTGGTGGGGCTCAACACCCTGGTGCGGGCAGGGCAGGATTTGCTGCGTCCACGCAATATGGTGATCGTGGCCCTGATCATCATTTTCGGTGTGGGCGGGATGCAGGTCAGCATCGGTGGTTTCAAGCTGGCGGGCATCGGACTGGCGGCCATCACCGGGGTCATCCTCAATCTGCTCCTGCCCCAGGACGAGCCACAGGGCTAGGGTCTGTTCCTTTTCCTAGTGTGATTTATATCCCCAGAGCGCGCAGGACGGCGGCAAGACCGTCCTGCGCACTTTGGGCTATGGCGTTAGCTAGTCGAGCGCCCGACAGGCGCGAAACAAAGGAACTCACCGGCTTTGCCAGTGGGTTCCTTTGTTCCATTTAGCGGAATAATCATCTGATAGGAGAGATGCCCAAGAGCAAGAAGACCTAACTTCACCGATCCAGGAGGGCATCGTGACTCAGCAACAGAAGCTTGTCGATATTCTGGCACTGTGCGCCGTCAACCTTGCCGTTATTGCAGCTCAGGGACAGAAAGGTGGTCCGCTGACGCTGCGGGAATACATTCAGGTCAGACTGGAGGCGTTGCAGGCTGTTGCGGCCGCTGGCAGCTGCGGGGCGCTGAGGGCGGCTGGCGACGCATCGTGTCGAAATCAGGGGAAAACTGCCGGGGATCCCGCACGGCCCGTGACGGCCAGATACAGGAAGCAGCATTCCCGCAGATAGCGCCGCAACCCGTCGCCCGCTATACCGTCGGCCATGGCGCAGACCAAAAACGGACGGGATTTGCGCGATTCCCGCATGGCTGCAGGCTGACGAAGCGAAAGAAAAAAGCTATGCTCGCTTAACAGGTACGGAAAAATGCGACCGCCACCGCTGCTCTGTCCCGATGGAAAGCGTTTTCGGAGCGTTCCTTTCCGTGCCTCGCATAAAACTTTTGAGCAAGGTTGGAAAGTATGTTTGAATCCGCAGCCCTTGGCAGAGCCTGCAGTGATAAAGAATTTGAGGAAAAAGCCCCCCAGCTGCGCATGCGCCTTTTCAATGCACAGCTGCAATGCATCCAGCGCAAGATCCCCGTCCTGATCACGGTAGCCGGTCTGGTCGGTTCTGGACGCGGGGCCGTCGTGAATCTGCTGTCGGAATGGATGGACAGCAAGCATGTGCAAAACCATGTCTTCTGGCTGGTCACCGATGAAGAACGGGCACGTCCCTGGCCCTGGCGCTTCTGGCGGCAGCTCCCGGCGGCCGGGCAGACTGCCGTCTTTTATGACGGCTGGTATGGGGAAGCCATACGCCGGCGTTGCTGCAAGGATGTGAGCGAAGACGAGTTCACCGCCAGCATGCATCACTGGCAGGCGCTGGAGTCCGGTCTGGCCAACTCCGGCATGGCCATCATCAAGCTCTGGCTCCATCTCAACAGAAAAGGACATGCCCGTGCCATCAAGGAGCGCCAGGAAAATCGCGCCCTGGTCCATTTCTCCCCGTCGGACAAAAAGACGAGCGGGGATTATGACGGCATGGTAAGCGCCGCCTCAAAAGCCATCACCCTTACGGATCGGGACAACGCCCCCTGGAGCATCATCGACGCCGCAGACCCCAACTTTCGTGCCCTGGCTGTGGTCAAGGCCATCATTGCCGGCATCGAGCGCACCATCGCGGCCCATGATGCCCGCGCCGCACGACTCAGCGTTCTGGAGGCACAACCGGAAGTCAGCGAGGATACGCGCGAGGCGCTGATCTCTACCCTGGATGCCATCGATCTGGCCTCGTCCTCTGCGCCGGACCACTACCAGAAGGAGCTGAAGCGGCTGCAAAAGGAGATCTATCAGCTCTCGTACAGAGCGTACAAAAAGGGCATCTCCTCCACCCTCATATTTGAAGGCTGGGACGCCGCCGGCAAGGGGGGAGCCATTCGCCGGCTCACCGCAGGGATCGACGCCCGTATCACGCGCGTCATCCCCATCAGCGCACCTACGGATGAAGAGCTGGCGCATCATTATTTGTGGCGCTTCTGGCGTCATATTCCCCGTGCGGGCTTCATCACCATTTATGACCGCTCCTGGTACGGCCGCGTGCTGGTGGAGCGCGTAGAGAAACTGACTCCCAAGGAAGACTGGTCCCGTGCGTACGCTGAAATCAACTATTTTGAACATCAGCTGACCAACAACGGCAATATCCTGCTCAAATTCTGGATGCATATCTCATCGGACGAGCAGCTGCGGCGCTTCCGCGAGCGTGAGGCCATCCCGTGGAAAAAATACAAGATCACGGACGAAGACTGGCGCAATCGCGATAAAGGCGAAGAATACGCCCGCGCCGCTGATGAGATGTTCCTGCGCACCAGCACGGAGAATGCCCCGTGGCATATCGTTCCGGCAGAAAACAAAAAGTATGCCCGCCTGATGGTGTTGCGTACTTACAGGAACGCTTTGAAGAGGGCGCTGCATTAAGCCTTTTCCAGTCGTAACTTTGCTGTAGATACAAAACGAGCCGGGGATCCCCTCCCGGCTCTTTTTGTATCTGCGCTCTTCACCAGTCAGGTCCGCCTAGCCTCCTGCGCCACATGGTGTCCTCCGACATGAAGGCAGGCCCTGTCCAGGATAAGTCGTGGGTGGCTGACGGCAGGGCAGCCAATAGCATCAAATCGTCACCAGGAACTCACGGCATCGACGAAAGAGCAGGGCAGTATGGAATCGAGCAGGAGGGGCGGGCCCCTGGCAAACAGGCACCCATCTTTTGTCCAGGCGCGATCGCGTCCTGCTGACAGGATATGCGTGAGCTCCGTGTCACATATCCGCACATGCACCTGGAGGCTTTCCGGCTGCCCTGCGGCGAGCGCACCGTATGTTTGTTGTATCCCGGTATCCAGGCGTTCCGCAACACCTGAAAGGTCCAAGTGGCGCCGTGTACCTCACCCTGTGGGAGACTGTTATGCAGTACCAGGAATTTACCCGTGTCTCTGTGGAAAAGCTGATGACCGGAACCAGCGACATCCCCCCGCTATGCAAAGCCCGCCCGGATTATGAACGCCAGTGCAGCATTTGCGGTCATGGTCCCGTGGTGGATCTTTACACGATGGATGGGCAGTTCGTGGACAGTTCCGACATGTGTGGCGTCTGCGCCTTCGGGCGGCAGGATTGTCGTGAGCCCAGTCACTGGCCGGCCTGACCTACCCTTTTGCCTGCACCTCTCCCGAAGACTCCAGGGATACGGAGATATGCTTTTCTCCATTGGAGCGGTCGGCGGGAGGAGCGCCAAACAGGGCAACGGCTATCGCAGCAAACTCCCGCCCATACGGCTATTTGCCATGCAAATCATTATTAAAGTATTACTTTAAATTAAACTCAGAACATCTTCAACTGATAGGCATGTCCTTCCAAGCTGGCGGCCAAGGCCTCCCCCTGCTGGCCGCCGCCTGCCATACGGACCAGCTCTGCATGGCGCTGTCTGGCACTGAGGGGCATACAGGTCGTGAACGTGACATTGTCCCGGATGGTCTTGCTGATCTGAAAATGCCTCTGGGCCCGGGCCGCCAGCTGAGGCCAGTGCGTAATGAGCAGCATCTGTCGCTGCGTTGCAAGAAATTCAAGCTTTTCCGAAAGTTTGTTCAATGTCAGGCCCCCGACGCCCGCATCGACTTCATCAAATATGTAGGTCGCACTTTCCGCCTTGGGCCGCACGCACATGAGCGCCAGCAAAAAGCGTGACAGCTCGCCGCCCGAAGCGATCCTGTCCAGAGGCTGGGCCGCCTGTCCGGGGTTGGGTGCCCAGAGGATGCGTACTTTCTCATCCTGCAGGCCGGGCCAGATCTCCTGAGTCACGAAATCGGGAATGACCCGAACCTTTTCGGAAAAGCCCAGTTGACGCAGTTCGTCTTCCAGCTGCGCGGCAAAGTCCGCCGCAGCTTCCCGCCTCTGGGGGATCAGGGCGGAGAGGACCTGCCGCAGCTGTTCCGCCAGCTGCTTTTCCTCTTTGTCCAGCAGGGTGATGTCCAGGGCACAGGCATCCAGAAAGGAGATATTTTCCCTGATCTCCTCGCGCAGTTCCAGGATCTCGTCGAGGCTACGGTGCAGTTTGCGCTTCAGCTGGGCCAGTGCGTACAGTCGTTCTTCCAGCTGTTCCACATCGGGCATGTCGTCAGGCAGGGGAGGGCGACGCAGACGGCCGCTCAGATGGGAAAGCTGCTGACGCAACGCCGTGACGGCATCGGCATCGGCGCTGACGCTCTCGTCTGTGCGGGCCATCTGGTGCAGACAGCGTTCCAGCCGTCCCAACATATCCAGCAGACCGGGCTCTTCCTCGCCGTGCAGCAGGGCCAGCGCCAGTTCATAGTGTTCACGGGTCTGCTCGGCCGAGCGGACAAGAGCCCTCTGTTCTTCCAGGCGTTCCTCCTCGCCGGCTTCGGGGGCTACTTTGTCGATCTCCTGCTGCTGCATCTCAAGGATATCGCGCCGCTCCAGCAGGTGCGCTTCTTTGGCACGCAGTTCCTCCCGGCGTGCAGCCAGGGCCCGCAATTTTTCCAGAAGCTCGTCCCGCTGTCGCAGTAGGCCGGGATCACGCAAGGTGCTTTCCATAAGGCGAGCCTGAAAGGCGGGCTGCAGCAGTTGCTGCTGCCCGTGCTGGCTGGCGTGGACCAGCAGCTGTTCCCGCAAGGAACGTACGCATTCCTGCGAGCGCAGGGCATCGTCCACATACAACCGGCTGCGACCGCTTTCCGCCAGCAGGCTGCGCCGGATGACGATCTCCTGTCCGTCCAGCTGGAATTGTGCTTCGACCTGGGCTTTCTCCGCCCCTTGCCGGACCATGTCGGCACCCAGCCTGTCACCCAGCAGGAAGCCCAGGGCCTTGAGGATAAAGCTTTTGCCTGCGCCGGTCTCCCCGGTGAGGACGTTCATGCCCGGTGCAAACTCCAGTTCTGCATCCTCGATGAGGGCAAGGTTGCGGATACGCAAATATTCCAGCATGGATAGACCCTATTTTTTGAGGCGGGGGTCAAGGATGTCGCGCAGGCTTTCCCCCAGCAGATTATAGCCCAGCACCGTGATCAGGATGGCGACCCCGGGATAAAAAGACAGCCAGGGAGCGTCTTCCAGCACGGTCTTGCCTTCCATGAGCATATTGCCCCAACTGGGCACAGGCGGCTGGACGCCGAGCCCGAGGAAGCTGAGTCCAGACTCCACCAGGATGGCGCCGGCGACCCCCAGCGTGGCCGAGATGAGCACAGGGGCCAGGGTATTGGGCAGGATGTGTCGCAGCAGGATCCGGCTGGTGGAACAGCCGGACAGACGCGCCGCGGAGATGAAGTCCCGCTGCCGCAAGCTCAGGGTCTCGGCCCGTACCAGTCTGGCAACGCCCATCCATGAGGTCAGGCCGATGACGATCATGATATTGGTAAGACTTGGTTCCAGAAAAGCAATGACGGAAAGTATCAGGAAAAAAGACGGAAAACAGAGCATAATGTCCACACCGCGCATGATGCCTTCATCGACCAGGCCGCCGAAATAGCCGCTGGCCAGCCCCAGTCCCGTACCGATACTGACGGAAATGCCCACAGCCACGAAACCGACCCAAAGCGAGATCTGGCCACCGTAAAGCAGGCGGGAAAAGACATCGCGCCCCAAGCGGTCCGTCCCCAGCCAGAAGGACGGGGAGGGCGGCTCCAGGATATGATCCAGATGCAGGGCCGTCGGATCATAGGGGGCGAGCAGGGGAGCGCAGAGGGCTGCCAGCGACATGGTCAGGACGATGCCCAGCCCCAGGCAGAGCATGAGATTCCGTCCCAGGAAACGACGCAGCAGGGAACCGCACATATCAATGTGCCTCCCGGCTGCTGCGGATACGCGGGTCGGCCAGACCGTAACAGACATCGGCCAGCAGGTTGCCCAGCAGGGTCAATACGGCTCCCAGCACCAGATTGCCCATGATCATGGTATAGTCGCGGGCCATGACCGCTGCATAAAACAACTGTCCCAGTCCTGGCAGGGCAAAGATGGATTCGATGATGACACTGCCCCCGATAAGTCCCGGCACGGAAAGCCCCAGAAGGGTGATGACCGGCAGCAGGGCATTACGCAAGGCATGCCGCCAGATGACGGTGCGAGGGGGCAGGCCCTTGGCCTGGGCCGTCAGCATATAATCCTGGCGCAGTACCTCAAGCATGCAGGCCCGCATATAGCGCGACATGCCTGCCAGGCTGCCGATGGTGTACACAAGGATGGGAAGCGCCAGGTGGCACGCCAGATCCAGCACTTTGTCCACAGGGCCGAGGCTGTCGAAATTCATGGATGTCAGCCCTGAGATAGGCAACCATTGCAGGTGGATACCGAAAAAAAGCATCAAGAGTAGGGCCAGCCAGAACGAAGGCATGGCAAAGCCGAGGTAGACAAAGACCGTCACCCCGCGATCCAGCAGGGAATTCTGGCGGCATGCCGAAAGGATACCGATGGGGATGGCGATGATGAGCGTCAGCAACAGGGAGATGACGTTCATGCCCACGGTCAGGGGCAGGCGCTCCATGATCTTGTCCAGCACGGGCCTGCCATCGGCGGACATGGACAGGCCGAAGTCCAGCCGGACAAGCCGGGAAAGCCAGTCGAGATACTGGAGATGCAGGGGCTTGTCCAGGCCGTACAGCGCTTCCAGCCGCTGGCGGGCGGCCTCCCCGGCCAGAGGATTGAGGGTCGTCTCCATGTCGGTAGGGGAGCCGGGGGCCAGATGGATGACCCAGAAACTGATGAGGGTTATCCCCCACAGCACCAGCAGCATCCACAGCAGCTTGCGCAGGACGCGCACGGCCAGCTGCAGCAGGGCTGCATTGCGGGATGAAGATGCCTCTACCTGCACGAATATCCTCCGTTATTATTCCGTCCGGGTCATCCACTGCCGCATGTCGTTCACTTCCTGCTGCCACTGCGGGGAAAGCCGCAGGCCGAGAAAACGGGCGTACAGACTGTCCAGCAAGCCCAGACAGACTTCCATCAGGTAAATCTTCTCCAGCAGCATGGCGTCAGGATCGTCGTCATCTTCCGTCTTTTCCACCTTGGGGGTTTTCAGGCTGCCCAGGGTGAAATCCTCGGCCTTGAGGGTGAACTGGAAGGCCAGCTCTTCTTTTTCAAGCCGGATCAAAGCGCGTGTGACCTTTTTCCCGGTCCCCAAACCAAAACGGGCTTCCCGAAGAGGGGAGAGCGTCCCCATGACGGATGCCGTTTCTTTGGCATCGCCTTCGCCACCCTGGACGACGATGCGCTGCTCCATGGAGACGGAGAAGGGCTGCCCCTCCTTGTCCACAAAGGCGCCGGGAGCTACGTCGCTTTGGAACCACAGCCAGGTGAGGAATTCCTGGCCGAGGATGTTGTCGGTAGAATCAAGACAGGGCGTTTCACTCATGGGGACCTCGCAAAGTAAATCAGGACAGAGTGGCGAACTGCGTCGCCTCGATGCGGTCGAGACGGCTCATGGCCGCTTCGTCGAGCATGGTTTCGGCCAGACTATAAGGGGTTATCTGCTCCAGATGCAGCTCGAACGAATTGAGGAAGGCCTCCATGAAGAGGTCGATCATCTTCCCCTGGGTCGACGCAAACCAGACCTCGTTGCGATCTGTCGCCCAGATGACATTGAACTCCGCAGGGACAGGCAGAAAGCGCTGACGCAGATGGAGCAGGACCTGCTCCTTGAGTTCTTTTTTGCGCTCCCGGGAAATGAATTTTTTTCCTTGCTCCTGCATTTTTCCCTTTTCCGCTTTCAGAGCCAGCGTCAGATGCTTTTTGATGACGGCCGCGGGGATACGCCGGGTATCCAGCCGCAAGGAAAAGAGCAGGTAGGCCCCTTTATGAGGCGGCGCCGTCTTCCATTCCGAATCCAGCATGTCTTCAAAACATACCCAGCCGTGGGCCTGCATCTCGGGCAGCTCGTCAATATCCCTGAAGGCAAACTGACGAAGCCGGTCAGGGATCTGCGTCCAGAGTTCCGAGGGGATGGGATCGATGATCCGAAAGCGGGTAAAGCTGCACGAGGCACTACAAAAACCCATACTGGCTCCTTTGCGTGGTATGCGCCCTCAGAGGCGTGTCACTCTTGTACGCAGTGCGGCAGAATCTTGCAAGTCCGAAGCCGGAATTTCCTGCCCGGCACCTCCATGTAACATTATATAATATACGCGCTGCCGGTACCCTTGGCAGCGCGGTCAAGGAAAGAGCGAAACAGGGCTGCGGAGCCGGCGTGTGCTGTCATCGGGAATGCGCGCCGTGAAAGGCTGCCGGCAGTGCTGGCAGACGCAGACTGTTGATAATTCCTTAAAGAATAACTTTAGCTTTATTCCCAGACAGACGCTGGCTTGACTGGATCGGTGATGCTTCAAGAAGAACTTTAGCGATTGCCGGACAGAATCAATCGGCAACGCACCATAGGCGATAACACGGCCGACAGTCCACAAGCCCCAAATGTGGTGGGATGCTGCCAGGCGGCATTCCCGCAGAGACCTGCCAAGGGGCGGTCCTTTTGGTATGGCTGGCGGCAATTAGCTGTTTCTCATTGGGAATATTGATTATTTTACTTGTCCCATAATGTCCAGTTATGTCACCTAAAAAAATTCAAATGGCACAAAAAAAGCCCCTCCGAAGAGGGGCAAGGGGTTACTTGACACCTTGGAATCTACGCAATTTGTCAGGCAACCAAGAAGGACGGTTGCGAAGAATGTCACCTACCTTGACAGGATACCATTCACCAAGGACACCATCCCAAAACCAAAAATAATTGCCGCGACCACCGTCAGGCAAGAAGGCTCTAGGTGGCGCATTGTCCTGATTATTTGCCATATTAGCAAGGCCGTTACGCATATCATAACGAAAACTTCCAACAATGTCATCCTCCAAAGCATTCTGGGCAGCTTCCGAACGGACAGGTTGATAACCACCAGTAGAGGTGCGTAACCAACGCTTATCAGGATGTGAGCCAGCCTCAGCAGTACGGGTTTGAGGGTCATTGACAACAATCTCAGCGGGCTTTGTTTCGATGCCCGCAGGGGATGTAGCGTCACCCTGTCCAGCTATTACACTACCATCACGTCTAAGGGAAGGCATAGCCGGCACCTGTTGCTGTGTCCTGACAGCCTGCTCAGAGGCCTTAGCCTGTCTCAGCGCCATATCCTGCTGGATGGATGCTGTCTGGGCGCGGATCAAATCATTCTCGGCCTTTTGATTTTCGGCCTTAAGCCGAAAAGCAGCATCCTGCTTCGCCTGCTGCTCTACACGCTCCTGTTGAGTACGCTTAGCGTCAACGGCTCTACCAATGTTCTGTCCCATATCAGAAAGGAAAGACCAGTCAGGACTATCTCCAAGGGCCGTAGCAGGGGTATACTGAGCCGTAGAGGCTCCGAGAGCAGCCAAGGGGTGGAGACCAGCAGCCTTAGCGTCCGCGACCTTCCAGCGTATGCCATTCTGGGCGAATTCCTTTTGATGCTCATAGTTCAACTGGTTCAGACGCTCAGCGCTAGCAGCGCTCTGACCACCAGAAATAATACCAGCCACACCACCGGCAATACCACCGATAGCACCACCAATAGCAGAACCCCATCCCATACCGTCTTCCTCACTCACCGGACGCCTCTACATTGGATAAAAGACTTAGCTGTCCATCTTGCGCGTCTCGGTTTCTTCGCCCCTCTTCCTCGGCCAAGCGCCTGCAGGGCGAAGAGAACGCGCCTACGAGCTTGGCGGCGAACGCAAACGACAGTTTTCTTGGGTACATGAAATGAAAGTCGCAAGCGTGCTGGCAGTTCCGGCATTCGAGGCCGTACAGGTACATATCCGTATCCGGCATGCGTTCCATCGTCACGCTTATATCCTTGCGGTTGAACTTTCCGTGTTCGGGCAGGTGCATATCTCAAATCCTCGACTTCCCGCAGGATGGGCCTGCGGATCATATTATCTAATACAGAATCCAGAACGCCGCGCCTCCTCGGCGCGAGCGACCGCAGCAAATGGCGGTCGCGCATCTGGGGCTGAAAAGCTTCAGTCTCACGTCGAGGAGCAGGGGAAGTTTGAGACGCTGATCTCTTGTGTGCCTGACGACTTTTCTTTGCCATGTCATTTTCTCCGAAAATAATTAACCACCTGATTTCTCAGGTGGTGTCACTCCGCACAGTCCATAACAAGTAGGAGGACTGTGCGGAGGCCCTCGGCTACGCCTCGGGAGCCGCCTGCGGCGGTTCCGAACCATCACCCGCAGACGTGGTCTGCTGGTTCGGTTCGGCGTATTTCTTCTTCAACGCTTCGTAATGCTCGCGCTCTTTCTGTTCAGCTTCCTGCCGAGCCTGCTCCAGAGCTTCTTCCATGGGCACCTTACCGGTAAGCTCATCTTCTTCATAAAGGGAACGACTATCATCATAATAAGAATCAGGTTCGCCTTCAATCCGAAAATCATTGAAGTCCTCAACGGTTTCATGCTCACCGTCACGCTCGGCAGCGACCATAGCGTCTATAATCTGACGCCGCAGCCGAAGATGGATGGGCTCAGGGCGTTCAAACTTAAAGGGGACAGAGACAGGGGTCTGGTCAAGAACTTCTCGACCGTATTCGTCAAGAGTTGCCATATATCGAACCTCCTTAAATGGGGTTGCCAAACTTGGACATAAGACGACGGGCCTGCAAGCTATGATTAATCATGCAGTACAATTGGTCGTTTTCCTGAGCAGCAAAGATGCGCTCAGACGGGGTAGCAGAAATGAAGTCAGCATTAAGGACAGGCTCATTGCTGAAAGAGCGGGCCAAATGCCAATAGTCCAGAATGTCGCGAAACTCACCGCAAACATAGGATTCATGGCCTCGATATTCGTCATAGCGATTCTGGTAGCCGAAAACTTTCAAATCGCCATCTTCACCATCAGAGGCGGCGCCATAGAGTTCCTTAGTATAGACCTCCTGCTGACCGATATGTTGGAGTTCAGTCTGAAAGAAATCCTCACGAACGCGGCGCAGCCACGAGCGGGGAATGCCCTGCATGTAGATTGCCTTAGGGCGCACCAACATGATGCTCAGGACAAATCCATGCTCTTCAAAAAACCGCCGATAACGATTCGAGCGCATGGCGGCGATACCATGACCTCGTAACGTACCAACGGGGTCCGTCCCTTCAGCAGTCTGCAGTACTTCAGAGAACTGAATAGTTTGCTTTCCGCCTCCGAGATATTCCGGCCGTTGTAAACGTGCATCGGAAGCCTTGATTCCGAGATAACGTAGATACTCAACATATCGACTTCCGTACATTGCGCGATGCTCCGCAAAGCGCTGCAGAGCAAAGGCTTCACGTAAGCTATTGATGTTGACACTGCCTAACTCCGGATTGCCAGACTGAAAGTTGATATTAGCTTGCAGCTTAGGATCATCCCAACTCAAGTTAATGAGCGAAGAAGAAGAAGAACCAGGAGAACCTATAACAGTTGTCTGCACGCTACCACCGATACTACCAATACTGGTACCACTAGTAAAATAAGGAACTTTCAGAGGAGAGCTGATAGACTGACCACCCGAAGAGGCCTTAAACGTAGGCGCACCATTGGGAGTAATAGTAGCGGTAACCGACGGTTCACCGGCAGCCGTCAGATTAACCGGCACAGACACGTCCGGACCCTTCTGTGGCCACGGGCGGGCCGTAGTGAAGTAGTCGCGCTCCCAATCGCACCGGAGAAGATCAGTAGCGGTAGTAGTGTCGGGGCCAGATTCCAAAGACAGAGCTTTTTCCGTCTCAAGATCTTGGTCTCGGTACCATTCGTTATAGACCAGGTTGTAGGCACGGAAGGGGAGAGCGCTTACCTCAATTCCATCAATGCCTGGAGGCAGCCCAAGATGGTCAGCGAGAGAGCCAACAGTAAAGCCACCAGACGGAGCCGTAATTGTCGGAAACTCCGAGACATCCGTATTAGTAGGACCACCAGTGATAAAATCCTCGAAATCATCCCAAAGCAACCTCGTCGGGATAAACCAGTGATGAATGCGCACCGTCACAGGATGCATAACAGGGGCGAGCATCGGGGCCAAACGCATGAAGACCGAAGTAGCATGGCGGAAACTGTCACCAGGAAGAACTTCCACAAGTCCAACCGGAAGGACGTAACCCATCTTGCACGTCTTTAAAACGTAGTGCGAGAGCGAGAACTTAGATCTTTTTCTCATATCTTGTTTCTCTGTGAAAAGATTTTAAAACGCTTTCGAATCTGTTCATTCTTGACTTTAGATTCATCCAAGAGACCTTGAACAAGACCTTTGCCAGAATGTTCAAACTCAACAGTTTTTTGATAGAGTTCGTCAAGATACCTGTTGAAAGTAACGTCAGAACTCAAATCCAAACCATCACGCAGTTTCTCGGTTAAGAAACGACCGAAGGGGAGCAGCCGTTGACCATGACGAAGACCGACGGGAAGCTCTCCAGAGAGTTCAATCTGTTTTGCTAGGGCAGGGTTATTGCACAGAAGATCCAGCAGCTCAGGAACCACAAGAGCACCAAGACCAGGCTTACGAGACATAAGAGCAAATTCTTTCTGTCTTCCATCTTCTTTCGAGGGCCTCACTATTTTTTTGGTCACATAGCCCGCGACGTACTGCATTGTTTCTGTAGTAGCGGGATATATTTCTGTTTTTCCCATTCCCCATTCTTCATCTATGATGTCTTCCCATGCGGCAGAAACACCAAAAAGAATGCCGTGATAATGTGGCCGACCAGTTGTAGGGCCATATTCTCCACATATGTAATAACGAAACTTACCCAAATCAGAACCAAGCTCCTTAGCCAAACGTTTACGCAACCTCTTAACAAAGAGTTGTACGTCTCTTTTGGACAGCTCAAGGGAACCGCAATTAGGTAAATTTTCGTCCGTATATGTGAGAGTAATAAAGCAAGAAGCGTCGTGCTTGTAACTCTCCAGCAGCATGCGGTGGGTCCAAACACGACGCTTATTGATTTGACAGGCCAAACATTGACCACAGGGGAAAGGAATACCTTTGAGAGCAAGGGCTTTGCGCTCCTCGCCGAACGCAACCTTGGCAAGCTTGAGAATCTTACCAGAAGGGTCACGGATAAACGGGTTAGTACATAACACGCATCCTATCTACCTCACATGCGAATGCCAGCCCGGCGAACAAAGACAGAACGGACACGACGACGACGACCACGACGACGACGATTACGACCACGACGACGATAAGCCATAGGAAAACCTCCTTAAAAATTGAAAGCTTTTTTCCGAAAAATCTCTATGAAATTGTCAAAGAGCTCGTAAAAAACACTTAGCACCAAATGTCCCATAATGATAATTATGTAAACTTTTATATCCGTGACGCCTCTGCTCCACACCCAGGCGATATAAGGCATCGCCATCAGGAGCTCTGCTTTCCTGCAGTCAATGCCACAGATGGGAATGCCTAGGCGGTCATGACCCTGCGCATGCTTGACATGCCTGTCGTTTTGCCACACCTCTAAGGCATGCATGACCGCAGCACCAAACATCCCGGTTCCAGTCGTCAAAAACCATCCTCGCGGAGATTCCGGCACACGGCGTCCGCAGCCCCTGTCATGAAAAAAAATCTCTCCTGCTCTGCCCGCACGTCCATGCCCTACGACGTTCCATCAGGCGAAGGTGCCGAAGGTTCCCGACTGAACAAATTTATCGCCGCATCCGGCTATTGTTCCCGAAGAAAAGCAGATGAACTCATTTTTGCGGGAGAGGTCACGGTCAACGGACAGACGGAACTGTCTCCTGGACGGCGTATCCTGCCCACGGACGAGATCATGGTGGGCGGGCAATGCTTGGCAGCCCTGCCGATGTCCTTTTCCTATATCATGCTGCACAAGCCGGTCCAGGTCATGTGTACCCTGCATGATCCGCAGGGACGACCTACCGTGCTGGACTGCCTGACGCGCAGCATGCGTCAAACTCGTATCTATCCTGTTGGCAGACTTGATTATTTTTCAGAAGGGCTCCTGTTGCTGACTAACGATGGGGCCCTGGCCCAGCGATTGATGCATCCGCGCCACCACCAGCCCAAGACCTATGATGTCCTGATACGCGGCCAGGTCCCCCCGACGGCTCTGGAGGAAATGCGGCGCGGCATGACCCTGGCCGAAGGAGAAAAGCTGCGCCCCGTGGAGATTGAAAGCAGGATGCAGGCCAACGGACATACCCGTCTGCGCATGATTCTGCATCAAGGGGTCAACCGTCAGATCCGGCGCATGTGCCGGGATCTGGGCTTGACGATACTGCGGCTGAAGCGCATCCGTCTGGGACCGCTGGAGCTTGGCGATCTGCCGGTCGGGGAAAGCCGTTTTTTGTCCAGGCAGGAGATCGCCGCCCTGCTTCGCGCCGTGGATATCAGACGCCAGGAAGACTGAGCATGGTCATGCTCTCGAAACGCGCTGTTTTCTCTCGCAGCACCTGAATAGATTTCAACCGAACGAACGCATAAAAAAGGACGCCAAGTGGCGTCCTTTTTTCATATCATACTGCTGAACCGGATCAGGCCAGCAGACGTTGCAACAGGGCTTGGGCTTCGGCATGCAGCGCCTGCAGATGCTGCTCACCCTGGAAGCTTTCCGCATAGACCTTGCAAATAGCTTCGGTTCCAGAAGGACGGATGGCAAACCAGCCGGCCTCACTGCAGATCTTGACCCCGCCGATGGATGCGCCATTGCCGGGGGCCGTCGTCAGTATGCCGGTCACAGGCGACCCGGCCAGGCTTTGCAGCTGGATATCTTCCGGCTTCAAGGCTTTGAGGCAGGTGCGCACCTTATCATCGGCAGGGGCGTCCTGACGCTGATACAGCGGCGCACCGAACTGCTCTGTCAGGCTCCGATAGATCTCATCAGGCGCCCTCTCTTCCCGGGCCGTCATTTCCGCCGCCAGCAGACAGAGCAAGGGACCGTCCTTGTCCGTGCTCCAGGGGCTGCCGTCGAAGCACAGGAACGACGCCCCCGCGCTTTCCTCACAGCCCATGCCGCAGCTGCCGTCGGACAGATAAGGGACAAACCATTTGAAGCCCACAGGGACTTCAATGACCTTGCGTCCCAACTCCTGGCCTACCCTGTCCAGCATGGCGCTCGTCACCAGAGTCTTGCCGATCGCGGCATCAGCACGCCACTGGAAGCGGCTGCGGAACAGATGCCAGGCAGCTGCCGCCAAATAATGGTTGGGATTCATCAGGCCGCTTTTTGCCACGATACCGTGCCGGTCGGAATCCGGGTCGCAGGCAAAGGAAAGATCGAAGGAATCCCGCATATTGAGCAGACCGCTCATGACATAGGGAGACGAACAGTCCATGCGGATCTTGCCGTCCTTGTCGCAGGGCACAAAGCGGAAGGTAGGATCGATGGCCGTGTTGACGACGGTCAGATCCAGTTTGTAACGCTCGGCGATGGGATCCCAGAGGGAGAGGCTGGCTCCGCCCAGAGGATCGACTCCCAATTTGACGCCCGAAGCGGCAATGGCGTCCATATCCAGGATCCGGGGCAAATCTTCCACATAGCGGGCCGTGAAATCGTAACCCTGCACCAGTGAGGAACGACGGGCCCGGTTGTAAGGCAGGCGCAATACATCGCAGTTGAGATGATCCAGATAGTGATTGGCCCTTCCCTCGATCCAGGACGTGACCGTGGTCTCCGCCGGTCCGCCATGCGGCGGATTGTATTTGAAGCCGCCATCGCACGGGGGATTGTGGGAAGGCGTGATGATGATGCCGTCTGCCCTGGCCTGGCCGGCATGTTCGGCATTCCAGCAGAGGATGGCATGGGAGACGGCGGGCGTGGCCGTGCAGGAGCCGTCATGGGAGATGCGTACCTGCACATCATTGGCGGCCAGCACTTCAAGGGCGCTGCGGAAGGCCGGTTCCGACAGGGCATGGCTGTCGGCGCCCATGAACAAGGGGCCGGCAATACCGTGCTGTTTCCGGTAATCGCAGACAGCCTGGGTTATGGCGTGGATGTGCCGCTCGGTAAAAGTCTGGGACAACGAGGATCCCCGGTGCCCGGATGTACCAAAAGCAACACGTTGCGAGGCCTGTTGCGGATCGGGAGATTCCGTATAGTAGGCGCTGACGAGAGCGGGAATATTTTCCAGCGTCTCAGGCGCGGGGAGTCGGCCAGCTTGGGGATGTATCGCCATGGGTGTATCCTCCTGTCCATTTCTACCTTTTCCCCTGCCTGCCCGCAAGTCCCGCACAAAAAGAAAGGGGGGCCGAAGCCCCCCTGAGACGGATAACACGCCGTCTTATTATTTGCTCTTACCCACAGGGACCGCGCGGAAAATATTTTCTCCACGGCGGTTGATCTGCAGCATGACGGCACCGCGCTTGCTGCCTTCCCCTGTGACGATCTTGGACAGTTCCTCAGGCGAAGACACGGGCTGACGATTGGCCTTGACGATCACATCTCCGGGGCGCACGCCGGCTTCGGCAGCAGGCTTGCCGGGATCCACATCCAGGATCAGCAGACCGCCCTTGCCTTCCAGCTTCAGGTCACGGCGTTCTTCTTCCTTGATCGGGCGAACGGTCAGGCCGAGCTGCCCCTGATCCTGCTGCTTCTGGCCGGCTCCGGCGGACGTGCCGCTGTTCACGCCGGTCTGGCGGTCGCCCAGCGTCACATCCATATCGACGACCTTGCCATTGCGCCATACGCCCAGGGTCACCGAGGTGCCCGGCTTGAGGGCAGCGATGGCTCGCAGCAGGGCGGAAGCGTCATCCACATTCTTGCCCTTGACCCTGACGATGACGTCCCCGGCCTCGATACCGGCCTTGGCCGCCGGTTCGCCCGCCAGAACGCTGGCGACCAGCGCTCCAGAGGGATGCTCCATGCCCAGGGCCTTGGCCGTGTTTTCATCCACATCCTGGATGGTCACACCGATCCAGCCGCGGCTGACCTTTTTGCCGCTCTTGATCTGCTCCACGATACTGGCCGCCATATTGCTGGGGATGGCGAAGCCGATCCCCTGGCCGCTGGCAATGATGGCCGTATTGATGCCGATGACCTCGCCCTTCATGTTCAGCAGCGGACCGCCGCTGTTGCCGGGGTTGATGGAGGCATCCGTCTGCAGGAAGTTGTCAAACGGACCGGCGTGGATGTTGCGGTTCTTGGCGGACAGGATGCCCGCCGTGACCGTGTGATCCAGGGCAAAGGGATTGCCGATGGTCAGCAGCCACTCCCCTACCATCAGGGCATCGGAATCACCAAACTTGAGGTAAGGCAGTTCCTTCTTGGCATCCACCTTGAGCAGGGCTAGATCGGTATCTTCATCCGTCCCCACGACAGTGGCCGTCAGCGGGGCGGACTTACCGTTGCTTTCGTCCAGCGTCACCTGGATGCTGTCGCCATCGGCCACCACATGATAGTTGGTCACGATATAACCGTCAGGCGAAATAATGAAACCGGAACCACGCGACATCTGTTTTTGCGGAGGACGCTTCCCGCGCACATTGGGACCGCCAAAGAATTCGAAGAAGCGGTCCGCTCCCGGCGGCATGCTGCGGAACATCTCGCCGAAGAATTCCTCGGGACCGGCCACCGCCGGTGAGGTCCGCTCCGCGCTGATATTGACCACAGCCGGGCCGCACTTGGCAGCCAGCTCGCTGAACTCGGGGAAGCTGGCAGCCTGGGCGAATTGTGCTGCCGTGAACAGCATCAGTGTCAGCACGGCAGGGAGAAAGTGTTTAATCCTCATACAGGGCACACTCCTTAGCGTTTGTTTTGCAGAGCCTTTTGCAAAGCCTGTGCCATGATGCTCATTCCGGCATCCTTGGGCGCGGAGCTGGTGTGCTGTTTCCAGGATCTGTCTTCAGCCGCGGAGACGTCCTCCATCCCTTCGGGGGCCAGGCTGATGCGGCGGGCGGTCGTATCCACAGACTGTACCACCAGGGTCACAGTATCGCCCTTGTCCAGCTTGGAGAATTCACCGCTGTTCTTGGCATTCTTGATGACGCCGGCGGGCAGCAGGCCAGTGATACCGGGGGCCAGGCTCACGAACAGGCCGAACGGGCTGCGGCTTTCCACCGTGCCGCTCACCACACTGCCGGCGGCAAAACGCTGGGCGGCATCCTGCCAGGGATCACCTTCGGCATCACGCAGGCTCAGGGAGATGCGGCGGCTTTCCACGTTGATCTCCTTGATCTTGACGGAGATCACATCCCCCACGTTGAGCACGTCTTCGGCCTTGCTGACACGCTTGGTCCAGGACATTTCAGAAAGATGCACCAAGCCTTCCACGCCGGGCAGCAGTTCCACAAAGGCGCCGAAGGGGGCAAGACGCACGACCTTGCCTTCCACCACGGTACCGGCGGCCAGGCGGTCGGTGGCCTGCAGCCAGGGATCACCTTCAGCCTTCTTGCGGGACAGGGAGATACGGGTACGACCCTTGTCGTCCTTGCTGACGGACAGGACCTTGGCGCGCACCATGTCGCCCACGGCCACAGCTTCATCGGCGCTGCTCACGCGGGACCAGGACAGCTCGGAAAGATGGATCATGCCTTCCACGGCAGGGGCCAGTTCCATGAAGGCACCAAAGGAGGCCAGACGGGTGATGCGGCCTTCCACGGTATCGCCCACGTTGAGGGCAGCCAGGACTTTTTCCAGATTTTCCTGACGTTCACGATCCAGAAGGGCACGACGGGAAACCACGATATTGCGGCCGCGGTTTTCCACACGGATGATGAGGAACTGCATGGTACGGCCCACCAGCGCTTCGGCGTCCGCCACGCTGGCGCTGTCCATCTGGCTGCCGGGACAGAAGGCATTTTTGCCCATGACGCTGACGGTGTAGCCGCCCTTGCAGGTGCCGGTCACACGGCCATCCACGGGAATGCCGGCATCACGGGCGTCTTCCAGGGCAGCCATGCCGGCGCCGCTCATGGATCGGGACAGGCGGATCTCGCCGGCGGAAATACCCACAACATAGACTTCGATGCTGTCGCCGGGGGCGACGCTTTCATTGCCTTCGGCGTCAAGGATGTCCTTGCGATCCATGATACCGTCCAGCTTGATGCCCACATCCACAAAGACGGCGTCGCCAGTGATGGCAATGATGGTGCCCGTCACTTTCTGGCCAGGCTGCAAGCGGCCGGTCCCGGCTTCCTGGGCCGCAAACATGGCGGCAAAATCTTCACTGCCTTCTTCAATGGTGGACAGATTTTTTTCGTCGGTCATGGTATATTTGCTCCTTAAACAAATAATTTCCTGTGAAGTTCCCTTCTATAGCGCATTCATCGCCAGAAAACAACAAAGATACTGCCGTCCTCCCCGGTGGCGGCTCTGGCTAAAATTTGGACAGGTGGCAAAATTTTGGACGTCCGGCCTTGTTTGCCCGCCGGCACGGCAGGATAAAATTAAAGTATTACATGAAATATTTTTTACTGCTGTGCGGGTTCGGAAGGAGTAGGGTCTCCTCTATCCTGTGCTGTTACAATATATAAAAATAACCGTTCTTGAATTACATGCTTCATATTTCGATTTTGAGCCTCGAAAAAATTTTTTCTGACCCACAGATCGAAAAAAAGCAAAAATGGCTTACAGAGGATCCTGGGCCATTTTTGCTTTTTTCGTTCCTCGTCCGCTGAGAGGAAACAGGGGCATCATGCCTGCAAGGAAGAAGTCTCCACCTTTTGGCATCCCGGACCGGAGATACGGCTTTTGCCCCCGCCTAGGGGGACAACTTCGATTTGGGTCGGCACGCGCTCCTTCAGGCTTGGGACGTGGGAAATGATCCCGATCAGCTTGCCGCGCTGCTGCAGGCTGGCTAAGGTCCCCAGCGCGGTATCCAGGGCGTCCTCATCCAGCGTGCCGAAACCTTCGTCGAGGAAAAGTGAGTCCACCCGGGTCGTGCGACTGGCCATTTGCGACAGCCCCAGCGCCAGCGCAAGGCTGACAAGAAAACTTTCTCCTCCGGAAAGATTTTTGGTACTGCGCCGTTCCCCTGCCTGATAGTTGTCGCGGATAAGCAGCTCAAGTGGCCCGGTGCCGACCTCCAGCAGATAGCGGTCGCTCATCCTGACCAGCTGCCGGTTGGCGTGGGCCACCATCAATTCCAGATTCATCTGCTGGACCATATTGCGGAATTTCTTGCCGTCAGCGGAGCCGATCAGCTCCTGCAGGACGGACCATTGGTCAAACACCGCTTGCTGCTGTTCGATCCGTGCCACAAGGACCTGCTGTTCCCCGCGCAAGCGATCATTGTCGGCCAGCCGCTGCATGCAGGAACCCAGCTGCTGCTGACGCCCGGCCTGTGTTTTTTCCACATCCTGCAGGTCAGCGGTCAGCGCCTCCCGGCTTCGGGTCGTGAGGGCCTTGACAGTTTCCTCCTGCAGTTGCTGCCGGGCGGCACCGCCCTGCCCCGCAAGGGACGAACGGGCTTCCTGCAGTTCCCTGGCCTGCTGTTCCAGCTGCTCCCGCTGTTCCGCTGGCAAACAGGCCTGCAAAAAGGCGCGCTCATCAGAAAAGCCTTCCTGGACCAAGCCTTGACTGAATTCCTGCCCAGCACGCTCCATCTGGAGCGCCGTCTCAGCCAGCAAACTGTCCTTCTCCCGGATGGCGGCTTCCGTCATGGTAACGAGGCCGGACATCCTGCTGAGCACAGCATTTTGCTCGTTCAGACGCTGTTCGCTCTGCTGCACAGCCTGGGCAAGATTGTCTTCCGTCTCCTGCACATCATTTTCCGCAAACAGGGCCACGCGCTGTTCATGCAGGCCGCGCCACTGATCCTCGCGCTCCCTGACATCCCGCCGCAGGGCCTCCAGCTGCTTCTGTTGCAGGGACAGTTCCTGTTCGTGCTCCCGGACCGCCTGTTCCAGCTCCTGCCGGGATGCGAACATGCTGTCGAGCTTTGCTGTCTGCTTTTCCCATCCTGCGCGGCGTTGCTGCAAAAGTTGTAACGATACCGAAAGGTTCCCTTCCTGGTAGGCAAGATCGTACGCGGCGAGGATCGCATTGAGCGCCGCGCTGCCCTGGTGCCATTCCTGGATAAGCTGCTCCAGCTCGGTCTGCAGGCGTTGCCGCTCGGTCTCGCAGGTCTCCAGCAGATGCTTGCAGCGCTCCACCGTCTGATCCAGAGCGATCTTCTGCTCCTGCAGACGGGGCAAATTCTCCTCCAGCAGCAAGCGCGCATCTTCCAGTTTGCCGACGGAGGCAAGTCGCTGGAGCAGTTCCTCACGCGTGGCAGCCAGCCGGACACGGCGATTCCGCACCATATAGAGCGCCTGTTCGGGATCATCCTGCAGCCGGGGAGGCAAGTCCGTTTCCGCTGCAAGTTGTACCAGGTCCCGCTGCAATTCTTCAAGTTTTACTTTAAGCGATTCTATGCTCTCCGCGTGGATGTCCAGCCCCCGGACCAAACCGGCCAGGCGCTCCCGCAAGGCGGCACAGCGCTGCTCCACGAGCGCGGACTGCCGCCGCACATCGTCCACCTGCTGCCAATTGCGGGACGAGGGCAGCCCCTGCAAGAGGAAGGGATGCTCCAGAGAACCGCACAGAGGGCAGGCATGCCCTTCTTCCAGCTGGGCGCGGTGCTGCTCCAGGCTGGCGATACGCAAGGCAAGCATGCGCTCGCGCTCCAGGCTTTCCCGGGAGATCTCCAGTGCATCGCGCAGGGTCTGCTGCTGTTCCAGTTCTTTCCGTCCTTCCTGCAGCTGCGCCTCCCAAAGCTGTGCCTCCTGCTGCAGGCTGTGCAGCTCGGTGGAGGCACGGAACATCTCGCTCAACAGTGTGTCGGCGTGCTGCAAGAGCAGGAGTTTTTTCTGGACGTCACTATAGGCCTCCTGCCACTGGAGCGGGCTTTTCCCCTCCAGCAGGCGCTGCTGCTCCTGCAGCAGCTGTTGCCTTTTTGCCTGCAGGCGGGCCAGTTCGGTCGCGGTATTTTCCTGCTGGCGGCGTCGCTCGCCCAAGGCTGCCGCTGTTTTTTCCAGCTGGCGTTGCCCGGCTTCCAGCTCGGCACGGCGTTGTTTTTTCTTTTGTTCCAGCGCGTGGATCCGGCGCATATCGGCTTCGATACCGCTCAACTGCCCCAGCAGACCGGCATCAACAGCATGGGCATCACGCCAGCTTTCCAGGGCCTGCTGCTCCCGCAGCACAACTTCCAGGGCCTGCTGCCGGTTACTGAGCCTCTCCTGCACGCCGGACAGGGCCTGTTCCTTGCTCCGAACTTCCAGCAGCGCCCGCTGTACTTCTTTTTCCGAGCCTTCCAGCTGCACGTCCAGCGCCCGTACCTGGTGCAGCAAAGGTGTCTGCCGGGCCTGCTCCGCCCTGGACTGTTCCAGTTCACGACCGTACACGCCCAGCTTTTCCTGGGCGGCACGCAGCTTTTCCTGCAGCCGCGGCAATTCGGCGGCATGGTTTTCACGCTGTTCACGCCATTGGCCTTGCTGATGACGCAACTGCAGCAGCGCGGCATAGCGTGTTTCAAGCCGGGCAGCACGCTGTGCCTGTTCGAGCTGTGCGGCCCGGGGCAAAAATGCCTGCTCCCGTGCAGCCAGTTTTTGTTCCTCGGCTTCAAGACGGGCCAGCCGGGCGCGCAGACCGTCGAGATCCTGCAGCCATTGCAGTGCCTGCCGCAGCTGTAGTGCCTGTTCTCTGGCCTGATGGTCCTGCTCCTTCAGCCGGACCATTTGCTGGCGCAGGGCTTCTTCCTCTTCCTGCGGCAGCAGCGGCTTGCCGGCCAGTTCTTTTTGCAGCTCTTCCAGGAGCAGTTTTTCTCGCCGATGCCGTTCATGCACCAGTATGGAGATACGGCTGTATTTTTCCGTGCCGGTGATGCTTTCGAGGATGGGAGCGCGGCTGTCCGCCGAAGCATCGAGAAAGGCGGAAAAACCTCCCTGCGCCAGCATCATGGACCGGGTGAAGCGCTCGAAATCGAGACCGGTTATCTCGGCCACCACGCGGGCCATGTCCCGCTTCTGGGAACAAATGATCTGCTGGCTGTCGGCGTCTGCGATCTCGTGCCGTGCCGGCTGCAATTTGCCGTCCGGAGACTTGCGGGCCCGGCGCTGGCTCCAGTGGCAGCGGTAACGCCGGCCCGATGCCACCTGAAAAACGACTTCGGCCAGGCATTCCCCGGTCTGGCGGGACATGATCTCGTTTTCGCTGTCGCTCAAGGTCTTGAGACGCGGCGTGCGTCCGTACAGGGCCAGGCAGATGGCGTCCAGGAGAGTGGTCTTGCCTGCACCGGTGGGTCCGGTGATGGCGAAAATGCCGGCGGAAACAAAATCAGGCCTGGTCAGGTCTATCTCCCACAGGCCGTTCAGGGAGTTGAGATTCTGAAAACGTATTTTCTGGATGCGCATGTGGGGCCCCTAGTCGGCATTGCTGTCCGTTTCGTGCATGGTCGTCAGGATCTCCCCGTACAGACGCATGAGCCGCTCAGCCTGCTCCCCTTCGATCTGCCGGGCGGCAAGACAGCGTGCAAAGACTTCCGTCTCGCTCAGCTCTTCAAGATTTTTGCCGGTATCGTCCAGACTGGGCTGGCAGTCCTGGAGCCGGGCGTTGCGTATTTTCAACACCCTGATGTCGCTGCCGGCAACGGCATCCTCCACTTTCTGGCGCAGACTGCCTTCCAGATCGTCCCCCGTATAGATGACCTCCAGCCAGGCGGAGCCGCCATTGTCGCGCAAGTCGGCCAGGCGCTGCCCTATCTCCCGCATGGAGCCGCTCACCCGCTCCAGATGCTGGAATTCCGGCACAGGCAACAGTTCCACCCGGGGCCGCCTTCCCTCGAAATCGACCAGGCAGACGCTCTTGGGCTGACCGGCTTCACCAAAGCCCATGGGCAGGGGCGAACCGCTGTAGCGCATGTGCTCCCTGGAATCCACCCGTTGCGGCACATGCAGATGCCCCAGGGCAAGATAGTCGATGGCCGGAGGAAAGATGGTCACAGGCACATGGGCCAGCGAGCCCACATAGAGCTCGCGCACGCCATCTCCTTCCACCGTACGGCCTCCGGCGGTGAAGAGGTGGCCCATGCACAGCAGCGGGATATCATTGCCGGCCTCCATGCGGATCTGATCCGCCTGGGCCACGAGCTGGCCGTAGTGCCTGCGGATGGCCTCCTGCATCTTGGCTTCCTTGTCGGCTACGCTCTCCCCTTCTTCCACGAGGCGCATATCGGCGTCACGCAGAAAGGGGACAGCGCAGACCACAAGGCAGACCCTGTTCTGGGCGTCGCGCAGGACCTTGATCTCGTCGGCCGGATCGTCGGGCAGACTGCCCACCACATGGACATCCAGGACCTGCAGGATATGGCGTGAAGCACCCAGCATGGACGGTGAATCATGATTGCCGGCGGTGATGACCACATGGCGGCAGGGGGAAAGATAGACCTGGCGCAAAAAATCATAGTACAGACGCTGCGCCCTGTTGCTGGGCGTCCCCGTATCGAAGACATCACCGGAAACGACAAGGACATCCACCTGTTTTTCCTGCAGGGTACGGGCAAGCCAGCCCAAAAAGGCCGCGAATTCCTCATAGCGTTTCTGGCCGAAAAGCGACCGTCCGAGGTGCCAGTCCGAGGTATGGAGTACGCGCATGATACAAAAGCCGTGTTGTGCCGGAGCCCGGCGATGAGGGGACTGAAAGCCGCTACCGGAGCGACCATTCCAGTTATAAGACCGAAAAAAAGGCCTGTGAAGGCCCGGGCTGCAGGAAAAGTCCTGACGAAAAAGCCCTGCTTGCGCAGGGCATTCCGTCAATAGGCGTTAATATATTCGTCCAGACTGCCGGCGGAACAGTTGCGGCTGACCCAGAACGCGGATGCCCAGACCATGAGCGCCGTGGCCTGCGTATCGTCCAGGCTTTTGAGCTTGCTCTCCAGACTGGAGCGGCTGGCGCCGTGCCTGAGATGCAGGTTGTTGAGATCGCACGCATCATTGACCCGCAACAACAGATAGGACAGGCGCGTATGGTCAGGCAGCAGGCGCGTATCCTTGTGGGCTTCCACGATGGTCTTCAGCTCGGCCGCGGTGAACATCTGCTTGATGGCTGTCATGGCCCGGAAAAACGTATCCACAGCCCAGGGTAGGATGAACTCTGCCCCGGCGCTCTTGGTACGGAAATAATCCTTGAGCCAGCGTTCCTGCTCGTCATTGATGCGTGCTGCTACCTGTGGCATGGGTCCCCCGTAGACGTCTGCAGGACATCAGCGTCCCGCGAACATTGGCAGCAGCCTAGCGCAGGGGCCGCCGGAACTCAAGATATTTTCTAGAAAATATCTTGCATTCCGTACAGGCGGCCGGGCTGCTGACCGGCAAGCCAGCGGGCGGCACGCAGGGCGCCCTGGGCAAAGGTTTCGCGCGAATGGGCCTGATGCGTCACTTCGATACGCTCGCCCGGCCCCATGAAATAGACCGTGTGCACCCCCACCACATCACCGCCGCGGATGGCCTGGATGCCGATCTGCACCTTGGGACGTTCGCCGATGATACCGTCACGGGCGGAGCAGCGCACCTCGTCCAGCTCCCAGCCGCGGGCTTCGGCCAGGCATTCGCCCAGACGCAGGGCCGTACCGCTGGGCGAATCCTTCTTGCGATTGTGGTGCAGCTCCACCATCTCGATATCATACTTGTCGCCGAGGGCGCGGGTCAGTTCAGGCAGGACCTTGAGCAGCACATTGACGCCAATGCTCATATTGGGGGCCCAGAAGATGCGGCAGGTCCCGGCCAGCTGCGCCAGCTCCTGCTTTTGCTCATTGCTGAGACCCGTCGTACCGATGACGTGGGCCGCACCGAATTTCGCCACGCTGCGGGCCGTGGCCAGGCTGACCTCGGGTGCCGAAAAGTCGATGACGACCGCCTTGCTGCCCACGCTCTGCAACAGGTCTTCCACATCCTGGGTCACCGGACACGGCAGGGAGGCCAGAGCCGCGGCAAACTCGCTGCGTTCCACCACGCCCGCCAGCGTGTAGGCGGGATCTTCCTGCACCAGAGTGCAGATGGTACGTCCCATGCGCCCGTTGGCGCCCATGACGATGATCGGCATGCTCATGTTTCACCTATCCTGTTAGATTGAGGGTTAGACGGCCGTCCTGTCCGCCAGCAGCTCCAGAAAAGCTGCCTCATCCAGAACGTCGATGCCCAGACTGCGGGCCTTTTCCAGCTTGCTGCCGGGATTTTCACCCACGATGAGGATATCCAGTTTTTTGCTGACGCTGCCCAGTACCGTCGCACCGGCCTCTTCAGCCAGCTGTTTGGCCTTGCTGCGGGGCATGGAGAGCGTCCCGGTAAAGAGGACCTTCTTTCCCCGCAGGGGGCCGTCGTCCGTGGGCGACTGCGCTTCCCTGACGGCCGCGGGCCACAGGCCCGCTTCACGCAGGCCTGACAGCATATGCTGGTTGGACGGGCTCGCGAAAAAGCTGCGGATGGAGCTGGCGACTTCCGGCCCTACGTCCGGCAGCTCCAGCAGACGCTGCGTACCGGCGGCCGCCAGAGCGTCCATATCAGCAAAGTTTTCTGCCAGCAGGCGGGCGGTCTGCTCGCCCACATGGCGGATGCCAAGGGCGCTGACGAGGCGGGCCAGCGTGGCATTGTGGCGGGCATCATCAAAGGCATCCACGATTTTTTGGGCCAGCACCTCGCCCATGCGTTCAAAGGGGAGCAGGTCCTGCACGGTGAGCCGGAACAACTGTTCCGGGCTGCTGACGCGGCCGCTGCTGACCAGCTGCTCTATCCACTTCTGCCCCACCCCCTGCACATCCAGCCCGGCCTTGGAAACAAAATGACAGATGGAGCGCAGCCGCACGGCCGGACAGGAGATATTGCCGCAACGCCAGGCCGCCTCACCGGGCTCGCGGTGGGCCGCCTCCCCGCAGACCGGGCAAACATGCGGAAAGGCAAAGGGCCGCGCTCCTGCGGGGCGTTCCTCCAGCACCGGGCCCACCACTTCGGGGATGACGTCGCCCGCCCGCTGGACGATGACCGTATCACCGACGCGCACATCCTTGGCCTGGATCTCGTCTTCATTATGCAGTGTCGCGCGGGTGACCATGACCCCGCCCACGGCCACCGGCTCCAGCAGGGCCACCGGCGTCAGCACGCCCGTACGCCCCACCTGGATCTCGATACCGGTCAGGCGGGTATGCACCTGCATGGCCGGGAACTTGAAGGCAATGGCAAAGCGCGGCGCCCGTGCGGTGAAGCCGAGGGCCTCCTGGGCTTCCAGATCGTCCTGCTTGGCCACAGCGCCGTCGATCTCCATGGGGAAATCCGCCCTGCCCTGCCGGACCTGTTCCACATAGGTTTCCACTGCGCCCGGGTCGGCACAGAGCCTGCCGTCAGGGGGCGTAAGGAAACCATAGTCCTGCAGACGGGCCGCCAGCTCATGCTGATAGCGGCAAGGCAGCGCCCGCCCCCAGCGGACTTCGCCCAGACTGTAGGCCAGGAAACGCAGCGGCATGGTCTGGGTATGGGAGACATCCAGCTGCCGCAAGGCACCGGCCGCCGCATTGCGCGGATTGGCCAGCAGCTTCTGGCCCAGGGACTCCCGGCGTTCATTGATGGCGGCAAAGTCTTTTTTGTAGATGACCACCTCGCCGCGCACTTCCAGACGCTCGGGGAACGGTCCCGTACCCCGCAAGCGCAGCGGGACCGTGCGGATGGTGCGCACGGCCTCGGTGACGACTTCGCCCTCCTCGCCGTCGCCGCGCGTCAGGGCTTCCTGCAGCACACCGTTTTCGTAAATGATCTCCAGGGCGAGACCGTCCAGCTTGGGATCGCACCAGAAGCTCAGGGGCGCTTCGGGCAGTGTCCTGCCCATCCGGGCCACGAATTCCTGCCATTCCTCAGCGGAAAAAACGTTGTCCAGCCCATACATGCGCTGCCGGTGGCGCTGCTTGGGCAGCCCTCCCAGCAAACCTCCCCCCACGCGCAGGGTGGGAGAATGCGGGCTGCGCCACTGGGGATAGCCATCTTCCAGAGCCTGCAGTTCCCGGAACAAGGCGTCGTATTGGTCGTCGCTGATGACCGGCTTGTCCAGGGTATGGTACAGATAATTATGATGCTCCAGTATGGTGACAAGCCATTCCATCCGCTCCCGGGGTTTGTCTGCAGGCGGTTCGGGCAGGCTCAAAGGATCCGCCGCTGGCGCGGCGGGCTGCGTCTGTGCGAGGGACGTCCCGGGATGCGCGCCAGTTCCAGGCTTTGCGGACGGATCGAAAAGAAAAAGCTGTTTGGGGCTCATGGCTACTCCGGCAAGGCGATAAGGCGTTCCCGCAACGCCCTGATGCGGTCACGCAAGGCGGCGGCGCGTTCAAACTCCAGCTCCCGGGCCGCGGCGCGCATCTCTTTTTCCAGCCGCTGGACCAGGACCGCGGTATCCTCGGCAGTCAGAGGCATGGGATCCTCCTGACGGCGTGCAGTCCGCCCCTTGCCTCTGCCCCGGGGAGCAGGATTATCCACATACAGAGCATCCAGCGGAGATTCAAGGGATTTTTGCGTGCTGCGCGGCGTAATGCCATGTTCCTGATTGTAGGCGGTCTGTTTGCCGCGGCGCCGTTCGGTCTCGTCCATGGCTGCCCGCATGGAAGCTGTCACGGTATCGGCATAGAGGATGACATGGCCATGTACATTGCGCGCGGCGCGACCAAAGGTCTGGATGAGCGAACCGGTGGAACGCAGGAAACCCTCCTTGTCGGCATCCAGGATGCAGACGAGCGAGACTTCGGGGATATCCAGGCCTTCGCGCAGCAGGTTGATGCCCACCAGGACGTCGAACTCTCCCTGCCGCAGGGCGCGGATGATCTGCAGGCGCTCCAGGGTATCGATATCCGAGTGCAGGTAGCGGGCCTTGACGCCCATATTGCAGCAATATTCGGTCAGATCCTCGGCCATGCGCTTGGTCAGGGTCGTCACCAGGACCCGTTCGCCACGCCGGACCCGCTGCCGGCATTCGCCCAGCAAATCCTCCATCTGCCCTCTGGTGGGGCGCACCTCGACTTCGGGATCCACCAGCCCCGTCGGCCGGATGATCTGCTCGGAGATGATGCCCTGGGACTGATCCCGCTCGTATTTGCCCGGCGTGGCCGATACATAGACCACCTGATGCAGCAGGGAGCGGAATTCATCGAATTGCAGAGGCCGGTTATCCAGCGCCGACGGCAGGCGGAAGCCGTAATCCACCAGGGTCTGCTTGCGCGACCTGTCCCCTTTGAACATCCCGCCCACCTGCGGCACCGTGATGTGGGATTCATCCACGAACAGGATGAAATCCTCGGGGAAATAGTTGAGCAGGCAGGAAGGCGGCTCCCCGGCCTTGCGTCCGTCCAGATGGCGGGAATAATTTTCGATGCCGTTGCAGTAGCCCAGTTCCTCGATCATTTCCAGATCGAGCTGGGTGCGCTGCTCAAGACGCTGCGCTTCCACAAGACGGCCTTTTTCCTTGAATTCCGTCAGCCGCTCCAGCAGTTCCTGCCGGATGTCGGCCGTGGTCCGTTTGAGGTTGTCCTGCGCGGACACGAAGTGGCTGGCCGGGTAGATCACGGTCTTGCCCACATCCGCCAGCACCTCGCCGGTCAGGGGATCCACCTCGCGCATGGAGTCGATATCGTCCCCGAAGAATTCGATGCGCAGTGCCCGTTCGTGATGATAGGCCGGGATGATCTCCAGCACGTCGCCGCGCACCCGAAAGGTGCCGCGGTGGAAGTCGTAGTCGTTACGCTCGTACTGGACTTCCACCAGCCGGGTGATGAGAGCATCCATGGAGAGCCGCTGCCCAACCTCCACCGGGATGATCATCCGGGCATAGAATTCGGGCGAGCCCAGGCCATAGATGCAGGATACGGAAGCGACGATGACCACATCCCGTCTGGTCAGCAGGGCATGGGTCGCCGCATGGCGCAGCTTGTCGATATTGTCATTGATGGACGAATCTTTCTCGATGTAGGTATCCGAGGCAGGAACGTAGGCTTCCGGCTGGTAGTAGTCGTAATAACTGACGAAATACTCCACCGCATTGTGCGGGAAAAATTCGCGGAATTCATTGTAGAGCTGGGCGGCCAGGGTTTTGTTGGGGGCCAGCACCAGCGCAGGACGGCCGCAGCGGGCGATGACATTGGCCATGGTGAAGGTCTTGCCGGAGCCGGTCACGCCCAGCAGGATCTGCTCCGGGACACCGGCCTCCAGATTGCTCACCAGCGAGTCGATGGCCGTCGGCTGGTCGCCCGTCGGAGCATAGGGACTGTACAGCTGAAAAGGAGAATCGTTCATACAGACTCACTGGGGATCCAGCCCCGGGCTGGATCATGACGGAACGGAGTACGCCACGGCTGCCAGGGCAGACCGGGCAGGCGGTCGCCTTTGTCTCCGGGTTCGTCACCGGAGAGCGGCACAGTCTGCCGCAGCCGGGCCAAAAATTCTTCGCGGGGGATATCCCGGGCCCCCATGGCCAGCATGTGCGGGGTCGCCTGCTGGCAGTCCAGCAAGCGGAAGCCACGGCAGCGCAGAAAGGCCACCAGACCGGCCAGGGCCGCCCGCGAGGCCTCGGGACGACAATGGAACATGGATTCCCCGAAAAAAGCACGGCCCAGCGCCACGCCGTACAGTCCGCCGACCAGCACCCCGTCCTGCCAGGCTTCCACGGAATGCGCATAGCCCAAAGCATGCAGGCGCTCGTAGGCAACGATCATCTCCGGGACGATCCATGTCCCGTCCTGGCCCCGGCGCGGGGCGGCACAGGCCCGGATGACACGCGCGAATGCCGTATCCATGGTCAGGTGGAACGGATGCTTGCGCAAGGTCCGTTCACTGCGCCGCGGCAGGGAGAATGCTTCCAGCGGCAGGATGCAGCGGGGATCGGGACACCACCACAGCAGGGGCATGTCCTCGCCGTACCAGGGAAAGATCCCCCGGCTGTAGGCTGCCAGCAGACGGGCCGGGTGCAGATCGCCGCCGGCGCACAGTATGCCTTCTCCAGTGCAGCGGCGCAGGGGAGGGAACTGCGCCGCATACAGGGCTATCAGCCTACGCATCCTTCCGTCCGTCATCCCCCTCCTCCGCCTCGTGCGCCGAAGCCGCATCGGGGTACTGGAGGACGAGCTCGTTCTCCCTGACTCCCAGACGGACAGGCCCGCCGTGGCGCAATCGGCCGAACAGTAGTTCTCCGGCCAGGGCATCCTCCACCCGGCTGCGCAGCAGCCGTCGCAACGGACGCGCGCCCATGGCGGGATCATAGCCCTTTTCCGCCAGCCAGGCACGGGCGCGGGGCGTGGTGCTCAAGCTGACCTGCCGCTCCGCCAGGCTGGCTTCGATCTCACGCAGGAATTTGTCCACGATGCGTTGCATCATGGCGGGCGTGAGGGCCCGGAACGGGATCATAGCATCGAGGCGGTTGCGGAATTCCGGGGTGAACAGGCGTTCCACAGCGCCCAGCGCCTTGCGGGCCGCATCTTCGGGCGCGGCCTTGCCAAAACCGATGCTGGCCCTGGACATCTCGAAGGTCCCGGCATTGGACGTCATGATGAGGACGGTATGGGAAAAATCCGTCTTGCGGCCGGAATTGTCCGTCAGCGTCCCGTAGTCCATGACTTGCAGCAGGATATTGAAGATATCCGGATGCGCCTTTTCGATCTCATCCAGCAGGACCACGGAATACGGCGACTTGCGCACGGCCTCGGTCAGCAGCCCGCCCTGGTCGAAACCCACATAGCCTGGAGGCGCCCCGATGAGCCGGGAAACCGTATGCGGTTCCATGTATTCGCTCATGTCGTAGCGCAGGAACTCCACCCCCATGGTCTGCGCCAGCCCACGGGCCAGCTCCGTCTTGCCCACGCCGGTGGGACCGTAGAACAGGAAGGCACCGGTCGGCCGCTGGCGCTGCCCCAGCCCCGCCCGCGAGCGCAGGATGGCGCGCACGGTCTGCTCCACGGCCTCATCCTGACCAAAGACGATATGCTTGAGGTTCTTTTCCAGACCGGCCAGCCGGGCGCGTTCCTGTCCCGAGACCGTCCTGATGGGCACTCCGGCCATGCGGGCCACGATGCGCTCCACATCGGCCACCGTGACGGCGGGCGTCCGGCGTTCGTCCTTGCGTCGCAGATCGACGGCAGCCCCCACCTCGTCCATCACGTCGATGGCTTTGTCCGGCTGCAGGCGGTCCCGTACATAGCGGCTGGAAAGATCGACGATGCTGCGCAGCACGGTCTCGCTGTAGCGTACGCGATGATGCCCCGCGTAATGGCTCTGCAAGCCGTTCAGGATGGCGAGGCAGTCCTCGGCATCGGGTTCGCCCACATCGATGCGCTGGAAACGGCGGGCCAGGGCCCGGTCCTTTTCCAGATGGTTGCGGAACTCCTCATGGGTCGTCGAACCGATACAGCGCAGCTCGCCGCTGGCCAGTACGGGCTTGAGCAGGTTGGAGGCATCCATGGAGCCGCCGGAAGTGGCTCCGGCGCCTACGATGGTGTGGATCTCGTCGATGAAGACCACTGCATCGGGGACATGTCTCAATTCTTCAACTATAGCTTTAAGCCTACTCTCGAATTCTCCCCGATAGCGGGTCCCGGCCAGGATCAGGCCCATATCGAGGGCGTAGATTTTGACATCCTTGAACTTCGCGGGCACCTTGCCCTGGGCGATGCGCAGGGCAAGCCCTTCGGCCAGAGCCGTCTTGCCCACGCCGGGATCGCCCACGAACAGGGGATTGTTCTTGCGCCGCCGGCACAGGACCTCGATGGCCCGGTCAAGCTCCTCCTGACGGCCCACGAGGGGATCGATCTTGCCTTCCCGCGCTCGGGCTGTCAGTTCGGTAGCGTATTTTTCCAGAGCATTCTCCCCGGCTTCGCCATCTTCCCTAGCCGCTTCAGGAGACACGCCGCGGGACCCGCCCCCTTCCGGCATGCCGTGGGAAATGAAGGTCAGCGCGTCCAGCCGGTCCACACCCTGCCGGGTCAGAAAATAATGGGCGTAACTGTCTTCCTCGTCCAGGATGGCCACGAAAAGGTCCCCCAGCTCCACCTGGCTCCTGCCGGAAGCGTGGATATGGCCCAGAGCGCGTTCCAGCACCCGCTGCACGCCGGCCGTCTGGTGGATCTCGTGTTCGCCTTCACCGGGCAGTACCTGCATCTCGTTACGAAAAAAACCTTCCAGCTGTTCGCGCAACACGGCCACGCTGGCCCCGCTGCCTTCCAGCAGCAAGCGCCCCGGAGCAACCGTCGTCAATGAGAACAGGAGGTGTTCCACCGTCAGCAGTTCATGTCGGCGACGCTGCACTTCCTGTGCGGCAACTTTCAAAACTTCCTGAACAGCAGCACTGAGCATAAGATCCTCAACGGTATTTTTCCATGGTGCAACGCAGGGGAAAGCCCGCCGCGCGAGCCCGCCGCCTGACGAGCGCCACCTTGGTTTCCGCTATTTCATGAGTGTACACGCCGCACTGGCCAATGCCTTTCTGATGCACCGCCAGCATGATGGCCGTGGCCTCTTCCGGTGTCTTGCGGAAGATGTCGCACAGGATACCGACCACAAAATCCATACTGGTATAGTCGTCATTATGGAGCAGCACCACATAGCGGTCGGGCTCCTTGATCTTCTTCTTGACGACGGTCGCGGTATCCGTTCCCTGTTCGTTCCAGGTTTCATCGGCCATGGGACGTATCCTCCACTGTAGGCAGGCCCAGACTCCGCCGCCAGCGGGCCAGCTCACCGGGCGGGAAGACGAAGGACAGGTCGGGCGGCAGATGGTTGCGCTGCCGCCATTCCTGGTGCAGATAATGATAACTTTGTGTACTGACGGGCTGTCCGTCAAGTCCCAGCAGGCGTTCCAGACGCAGGATCGCGTCTTCCGGCCCCTCCAGCTCGACCACCTGTGCAAAGGGGACGGTATCCATATCGATGCTGGTCTGTTCCAGCGTCCACGTCTCCCGGATCTTTTCGTAGCAGGCACGGACCTCGTAGCCCAGCCCTGTCAGGATGGCGTGCATCTGCCCGGCATCCGGCACGAGGCTCTCCTTTTCTTCGCGCACCTTGAAGGCCGCGTCCGGCGCCGAAAGGGGCGGTAATTTGAGCGTCAGCACGTTCTGTGTATGGTCGCGCCATTCCTGTGTCCGCAGGCGCAGCAGACGATGGCCGGCACGCAGGGAGCCGTCCGGCAGGTCATAGAGGCGGTTCCGCTCCAGATGGGCCTGTCCGCCGTGCGCGCCGCACTGGCGCAGGCGCTGCCGCAGGACGTCGAAATCCACATCGAGATATTTGCGTTCCACTTCAAGAGGCATGGTCTGCTCACTATTTGCGATGAAAAAGTTTCTGCTGCAGGGCCGCGATGGTGGCGATCCCGCCCTTGCCGGGATGGACAAGAGGCTCGAAGCCCAGACGGCGCGCCTGCGCCAGGCGGAGGTCATGGCCAGCCACAGGGCGCACTTGACCGTTGAGGTCCACTTCGCCCCAGAGGACGCATTTTTCCGGCAAGGGCACATCGTAGTAGGACGACAGCACCGCCGCCACCAGGGCCAGATCCAGCCCCGGTTCCTGCAGCTTCATGCCGCCGCCGACCTTGGCATAGATATCCACCTGACCGAAATTGAGCTTGAGGCGCTTTTCCAGCACAGCCAGCAGCAGGTGCAGCCTGTTGGCATCAAAGCCCAGGGCCGCGCGGCGAGGGATGCTGAGGAAGGTCCGGGCCACCAGGGCCTGGACCTCGACGGCCAGCGGGCGCTGCCCGTCCACGGCCATGACCACGGCCGTGCCGGACAGGGAGGCATCGCGATCCCCCAGAAAAAACGTGGAAGGATCGTCCACCACTTCCATGCCCTTGCCGCCCATGCGGAACACCAGCAGCTCTTCATTGGGGCCAAAACGGTTCTTGAACACGCGCAGCAGGCGGAACATCTGGCGACGGTCGCCTTCCAGGGAGATGACCGTATCCACCATGTGTTCCAGCAGACGGGGCCCGGCCAGGACGCCGTCCTTGGTCACATGTCCCACCAGGACCAGCGTGACGCCCAGACGGCGGCAGGTTTCCAGCAGGGCCATGCTCACGGCGCGCACCTGGGTGACGTTGCCGGGCAGGCCTTCGGCATCGACACTACTCAGGGTCTGCACCGAATCCACCACCAGCAGCCGGGGCGGCGCGAGCTCCAGCGCCGCGAGGACCTCCTCCACCGAGGAAGTGGACAGGGCCAGCAGCCTGTCATGCAGGACGCCCAGGCGCTGGCCGCGGGCTTTGATCTGCGGCAGGGATTCCTCGCCGCTGGCATAGATGACCCTGCCTCCCTGGGCAGCCACCTGCCCGGCCACCTGCAGCAGGAGCGTGGATTTGCCGATGCCCGGCTCTCCGCCGATGAGGATGGCGGCCCCGGGGACCAGCCCTTTGCCCAGCACCCTGTCCAGCGAGGCTATGCCGCTGGGATAGGGATGATGGCCGCTCTCCGCCACCTCCTGCAAAGGGACGGGCCGGTTGCCCTGCGACAGAGGCGCGCGGTGGCCGACGCGCGCAAGCGCTTTGGGCTGCGCCGCGGCCTGCAGGGTATTCCACTCATGGCAACCGGGGCATTGACCGCGCCATTGCAATGTTTGCGCACCACAGGCAGAGCAGATGAAAACTTCTCTCGTTTTAGCCATGGCACAAACGTAAAAAAAAAGTGCAAGCCATGCAAGCGAATTACGATGACAGTTTTTGCGATCTGCGACGTTGCAGTCTTGCGTCCTGCATGATGCGCTTTTGCGTCGCCACGATGCTGATTGTGCATTCTGTCACACAGCGGCATCCCTCGCGAAATGGCTCTCCTCCCCTGCGCAGCCCAGGAAAAGCTCGTGAACCACGGCACGGCAGGCAGCAGCACGGCTCGCGTCCGGAGTGGCAGCCGGGACGGAAAGCCGAAAAAAAGCCCCTTCGAAAAGGGGCCGTAAAACAGGGGGAAGGGATTGGGAGGACTGCTAGCGGGGCAGCGGGACCCCCTTTTGGGCATCCACTATGGCAACATAGAATTCGCTGACCTCACTAGGCGGCTCCGTGAACACCACCATGAAGGGCGCGCTGGCTCCAGGCAGCAGAGTCACATTGGCGCCCTGCTCCTTCTCAGGATCCGCCAGACGATCCGTCATGGCTTCCTTGTCCAGGACGGTCAGCTGCAGGGGCGTGAGCTGGCTCCCCGCGATCTGCCGGCGCGAGGCCAGCACGTTCTGGCTCTGGCCGTACAGGATAGCCTCCACAGTGATCATACTCACCGGCTGGGGGAATTCATTGACCACCCTGCCGTCGATGATGAGGATCTTGCCCATTTTTTCGTTATTCACATAGTACTGGCGCACATCCTTCATGGTCAGCAGGGAGATGTTCTCCGACGTGGCGGCGCTGCCCTGCACCGGCGTCAGGGGATGTTCGCGCCAGCAGTACCAGTAGACAGCGGCCCCGACGCTGACCAGCAGCAAGAGGAGCATCAGCCAGAACAGACGACGGCCTTTGGGGCGGGGCCGTTCCACCGCATCGGGGAGCAGATCCGGGATGGGATCGGCTGCGGGTTCGGGCAGCTGCAGGGCAAAAACCGTCTTGCAGACGGAACAACGCAATTTCGCGCCGGGACGGGCAAGGTCTTCCGGCAGATTGAAGCGGCTGGCACAATGAGGGCACTGAATTTCCATCTCTGGCTCCACAAGAACGGCAGGTCTAGTCCCCGGAAGGCTCGAAAACAAGCTCTTCCACATCGGGAAGTGCCCGATATTTTTCTGCATAATCAAGGCCATAGCCGACAAGGAAACCCTGCTTCAGCTCAAAGCCGGCAAAATCCACACGCACGTCGACTTCACGGCGCTCCTTCTTGTCCACCAGAGCCGCCAGACGCAGGCTGCGCGCACCGCGGGCTTGGAACTGGTGCAGCAGGAACTGCATGGACAGGCCGCTGTCCACGATATCCTCGACGATCAGCACATGTTTGTCGGCGATATTGCAGTCCACGTCCTTGCTGAACACCACATGGCGGGAGCTGCTAGTACCCTTGCCGTAGCTGGCCAGCCTGACGAAATCCAGTTCCAGATTCTCCGAACGCATGGCCCGGACAAGATCGGTGAAAAAGAACGCCGCACCCTTCAGGACACATACGGCCACCAGGGGCTCGTCGCCGTAACAGGCGTCGATCTCGGCCGCCATGGCGCGCACCCGCTCTGCGATCTGTTCAGCGGTATAGACCGTCTTGCGCTGCACGATCTGGTTCATGCTATTCAAACTCCAGGAACATGGCCGTTTCATCACAGTCCGGATACTTGGCGCAATGCACGCAGTCCGCCCAGATCTTCTGGGGCAGGACCCCCTTGTCCACTTCATGGAAGCCGATATGTTCAAAGAAAGCCGCCTGGTAGGTCAGGGAAAAAACTTTTTTGATGTGCAGGATGCGGCAGTCTTCCACACAGGCCATGACGATCTTGCGGCCCAGCCCCTGCTTGCGCAGATCCTCGCGCACGGCCAGGGAACAGATCTCGGCCAGATCTTCCCAGACGGGCGCCAGCGCGCAGCAGGCCGACAGGCCTCCCCGGGGATCGTCGATGACCAGGAAATTGCGGATATGCCCGTACAGGTAGATCAGGGCACGGGGCAGCAACAGGCCCTTGCGCGCATTTTCCATCAAAAGGGCATGGATGTCCTTCACATCGTCCATGGTCGCCCGGCGTACCGTGTAGGTGTCACTCATTATTTCTGCTCTCCGAGAGAATCAAATATTTCTGCAAGTTCTTTTTTGGAGACCATGCCCGATCCCATCAGGGCCAGCCGGCCATCCTTGCCGTAAAAAACATTGTGCGGAATGGTGCGCACATTGAAGGCACGGACCACGTCATCACTGGCCCGGTACACGGCATAATCAACTTTCAGCCGCTTGAGGAAGCCCGGCAGCGGTGTCACGTCCTCATCCACCGAAAGCCCCACGATGACGACCTTTCCGTCATATTGGGACGCCAGGCTGACGAGGGCCGGGATCTCCTCCCGGCAGGGGGGGCACCAGGTGGCAAAAAAATTGAGCATGACGACCTTGCCCTTGTTCTGGGCCACGATGGCCGTCAGGTCTTTGAGCCCCACGGTCTTGAACTCCTGGGCCTGAGCCACGCAGGGCAGCAGCAGGGCCAGAAGCAGCAGCGGCAGCACGAGTCTCTTCATGAAAAATCCTGTATGAACTGTTTGGCGGCCCGCACTGCGCTGACCGCGTCCTGACAATAGGCATCCGCCCCGATGGCGTCGGCAAAGGCCTGGGTCACGGCAGCGCCGCCCACCAGGACCTTGATGGGGAGCCCGCGCTCCCGTACCAGACGGATGGTATCTTCCATGCGTACCATGGTCGTGGTCATCAGGGCCGACAGGCCGATGATACGCGCCTTATGTTCCAAAGCGCAAGCGACAATCTGCTCCGCTGGGACATCCTTGCCGGCGTCGATGACGTCGAAGCCGTGGTTCCCCAGCAGCAGGCAGACGATATTTTTGCCGATATCGTGGATATCGCCTTCCACAGTGGCCATGACGACCACAGGACGGTCCTCGGGCCCGCGGCTTTTTTCCAGCAGGGGCCTGAGATGGGCAAAGGCTTTCTGCATGGTCTCCGCCGCGCGGATCAGCTGGGGCAGGAAGTATTCCCGGCGCTCATAGCGTGCGCCCACTTCGGTGATGGCGGGAATCAGGACATCCTGCACCAGGGCGAAGGGCTCGGTGCCGGCCGCCAGCTCCTTTTCCAGCAGGGGCAGCACATTTTCCAGATCGCCCAGCAGGACGGCATCTCCCAGGGTCTCGGCGGCTGTCCCGGCGCGAGCGCCAGTCTTGATCACAGCGCCGCTCGCCTTCCAGTCCGCATAGGAAGCGATGAACGCCCCGGCATCGGTATCGCTGGCCTGCAGGACGGCCACGGCGTCACAGGCTTCATGCAGGCGGGGCGCCGAGGGATTGGCGATGCACGACGAGAGTCCCGCCCCCACGCACATGGCCATGAAGGTGGCGTTCAGCAGGTCGCGGGCAGGCAGGCCGAAAGATACGTTGGAAAGCCCCAGGGTCATGGCCAGGCCCTGGCTCTGGCACCAGCGGGCCATGTCGAGGCAATGCCGGGCGGCCTCCGGTTTGGAGGAGACCGACAGGGCCAGGATGTCAACCATCACCAGACGACGGGGGATGCCCAGGGCCGCGGCCTGTTCCAGCAGCTTTTCCACGATGGCGATACGCGCCGAGGCCGTGACGGGGAGCTTCGTCCCCTGCAGGGGCAGCAGGATGAAGGGCGCGCCGAAATCGCGGCAGACGGGCCCCAGCAGCTCCATGCGTCCCGCCTCGCCGCTGATGGAGTTGACGAGGAAGGAACCAGGGCAATACGGCAGGGCACGGGCAATGGCCTGGGCGTTGGAGGAATCCAGCGACAGGGGCACATCCACGCGGGCCACCAGGCGCTGCACCAGATCGGACAGCAGGACGGTCTCGTCCACCAGCGAAGCACCGACGTTCACGTCAAGGATACGCGCTCCGGCCTGCAGCTGTTCGTCAGCCAGGCGGAAGGCCTCGTCAAACTGCCCGGCCTGCAGCTGGCGGGTCAGCTCTTTCTTGCCCGTGGGATTGATGCGCTCGCCGATGACGGCAAAGGGCTGGCCTGCCCCCAGGCGCAGCAGGCGGGAGCGGCTGGTCAGGCAGATGCCCGTCGTGTCTGGCGCAGGCCGTTCTTCATAGCTGACGCTCTCCAGGGCCTGGCGCAGGGCTGCCAGATGCTGCGGCGTGGTGCCGCAGCATCCCCCCAGCACCTTGGCCCCCCGGTCGGCAAAAAGGGCGGTCTTCTGGGCGAAACCTTCCGGGCCCAGGGGGAAAACGGTCTCCGAACCGCGCAGCTCCGGCAAGCCGGCATTGGGTTCTGCGACGACGGGACAGGAACAGACCGAAAGCAGTTCCTCCACCACGGGCAGCATCTGGTCCGGTCCCAGGCTGCAGTTGGTGCCCAGGGCCGCCACGCCCATGTTCTGCATGGTCTCGGCAAAAATGGTGGGGGAGGAACCGGTCAGGCTGACCCCCTGCTCAAAGGTCATGGAAACCATAATCGGCAGATCGCAGACCTGGCGGGCGGCCGTCACGGCAGCCCGGGCTTCGGCCAGGTCGAACTGTGTCTCGATGAAGATCAGATCCGCGCCGCCGGCCACGAGGCCCCGGATCTGGGCCGCGAAGGCCCCGATGAGTTCGTCGGGTTCCATATCGCCCAGCGGACGGGCGAAATGGCCGCTGGGGCCCACATTGCCCGCCACGAACACAGGCCGTCCGGCCCGGGCGGCTGCGGCGCGGGCCGTCTCTACCATCCGTTTGTTGAAGGCGAAGACATCCAGAGAGGCCGGGAGCTTGCAGGGATTGCCCCCAAAGGTGCACGAGGTGATGATATCCACCCCGGCGTCGAGGTAGGCCTTGTGGATACCCTGAAGGATATCCGGACGTTCCATGCAGAATTCTTCAGGACTGACCCCGGCCGGCAGGCCGGAAGCCTGCAACATGGTCCCCATGGCGCCATCGAGCAATAAGGGGCGCCTTTCCGCAAGGCGTTGAACAAATTTCATTCCTGTACCCAGCCTTTGTAAAAAATATGGCAGCTGTCCCCAGCCGGTCCGGCCTTGATGCGGCCGCAAGGCTTTTACTACTGAAAATCATTGAAAAGGACAAATCAAAACTATAGCATGAGGCTGCACTGACATCAGGGATGTCATCACCCCCCTGAGGAAAATAATGAAAAAAAACAACAAGAACGTCCCCGATCACCCGTCTTCCGCACCCGTGGCGGATGTGGAAGTCCTGGATGCCGCCGACGAAGACAGTTCCCTGGACACGCTGGAAGACCTCGATGAGGACAGCCTCGACCAGGGCGAGATCCTGGATGTGGGCGATGACGGCCCCATGCTGCTCACCGAGGGCAGCCATGACGAATCCAGTCTGCCCGCACCTTCCATGCCCCGCCTGCCCTCCACTGGGGGGCGGGACAGCTTGCAGCTCTATTTGCGTGAAGTGAGTCGTTTCCCCATGCTCAAGCCCGAAGAAGAGCACGAGCTGGCCGTACGCGTACGCGACCATAACGATCCCGACGCGGCCTTCCGCCTGGTCTCCTCACATCTGCGCCTTGTGGTGCGCATCGCCATGGACTTCCAGCGCCGCTGGATGCAGAACGTCCTGGACCTTGTGCAGGAAGGCAACGTGGGGCTCATGCGGGCTGTCAACAAATTCGACCCCGACAAGGGCATCAAGTTTTCCTATTACGCTTCTTTCTGGATCAAGGCCTACATCCTCAAGTTCATCATGGACAACTGGCGCATGGTCAAGATCGGTACCACCCAGGTACAGCGCAAGCTGTTCTACAACCTCAATCGCGAACGGCAAAAACTGGTGGCCCAGGGCTTTGACCCGGATGCCGCCATGCTGTCCGAACGACTGGGCGTCAGCGAGGAGCAGATCACCGAGATGGACCAGCGCCTGGCCGCCAATGATCTTTCACTCAACGCCCAGGTGGGGGAAGATTCCGGCGGTGCTACCCGCATGGATTTCCTCCCGGCCCTGGGGCCGGCCATCGAGGACAGCCTGGGCGATTCGGAAGTGGCCGAGCTGCTGCGCGAAAAGATCAAGACCATCCTGCCCAAGCTGAACGAGAAGGAGCTCTATATCCTGCAACACCGCCTGCTGACGGACGATCCCGTTACCTTGCGCGAGATCGGCGAACGATATAACGTGACCCGCGAGCGTGTCCGCCAGCTGGAAGCCCGCCTGCTGGAGAAGATCCGCCAGCATCTGGCGCTGGACATCAAGGATTTTTCCGACGCCTGGATTCAGTAGTCTATGAAAAACAAGACCATCCTTCTGCTCTGCTCTGTCCTGCTGAGCGGCTCGCTGTCCCTTTCCCTTCTGGGCTGCGGCGGCTGTGCCTCCACCCAGCTCACGGGCGGCGCATCCGCGCATCCTTTCCAGGGAATCGAAGTCCTGCCCGAGGAAAAGGATCTCTCCCCCGCTGCCCGGGATACCTATGCCTATCTCCTCTATATGCAGGCCCTCTCCGACGGCAATGAGGAACTCCTCTTGCAGGCGGCACGGCAGATGACAGGGGGCACCCTGCCGGCCAAGGCCTGGCTGGAAGGGGCCCTATGGCTGGACAGCCGCCATTCGGACAAGGTGCTGCCCCTGCTGGAGCTGGGTTTGCAGGTCTGGCCCGATGATCTGGCCCTCAATCTTTTCAATGCCGAGACCCTGGCTGCCCACGATCAGGCCGGGCAGGCCCTGGAGCGGATACAGGCCTATGTGACACGGCATCCCGACTCCCTCGATGCCCGTCTGGAGCTCATCCTGCTTCTGGTCAAGACCAAGAAGTTCGCCGAAGCGGAAAAGCATGTCGGCCGCATCACCTCCGGCCAGCGCACGCCCATGGTGGATTATTACCATGCCCGGGCCCTGATCGGGATGCAGCGCCGTGCGGAAGCCATCCCCCTGCTCCAGAAAGCCGTCCAGGCCATGCCCGACTTTGTGGAGGCCCTGGTGGAACTGGCCTATGCCTATGAGCAGCAAAAGCAATGGCACGAGGCGCGCGCTGTCTACGAAAAGCTGCTCAAGCTCCACGTTTCCGAGCAGGACATCAACCTGCGGCTGGTCTATCTTTCCCTGCGCCTCAACCAGCCGGAAAAAGCCCTGAAGTATCTGCGCAACGGCCCGGATTCGGCCGCCTTCAAGCTCACGGCCGTCAGCATGTTCATGGAGAGCCGCCATTACCTGCAGGCGGAACGGATCCTGAAAGCCATGCTGGACGAACCCGGCATCCCGCCCGATGTCTATCTCATGCTCGCCAGTATCGCCCAGGACCAGCGCCGGGACACGGACATGGCCCTGGAGTGGTTGTCCCGCGTTCCCGCCCCCAGTCAGGCGGCCGTGCGGGCGGAGGGGCTGAAAGCCCAGATACTGGCCGATGCGGGCAAGGAGCAGGAAGCCCTGGCTTCCGTACGCAGCCTGCAGCAGCGTCATGCCAACAACGAGACCCTGCTCCTGCTGGAGATCCGCCTGCTGGCCCGCCTGCACAAGCAGGACGAAGCCCTTGCCAGGGCCCGTCAGGCCGTGGAGGCCGTGCCGGCCAGCACGGAGCTGGCCTTCACGCTCGGCAGTCTCCTGGACAGTCTGGGCAGGCGTGATGAAGCCATGAAGGTCATGCGAAAGCTGATCGACGAGCATCCCGACCACTATCAGGCCCTGAATTATGTGGGCTATACGCTGGCGGTCCAGGGCAAGGATCTGGATCACGCCCTGGAGCTGTTGCAACGGGCAGACCGTCTGGCGCCCGACCAGTTCTTCATCGTGGATTCCCTGGCCTGGGCCCTATTCCGCCTGGGTCGTACGGACGAGGCCCTGCAGACCATCCGGCGCGCCGTGGCCCTTGCCGCGACGCCGGAGGCCGAGATCCTGGAACACTACGGGGACATCGCGGCCGCCGCGGGCCAGAAGGACGAAGCCCGCAAGGCCTACGAACAGGCCCTGAAACTCAAACCCGCCAACGCAGATTCCCTGCGGCAGCGTCTGGGTGACTTATGAAAAAACTCCTTTGTCTCATCATCCTGCTGTTCATGGCTTCGGCCTGTGCCCGCCAGCCCTCGACCGTGGCTCCGCCCGCCGACAGCGCCGCCCGCTGGCAGGCTTTCCTGGCCCGCAGCGAAGCCGTGAAGGAGGCCCCGTACCTGCTGAACGCCAGTCTGCGCTTCGGCACGGAAGGCGATACCCGGCGCGTCACGGCCCTGCTCTGGGGCAATGGCAGCCAGAGCCTGCGCATGGATGTCATGGCCGGGATCGGCGCCGTCATCGCCAAGATCTGGGAATCCGGCGATGAATTCCTCGTCTACAGCCCCACGGAAAATCGCGCGTTCTTCCATCAGGGCAGCAACAAGCCCCTGTTGCGCGTCGGTGTGCCGGTGCCTTTTGCACTCGACGAATTGGCCGCCCTGCTCAATGGCCGCCTGACCGCGGTCTTCGGTCGCCAGTATGCTGGCAGCCAGGCCCTTGCCAGCGGCAATGTCGGTTTTACTCTTACTTCTGCTGCAGGAGGTCTTCTGGAAATCGACGCACAGGGACAGGCTGTCGCCTGGCAGGAGAACGGCAGCCGGGGCTGGAACATGACCATAGCCTATGACGAGGCCGGCCTGCCCCGCCGGGTGAGCCTGCGCCATCCCGATGGACAGACGGCCGTGCTGCTGGTCAAGGATCGCCAGTCGCCGGCTCCCTTCAGTCAAGAACAGCTGAGTCTGCTTCTGCCGGACAGCACGCCCGTGCTGCCCCTGGAACGCTATACGGCTCCCCAGCAATAACCCAAGGAGAGATCATGAAATCCATCCACATGGCCTGTGACCACGCCGGTATCGAACTCAAGGAGACCCTGCGCGCCCATCTGGAAAAGATGGGCTATACGGTCACCGACCACGGCACCTGCAGCAAGGAAAGCTGCGATTACCCCGTGTTCGCCCATGCCCTGTGCAATGCTGTCGAAGCCGAAGCTGTGCCCGGCATCCTGATCTGCGGTACGGGCATCGGCATGTCCATGGCGGCCAACCGGCACCAGGGCATCCGCGCGGCCCTGTGCACCACGGAGCTGCACGCCCGTCTGACCCGGCAGCACAACAACGCCAATGTGCTCTGCCTGGGCGCCCGCATCACGGGGGTGGAGCTTGCTCTTGCCATCGTCGATGCGTTCCTGTCCACCGAATTCGAGGGCGGCCGCCATCAGCGCCGCATCGACCTCCTCAACGTCTAGTCTGTGGGACCCGTCATGCAGCTGTACAATACCCTGACCCGTAAAAAAGAAGAATTCATCCCTGTCCGTCCCGGCAAGGTCAACATGTATGTCTGCGGCATCACTGCTTATGACTACTGCCATATCGGCCATGCCCGCTCCGCCCTGGTCTTTGACGTGCTGGTGCGCCATCTGCGCGCCCTGGGGCTAGATGTGACCTTCGTGCGCAACTTCACGGACGTGGACGACAAGATCATCCGTCGCGCCAATGAAGAAAAACGCGACTGGCGCGAAGTGGGCCAGACCTATATGGAAGCCTTCCATGAAGACATGGACCGCCTGAACGTGGTGCGCGCCGATCATGAGCCCCGCGCCACCGAGTACATCCGGCAGATGCAGGATCTCTGCTCCGAACTCATCGCCCAGGGCAAAGCCTATGCCGTGCCTTCCGGCGACGTCTATTTTCGGGTGCGCGCCTATCCTCCGTACGGCAAGCTTTCCGGCCGCAGTCTGGACGAACTGCAGGCCGGGGCGCGCGTGGCTCCCGGCGAGGAAAAGGAAGACCCCCTGGACTTCGCCCTCTGGAAGGCCGCCAAGCCCGGCGAGCCTTTCTGGGAAAGCCCCTGGGGCAAGGGGCGTCCCGGCTGGCACATCGAATGTTCGGCCATGAGCAGGGACTATCTGCCCCTGGATATCCACGGCGGCGGTCAGGACCTCATCTTCCCCCACCACGAAAACGAGATCGCCCAGACCGAGGCCGCCTGCAGCTGCCAGCTGGCGCGCTTCTGGGTGCATAACGGCTTTGTGCAGGTCAACGCCGAAAAGATGTCCAAGTCGCTGGGCAACTTCAAGACCATCCGCGATATCCTGGACAGCTATTTGCCCGAGACCCTGCGCTTCTTCCTGCTGGGCAAGCACTACCGCAGCCCCATCGACTTCACGGCCGACATCATGGACGAATCCGAGAAGGCCCTGCAGCGCATCTATGAATGTCAGCTGGAAGCAGGCAAGGCTCTGGAGCGCGCCAAATGGAAAAAAGTGGATCTGCCTGCCGACATCCTCAAGGAATGGGATGAACACGGACAGGGTTTCGGAGCGGCCCTGGATGACGATGTGAACACGGCCCAGGCGCTGGGGCATATCTTCTCCCAAGTGCGCCTGGTCAACCGTGTGCTGGAAGACAAGGGCCTGCGTGCCGGAGAGGGCGCCCGCCGCCTGCTGGAGGAATTCTTCGAGCGCCGCAACGACTGGTCGGCCCAGCTGGGTCTGTTCGGCCAGGACCCGGCCACCTTCCTGCTGGCCCTGCGCGACCAGCGGGCCGCGCGCCTGAACATCGACGTGCCGCGTGTTCAGGCCCTGCTGGACGAGCGGACCCAGGCCCGCGCCGCCAAGGACTTCGCACGTTCCGACGAACTGCGCGCCGCTCTGGCCGATCTGGGCGTGGCCGTGCGCGATACGGTGGAAGGCCAAGTCTGGGATATAGCCTAACGAGGTGACGATGCTGCATTTCTTCGGGAAAATCCTCCGCCCTGCGGCGCTGCCGCTCCTCTGTCTCTTTCTGGCCGCCCAGCTGCTGTCGCCGCTGATGGCCCAGGCCTTCTTCTTTGGCGGGGTCTCCCTCAAGGACGAAAAGGAGATGGGCCGCAAATTCAACGTGGCCATCCGCTCCAGCCTGCCCATGGTCGAGGATCCCGAAGTCAGCAATTATGTGGATGGCCTTGTCCGCCGTCTGGTCAAGGCCATCCCTCCCCAGCCCTTCACGTTCACTTCCGGCGTCATCCTGCACAATGCCATGAACGCCTTTGCCGTCCCCGGCGGCTATGTCTATGTGTTCACCGGACTGATGATGAATTTTGAGGACGAGAGCCAGCTGGCCGGCGTCCTTGCGCACGAGCTGGCCCATGTGACCCAGCGCCATGTGGCCTCGCGCCTGGAGCGGGCGCAATACCTGTCCGTGGGCAGCCTGCTGCTGGCCATCGCCGGGGTGGCTGTCGGCGGTCCCGCTGGCGGCGCCGTGGCGGTCAGCGCCCTGGGGGCCGGCCAGTCCGCCATGCTCAATTACAGCCGCCTGGACGAGAACGAGGCGGACCAGATCGGCCTGCAGTATCTGACCAAAGCCGGTTATCCGCCGTCAGGTCTGGTGGGCGGCTTCAAGATCATGCGCCAGAAAAGCTGGATGGCCGGGGCCAGCGTCCCTGCCTATCTCTCCACCCACCCCGACATCGGCGACCGCATCAACGGCATCCAGGCCAGGCTGACCTCCTTCCCGGCCGCCATCCGCAACCGGAGCTTTGACAACCGCCGCTTCAAGCGGGTGCAGACCATCCTCTGGGGACGCTATGGCGACGCCCAGGCGGCCCTGCAACGTTTCTCCGGCCGGGACGCCCTCTCCTGTATGGGGCGGGGCATGGTGCTGGCCCGGCAAAACAATATCCGTGAGGCTTCGGCGGCCTTTGACGCGGCGCTGCAACGGGCGCCGCTGGACGCCCTGGTGCTGCGCGAGGCCGGTACCTTCCATTATCGCAAGGGCGATATGGGCCGGGCCGAAGGCCTGCTGCAGCGTGCCATGCAACTGGACAAAACGGATTTCATGGCCAGATTCTTTTTTGCGCGCATGCTGGATGAAACAGGACGCAGCCGGCAGGCCCAGCCCTACTATATGGATGTGCTGCGCTCTGTGCCGGAAGCCGCCGACGTCCATGAAGCGTATGCCCGCTCACTGGGCTCCATAGGCAAGACTGGCCTTGCCTATATCCACATGGCGTACAGTGCCATTTACTCCAACAACCGCAAACAGGCGGAGCGCTACTTCAAGCAGGCCAAGGCAAAGACGGAAAAGTCAGCCGACCAGGCGGCGTTCCGCAAGCTGGATGCGGTATATAAAGAACGCAAGGAAATCTGGGAAGACCGATGATAGAGACCCATGCGACCACGATCCTCGCAGTCAAGAAGGATGGACAGGTAGCCATGGCCGGGGACGGCCAGGTCACCCTGGGCCAGTCCATGATCATGAAGCATACGGCCCGCAAGGTGCGCCGCCTGTATGACGGCAAGATCGTCGCCGGCTTTGCCGGCGCCACGGCCGACGCCTTCACGCTTTTCGAACTCTTTGAAGCAAAACTCAAGGAATTTCGCGGCAACCTGCAGCGTTCCGCCGTGGAGCTGACCAAGGAATGGCGCAAGGACAAATATCTTCGTCGCCTGGAGGCCATGCTCCTGGTCTCGGACGGGGAACACATCCTGCTGCTTTCCGGCAACGGGGATGTCTTCGAACCCGACGACGATGTGGCGGCCATCGGCAGTGGTGGTCCTTATGCCCTTTCCGCGGCCCGGGCCCTGCTGCGTCACAGCGACCTGCCGGCCCGGGAACTGGCACTGGAATCCATGAAGATCGCTTCGGAGATCTGCGTCTACACCAATGACCACTTTGTGGTCGAGACCCTGTAGCAGGTATCCGCCGTGGAGATCCGTACCGGCTGCAAGATCAACCTGGGGCTTAAGATAACCGGCGTCCTGCCCAACGGCTACCATACTCTCGACTCCGTCTTCTATCCTCTGGCAGCGCCCTTTGACGTCCTGATCCCGGAACGGGAAGAAGGCACGGGGATATGTGTCCGCTGCGATGCGCCGGGCATCGATCCGGAACACAATACCCTGACCAAGGCCTATGCGGCCTTCGCCGCCCTGCTGCCGGAGCCTGCCGCCTGTCCGGCCGTGCGGCTCACCCTGCGCAAGGGCATCCCCCATGGCGCAGGACTGGGAGGGGGCAGCAGCGACGCTGCGGCCCTGCTGCTTTGGCTCAACAGCTGCCTGGAGCAGCCCTTGCCGCAGGCGGAGCTGGAGCAGGCGGCCCTCAGGGTGGGGGCGGACGTGCCCTTTTTTCTCCACAACCGGCCCCGTCGCGTGACGGGTATCGGCGAGGTGCTCTCCCCTGTGGAAGTCGATCTGCCCGGCTGGTGGCTGGTGCTGGTCTGCCCCCCTGTCACGGTCGCCACGCCGTGGGCCTACCGGGCCTATGACGATTTCATGGCGGCGGCTGAAAAAGCCGGGGACAAAGGCTTGACAAATCCGAAAAGCAAGGATAATGAAACGCTTCTCGTGATGGGTGAGCATATCGGGACGGGAACAGCGTTCCGCATCACCACAGACAGTGTGCTCCATATCCGCAATGATCTGGAGCCCGTCGTTGTGCGTGAATACCCGCAGCTGGAGACAATCCGACAACATCTGCTTCTTTCAGGAGCCGCATGTGCCCGCATGAGCGGCAGCGGTTCGAGTATGTTCGGCCTGTTCTCTGCCCGTCATGCAGCTGAGGCGGCGGTGCAAAATCTGGCATCCCTGTATGGGAAAGTCTTTGTACTGCCCATGAATGCTGGGATGTAGCCAAGCGGTAAGGCAACGGGTTTTGGCTCCGTCATTCGAAGGTTCGAGCCCTTCCATCCCAGCCAAAACGAACCCTAACTGCTGCCGCTATCGGCAAGGTGAACGGACCATGTTCAGCGATCTCAAGATTGTCACGGGTTCTTCCAATCCCGAGCTGGCCAAAGCCATTTGCGACCATCTCGGCTGTCAGCTTACTCCTACTCTGACAACCACCTTCAGCGATGGCGAGCTGCGTATTGAAATCGGCGACAACGTACGCGGTGACGACGTTTTTGTGGTGCAGCCCACCTGTCCCCCGCTGGTCAACCGCAGCCTGATCCAGCTCTGCCTCATGCTTGACGCCCTCAAGCGTGCCAGTGCCGGCCGCATCACTGCGGTGATCCCCTATTACGGCTATGCCCGTCAGGACCGCAAGGTGAGCCCCCGCGCTCCCATCAGCGCCAAGATGGTGGCGGACTTCATCAGTGTGGCCGGTGCTGGTCGTGTGGTGACCATCGACCTGCATGCCGGTCAGATCCAGGGCTTTTTCAACTGCCCCGTGGACAATCTGTACGCTGCTCCCGTCATGCTGGAGCCCCTGCGCCAGATCGAAGGCGACATCGTCATCGTCTCTCCCGATGCCGGCGGCGTGGAACGCGCCCGCTCCTATGCCAAGCGCCTGGATGCGCCCCTGGCCATTGTGGACAAACGCCGTGACAAGCCCAACCAGGCCCAGGCCATGCACGTCATCGGTGACGTGGAAGGCAAGACGGCCATCATCGTTGACGACATCATCGACACCGCCGGCACCCTGTGCGCCGGTGCGGACGTGCTGCTCAAGTACGGTGCCAAAAAGATCGTCGCCTGCGCGGCCCACGGGGTGCTGTCCGGTCCCGCCATCGACCGCATCAACGCCACCGAGGCGCTGGATCAGGTCATCGTGACCGATACCATCCCCATGGGCGACAAGCTGGCGCAGTGTCCCAAGCTGCATGTGGTGTCTGTGGCTGCCCTGCTCGGCAAGACCATCCACAATATCCACACCGGTTCTTCCGTCAGCGTTCTCTTTGTATAATGCCGGGTTCTCCCGACTCCATAACAAGAAAACTTCCCGCACTTTCATGCGGCACTAGGTAAGGAGTTAAACATGACCATTGAAAAGACGTTGAGCGTGCAAAAGCGTGAAGGTAGCGGCAAAGGTCCTGCGGGCCGTGCGCGCACGCAGGAAATGATTCCCGGCGTGTTCTACACCGCCAAGGGCGACAATATCGCCGTGCAGGCTCCTGCCCTGCCCCTGGAAAAGATGTACAGCGAAATGGGCCGTACCGCCGTGTTCAATCTGGAAATTGACGACAACGGCACCAAGACCGTGCATCCCGTCATGTTCTGGGACGTGCAGAAGCATCCCTACAAGAAAGCCTTCACCCATGTGGATTTCTACGGCGTGGATCTGGACAAGGAAGTCAAGGTCGACGTGCCGCTGGAATTCGTGGGCGTTTCCCGTGGCGTCAAGCTGGGCGGCGTGATGGAAACCTATCGCGAAAGCGTGCGTCTGTGCTGCAAGCCCCTGGATATGCCCAAGAAGGTCACCATCGATGTGACCGATATGGGTATCAATGACACCGTGACCGTGGAGACCCTGACCCTCCCCGAGAACGTCAAGGCCGTGTTCGACAAGAACTTCGCCATCGTGAGCGTGTTCTCCAAGAGCAAGGACGCTGCCGAAGCCGCCGAATAAGGCGTCTGTTCCGCAGTTTTTTCAGGCCGGTCTCCTCTGGGGCCGGCCTGATTTTTATACTATGTCCAGCTGCCCTGCCCTGCAGTATCATACGCTGCGCTCTGCCGGCCGTCAGGTCTGCATCGAACTCTGGCCCAGACCAGGCGCGGCCTGCCTGCTTTTCTATCCGGGGACCATGTTCTGTCCGGTACAGTACCGGCCCTTCCTGCACAGTCTCTGGAAAAGCGGCCTTGCCGTCGCGGCCCTGCACCTCACAGGTCATGGCCGCAATCCGCACCATTGCCTGTTTTCCTTTGCCGATCTTTTGCAGGATGGTCTTGATGCGGAAGAGTGGCTGCTGCAAAAAGGGCTGGGGCCCGTGCTGCTCTGCGGGCACAGTCAGGGCGGGATACTGGCTCTGGCGCATGCCTCCCGCAGCCATCGGGCGCGGGCCTGTTTTGCGTTCAGCGCCATTTTTCCGCAACATCGGCATGCCATAGAGCTGACGCGCTTCGCCGCCCTGGCAGGACAGCGAGAGCGTCTGCTTGCCGGGACAGCATGGCTTGCCCGCTGGCTGCCCTGGCTCCCCTTGCCCGTGTTCAGTTACCTTTCGGTGAAAAAGATCCTAGCCGGCCGCCTGCGGCTGCCTCTGGATCGACGCCAGACCAGGACGAGCTATCCCCTGCGCTATCTGCATTCCCTGTTCAGTGCCGATATAGCCACCACGCTGCATTGTCCGTTCCACCTCTTCAACGCCCGTGATGATGCCCTGTTCACGCAAGCGCTCATCGAAGATACCCTTGCCGCGGTAAGGGCTCCTGAAAAGCATGTTGTCTGGCTGCCGCATGGCGGCCATCTGGCCATCCTTTCCCCTGCCGTGGCCTCCCCCGCAGCCGCCCGTGTGGCTGCGCTCGCCAGCGGACACGGCTTGCCCCTTTTTCTCCAACCATAAGGAATGCATCATGGATTTTGGCGGTGTTGTCATCGGCCTGGGCAATCCCGGCAGCCAGTATGCCGGAACGCGGCACAACTGCGGCTTTGCCTTTGTGGAACACCTGCTGGAGCATGCCCGTCAGGAAGGCGGGCAAGTACAAAGCCAGAACGGCGGCAAGTTCTCCTGTGAACTGTGGCGACTGCGCTGCCCCGGCCTGCCTGGGGACTGGCTTGCCGCCATGCCGCAGACCTTTATGAACCTGAGCGGACAGTGCGTCCAGCCCCTGCTGGCCTGGCACAAGATCCGCCCGGACCAGCTGGTCGTCGTCCACGATGAACTGGATATCCCCGCCGGGGAACTGCGCTTCAAGAAAGGTGGCGGCAATGCGGGCCATAACGGCCTTAAATCCATCACCCAGCTTCTGGGGACGCCGGACTTCCATCGTCTGCGCATCGGTATCGGCCGCCCTCCCCAGAAAGGCGACGTCATCAACTGGGTACTGGGGCGCCCCTGCGCCGAAGATGCTGACCGTATTCGGGAGGCGACGCAAAAGGCCCTGGAAGTCTTGCAGATCTTTGCCGCCAGGGGACTGGAAGCCGCTGTGCGGGCCACACGTTCCTGATCTGGTGCTGCCGGGCCACATGTGCTTCCCGGAGCGTCCTACTGGATAAAAAAATTTTTTTGCTGGACTACTGGCAGGTTGTGAGCTATCTTCTTTTATCAGTAGAAAAAATTACCTGACGCTTTTTCACATTCGATATGTTTTCGCGTTTGGCGCGGGCACTTCAACCCTTGGACGGAAATGTTTACATCCGAACAGCTTGTAGTGTACCCAGCTCAAGGTGTGGGCCAGATAGAGCGCATTGACAGCCAGAATATTGGCGGTTCGGCGTGCGACTTTTATATTGTGCGCATCCGGGCCAACAGTATCACCCTCATGGTTCCGGTCAAGAATGCCTCCAATGTCGGCTTGCGCACCCTGGTCAGCGCCAAGGAAGCGGAACATATCTGGAATGCCCTGCGCAACAATCCCCAGCAGACGATCCACACAGGCCAGAACTGGAACCGGCGGTTCCGCGAATATTCCGAACGGCTCAAGAGCCCGGACCTGTCCATCGTCGCCAATGTGCTGCGCGAGCTCCTGCTGATCGGTCGCACCAAAGATCTCTCTTTTGGTGAGCGGCGTCTTCTGGAGCAGGCCATGAGTCTGGTCACCGGAGAGCTTGGGGAAGTCCTCCATGCGGAACAGCGTGACCTGCAGTCCGAGCTGATTTCCCTCTATTCCCCGCCTGCCAAGCAACCCGCAACCACAGCGCACTAACCATTTTTCGCTTGCTTCCGGCCCCAAGATAGGCTACACGCTTTTCTTACACGTCTTTTTTATTCCAATCCATAACACTTTTTTTGCATCGCATTACCTGTGCCGGTGATGTCGTGCGTCCTACTCCCATGGAAAAAGCACCCCGTAAATACGTCCGCAAAAAAAAGGCTGTCCCTGCTTTGCTGTCAGACAGCGGCCTGAGTCTGACAGAACTGAAAACCCGCAGTATGCAGGCTCTGATGGAGCTGGCCGAACAATACGAGATCGAAAATGCCAGTTCCATGCGCAAGCAGGAGTTGATTTTCGCCTTGCTGCAGGCCTGTGCCTCCCAGAACGGGGCCATCTACGGGGACGGCGTTCTGGAGATACTCCCCGATGGTTTTGGCTTCCTGCGTTCTCCCTTGTGCAGCTATATGCCGGGGCCGGATGACATCTATGTTTCCCCCTCCCAGATCCGTCGTTTTGCCCTGCGCAAGGGAGATATCGTTTCCGGGCAGATCCGGCCTCCAAAAGAAGGGGAACGCTACTTTGCCCTGCTCAAAGTGACCGAGATCGGCTTTGAACCGCCGGAAAATGCCAAGAACCTCGTCCTGTTCGACAACCTGACGCCCATCTATCCCGATCACCAGCTGATCATGGAAAATGGCGAGAAAAACCTCTCCAACCGCGTCATCGACATCATGGCGCCCATCGGCTGCGGACAGCGCGGCCTCATCGTCGCCCCTCCCCGCACCGGCAAGACGGTCCTGCTCCAGTCCCTGGCCAATGCCATCAATGCCAACAATCCCGACGTCTATCTAATCGTCCTGCTCATCGACGAACGCCCTGAAGAAGTCACCGATATGGAACGCACGGTGAAAAAGGCGGAAGTCATCAGCTCCACGTTCGACGAGCCGCCGCAGCGCCATGTGCAGGTCTGCGAGATGGTGCTGGAAAAAGCCAAGCGTTTGGTAGAGCGCAAGCGGGACGTGGTCATCCTCATGGACTCCATCACCCGTCTGGGCCGCGCCTACAACGCGGTGACCCCCTCCTCGGGCCGCGTCCTTTCCGGTGGTCTGGATGCCAATGCCCTGCAGCGCCCCAAGCGTATTTTTGGTGCGGCGCGCAATATCGAAGAAGGCGGCAGCCTGACCATCATCGCCACAGCGCTCATCGACACCGGTTCCCGCATGGATGAAGTCATCTTTGAAGAATTCAAGGGCACCGGCAATATGGAAATCTATCTGGACCGCCATCTGGCGGAAAAGCGCATCTTCCCCGCCATCGACATCAACCGCACCGGCACCCGCAAGGAAGACCTGCTGCTGTCCGATGATATCCTCAACCGCGTCTGGATACTGCGCAAGATCCTGGCGCCCATGTCCCCCATCGACAGCATGGAATTCCTGCTGGACAAGATGCGCGGCACCAAATCCAACAAGGATTTCATGGACGCCATGGGCAAGTAGCCCTTTCGTTCCATCCGCGCAAGTTTTTGCCCAAGGGCGCCCTTCTCCGGGCGCCTTTTTTCTTGTCCTGCGCCGTGTTCGCCGCATCATGCACGGTACGGTATGGCAGCCTTACTGCCGGACACAGGCCATAAAAAAGGGCCCCAACAAGGGAGCCCGGAAGCATCTGAGCAGGAAGTCGGAACTAGGCCAGCTTTTTCACCGCGTCCAGTACCGCGTCATAATCGGGTTCATGGGTCACTTCGGGCACCAGCTGGCTGTAGGCCAGGGTCCCGTCGGGAGCCACCACGAAAATGGCACGGGCCAGCAGGCGCAGTTCCTGGATCAGCACGCCGTAATTCTTGCCAAAGTCCACATCCTTGTAGTCGGACAGGCTTTCCACGGCCTGCACACCGGCAGCGCCGCACCAGCGGGCTTGGGCAAATGGCAGGTCGCAGCTCAGAGCCAGAATCTGTACTTTGTCGGAGAGGGCGGCGGCTTCCTTGTTGAAGCGGCGTACTTCCATGTCGCACACAGGGGTATCCAGAGACGGCACGCTCACCAAGACCACGATCTTGCCTGCGTAATCTTTCAGGCTGCGGGGTTCGAGACCGTTGTTGCAAACAGTGAATTCTGGGGCTTTCTGCCCCACAACGGGCATGCTGCCTTCGAGATGGAGGGGATTGCCCATGAAGGTGACGGTATTCATAAAAAGCTCCTTGCAGCTTTTGCGTTCAAGATGTCTTTCCCTAGCAGGTGAGCTGCCAGCTGTCAAGAATATTTCCTAATTAACAGTATCCCATACCAGCGCGGCCCACTCGCCGTCCACGATACAAAGAGGCTTGGGCAATCCCTGGGCCATGTAGGCGGCGGTCACGCCTTCGGCCTGGATCTCCAGCAGACCGGACAGGACCAGGCAGCCGCCGGGGCGGCAGGCACGCACGATATCAGCTGCCATTTCCGTCAACGGCCGGGCCAGAATATTGGCCAGCACCAAATCGAAGGTCTTGCCGGCCACGGCGCCGATGCTGCCTTCCGCCACGCTGAAAGCCTCAGGAGCGATCCCGTTGAGCGCGCGGTTTTCCAGGGCATTGTCAACGGCCAGAGGGTCGATATCCAGCCCTTCGCCAGTAAGGCCGAACTTGCAGCAGCCGATGCCCAGCACCCCCGAGCCGGTACCGAGATCCAGAAAGTGCTGCCCTTTTTGCAGGCGGCCGGCTTCCAGCAGATCGCTGACCACGCGCAGGCAAAGGGCCGTCGTGGCATGGTGGCCGGTACCGAAAGCGCTCTTGGGTTCGATGAGGATGGCCGTCCTGCCTGGGAAATCGGGCGTATCCGCCAGCCAGGGCGGCAGGACCACAAAACGGTCGCCGCAGCATACAGGCGTGAAGAACTGCCGCCAGGCCGCCAGCCAGTCGGTTTTTTCCAGCTCGGAAAGTTCCGTTGCCGTCGCCTGGACCGACTGTTTCAGGATCTGCTGCAGCCGTTCCAGAAAATCTTTTTGCTCGCAGTGGATCCGGAAACGTGTCTCGCCGGTAGGCAGGCTCTGCTCTTCCCAGCCAAAGGGCACTTCCAGTGCCAGCAGACCGGTGATGCAATCATACTCGCTTTCCGCAGCAATACATTCAAGGCGATGGATGGTTTTCATGCCTTCTGCCTAGCCCGCGCACAGGCCCCTGTCAAGGCGGCATATTGCCTTGCGGCGCAAATGCCTGTATGACTTTCCGGCACCGGCCGGGCATCCGGCCTTTTTCACGAGCGCGTCCCGAAAGGGCGCCTCCTTTTTTCAGTTTTTCGGCTTTTCTTGGCGTTGCCCGGCAAAGAGATTGCCGGCCTTACAGGCCCTGCCCGGAGGACGCGCGGGAAGCCGGACGGGAGACGACGATGCTGGACAAGATCCTTGCGGACATCCGCAAGACCTTTGATGTGGATTTTGTGCCCCTGCAGCTGGATGGCGCCGAACTGCAAGTGCTGAACATCACGAACATGCAAAGCCATTTGGACAACCTGCTGGCCCGGCATGCCATCCACGATCCGCTGAAGGACCTGCCCCTGTGGGCCAAGGTCTGGCCCGGCTCCTTTGTCCTGGGACGCTTTTTGCGCAAGCTGGAGCCCGAAGGCAAGACCATGCTGGAACTGGGCGGCGGCTGTGGCATCCTCAGCCTGGTGGCCTCCCGTTACGGCTTCCGGCGCATCGTGACCAGCGACATCGTCAATGACGCCCTGCAGTTCACCCGTGCCAACGTGCTGCGCAACGGCCTGCAGGACCTGATCGACGTCTGTTATCTCGATGTCTCCCGCCCCGGCAAGGACGAGCGTTTTCCCGAGGGCTTCGACCTGATCGTGGCCTCGGAGCTCCTCTATCTTGATGATCTGCACCGGCCGCTGCTGAAATTCGTGGACCGTCATCTGGCTCCAGGCGGCAAGGCCGTGTTCTGCACGGACATGGCCCGGGCCAAGCCGCATTTTGCCAAACTGGCCGCCAAGACCTTTCAGGTGCAGGAGGGGCATATCGGTGTCAAGAGCCAGGATGCCGACGGACAGGAACAACGCCGCATCTACGCCCTGCATATCCTGGAGCGCAAGCAGTAACCATGAGCACCCTTCCCGTCATCCATCTGCGATCCTGCCCCAAGGGCTATACCCTGGATCTGGACAAGGCCATCTCTCCTGAAGAAACCTACGCCCGGGTACAGGCCCGCATGAAGGCCGCCGGTCTGGATATCCTCTCCGAAGTACGCCGCGTGGACGTGGGCCGTCTGGGCATCCCGGTCTATCTCAGCGTTTGCGGCAAGGACGCCCGCGGCATCATGCCCACCCGCAAGCAGATGGGCAAGGGATCTTCGCCGGAGCAGGCCCGGGCCTCCGCCCTGATGGAGCTGATGGAGCGCTTTGCCTTTTTCAGCTTCTGGCAGCGCCTGCCGCACATGGTCTGCGCCACCTGGGCCGAAGCCGAGGCGCGCTTCGGCACGGATCTGCTGCCCATCGAGGAGATCTGCCGCTCTGTGGACGACAGCCTGTCCCCGCAGCAGGCCCGCGAAGTCATGAGCACCTTGCGCTGGCACTTTTTCCCGGCCACCCATCTGGTCGACGGACGCACGGTCTGGCTGCCGCTGGACTGGTTCAAGCTGCTGGGGGAATTCAACGGCACCTCCGCAGGCAACAGCCCGGAGGAATCCCTGCTGCAGGGCCTTTCCGAACTGGTGGAGCGCCACGTGTGCTGCCATATCGACCGGGAACGCCTGACCACGCCCACCATCGATCCGCGCGACGTGGACGATCCCACTCTGCGCGACCTGCTGACGGCCTTTGAGCGGGAAGGCATCCGCATCGTGCTCAAGGACTTTTCGCTGGGCATGCCCCTGCCCACGGTGGGCGCGGTGGCCTGGGACCCTGCCTCGTTCCCGGCCCATTCCGAGATCGTCTTCACGGCGGGCACGGCGGCCTCTCCCGCCAAGGCGGCCATACGCGCCGTCACGGAAGTGGCCCAGCTGGGCGGCGATTTCTGCACGCAGGCTTGCTATGAGGCCTCCGGCCTGTCCAAATTCGAGCAACTGGATGATATCCGATGGCTGCTGGAGGGCTCCCTGTGCCGTCTGGACGCATTGCCCAGCGTGGAGGCGCCCGACATCCGCGACGAATTGCTCTGCGCCCTGCGCCGTCTGGAGCCGGTGCAGGTCTACGCCGTGGAGACCACCCACCCCGCCCTGCAGGTGCCTGCCCATTACTGCATCGCGCCGGGCCTTTCCTTCCGGGAGCGCGACCGCAACCAGAGCATCGGCCTGTTCGTGGGCCGCAAGCTGTCCGAAGAAGCCGATGAAGAGACCGCCCTGAACGGTTTTGCCGTGCTGGAGCGCTGCTATCCCGGTGCCCACTTCCTGCCGTTCTTCCGGGCCATGCTGGCCCTGCGTGCCGACCGTCTGGACGAAGCGCGCGCTCTTTTTGCCCAGGCCCGTCCCCTGCAGCCGGGAAATGATGCCCGGGGGCTGGCAGCCTTCTATGAGGGCTATGCGGCCACACTGACCCATGATTGGGAAGCGGCCCTGCCCCCCCTGCGCGACGCCGTGGCTCTGTGCCCGGAAATGAAGGAATACGGCAACCTGCTGGGCGTCTGCCTGTTCCGGCTTAAGCGCTATGAGGACGCGGCGGCAGCCTTCCGGGCCGTGCTCAAGGTGGACAAGGGATCGGTGATGGATCTGGCCAATCTGGGCCTGTGCGAGAAGTTCCTGGGCCAGAAAGATGCCGCCATGGAGCATCTGGCCGCCGCGCTGGAAGTGGATCCTACGCTGGACTTTGCCCGTACCCACCTGGAAGAACTTAAAGTATCTCTTTAATACTATCCCTGCAGCAAGGGAGCGGATCGCGCGTCTGCTCCCTTGTATTTTGTCCGGCGCAGCCCAGGATGCTTTCCCCTCCCCGGCGCAGCGGCCCGCTGCGTATCAGCGAGAAGCGCCTTTACAAGCCCGGCGACGGCGCGTACACCTGCTGTTCCGATATGATCTTTACCGAGGTAGCCATGACCCGATTCCTTTTGCTGCTCTGCGCGGCGTTCCTTCTGGCCGGTTGCGGTGCCAAAGGCGTGACCGTGGTGGACGAGGCCGGCTTTGTGACCATGAGCCAGCGTATGACCAAGGAAATGCAGGCGCGCGGTCTGCTCACGGACAATGCCAGCTATATTTCCCTGCCCGGCGGCGGGGGCGAGCAATACGGCGAGATCCTGTTCCGCCAGCTCGCCCCGGACTTCCTCTTCAACGACAAGGGGCATGTCTACCTGGGCAGCACCTTTGCCGCCACGCGCACACCATCCAGCCATGCCACGGTGCGCAAGACCGGCTTCACCATCGTCCACCCCACCCAGACCGTGAACCTGTCCATGCTGGGCATCGTGGACTGGAACGGCGACGACAAGGACGAATGGGTGATCGCCTGCGAAGTACGCCCGCATCTGGGCTCCGAAAGCCGCACCTACTATGTGCTGGTACCGCCGCCGCTGCGCAAGGGCGAGCCCCTGCAGGGCACCATCGCCGCGGTCTACGAATGCTACGGCCTGGCCTGCAGTCTTTCGGTACGGGACAGCCGCGTCATTCCCCGCGTGGGCGAAGACGCTCTGCCGCCCACCGATGTGCACGACGCCCTGCCCGGTACGGAGACCGTGACCGAACCGCCCAAAGCGGGCAACGCCTCCGGCTCCGGCCTGCAGGAACGCTCGCTGTAGCCAAGCCTCAGTATAAGCCAGTAAGAGACGCGGAAAGGGAGGCTTTTGAGCCTCCCTTTCCGTGTCAAGTGTGTGCCGCCTTGCAATGGCCGTCCGACAGCCGTATCAAGGCTTATCCCGCGCGTTCTTCCGCAATCAGCCTATACCATTCTCAACGGATGCAGCAGTGATTTCGGTGCGTTCACTGCCTTACCGCAAAAACAGAATATTCCTTTTTTCGCTTGCTGGCGGCATGTCGGGCAGGACGAGCCGTGTGCCATCCCATGCGCAATCTTGAGGAAATCCCACCCCGGCATTTCCTTCACTCAATATCCGGGCCAGCGGCCTGAATGATCCGCCTTTCAGCAGGAACGGATGACCATGCTCCGGCGCTGCTGCCATTCGGGTAGCTTCCACGGCCTCACGTCTTTCGGACACAAAACAGTTGTGCCACGCCGAAGGCTGGTCTACCATGCGGCAAATCTTTTCAGGAGGGCCAGATGAGCCATCAGCACAGCCATCCGCAAAGCATGGCGGGAAAGAATTTTGCCAATGCCCAGCTTGCCGGCAAGGACTTTCGGGGCGTCGATCTGCGGGGCGCCAATTTTGCCGGGGCCGACCTGCGGAACGCCAACCTGGAGCTGGCCGACCTGGCCGGAGCCAATCTCGTCAATGCCGAACTGGCAAAGGCGAACCTGGCCTGGGCCACGCTGGCGGGGGCCAGCCTCAATGATGCTGACCTGAGCGGTGCCTGCCTGCGCGAAGCCAGACTGAACGGGGCCATACTGGAAAACGCCATTCTGGATGATGCCGACCTGGGCAGTGCCAGCCTGCGGGGCGCGGATCTGAGCGGCGCAAGCTTGAAGGATGCCTGTCTGGATGGAGCATGGCTGGAAGGCGTGACGGGCCTGAACAGCTGACAGATGGCCATCCCTTGGCACATGCAAGCGGGCTGCGCTGTCTTGCCGCTACAGCCCGCTCCAGTGCGCGTTGATACAACCTCTATAGTTTATGTCAAATAAATAGAGAGGATCGGCTATGCATACCCAGTGAAGAATGCTTGCCGATGCTCCCACGCTCATGTGAAAAAGCGCGCGGGGAAAAGGATGGGGCCTTGGGGGAGGGGAACCGCTCTCGTGCGCGAGGCGTTCCCCTTCCCCCAAGCAAGCTGGGGAACCGCTCTCGTGCGCGAGGCGTTCCCCTTCCCCCAAGCAAGCTGCGGATAGTGGCAACACATCCTGAGAGGATGCAGGGACTCCTTTCTTCTGCCGGAAAGGGGGCGCACATGGAGGCCGCTCATTTATAGCGGTCCCTTCCGCTGACCTGCAGGAAAGGGGCCGGAACTGCCACGGCTGTATTCAGATGTTCCTGCCCAGTTCGCGGGCAGCGTCCAGAGCCGCAGGCGTCCGCCGCACATCTCCGGCTTCCGTGACGCCCAGCGCCCGCACGCTGCCGCGCAGCCGCACCTTCTCAAAACAGGAGACCCAGCCTTCCAGCGCCGTTATGGAGCCGTCCACAGCGCTTTCGGCCGTATCAGCGGCACTGGCCAGCAGGTAGATGTCGCGCATGGCATATTCGCTTGCGAACAGGGGATTGGTGCGGTCCAGCAGTGTTTTCAACTGGCCGCACAGTGAATAAAAATACACTGGCCCGGCAAAGGCGATCACCTCCGTCCGCTGCATGCGCGGCAGGATTGCATCCATATCATCCCGAAGGACGCACTGCTGCGTTTTCTGGCAGCCCAGACAACCTTTGCAAAAACCTATCTTCTTCTCGCGCAGACTGATCTTGGCCACATCGTGCCCGGCCTCCTGCGCGCCCTGCATGAAGGCGTCCGCCAGCAGATCGGAATTGCCGCCCCTGCGGGGGCTGGCGGAAATGACAAGGACATTCTTCGAGTTCATAAACCATTCTCCTTTGGCCCCTCTTCCCTTTTGTGGAAGGCTGACAGCCGTAATGCGTGTTACGGCCGCGTACAGACAAATCGTCCGCCTGATCTGGACAGACATCAATGCTTTTTCCGTCCGGCAGCAGCAATGCCAGCAGGCGGAAAGCGGAACACTGCGCCGGGACTCGCCAGAACCCGCAGCCTTTGATGAGAAAAAAGCCCCGTTGCAGGGGCTTGTGTTTTTTCGGGGGCAGACCAGCAAGGATGACGGCCCCTTATGCCTTGTCCAGCTTGTTGCGTACCTGACGGCACAGGCCCATGAGGGCATCATATTCATGACGACGCACCTGCGCCCGGGCCAGCAGACGACGCCACGGCATCAGGAAGTAGTCGGGATTGTCGCCGTGCAAACAGTCCAGCCGCAACAGCATGTCCTTGAGATTGTCCAGCAGGCGCTCGTATTCGGCGGAGGAGATGACGCGGCCGGAACCGCCCTCCCCTGCCATCGTTTCTTCCTTGCGCGGCGCATGCTGCCGGGCCCGCACGGCCTTAGCGCACTCATAGAGCAGGAGCAGGACAGACTGCGCCAGATTGAGCGAACTGGCCTCGGGACTGGTGGGGATGGTCACCAGCCGCTGGCAGTGCTGGATGGCGTCATTGTCCAGACCGCGATCTTCGGGGCCGAACACGATGGCCACCCTCTCTCCCCGCTCCAGAGTCCGGGCCACCTCGGACGCCGCCTGCTCAGGAGACAGCAGGGAACGCCGCCAGCCGCCGGTCCGGGCCGTCGTCCCGATCACCAGGGAGCAGTCGGCCACGGCGGACGGGATGTCCGGCATGACCTGCACGGCATCCAGCACGCCCTGCCCCTTGGGCGTCGCCAGCGGGCGGGCCTTTTCCCTGTCCCAGCGCTCCGGTTCCACCAGGCGAATGCTGCGGCTGCCCATGTTGACGCAGGCACGGGCCGCCATACCGATATTTTCGGGAAAGCGCGTCTGGACCAGAATCACCTGTAACAAATCCAATGTCATGCTCACCTCAGCACAGCCAGTTGCCTAGCAGGAGCACCATCTGGCCCGGTTCCGCCGGCACGGTGTGCGGCGGAGGGACCGGGGGCAGCGACGGCGGCATGGGCAGGGTATCCGGCCAGATGCGGCGGGCAGTCAGCACCACCATGGCGCTGCCCGTCCCCAGCTTGCACACGGTGCCCAGGAATCGCCCCATCATGGTGCCGAACGCCGCATCGAAGGCTTCTTTGCTCGGACGGCCGCGCAGCAGTTCCATGACCAGACAGCCCAGCCAGGCGCCGACCAGGGCGCCGATCAGGGCCCCCAGACCGAAGAACAGCGGCGCCAGGAAAATGGCTCCGGCAATGGCTCCCACCATACCGGCCACCGTACCGGAGGTGCTGGAGCCATGACGTTTGGCGTTCAGGATCTGCACGCCCATTTCCAGCACCTCACCCAAGACGGCCAGGCCCAGGAACATGATCCAGAACCAGACATCCAGAGCACCGGCGGCCGGATGCAGGAAGGCCCACAGGGCGACCAGCACCACCACCAGCCAGTTGGCCGGCAGCCCCAGGATATTGAGCAGCAGGATCAGCCCCAGCAGGACGATGAAGACATAAGCCAAGCTGAATGATGCCAGCGCGATCAGACCTTCCATGGATCACTTCTTGACGCGATTGTCGTACACACGCACGGCCTTGCCTTCGCTGCTGGGCAGGCTGTTGCTCTGCACCAGCTCCACGCGCGGCGTCACCAGGATCTCGTCACGCAGCCGCTGGGCAATGGTCTTCTGCAGGCCCTGCAGGCAGCGCATGTCTTCCACAAAGTATTCGTCGCGGATCTCCACCTGGACGCGCATGACGTCGCCGACGCCGTCGTTCTCCAGCAGGATGCAGTAGTTCTGCCCCACTTCGGGGAAGGTCATGATGACCTGCTCGATCTGCATGGGATAGACGTTGACGCCCTTGATGATGAACATGTCGTCCGCGCGTCCCAGGATGCGGTCGATGCGGCGGTGCCGGCGACCGCACGAGCATTCGCCGGGGATGAAACGGGTCAGGTCGCGGGTGCGGTAACGCAGGATGGGCATGCCCTGGCGGCAAAGACAGGTCATGACCAGTTCGCCTATCTCGCCATCCGGCACAGGCTCGCCGGTCTTGGGATCGACGATCTCCGGCAGGTAGGCGTCTTCCCAGACATGCAGACCGCTCTGGGCCTGACATTCAAAAGCTACGCCCGGGCCGTTCATTTCAGAAAGGCCGTAGGAGTTGTAGGCCTTCATATCGAACAGCTCCTCGATACGGCGGCGGAATTCCACCGTGTACGGTTCAGCGCCCACCACGGCGATCCGCAGGGGGAACTGGCGCGGATCCTCGCCCATATTGCGCAGATGCTCCCCAAGGATGAGCGCATAGGACGGCAGGATATGGGCGACCGTGGTCCCGAAGTCCCTGGCCAGCTTGATTTGGCGCCGGGAATTGCCCGGACCGGCGGGGATGGTCATGCAGCCCAGGCGTTCGGCGCCAAAATGGATGCCCAGACCGCCGGTGAACAGGCCGTAACCGGACATGTTCTGAAAGACGTCCTCACGCCGCACACCCACCATGTACAAGCAGCGGGCCATCAGGTCAGCCCAGCAGTTGATATCGTTCTGCGTGTGGCAGATGGCCACAGGGCTGCCCGTGGTGCCGCTGGAACAATGCATGCGCACGATCTCGCTGCGCGGTACGCACAGCAGGCCCGTAGGATACTGATCCCGCAGATCCTGTTTGGTCGTAAAGGGGATGCGCCGGATGTCGTCCAGCGAGGTAATGCTCTCGGGGCCGACTCCGGCCTCGTCCAGACGGCGACGGTAAAACGCATTCTTGCGCACATGGGCCACCGTCGCCTTGAGGCGCGTCAGCTGGGTATGTTCGATCTGGTCCCTGCTCCACAATTCCGCTGCATCGAAAACTTCCATGTTACAACCTTGTTTCTGCTTGTATGTCTTACAAACGCCCGTCGGCTTCGTCCCTGTGCGCCCATCCCCAAAGCAGGCCAAAACAGCCCGCCAGCATCATATCGCCATACGGTGCCAGGAACTGGCCCTGCCCCTGCAGGAATTCCCGCTTGGGCCCGAGGATATAGGTAGGCATGTATCCGCCCGCTTCTTCGCAGTACGGACCGAACGCCGTTCCGTGGCCTCCGTGGGCCAGCACTTCCTCGCACGGCAGCCAGGAACGCCGGAACTGCTCCAGATCCTCCAGGTATTCCTGCAGGGTGCGCATCCCTGTATGGTGCTCATAAATGCCCCTCACCCTGCCCTGATAGACCAGGGCGGCGACGGTATGGCTGTTCCCCACATTGATGATGGTGATCCCTTCACGCCAGCTGCGCCGCATCACTTCCGGGACGCACAGGGCCCCCAGCAGGGCGCAGGTGCCGGTATCCGCCACCGGCCCGCCCGTTCTCCGCTGCAAGGCAGCCAGACGGGTACACGCCGCCGGAGGTTGTGCGTATATCCAGCGCGCCGGCAAGGAAGAAGACTGCAACAGGGCCGTCCAGGCCTGCATGCGTCCCAGACGGTTGCCGTGGACGTGAAAGCCGTGATCCTGGCAGCCGGCCAGGACAAGATGCGGTAACGGCAGCCCCGCCTGGCGCAACAAGCCAGCAAAAAATTCGGGCGCATAATCCGACAGGGGCACAGGTACGGCCCCGGCAGGACACTGTTCCGCGGTCTGCACGCCCATGCTGCGGACGACGTCGGGATTGTCATGCAAGGCTGCGGCAGCACTGGCCGTACTGTACACAGCCAGACCGGCCTTGATGTGGTCGCGCACGGCAAGGCCGAAACCGCCGCCGATATTCTCGCCGTACAGCCAGACCGCCTGCTTGAGCAGGGTCAGCTCGCGTATGCGCTGCGCGACCAGCCGGGCCGGCGAAGGCAGGACGAAACGCGGCCAGTTGTGGACTTCGAGCCCGGGGCGGGCCAGCAGCACATCCTGCGTACCACTGCCGATATCGACACAAAGAACAGGGCCTGTTTTTTGCAAAAAAGAACGAACATCGTCATCCATGGGGATTCTCCGGACAAAGCGATGGCAGTGCTTGCCGTTTCTTGGTGTACCGGTTAGCTCTGCCCAACGCAAGCCCCATCGACTAAGCAGCAGGATGCAAAAATTTTCCTGAATTGTAAAAAAGTTCTTGCCAAGCCAGGCGCTTTTCTGTATCACTCCCCTTGTGCCGAGGTGGTGGAATTGGTAGACACGCTATCTTGAGGTGGTAGTGGCAACCGCCGTGCGGGTTCGATTCCCGCCCTCGGCACCAGCAAGACATCAAGGGTTGTGGCAAGTAGCCGCAACCCTTTCTTTTTTTTGTTGTTTCGAGCAGCGCAGCAAGCCCAGCCTGTTCCCTGTTTTTCCTGCTTTCACGAATTTGGGTCAAACAGGTGGTACAAAGGTGCCTCAAATGCCATCCGCTGCCACGTCTTCTCCTCCCCCGCACAGCGCTTGCCACTCCCGCCCAACAACTCGCCGTTCCGGCCAGCATCTTCTTTGCGTGTCGTGTTTCCTGTTCCATGGATTTGGTTCCAGGGAGCATGCCGTAAAATATAAAGTGGTACTTTAAAAATCATCATTATGTGTTCACCAACCATGCCCGAGCAAAGGTGATCCCCACCCGCAACCTTGACAGGTTCTTGCCCCCCTGCTCATTATACAAATTCGATGGGAGGTATGCGTATGAAAAGATGCCGTTGCTCCGACCGGTACTGTTTTCTCACTGTTGTCCTGCCCGTATCGCTCCTCCTCTTTTTCTCTTTTCCCGATATGTCACACGCCGACGATTCCCCCACACCCACCCAGGGCTTTATCATGGACTTGGTGCCGCTCCTTGGCAACAACGGGCGAATCAAGGCCATTGCGCCGGGATGCCGGGCTGTTACCGGTTTTCTGGATGGTGGCCCCTTTGTCTGGAGCCGTGACTTCGGCCTGATCCGCCTCGCCCCCCCGAAAGAACATTTCGGCATGGGGGATTTCCTCAGCGATGACGGACGCGCCATGCTGGGGTTCGTGTCCATCAATGATGCCATCCATCCTGCTCCGTACAGCCAGACCTGGGCACGCCCCGGGTTCATCTGGCGCTATGGTGAGCCCCTGCAGTACATGTCCAGGCATGGCATCATAGATGTCGAATGGTACGGCATGTCGGCGGACGGCAAGGTCGCCCTGGGCTACGGAAGACCCCGCTCTACCCCACAGGGCACAAAAGGCAAGGATGCTGAAAACCTGGAATTGACGCCTCACTACAACCACTGGTTCTCCATCAGGAATAAAAAACAGTTCCGCATGCTGGACAAAATCGTCAGACCTATCGCCAGCCCGTACTACAGGCTTCTGAGCCGCGACGGCAAAAAGCTGCTGCAAAAGCGGCACGACAACAGCGTCCAGATCGTAGATCTGATGACCGGAGTACAGCGCCCGCTGACATTTGGCGGTGTGCTGCCCCACGCCTACGCGGATCGGACCAAGGAGGGAAAAAACATACTGCGGGCGGGCGATCCGCAAAATCCCCTGTTCCGTTGGGGAAGATGGCCTGGCTTCAGTCGCAGCCGCCTCCTCACGGATGCCGAACTGAAAGATGTTGCACGGAACAGCCCCATGTTTGCGGACTGGATTCTTGATGATTTCTTTTGTTCCATCCCCAGCTTTGACGGGCGCTTCATCCTGTGTGCGCTCTATCTGAAGCAAGTGCCCAAGAATCCCGCCCGTCTCTTCCTCCTGGAGTCCAAGACCCTGACCGTTCTTGCCCGGCTGGATGCCCAGGGGAACGATATCCCCATCGACGATGGCCCTGCGCTGATGGGGATGGATATCAGCGATGACGGCAAGACCATCCTCTATGAAAGGGAGGCTGAGATCTGGATCTGGAATGAGGATTTCGTCCTGCCCCATGACACGCTTCCCCGCTCCATGCCGCTCGCGCGCTATCTGGAACACTTCGGCCTGTACCTGCCCCCGGAACGCACCATCAAGGCGGCGGTCATGAGCCCGGACGGGCAATGTTTTTTCGGCGAGCTCGCCCTGTTTGGCGACGAGCAATTCCCCTACAGGCAGTTCCTTGCCTGCACCAACGGGAACGCCTCCCGGCCCCACTGGAAGCGGAACAAAAAGGAAAGGACAAATCATGGAGACCCGTCTGCGCGATAGGATGAAGGACTCCCTGCACAAAGGTGACCATTTCCATCTTGTTTCCGAAGCGGATGCTTCCCTGTAGAGGCATCCCCCAAAATCATGCAGACAGTATTCTTTGAAAATATTTTGCCCGAGGCAGACCCGTCTCAACAGCGAGGACATTGACATGTACCGACGGCCCGTGCAGCAGGTTGCAACTTCGTCTTCGTCATTCGGCTTGCTGCCAAATCCGGTGACTGATTTTTGAAAGCCCGTTGCTGCGTTGACCGTTGAGCATCCTTGCAATGGCTGCTCCAGATGGCCGTAACAGGATACCGTCAAAGCGTGTCAGCATGTTCGTATGGAATCCGACAACAGTTCCTCAGCAAGCTGATTTTCCCGAGTTATTTGCTCCACTATACAACAGGCTGTCTCCCGGATGGCTTCCTCATGCCCTGTCAGGGCAGCAAAAGGAGCGAACTGGGCAGCCCTGTTGGCTCTGGGCATGCGAGGATACCTGGATTCAGGACGTGGCAGATCGATGATATCATCGTATTTGTTACTCATGCCTTGTGCCCTCCTATCTGCTGGTTGCGCTCCCTGGTCGTCGCACCTTCTTCCAGATCCATACCCTTCAGCAGGGCATTCTTCCCATAGCGTTCACGGATCTTCAGGATGGCCTCCTGCCTCTGACGCTCTTTCTGGAGCTGCCCTTCTTCCTGCTCTGACAGCGTCTGCTTTGCCGCATAATCGGTGAACAAATCGAGTTGCCTGGGCTTTTTGTCTTTGTCTGTCTGGCTCTCGTGCAAGACATGGGCAGCTACCAGATTGATGCGCCTGACCAGCAACTTTTGATCCACGATGCGATCAAAAAGCCCCAGTACAGCATGTGTCATCCGCCTGCCGGAAGATGTGAATTGGCCCAGATTGACCGTACCATGCGCATGCCGGGGACGCTGCCGCCCATAACTGTCCGTGACCACCTGGCCGGTATAACCACGCGCAGGGGCCAGGCTCTCGACATCATAGCCCACCGTCAGTACCAGCTGATCCGTCACCAGATGTTTACCCACCAAGTCCAGGGCGAGCGAATCCACCATCTCCTTGACCACCAGACGCGCCGTGTCCACCTCATACGGCGAATGCAGCACCTGCCCTGACCCCAGGCTCCTGGAGGATGGCCGGTAGGCCTTGATATCCGCCATCGTACACGGCTCACAGCCCCAGGCATGGTCGATCAGCAGCTCCGCATTCACCCCAAACAGGCGAAAGAGCAGATCCTCGCTGTGGATGGAATAGCGGGCGATATCTCCCATTGTTTTGATGCCGTACTTTTCCAGCTTCTGGACATATCCCCTGCCTACTCTCCAGAAATCCCTCAAGGGAGTGTGGTGCCACAGCTGTCGGCGATACGACATTTCATCCAGATGAGCTATGCGTACACCATCTTCATCCGCTGCCACTTTCTTTGCCATGATGTCCATAGCGACTTTTGCCAGATAGAGGTTGGTGCCGATACCTGCTGTGGCTGTGATACCAGTGCTGCGCAGCACATCCAGGATGACGGTCTTGGTGAGCTCATGTACGGATGTCCGGTAATTTTTCAGATAGGAAGTGGCATCGATGAAGACCTCATCGATGGAATAGACGTGGATATCGTCGGGGGAGAAATACTTCAGGTACACGCTGTAGACCCTGGTGCTATACTCGATATAGAGCGCCATACGAGGTACAGCTGTCAGATAACTTATGGCCAGGGAAGGATCAGCAGCCAGCTTAAGCGCATCCGCGGATTCTCCCGTGAATCTCCTCCGTGGAGCTTTCTGTCTGCGCAAGGCATTGGCTGCATGTACCTTCTGGATGACCTCAAAATAGCGTGCTCTCCCCGGGATGCCATGAGCTTTCAATGAAGGAGAAACTGCCAGGCAGATGGTCTTCTCTGTCCTGCTGGGATCAGCGACTACCAGGTGGGTAGTCAACGGATCAAGACCACGCTCCCTGCATTCCACAGAGGCGTAAAAAGACTTGAGATCGATGGCAATGTAACTGCGTGCTGGCATGGCAAAAGCGGGCAATCTCCTTTTTCAGCCGGGGACTGGAGCATTATGATGACGACTCTTCGCAGGATACAAAGGATGAGATCCCTGCGGCATGTTATAAAATTAGCGTGAATCTTTCAGGAATGGCAAGTAGTTCTCCTCAGGAAATGCTCCGCTCTATCATGATGGCGTACCGTCACTGAAAAATGGCAACAGGATAAACATGGTATGCAAGATACGCCTACGGCGCCATGCAAAACTGCCATCTCTGTCATTCGCAAAAGAATAGGCGTCAGGACAGGAACACGTCTACCCGGCGCCTGTTTTCCGCTTTCATGACAACAGTCGGGATGCACAACGCGGCATGTTGCGCTCTCCGTCTTTCATGAGGAACTACGGTATGTTGCTACAGGCGCTTGCCCAGCTGATAGGCCTGTTCAGGGAAGGACGTGTTTTTGATGGCGCCGGCAGGCCACACGCCAGACGCGACGACCCGCCCCGCATCCTGCCAGCCGAGGTAGTCAAGCAGGACTTCATAATGCGTGAGCATCGGGCTCGCATCTCGCGGAGAAGTGTTGGCGTATGTCATCAGCAGGACGGCTTTCTTGCTCACATGGATCTTGCTGTTGATGGCATAAAAACGGTCGATAACGGCCTTGAGCTGCGATGACATGCCGAAATAATACATGGGCGTCGCAAACACTACCATATCAGCCGGGATGATATGTTCGCGGACGGTCTCGAAATCATCCGCAAAGACGCAGGGGCCGTCCATGCCGCATGAATTGCAGGCGACACAGGCGTGGACATTGCCGGCCGCGGCATCAAAACGGACTACCTCGTGCCCAGCCTCCCGGGCTCCTTTGATGAAAGCCCCGGCAAGCGTACCGGAGTTGCTGTTTTTTCTGGGACTGCCGGTCAATACAAGAATCTTCATCTTTTTCCTTTCTCCTTCGCTACGCGCCTGCGCCGATGTCACGGGCAGCGGCAAGCCGTCTGCAAGGATGCTCCCTGCTACAGCGGCTGTCGCCGCCAGTGATGCGCTGATGAACGTGCGCCGATCCATGATCTTTACTTCCTGAACGGCTCCGCATCAGTGGATCTGCTGCCACCATGCGGCCGTGTGTTTTTCTCCTTCACCAGTATCCTGCGCCATTTCCAGCACAAGGACTTCGCCGATCATGGGGGTGACCAGACGCCATGTCCGACCCCGGCTCGCGGCGGTGATCCTTTTGTACGGTTCATCCCAGGCATGACAGGCAATGGAAAATTTGCCGGAATGCGCCGGAAGGAGCCTCCGGGCACGGAGATCGTCGGCGGCCCTGGCCGTTTCTTCGGGCATCATGTGAATAAGATCCCAGCGCCTGTCGTACTGGCCGCACTCCAGAAGCACAAGATCCAATGGCCCAAAGCGCTCCCCAAGTTCCGCAAAATGAGGACCATAACCGCTGTCGCCGCTGTAAAAAATACGTCGTTGCGGCGTTTCCAGCATAAAACCGACCCACAATGTTTTATCGCGCACGAGCGAGCGGCCGGAAAAATGCCGCGATGATGTGATGTGGACGGTCAGATCCTCCAAAGTTATCCGGTCTCCCCAGTCCCCTTCATGGATGATGCTTCTGGAAAAGCCCCAGCGTTGCAGATGCGCTCCCACGCCAAGCCCACAGCAAATCTGCCTGATTTTGGGGCGCAAAGCCACCAGTGTGGGGTGATCCAGATGATCCCAGTGATCATGCGAGATGAGCAGGAGGTCGATCTCCGGGATATCATCCGTCGTGTATGGGCTGCTTCCCGGAAAGGCACGGGTACTGAAGGGAACAGGGGACGCATAGTCGCTCAGCACGGGGTCGATCAGGATGCGCTGTCCGCCAAGCTGCACGAAAAAGGAGGAATGTCCGAGCCAGATGACCATATCCAGATTCCGGTCCAATGACTCCAGCGGTGTTTTGACTGTCGGCACAGGTCCATCAGGAAATGGATGCTCTTTTTTCATGAAGAAAGACTGCACCAACGTACTCATGAAGCCTCGGCCATCCCTCAACACTTCTGTGGGCAGGTCGTTATGGAACACCCCGCCGGCATAGTGGGGAGAACGCTGGATCCGTGCCAGATGCTCATTTTCGGGCAATGCACCAAAGCGGGCCGATCTCAGGAAAATGAAAATACTGCTGGCCACACAGCCCAGAATCAGCAATACGACGAGCACCTTCCCTCTCCATCCTGTTCGCATTATCGTCGCCTTTGTCAGGAGTTCTGTCAGAAACGGTCTATGGGCACATGATAGCCGCCAGCATGTCCTGCTTCCAGACACGATCGCTTCTTTTTCTTGCCTGATCCGCTCATAACACATCGAACACGGCGACCAAGGCATCTGCCATCCAGGACAAAAAACGTAGACTGGCAGTCTCTGGCAAGCTCCGGTCATTCCACTATCGCCTGGCTTCCCTGCCGTCTGATGCGCGGGCATGTCAAAAGGAGCGCTGCCCAAAGCATCATGGGGGAGACCGCACGCTTGCGCTGCTCCAGCGGTCATTCCACGCCTGCCCTGCTTAGAGTGGCACCTGCATTCAGAGTGCACGGGGGCGCAGGCTACGGGGACGCAGGAGCCAAGTCTGGATGGGCCTTTCCTGTTCCGCCCAGTGGACTTTATAAGCCATGGCTTCCCCGGAGGCCGAGCCCATATCGTAGCGCGTGGCGCCCTCTTCGCACAGCCAGCGGATCTGCTCCACCTGCAGCAGATTGCCGATGGAAAAAGCTCTCCACCCGGCATCATAACTGAATTGCTGGCCCCGATAGATGGCGCCGAACATCCCGCCGAAAATAAAGCCGATATCTTGCTCTTCATGCCGGGCGAACATCAGCCGGGCCGTTCCCCGTACGGCAAGACGCCGCAGCATATCGCCGTAAAACTCACGCGCCGGGGATTCCGCCATGCCGCAATGCCCCAGCCCCTTCCAGCTGCGCTGCTCCACAGCCAGCATCCGGGCGTAAAGAGCATCGGCCTCCGCCCCGTCCACCGGACAACACCGCTCAAAGCTGACGCCCTGCCCTGCGGCCTTGCGGAACGCCTTGCGCATCTTGCTGCGCAGATTGGCGGAACGCCGCCCCAGAAAGCCGTCCAGCCCGCCTTCCAGCGAGGCCGCCCCAACAACGGATTCTCCCGCCAGGTAGATGTCGAACGCAGACTCGAAACGGACCAGCACCTCGCGGGCCGTCCTGCTCTGCGGCAGCATCCCGCCCAGCAGCAAAGCCGGCAGACGGCCGCCGCATCTCCCGGCAAGGATGGGCATGGCATCGGCCAGCAGCTCCACAGCATCCGGCCCCAGCACGGGGCAGCCGAAAAACCAGTGCGCTTCCAGCGGCGTCAAGAGCTGCTGCCCTGAAGGCAACTGCGCTGCTGCCAGCACCAGGACGCTTTGCCCATCATGCCTTGCCAGAACACACCGCCCAGGGGAAAAGGCCGCATGGGCCGACAGCTGCCAGACAGAAGAACAGCAAAAAGGATCCGCCTGATCTTCCAGCGCGACGCTCCGGTCCCAGGCCCGGCAAAAGTCGGGCCTCTCATGGAGCGCATTGCCACTGATGCGTTCCAGCTCCATCCTTTCTCCCTTCCGTTGTTCTCGGTGAGTATTGCGCCGCAGCGCACAGCATACCGTGTTCGATCAGAAACAGGCAGGGGAAAGCCCCGCCCAGACCAGTGGAAAACGGCCGATCCCGACAGGACCGGCCGTTTTCCACCAACAGCAAGGACAAGAAAGGATTCAACGGCGGCAGGCTGCCTCAAAAAGCGAGGTCAGCCGCGCCTCCGTGGCTTCTTCGTCCAGGACTTCCCGAATACGCTTCCAGGCTTCGCCTCCCAGCTGGCGGCGACGTTCGGGACTGCCGGCAAGGTCCAGCAGGGCCTGGGCCAGCGCCGCCACATCATTTTGCGGTACCACGATGCCGCTGCGCCCGTGCTGCACGACCTCCAGCTGACCGGGAAGATCGCTCACCACCACAGACACACCAAAGGCCATGGCTTCCGTCAGGGCTGAGGGCAGGCCGTCCATATCGCCTCCCCGTGTCAGGTGTCCGGGGGCCACAAAGATGTCCGCCCGGCGGTAAAGATCCGTCATGGCCTCATGGGGCAGCTGCCCGGGGAAGGCGACCTTCTTGCGCAGGCCGAGACGCCATGAACGCAGGCGCAGACGCAGACGCCAGGGACCGTTCCCCACCATGGTCAGACGGAAATCCACACCGGCTTTCTGGAGCTCGGCGCAGGCGCTCAGCAACACGTCATAGCCCTTGCGGCTGGTCATGGAGCCTACGGCCAGCATCTGCAGCGGTTCCGGCACATTGGAAGGCGGCATGGAAATGTCTTCATCAGGCGGCGTCAGGGTCAGGGCATCCCGCAGCAGCACGATGCGCCCGGGATCGACGCTCGGCAGGAGCTCGCAGACCGCCTTGCGCGTGGCCGCCGTATCACAGCGCACGAAGGCCGCTTGTTCCGCCTTGACCAGCCAGTCCTTGGCCGGAGAGGCCAAATCCGCCGTCCGTACGGCAAAAGCAAAGGGGATCTGGAGCATGCGGGCAGCCACCCAGGCGGCGGAAGCCGGAGCGTGTGCGCCGGAGGCGTACAGGAATTCGATCTTTTCTTCCAGGCACCAGCGGGCCAGCAAAGCGCCGCAGCCCATGGTCCACAAGTTATGGAAGATCCCCCCCTTCCCCGAAGGGATGGTTTTCCACAATTCCCAGGCCGTGGCGGAGGTCCCGCGCAGGTGGGCGAACAACATGCGCAGCACGGAAGCTATATGCCAGGCGCCGATATGACGCACCGGCAGTGGCAGCGCATAGCCCTGGGAATCGCTGTTCAGAAAGCTGGAACCTTCGATGGCGTAAATGCGCGACAGCAATCCGGCAGCATGCATGCGGTGCGCCTCTTCCATCAGGCAGCGCCCCGAGGCTTCAGGGAATTTTTCCGCCACCAGAGCGCCCCTGAGGATGGGCGTTGGCGCTGCCAGCAGGTTCTGCTGCTGGTCCGGGCTGACCGGCACCGGCTCATGCTTCTTGCAGACCAGGATACCGTCTTCCAGCGTGTAGACGCTGTCGCAGAATTCGGCCATCTTGGGGTCATGGGTCACCATGATCATGGCGACCCCGCCCTTGTGGCAGAGCGTGCGGAAGTTGTCCATGACCACCCGACTGGTACGGGCGTCCAGAGCGCCGGTAGGCTCGTCTGCCAGCAGGATGCGGGGATTGTTCACCATGGCGCGGGCAATGGCCACACGCTGCTGTTCCCCGCCGGAAAGGCGGTTGCTGCGGTAATGCACACGTGCGGACAGGCGAACCAGCTCCAGCGCCCGTATGACGCGCTCCCAGCGTTCCGCAGGAGGAACATTCTCGTAGATGAGCGGGAATTCGACGTTCTCAAAGACCGTGGAATGGTCGAACAGGTTGCTCGACTGCATCACGAAGCCCATATTGCCCCGGCGGAAGGCGGCTGTCTGTTCCCGGTTGAACTCCAGCACATTGGTCCCCAGGATCTCCAGGGTACCGGAGTCCGGCGCGTGCAGCATGCCCAGCACATGCAGCATGGTGGACTTGCCGCAGCCGGACGGCCCCATGATGGCGACGAGTTCCCCCGCCTCCACCTCGATATTGACGCCACGCAGCACGGGCGAAAAGCCCGCGTAGCACTTGTACAGATCTTTGGCAATGATAACCGGCGCCATAGTTCACCTACTCGAAGCGCAAGGCGGAAACGACATCCATGCGGCTGGCCTGAATGGCGGGATACAGGCCGCCGGCCACCCCAATGATGGCAGAGAAGACAATGCTGCCGGCACTGCTGGCCACAAGCAGCGGATAGGAAATGGCCGTCCCCAGCGCCCAGGCGCCCAACTCCACACTGAGGGTGCCGACCAGGATGCCCAGCAGGCCGCCAGCCACGGACTTGCACAGGGCTTCGGCCAGGAACTGGGCCAGGATATCCTTATCCGAACCGCCCATGGCCTTTTTCAGGCCCACTTCGCGGGTACGGGCACGGACCGCGGCGAACGTACCATACCAGATACCAAAACCGCCCAGCATGAGCGAGGCCACGATACCCAGCCAGAGCAGGGCCTCCACCCACATGAAGGTCGTCTTGATACGGTCGAGCTGGTCATCCTGGGTGGCGATGACCAGGTACGGCGCCTCCTGATTCGCCCGGACCACTGCCGGGATCTGCCGGACCACCGGAGCCACGTCTTCCCAGCCGATGGCGCGGACGAAGAGACGGGTGATCCTGCCGGAACCCCAATTCCTGTCTTCCATGACAGTCGTGGGCAAAAAACCGCCCTGGTTCCAATCCCCCAGCATGACGCCGGTCACCACGCCTACGACCTCGATCACATCCTTGCCCAAGAACAGCAGCTTGCCGACAGCCAGGGAAGGATCGCCGTACAGATTCGCGGCCGCCTCGCGCCCCAGCATGCAGACACGCCGGTGTCCTTGCACATCATCGGCCGTCAGCACCCGCCCGGCCACCAATTCCAGGGAATAGGCCTCCGTGAAAAACTGGTCCACGCCGATAAAATGGACCCCCAGCGTGCGTTCTCCACTAGCCCGCAGCTGGAATGAAATACCGTTGCGGATATTCTCGCTGATCATGCCCACACCGGGGATCTTGCGCAGGGCCTCCACGGTGCGGGGGGAAAATTCGCGCTGCGGCTGGCCGGGATACTGGGCATCATCCATATAGACGCGGATGATGTTGACCCCGCCCATGAGCACCATATCCTGGCCTACCTTATAGCGTATCTCCTGGCCCAGAACGGACAGGGCGATAAAGGCCATGATGCCCAGAGCAATGGACAGGATCACGCCAAAACCGCGCTGGCGGACGACCTGTCGCAAGCTCACGCGAAAAAGGTCCGACATTGCTATCATGCTGACACCATACGGACATTACATCCTGATTGTAAGATCGCTGACGCCATCAATCCCTGCTACCGCTTCTGACGGCGCATCCTGATGACACGGCCATTGCGGCCCACCTCATACCAGATGCCCTGCCACAGCACGCCTTCGGCGAGGATGGAACGCAAATAGACGCAGACAAACATGCAGGCGCTGGCCGCAAAGGCGAGCACCCAGCGCCAGACAGGATAGACGGCTTCCTGGAAGCGGGCCCAGCCACGCAGGACAAGCGCCAGGACGGCAGCATAGGCCAGCGCACCCACAAGCCAGCCGAAGGAGAGCTTGCCCAGCAGGGCGCCCAGTACGGCGCACGCGGCCCACAGGAAGGGCAGGAACATCAGACAGGCCAGCACTCCCAGCAGGACCCACTGATAGGGGATACAGAACTTGAGGAAGAGGATCTGCCTGTCCATCCAGTGCCGCCAGACGTCCAGCTCATGCGCCTGGGCCTCGGTCGTGAGCACGGCATCCCCGCTCAGACGGATACGCGCGCCGCGGCGGATCAGACGCTCGGCAAGGGAGCAGTCATCCACCACGTTGGTCTGCCAGAAGTCGCGCACGCCATAACGCCGGAAGGCCGACAAACGAAAGCACATGGCCCCGCCCCACAACTGGGTGAAGGAGGAAATGCCCTGCAGATAGCGCATCAGCTGGACGCACAGGGCATAGGCCATGGTGACGATACCCGCATCACGGGCCACGACCTTGTGATACCCGGTGCTGAAATCCTCGCCGTCCACCACAGGGGCCACCAGACGGCGGATAAAATCATGGGGGGCGATGTGCGTGCTGTCGCAAAAGGCCAGCAGTTCCACATCATCCTCCACAGCGGCCACGCCCTTGAGGCTGTTGTGGTTCTTCTGGCCGCAGCCCTTGGCCGGACCGGCCACCACATGCCGCAACTGCGGATAGCGGCCCTGCAGTTCCCGGGCGATGTCGGCTGCCGGTTCGTCAGCGGTAGCCGTGACGATCACGGGATAAAGGTTGGGATAATCCTGCCGGAGCAGGCTCTCCAGCGCCTCGCGCATACGCGGGTGGGTGCCCCCGGCGGGCACGATCAGGCCTGTACGCGGCCAGTGAGCACGCTGGGGGGCCTGTTTGCGTTCCTCCCTATCAAGTCTGCTGCCCACCCGGTACAGAAACAACAGCAAGGCACACTGCAGCGCAGCCAGGACAAAAAATATGGTCCCCATAGCAACCTCAATTTTTGTGATTTGTTGACGTTTCAGGCAAGGGCGCGCAATCGTCCGTCAAAGGAACATCCTGGGAGCGTCGGGCAACGGTCGTAAAGCGCATGCCGTTGCCCAGACGGATCTTGACCTCGACGCTGTCCCTGGACAGGAAACGCCCGCTGATCTTGTGCCCGGATCCGTGCGTGGCCGAAAAGGCATTGTTCTGCACGGAACCATAAACATGATACACATCTATCTGCCCGTTCGCCGACCGGAGCAGGACCACGCCGCGCAGCTTGCCGCTGGCAGAAAAGCACATGCCCATACGGAAACTGGCGCTGAGGACATCCCCTGTCCAGAGTTCCGTCACCTCGGCGGTACCGCCGGTGTTCTCTCCTCCGGCAGCCGGACACTGTGCCGGAATGAGCCACAGGCAGCACGCCAGACAAAGACAAGACAGCCCACGACACGTCATAGCCGCTCCCGTGCCGCTGCCAGGCGCGAAAAAATGGCTTCATGCGCCGCCACCATGGCAGCAAAAGAAAAACTGCGTTCCACCCGACGCCGTCCGTCCTGGCCAAAGCGGTCCCCACGCGCAGGGTCATCCAGCAGCGCGGCACAGTTGGCGGCAAAGGCGGCGCTGTCCCCCACAGGCGAAAGCAGACCGCTCTCTCCGTGCGCCACCAGCCGGGGGATGCCTCCGGCGTCCGTGGCACAGACAGGGACCCCGGCCGCCATGGCCTCCAGGATCACATTGGGCTGGCCTTCCCGCACAGACGTCAGGGCAAAGATGCGTGCCGCCGCATAGTGGGCGCGAACATCCGGCGAACCGGGGCAAAATTCCACGCCCCCTTCCGGCAGATGTTCCCCCACCCAGGCTTTGAGTTCCTTTTCACGCGGCCCGTCACCCACGAGACGCAAACGCAGATCAGGGTGACGCTGACGCAGCGGGGCAAATGCGCGCAACAGGGTCAGATGATCCTTGTCCTCAGCCAGGCGAGCCACACAGACGATGAGCGGGGAACGCTCCGAAGGAACAGGACGCGCGGGGGCAAAGCGCTCCGTATCCACGCCGTTGGGCACATAGGTCAGGTGCCCGGCAGGCACCCCCAGCCCGGCAAGCACCTCGGCGAGCGCTTCCGAATTGCAGACCATATGGTCCGTCAGACGCCACAGGAACCTTTCGTGCTGCCTGCGGGGCGCACCGCCGCCGCGCACGGTCCCCACCACCGGGATGCCCAGCGTGCGCCCCCAGATGCGGGCCCAGATGTTGGGCAGGGCCGTGCAGGGGACGAGGATGTCAGGCGCCAGCCTCTTGAGAGCACGCGACATGCGCAAAAAAAAGAACGGATGCACCGCACGACTGTGTCCCAGATATGTCACGGGGATGCCGGCGTGCTCCACTTGTCCGTCAAGGTCCGTCCTGCCGGTAAGGACCAGCATGGAAACGCGAAAACGCTCTCTGTCCAGACGACTGGCCAACTCGACCATCTGCCGCTGGGTCCCGCCGAAACAGAGATCTTCCATGACAAAGAGGATATGCATTTTCTCGGACATGGATGCATCCTCATGTATTCCGGGCAAATTTGCAAGCCTGCAGGCGCATTGCCTTGCGGGGGGCTTGGGCGTATTGTCCGCTCATGAAGAACCAGCACTCCCCTGCAGCTGACACTCCCCTGCGGGTCGTCGTCAGCCTTGATGTCGAAGAAGAGGGCCTGTTTTCCGGCCAGTATGCCGCCAGCAACTGCGGTGTGAGCAATGTTTCCCTCCTGCCCCGGCTCGCACCGCTGAGCAGGGATCTGGGCTTTCCGTTGACACTTTTCTGCGCCCATACCGTCTTTGCCGACCGCGATGCCTGCGCTGTGCTGGAGCGTATGCGTGACCAGTATGGCGCAGAGATCGGGGCGCATCTCCATCACTGGAGCACGCCACCAGCCTCGCCGCTGGATCCGCCCCATGCCGGACAGCCCACCCGCACGGACAAGCTGCCCCGTGAGCTGCTGCGCCGGCGCCTGGCCACCCTGCTGGATGCCGGCCGGAATTTCCAGGGGGCGCCCCTGACCAGCTTCCGCATGGGTCGCTGGGATCTCAAATCCTGCGTGCGCCCGCTGCTTGCCGAAGCCGGTATCCGCGTCGACAGCTCCGTCTGCCCCTTGCGCCACTTCACGGGAGGCCCGGACCATTTCCTGGCACCTGCCGATCCGTACTGGGTGGAAGGCTGGCAGGGAACTCCCCTGCTGGAAGCCCCCATCACCCAGATCCCGTTGCACCCTGCCCTGCCCCGCCTCTGGTACCGGGCCTGCCCCGCAGCCTCGCGGGACAAATTCCATTTCTGGGGCGTCCTCAGCCCCAACCCCTTCTGGCATGCGCCCCGGATCATGCGCTGGGCCGCACGCCTGCACCGGCAACGGGGCGGCCAGGTCCTGAGTCTGTTCTGGCATTCTTCCGAGATGCTGCCCGGCGGCTCGCCCCATGTGCCTGACCAGCAGGCTGCCGATGCCGTACTGAAACGCATCCAGACCTTCCTTGCCTGGCTCAGGGACAGCTTCCCCGTCCAGGGCTGCACGGCCAGCCAGCTTTACGACCTGCCCGCAGGCACCTTCACTGCACGGCCTGACGGCCCTGGTGACTGGTAGCCCGCCTCCGCAACGGGCCTGACGTGTCCCGGCCCGTTTTCCGTTGACGCCGTCGCCCGTTGCCTTAGTCCTTCTTCTACGTCGCATAAGGAAAACCATGGCCGCCCCGCTCTCCCTTCCTGATCCCCGCTCCGCCCGCCACGGTCTGGCCTTGATCCTGCTGACGGTCTTTGCCTGGTCCGTCATCGGCCTGATCTCCAAAAACTGCCTTGCCGCAGGCGTCAGCCCGCTGGAAACAGCCTTCTGGCGCGCCGCCATCGGCGCGGCCTGTTTCATCAGCCATGCTGGGCTGAAAGGGCAGCTCCGCATCCCGCTACGCCATGGCCTTTTGTTCACGGTGTTTGGATTCTGGGCGGTAGGGGTGTTCTATGCGGCCACATTGTATGCCATCAAGCTCAGCGGCGCGGCCATGGCCGTGGTCCTGCTCTACACGGCGCCGGTCTGGGTAGCCATGTTCTCCCGCTTCCTGTTCAGGGAAGCCATCACGCCCCGCCAGTGCGGGATCATCGCTCTGGCACTGCTCGGGACAGGCATGGTCTGCTTTTCGGGCGGCAGCCTGCCCGGACAGACATCCTGGACAGGCATCGCCTGCGGCCTGCTGATCAGCTTCTGCTACGCCTCCCACTACCCGTTCTGCCGCTGGTGGCAGGATCGCTATCCACCGGCCACCCTGTATGCCTTCATGCAGCTGGGGGGGGCTGCCGTCATCTTCTGCCTGACTCCCGTCCACTTGCACCACAGCCTTGCCACCTGGGGCTGGCTGCTCACCCTCGGGGCTTTCACAGGCTACTTTGCCTTCTTCTGCTATGCCCAGGCCCTCAAGCGGCTGGGGCTGGTACGCACCGCTGTCCTCTGCTATCTCGAACCCATCCTCAGCACCATCTGGGTCTGGCTGTTCTGGGATGAATTCTTCAGTCCGCTGGGCTGGACCGGCAGCGCCCTTGTCCTGGCCGCCGTTTTCTGGCTGAACATGGACAAAAGCCGGAACGCCTGAGGCCGCATACGGCAGCCCGTCATCGACTGATGCAGGGCTGATGCCGGCCCCGCGCTTGCTTGACAGCCGGCTGTGCACGGGCGGCTGTCAACGTCAATTCCTGCAACATCACACCCAGCCTCTGTCCGCCCCACCCTGTGCGGACATGAACGACTCGCATCGGAAGGTCCTTGCTTCAGCTGTAGCGTGCTGCCTCCGGGCAAAAGTGTTTTGTTCCACGCCGCTCGGACGCTCAACAGGCTGCAGGACATGGCAGAACCAGATTCTCTGACAGGCCAGCCATCACCTTGACGCCGGAGGCCCGGCCTCCGCGCGGCTACCGCCCTGGAGATGCCCGGACAGCGGCGGGCCTTTCCCCACCTGCGGCCCGCATGCATTCCCCCATGTACTGCCGCGCCACGGCGGCCAAAGGCGGCCTGCGCTGTCTGGCATTTTCCTGTCCATCCTGCTCCGTTCCTGCTTGGTAGTTCCCGAAGGCCGCCGTATGTCCTGCCGCCGCCTGTACCATCATGGCAGGGACCAGGATCGGCAGGCATGGCCTGCGGAACGATGCCCTACATCTCCCGGCAGCAGTGTTCATCCGTGCATCGGGCACGGGCATCTGCCGTTCCCCTCCTTAACGGATCTGCCGGCGGTAGCGGAGATACACGTTTTTCCGCATGGCCGCAGCGAAAGCCACCCGTCTGGCAGCACGTTTTTCGACCCAAAAAAAGGCCGGGGATTCCGGCCTTTTTTTCACTGCAAGGGATGGAGCGCCTTATTCGGCTGCCTTGGGAGCAGGTCCCGAGGCCAGAATCTTCTGGCTGACATAGATCACGACCAGCAGACCAAAACCGATGGCGTCCGTGATCAGGCCGGGGGTGATGAGGGTGATGGCGCCCGCCAGCAGGATCAGGCGTTCCCACCAGTACAAATCGCGCAGCCAGTAACCCACACTAGCAAAGGAGAGGCTGGCGATGCCCAGCGCCGCCGTGGAGGCATAGAACAGCACTTCCCAGCCGGTGGCACCGATCATCAACAGACCGGGATTGTAACAGAAAATGTACGGGATCAAAAAGCCTGCCAAGGCCAGCTTGACCGCCATGAAGCCCGTCGCGTTCGGTTCTGATCGCGCGATACCTGCCGCCGCGTAGGCCGCCAGGGCCACGGGCGGCGTCAGGTCGGCCAGGATGCCGAAGTAAAGGATGAAAAGATGCGCCGCCATGGCGGGCACGCCGAAGTGCATGATGGCCGGAGCCGCGATGGTGGCCAGCACGATGTACTTGGCCGTGGTGGGCAGCCCCATGCCCAGCACGATGGAGGCCATCATGGTCAGCAGCAGGGTCAGAGCGAAACTGTCGGCAGAGATGGTCAGGATGGCATTGGCCAGCTTGAGGCCGAGACCGGTCAACGTCACCACGCCGATGACGAAGCCGGTGCAGGCACAGGCCGCGGCCACGCCCAGAGCCAGGCGGCCGCCGTTTTCCATGGCCTGCAGCACGCCCTTGAGCGACAGAGCGTTCGTCTGCACCAGGGCGGAGACCACGTTTTCATTGCTGTAGCGGGCGCCGTGCCAGGTCTTCCAGTTCTCCGCCACCAGGGAAATGACCACGGTGGTCACGATGCAGTAGTAGGCGGCCTTGAGCGGGGTATAGCCCTGCATGAGCATGTAGATCAGGACAAAGATGGGGATCAGCAGATAACCGCCCTGCCGCAGCACGACCCAGGTGCGGGGCAGACGTTCCTTGGGGATGCCCCGCAGGCCCAGACGCTTGGCTTCCATATGCACCATGAAGCCCACGGCCAGGTAGTACAGCAGGGCGGGGATCAGGGCCGCCTTGGCGATCTCCACATAGCCCACCCCCAGGAACTGGGCCATGATGAAGGCCGCAGCCCCCATGATGGGCGGCATGATCTGGCCACCGGTGGAGGAGGCGGCTTCCACAGCACCGGCAAAGGAACCGCGATAGCCCACGCTCTTCATCAGCGGGATGGTGAAGGTACCCGTGGACACGGTATTGGCCACGGAAGAGCCGGAGATGGTCCCGAAAAAGCCGCTGGCCAACACGGCCACCTTGGCGGGGCCACCCACATAGCGGCCGGCAGCCGCCAGGGCCAAGTCGATGAAGAACTTGCCCAGACCGGTGCTGTGCAGGAAAGCACCGAACAAGATGAACAGGAAGACGAAGGAAGCGGACACGCCCAGCGGCATGCCGAACAGGCCTTCCGTGGTCAGATACATATGGGAAACGATGCGTTGCACCGAGAAACCGGGATGGCCCAGCATGCCGGGGATCAGATTGCCGAACTTGGCATACAGCAAAAAGACCACCGCCACCAGGGTGATGGGGATGCCCACGATACGGCGGGTGGCTTCCAGCACCAGCAGGATGGAGGCGCAGCCCATGATGAAGTCCAGCTCGGTGGCCGGACCGGCATCCAGCACGATGATATCGTATTGCCAGACGATGTAACCGCAGACGACAGCCCCGGCAACGGCCAGAATGGCATCATACCAGGCCAGTTTGTGCATGTTGCCCGTGGCGCGGGCGGGATACAGCAGGTAGATCAGCGTCAGCACAAAACCCAGATGCACGGCGCGCTGGATCTGGGGAGCGAAGGGCGTGGTGGCTGCCGTGTACAGGTGGAATGCGGAAAAGGCGATACACAGGATCTTGATGAAGGTATCGAGCCACCCTTTGAAAGAGCGATAGACAGATTCCTTGTCGTACTTGGCCACGATCTCGGAGACGTCCACGGTCTCCTGGATCTTCTCCACAGCGTCGGCGTCAAGCTTGTGTCCTTCTTCCAGGGCAAATCCCCCTGCCCCTTGCTCGTCAATCACATGCATTCTTTTTTCGTGGCTCATCCTCTCATATCCTGTAGGTATGCTCGGCGCGAAGCGGTCGCGCCATGTCAATGGCAAAAATTATCAGGGTAAAGCAATGGTGAGGGTAATCGCTTGCCCCGGTTCCAGCAGCGTATTCAGGGGTATCTCCTCGGGCATCCCTTCCCCTTCGGGCAGCAGCAGGGTGTGGTTGGCCACACGTCCCACGCGCACATCGAAGGAAGGCAGGGCCATATGGTACCCGCTGATGACGACCTTGCCGTTTTCCGTATACATCCGCTGTCCGGGCCCCGGCTGATGCGGCAGGCCGGCCCCAAAATCCTGATAAACCGTCTTTTCCAGATAAATGCAGCCCCCGCTGACACTGAACCAGTCCTCCACCGGACTCAAGGCCACGGAATGCCTGTAGCGAATGGCAAACCGGCTGCCGTCCGGTGCGGGACGACTGAAAAGCTCCCTGCCGCCGCTGTCGCGCAGCACCAGACGTTGCCCGTCCTGTGCCTGCGCGCTGGAAAACTGATGCGGCGCAATGCCCGGCAGCCCCGCTGAAAAAAACAGCAGCATCATGCAAAAAACAAGAACATTGCGCCGCATCGTCAATATATCCTGAGTCAGAAGTCTGTCCGTTCAGGCAAGTTACTTGATGTCCAGACCCTTTTCCTTGAAGTACTTGAGAGCACCGGGATGGAAGGGGATGGTCACGCCGTCGGCGGCATGCTGCAGGGAGATCTCCGCACCCTTGTTATGCGCCTTGGCCACGTCGGGCAGGTTTTCATACAGGGTCTTGGTCAGCGTGTAGGCCACGTCGTCAGGCATGCTCTTGTTGGCCACCAGGATGCACTGCACGGACAGGGTGGGCACGGCGTCCTTCTGGCCCAGATAAGTGCCGGCAGGGATGGAATCCTTCACGAGGAAGGGGAACTTCTTGACGATCTCGTCGACCTTGCTGCCGGCCAGGGGCACAAAGACCACTTCCTGGGCAGTGGTGATGTCCTGGATAGCGGGGTTGGGCGTACCGATGGTGAACACAAAGCCGTCCACCTGACGGTCCTTGAACTGGTCGGCGGTTTCACCGTAAGGCAGGAAGATGGGTTCGATATTCTTGTAATCCAGACCATAGAAGCCGAAGATCTGGCGGCAGTTCACTTCGTTGCCGCTCCCGCGGGCGCCCACGGAAACTTTCTTGCCCTTGAAGTCGGCCAGGGACTTCACGCCACTTTCCTTGCTGGCCACGACGTGCAGGTACTCAGGATACAGACGGCCGATGACGCGCACGTTGTCCAGCTTGGTGCGGAAGGGGGCCAGACCGTTGAAGGCGGAGTCGGCCACGTCGTTCTGCACCATGGCGAAGTCCACATCGCCGGCCTGCACCAGACGCATGTTCTCACCGGAGGCGCCAGTAGCCTGGGCGGTCACGGAGATGGCACCGCCGCTCTTGTTGGAGATCACCTGGGCAATGGCACCGCCCAGGGGGAAGTACACACCGGAGGTACCGCCCGTGGCCAGAGTCAGGCGTTTGGCGTCGGCATGGGCCAGCGAAGCGGCCAGCAGCAGACCTGCCGCCAGGACAAGACTGAGAACTTTCTTCATAGGACTTCTCCCGAAAATGAGGTTACGGAGCACCAGCACCAGCAGTGCCCTCACTACCATTCTTGAATATACACCAAACAGCCCAAAAGGGCAAATAGCGCTTCTCCCACGCCGTCTGGCGGGATCCGCCATTTGACTTGCCCCCCTGCAAAGGCATATATGGAAATGGTACAACACCATGCATCCAGCCAAGGAGTTCTCCATGGTCAAGCGTCACTTCAGCCTTCTGCTTGCCCTGCTGGCCTGCATCGCCATGCTGGGTGGCTGCGCCAGCAAGTACGGCTCCCAGACAACGCAGGTCAATTACTATCCCCAGTGCTACAAACCGGTGGCCCAGTTACGCGCTGATGAGGACCGCGTCAACAACTCCACTGCCGGCGGGGCAGTGGGGGGCGCCCTGCTCGGCGCGCTGATCGGCGGCCTGGCCACGGGCAAAGTGGAAGGCGCACTGGCCGGCGCGGTGGCTGGCGGCGCTGCCGGTGCCGTGGGCGGCAATATCTACGGCAAGTCACAGCAGCGCGAAAACGATCGCCGCCTGCTGGCCAGCTACGCGGCCCAGCTGGGCGAGGACAGTGCCGGCATGGACCGCGCCACAGCTGCCGCCCGTCTTTCCTCACGCTGTTATGACGACCAGTTCAAGCTGGCCGCGGCCCAGTACAAGGCCGGCGCCATCAGCAAGAGCGAATTCCAGGAGCGCTATACGGAGATCCGCAGCGGCCTTGAGGAAACGTCCCGTATCCTGAAGCTCACCTACGACCATGTGCTCGAACGCGATGCCGACTTCCAGAAGGCCGTGGCCGAAGCCCAGGCCAAGGGGCAAGTCTCCCCGGCCCAGCCGGCCCCCCGCCAACAAAAGAAGGCCTGGAACAATTCCCGCAAGGAGCTGGAAACCACGCGCCAGGACGTGGACACACGCCTGGCCACCTATGAACAGACCGTCAACAACCTCATGATGTAACCGCAGGGCGCGCTTTTCCCGCAAGAAAGGTGCGCCTTTTTTTCGGAGCATACCCCTATGGCTGACGATCCCAGGAATATCCCCGATCCCCAGGACACTCCCGGCGCGACTCCCGAGGCTGCTTCCCGGACGGCCCGGACCGGGGACCCCACTCCCTCCGAGGAAATTTCCGCGCAGGCTTCCCCAGCGCCACTCCCGGTGCCGTGGTACCGGCGTCCGCTGTTCTGGGGCATCCTGCTGCTCCTGCTGGCCCTGGGCGTCTTCGGCTGGCTGCTCTGGAAACAGTGGCAGGCCGCGGGAGCGGAAAAGAAAGCCCAGGAAGACGCCCTGGCGGCCCAGCTGGCCCGGAATGCCGAGATGGATGCCTATTTGGCCCAGCTGAGGGCCCTGCTCAAGGAAGATCCCTGTGTCATCAAGGAAAAGCTGGCCCAGCTGCCTCCTCCCCCCGGAGGGGCCCTTGACATCGTCCCCCAGAGCCAGCCTGGCGAACCGCTGCGGATCCCTTCCGATGCAGCATCGCAGGCCCCGGCCGTCACCCCCCAAAAAACTCCGGCCCGGCCCGGCAGCATGGCCCAGCTGCTGGAGCAGGCGACCGTCTTCGTGCTGGCGCGCCAGCCTCAGGGACTGTCCATGGGATCCGGCTTTTTCATCAGCCGCCGCCATATCCTGAGCAATGCCCATGTGGTGGGCAATGCCAGTCAGGCTTTCGTCATCAGCAAGGCCACGGGCGGGGTCCTGCAGGCCACGGTCCGCCACCGTACCCAAAGCGACGGCCGCGATTTCGCCCTGCTGGAGCTGCCCGCCGACGCCGCCATCTCGCCGCTCGCCTTCGCCCCCGGCGTGGAACGCACCCAGCGGGTCAGCGCCTGGGGCTTCCCCGGCGCCGTCACCAATGATGATCCCAAGTTCATGGCCTTGCTGCAGGGACATGAGGCGTCGGTCCCCGAAGTGGTCTACACGGAAGGCGTCGTCAGCGTCATCCTCGAACGCACGCCCCCGCTGGTCGTGCATACGGCCACGGTCTCCCAGGGCAACAGCGGCGGTCCGCTGGTCAATGAACAGGGGCAGGTCGTCGGCATCAATACCTTCATCAAACTCGACGACGCGTCCTACCGCCAGTCCAGCATCGCCATCGCCGTCAGCAGCATCACCGCCTATCTGCAGGAGACCGGCGTCCGCTTTGAACAGTCGCCGGCGGCACCGGCCCCACAACAGGCCCCTGGACACGCCGGCCAGAAAGGGGTGAAACCATGAGCGTCTTCCTGCTTACCAGCCAGCGCAACGCCATGCGCGCCCTGGCCAGTCAGGGCATCTTCGTCACTGACTGTCATGCCCAGGTCAGCAGCATCATCGCCCAGCACCTGAGCCCTGCCCACGCGGCCCTCATCGCCGAGCCCCAGCACGATCCCGGTCAGCAGCGCATCGACTGGTACGCCGCAGTCAACGGCACGGCCACGCCCGTGGCCGATCTGCCCGCGGAGGAGGCGGAACAGCTGAAAGCCCGCGCCGGGGAACTGGCACGCGACATCCTGCATCTGTCCGAGCAGTGGGGCAAAGACGCGCAAAGCCGCGAAGCTCTTGCCGGGCAGATGCTGACCCTGGTCCTGCAGCATCCCAACGAAGGCGACCTCTGGTCCGTGGACGGCCAACCCGTCCTGGTGAACTGGGGTTTTGCCCCGGGGGCCGTAGGTGCCATGCCGCAAGACCTCAGCCGCCTTGGTGGTGCCATCCCGCCCCCCCCACCGCCTCCTGTGGCGCCTGTGGCCGTGGCCGCACCGGCTGCGGCGGGCAGCGGCTGCCTGGGCTGGCTGCTGCCGCTCCTGCTGGCCCTGCTCCTGCTCTGGCTGCTGCTGGCGGCCCTGGGCCTGCTGCCCTCGCCCCTGCCCTCCTCCTGCCTCAAGCCTGCGGCCGATCCACGTCTGGATCAGGCCACGCAGGCGGCTGAAAAACAGCGCAGCGAGCTGGAAGAACTGCTGCGCCAGCTGCGGGAAAAGGCCCTGCTCTGCAAACCGCCGCAGCCCAAACCGGACCCCAGGCCGGAGCCCGAACCGGAGGTGGTCACGCCCCAGCTCGTGCCCGACAAGCCCATCGAGCCGGCTCCTGAGCCCAAGCCCGCACCCAAACCCAAGCCGGAGCCCAAACCGGAACCCAAGCCAAAGCCGCAGGACGATCTGAACATCCCCGCCGATGCGGCCAAGAAAAACGATCTGAGCTTCCTTGAGGGCTGCTGGCAAAGCAATACGGGGCTGTTCTCGCATCCGAGCAATACTCCCATCATCGCCGAATACTGCTTTGACAAGAAGGGCCAGGGCCGTCGTTTCGTGCGTGAGAAGAACGGACAGGTCTGCAGCGGTCCGGCTACAGCGCGCTTTGAAGGCGACCGCCTTGTCTGGCGGGCCGGATCGGCCCCCTGCCCCAAGGGCAACCAGTATGTGCCCCAGCAGATCCAATGCACCGGCAATGATACCAGTACCCGCTGCCAGGGTGTGGAACAGAGCAAGAACCGGCTGCGCTGGAAAGCCGATTTCAAAAGGAAGTAAGCATGGATGCCATTCCTCATTACCTTTCGCCTGTCAGCATCATCCCCGGCGGCTGCCCCCAGTTCCTTGATTTCGCCCTGCCGCTGGATGCCCTGAGCAAGCATATCCGCTACTTTTATGAAGAGCTGAAAGGGGAAGGCAGCGACGGGCGCTATACGCATTACCTCCACTGTCTGGACAACAAGGACGACAGTTTCACGGACCAGCTGACCGGCAAGGAGTACAACGGCGAAACCTACTCCATGCAGGCGGCCAAGGAGCTGAAGACCTGGGACGGCCAGTGGCTGCCCGTCCCCTTCCTGCGCAGCCTGGAGCAATGCTGGCCCGACGGCGGCAAGTGTTTCGAATGCGGTCCCTCCAACTGGGCCCGGGCCCGGGTCATGCCGTCCAGCAGGGATCCGCGCATGCTGCGGGTGGTGATCCTGTTCGATACCACCGTCGAGGAACGCCCCGGCAGCGGCGAGCATTATCACGCACTTTCCCCGCAGGATGTCAGCGCCCACGGGCATTTCATGCTGGCCCACCATGTGCGCGACAACTCATGGTTCCTCAATGAAGCCTGGGTGGACCAGTGGCTGCTGGAGATCTACACCGCCCGCAGCCAGGGCAAAAGGCGCGGCCAGGCCTGGGGCGAGGAAGATCCCTATGTCCTCAAGCATCTGGCCAGCTATCTCACCTGGCTGGATATCGTGCGCCTGGCCGTCAAGGACGTGGCCGTGCAGGTCATCAATCCCGCCCGGGATACACCGGTGGATGTGGACCTGATCCTGGACATCGGCAATTCGCGCACCACGGGGATCCTGGTGGAGACCCCGCCCCAGTGCAGCACGGACCTCAACCAGAGCTATGTGCTGCGCCTGCGGGACCTGAGCCAGCCGGATCTGGAATACGCCGACCCCTTCGAGACCCGCGTGGAATTCGTGGATGCAACCTTCGGCAACGATACCCTGAGCCGTCGTTCCGGGCGACAGACCCCGGCCTTCGCCTGGCCGTCGGCCGTGCGCATCGGGCCTGAGGCGGCCCGTCTGGCCACGCAGGCCGTCTGCGCCGAAGGGACCACCGGCATGTCCAGTCCCAAGCGTTATCTTTGGGATGAGCGACCCTGGCAACAGACCTGGCGTTACAATACCTGCGGCAATACCGAACCCATGGTCAACCGCGGCCTGTTTGCCCGTCAGCTCAATCCCCAGGGCACGCCCCTTTCCTGCTTTGAGGATCCCCTGTTCCGGCGCAGTCCCTCCCTGAAGAAACAGCAGCCGGAACCTGTATTCGAGTCCCTGTTCACCCGCTCCTCCCTGATGATGTTCATGGTGGGCGAGATCCTGACCCAGACCCTGATCACCATCAATTCGCCCGCCACCCGGGCCCGGGGGCGTCTGCCCAACCTGCCCCGCCGTCTGCGGCGCCTGATCTTTACGGTGCCCACGGCCATGCCCGTAGCGGAAAAACGCATCTTCCGGCGCTGGGTGCTCTGGGCCGTCAGGGTCATCTGGGAAGGCCTCGGCTGGTCGGAGTGGTATGTGCCGCCGCAGCAACAGAACAAGGGCCGCAGCGGAGACTACCGCACCAGCCCGCTGGTACGCTGCGATTGGGACGAGGCCAGCTGCTCCCAGCTGGTGCTGCTCTACAATGAATTGACCGTCAAGCAGCACGGTGACGCCCACCACCTTTTCCGCCTGATGGGCAAAAAACGCAGCCGCTATAACGACCACCCCTGCGTGCGCATCGCCTCCATCGACATCGGCGGCGGCACCACGGACCTGTCCATCACTACCTATGAGCTGGCCAGCGGCGAGGGGGACACGGCCCGCATCGTACCGCATACGGAATTTCGTGACGGCTTCAATATCGCCGGTGATGAAGTGGCCCGCGAAGTCGTGCTACAGCACGTCATCCCCGCCATCTCCGAAGCCCTGCAGGCAGGCGGTGTCCAGGAACCGCGCCTGCTGCTGGCCCAGCTCTTCGGGCGCGATACCATCGGCATGTCGCAGGAGCAGCGCAATACCCGCATCCGTCTGGTGCGCCAGGTGGCCCTGCCCGTGGCGCTCGGCCTGTTGCGCACCTGCGAGCAGGGCAACGGGATGCACATCGACCAGGCCTGCACGCTGGGGGATTTCTTTGAGCCCGCTGTGGAGGAAGATCCCCGTAACAAACAGGCCGGCGGGGACGCGGAGGCCCAGGCAGACGATGGCCGCTTCCATCCCGACATCCTGGCGCCGCGCCCCCAGCAGCCCGTGCTGGATGCCGTAACGGCGCTGGTACGCGATGCTGTCCCCGGGCTCAACGACTTCTCCATTATGGATGTGCCCATCACGGTCAGCCCGCAAAAGCTCCATGCCACCATCCAGCGTACGCTGGCCTCCACGCTCTCCGCCCTGTGCGAACTGGTACACCTCTATGATACCGACATGCTGCTGCTGACGGGCCGTCCCAGCGCCTGGGCGGTGGTCGCCTCTACGGTCATGGCCAAACTGCCCGTGCCGCCGGACCGCATCATCCCCATGCGCCAGTATCATGTGGGCAGCTGGTACCCCTTCCCCGATACCCTGGGCCGCATCCAGGATCCCAAGACCACCGTGGTCGTGGGGGCCATCCTCTGCGCCCTGGCTGAAGGCCACATCGAAGGTTTTTCCTTCGATTCCAATGCGCTGCGGCTGACATCCACCGCCCGCTATATCGGCGAACTGGACATCAACACCCAGCTGCGCACGCCCAAAGTCTGGTTCAAGGTGGACGTGGACGCCAAAAACGGCGTGGAACAGAGCAGGACCGTGGCCTTCAACGGCCAGCTCGGTATCGGCTATCGCCAGCTGGGGGCCGAACGCTGGCCCGCCACCCGCTATCATCTGCTGACCTTTGCCGGTGAGGATGCCCGTGCCCGTGCTTCCGGTCGTCTGCCATATCAGGTGGAAGTGACCCTGAACGTGGCCGAGATACTGGACGACGACCTGCCCCCTGCCGGCAGCGAGCGGGAAGAGCGCAGCGAAGGGGAATTCAGCATCACGAATATCACCGACAATGCCGGGGGCTTTGTCCCGCCCAGGGATCTGGAGATACGCCTGCAGACCCTGCCCACGGATGAGGGCTACTGGCTGGATACCGGCGTCGTGAACGCTGCCAACTAGCGACGGACAGACAGGAGCATCATATGCAGGAACAAGACATCCAGCTGGCAGCGCGCTGTGCCCGCCTGACGGAACAATCGCGCCAAGCCGCCGCCTGGCTGGCCGACAATCGCGAGACCGTGGGCAGCGAATGCACCACGCTGCAAAAAGAGATGCGCCGGGCCGCCCGCTTTTTCGGCAAGTGCGAGCAGGCCGCCCGCCGCAAGATGTGCGTGGGCGTCTTCGGGCCCAGCCAGTCCGGCAAGTCCTACCTCATCTCGGCCCTGGCCCGCGACAGCCGCGGCGATCTGCTGGCGGATTTCTGTGGCCGCACTTCGGATTTCATCACCGAGATCAATCCCGAGGGCGGCAAGGAATCCACCGGACTGGTGACCCGCTTCACCACCACGCCGCCCCAGGGCCTGACGCCGGAATTCCCCATCCGCTTGCGCCTGCTGTCCGAAATGGATGTGGTCCGGGTGCTGGCCAATACCTATTACGCCGACTGCGAACACAAGCAGATGCCCGACGCAGAGGCCATGCGCTCCGCCCTGGAGCGTCTGACCCAGACGGCGCGCCAGTCCGCGCCCGGTGTCAGCCATATCACGGCTGACGATATGGAAGACCTGCGCGAGTACGTCAACCGCAATTTCATCTCCAAACCCCGTGTCCAGATGCTGCAACAGGGCTACTGGACGCAGGCCGTCGGCCTGGCACCGCTGCTGCCGCTCTCCTACCGGGCGGAGCTCTTCGGCATCATCTGGAACAGCCAGCCGAGATTCCAGCAGCTTTTCCTTGAATTGTGCCAGGCGCTGGAAGCCCTTGGCAATCCGGCCGAAGCCGATTGTCCGCTGGAGGCCCTGTTGCCGCGCCAGACCAGCATCATCGACGTGGCCCTGCTGGCCGGTCTGGGCTCCAATGACACGGCAGATCGTCTGACCCTGCTGGGCAAGGACGGACGCAAGGCCGCCCTGCCCCGGGCCGTGGTCACGGCCCTGACCGCAGAGATCACCATCTTCATGAAGGAACAGCCGGACGATTTCTTTTCCTACACGGACCTGCTGGACTTCCCGGGCTATCGTTCGCGCCTCAAGCTCCTGGATCTGGACAAGGAGCTGGAACGAGAGGGCGCGTTGCAGAACCTGTTCCTGCGCGGCAAGGTGGCCTATCTTTTCGAGCGCTACTGCGAGGAACATGAGCTGACCAGCATGCTGCTCTGCATCGGCCCCGGCAATCAGGAGGTGCAGGATCTGCCCCGCGCCGTGTACGAATGGATCTGCTCCACCCACGGCGAAAATCCGGCCCACCGTGCGGGCAAGGCCCCCTCCCTGTTCTTCGTGCTGACCAAGATGGACATGGAGTTCGAAAAAAAGGCCGGGGTCCTGTCCGTGGAGCAGCGCTGGAACACGCGCCTGCAATCCTCCCTGCTGGACTTTTTCGGCAAGCAGCACGACTGGCCCACCAACTGGGACGGCGCGCATCCTTTCCGCAACATCTTCCTGCTGCGCAATCCCAATTTCCGCTGCGAAGCCATCTTCACCTTCGACGCCCAGGGCAACGAAAGCGGCATCCGACCCGATCAGGTCGCCTATGTGGAGGAAGTGCACCGGGCCTTTGTGGATTCCCCCCTGGTGCGCCGCCATGTGGACGATCCCGAATCCGTCTGGCAGGCGGCCATGACACTCAACGATGGCGGCATCAGCCTGTTGCGGCAGAAGCTGCGCCCCCTCTGCAACCCCGAGCTCAAGCGCCACCAGATCAGCGTGGGTCTCGACGAGCAGGCCGAACGGGTACTGAACAGCCTGAGCGTCTACTATCAGAGTGACGACAGCGAAGAGCTGCGCAGGCAGAAGGAAGCCCTGGCCCGCAATCTGGCCGTGCTGCTGGCCCGGGTGGCCCAGAACCAGGCCTTCGGCGAGATGCTCCGCCGTCTGCAGGTCAACGATCACGACCTCTACACCCTCTGCGCGCAGGTCACGTCCGGCCTGAACGAAGCGGAGAGCAGCGCGACAGCCTCCTCCATCGGCGTACGCGTCTCCCAGCAGGACATCCTGGACGATCTGTTCGGCGACGAGGCGCCGGTGGCCACCGAGCTGCCCGGCTCTGCGCCCGCCGCAGGCAAGGACAGCGCCGCCGAACTGGCGGAAGCCGTTTTCGACGCATGGGTCGAGCAGGTGCGCCAGTTCGCCGCCAGTGCGGAGAGCCGTACCTTTTTTGCCCTGCCTGCCCGGGAGCTGGACCAGTTCTGTCACGAGCTGCTGCTTTCCGCCCAGCGTTGCCGCGTCCGGCAGCAGATGGAAGAGGACCTGCGCGCCTGCTCCGCCTATGCCAACCTTGAGCGGGAACGTCTGCTCTGGAAGCAGGCCAGTCTGGCGGCCGACGCCATCAATGCCTTTGTGGACTGGCTGGGCTTCGACCCGCGCCACCGCAACGAACAGGAGCGGACCATCCTCTTCCGTGAAAAACCGGTGGTCCTCTTCCCTGCGGTCAGCGATCCGGTGGGGGAACCGCTCATCGGCGACGTGGAAGCCCCCTATGACCGCCAATGGTACACCGACTGGCTGCGCGCCCTGATGCACGGCATCACCGCCAACGTGGACTTCGGCGGCCAGCAGATCCGCAACCCCCAACAGAACAAACGCCTGTATGACATCTTGCAGGCTTTCAAAGGCTGATGCCCATGATCAAAGCTTTCATTGCCCCTGATGCCGCACGCACGCCCGGCGTGGCCATCATCTCCGTCTATGGTGCTCCCGGTACAGGTCCGGCCGATGTGGCCATCTATTCCGGGGAGGGCAAATATCTTTCCGCCTCCGGCTGGCAGGAAAGCCGCACGCCCCTGCCCGTGGAGGCCCATGACGACGACAGCGGCTGCCTGCGCCTGCAGGTGGGGCCTGCGGTGGTGGACAATCTGGACAAGCTGGAGCGCTATCTTTTCATAGCCGGCGAACAGAAATGCGGCCTGCAGATCCAGGATCTCGTCTATTCGCGCATGGAAGGGGGCCACGGCATGGGGCAGCCCGTACCGGCGGCTCCGGTACAACCCGCCCCCCAGCCTGCCCCCGCTCCCGAACCGGAGCCGGACCCCGTTCCCGCGCCGGAACCAGAAACAGAGGCCCCGCCGCCGCTGCTGGCGGAACCGCCTCTGGAGATGGACCGGCAAGCCGCCGCCACAGAAAAAAAATCCTCAGGCAGTCTGCTCTGGATCATCCTGGGACTGGTGCTGCTGGCCCTGGCTGCGGCAGCGATCTGGTGGTTTTTCCTGCGGGCCACGCCCCCGCCTCCGCCCATGACGCCCCAGACGCCTGAAACGCAGCAGGGGACCCAGGACAAAAGCGCGCCTGCGGCAACGGAACCTGCGCCTGCCGCTTTGCCGCCGCTGCAACAGGCCCGCGAACATCTGCGCGGTACGGCCGATCCCGAGACCAGCCTGAAACTGGCCCTGCCCCTGCGTACACAGCAGGCCGGGGTGGAAGAGAGCGATGCGGCCTTCCTGCTGCTGGAGGATGCCGCCCAGAAAGGCAACGTCGAAGCCATGTTCCTGGTGGGCCAGTTCTATGATCCGCAGGCGAGCCTGCCGCGAGGCAGCCTCCCCGCCGACATGAGCCAGGCAAAGCACTGGTACGAAAGCGCCAAAGCCAAGGGCCATGCGGGAGCCGACAAAGCCCTGGCAGACCTGCACCGTCGTGTGGAAGCCGAGGCCGCCAAGGGCAATGCGGAAGCCGCGTTCCTGCTGCGCGACTGGAAATAGGAGGATACCATGCCACGAATCTGCCGACAGCTCCTTGGCGTCCTGTTGCTCCTGCTGATCGCCGCACCGACCCTGCAAGCCGCGCCACTCCTGCAGGAAGGCAAAAAGACCCTCTACCAGCGCGTTGTCTCCCATCCCGGGGCCCGGCCCCTGAAAGAAGCCCGGGACGGCGCGCCCGCCGCCCGTGATGCCCTGGTCCCCTTTACCGTGCTCTATGTCTACGCCCGCCAGGGGGACTGGCTGCAGGTGGGTCTTGATGCCCAGACCGCTCTCGGCTGGCTGAAAAAAGACCAGGCCACTGACTGGAACCAGTCCCTGACCCTGCTCTTCACACCGCGCACGGGGCGCGATCCTGTGCTCTTTTTCAAGACGGAAAACGACCTGAAGACACTGTGCGAAGCCACCGACATGGAACAGCGGCTGGACAGCCTCACCGCTGCCGCCGCCGGCGGCAAGGATACCGCCTCCCTGCCCATCCTGGCGGCGGAGCCCGCAGAAAAGCAGGGGGCCGTGGCCCAGAAGCGTTTTTATCTCATGCCCATCCTGGGTATGGACCGCGCCTTTGAGGGCGTCAACCTGCTGCAGGTGGCCTCCATCGACCCCGGCAGCAGCCAGTCCGGCGCTGTAGCCGGCCCGCCCAAGACCGGTATCGCCCTGGTCATGGATACGTCCATATCCATGAAGCCCTATATCGACCAGAGCCGCGACATCATTCGCCAGCTCTATGACCGTCTGGAAAAAGACAAGATGACCGACAACGTGGGCTTTGCCGTGGTGGCCTTTCGCAGCAGCACGGAAAAGACCCCGAAACTGAACTATACCGCACAGGTGGTCAGCGACTTTGCCACGGCCAAGGATCGCAAGGCGCTGGAAGCCCGCCTGGCCGCTGTGGAACAGGCCACTGTCTCCAGCCATGATTTCAATGAAGATTCGCTGGCCGGCATCTACACGGCCATCGACTCCCTCAACTGGGGCCCCTACTCCACGCGCCTGATCCTGCTGGTTAGCGATGCCGGTCCGTTGCGCAACGATGATCCCTATGCCTCGCAACGCCTCGGCGCTGCGGAAATGAACGACCTTGCCCGCCAGAAGGGCATCTGGATCACCGCCATGCACATCAAAACGCCCGGCGGCGCCAAAAACCACGCCTACGCCGAGCAGGCCTACCGCGCCCTGAGCCGCATCGCCGGTGACCAGTCCAACTATCAGGCCGTCAATGCCTCCAGCCACAAGGAAGCGGCCCGCCAGTTCGGTATCGTGACCAAGATCCTGACCACATCCATGGTGGATCTGGTCAAGAACACCACGGAGGGCAAGATCATGACCCGGCCCAAGGACGAGGCCGTGCCCGCCACACCTGAAGACCAGGCCCGCCAGCTGGCGGAACGCCTGGGTTACGCCATGCAACTGGACTACCTGGGCCGCAAGAACGACAACCGTGCGCCGTCCGTGGTGGATTCCTGGATCGCGGACATGGATCTCAAGCGTCTGGCCCAGGGCCGTCAGGTGCCCAGCGTGGAGGTGGCCGTCCTGCTGACCAAGAACCAGCTCAGCGACCTCAGCACCCAGCTGAAAACCATCATCGACAACGCCGAACGGACCAAAAAGACCGATTCCCGCGACTTCTTCCAGGGCATCCTCTCCGCCTCGGCCCGCATGGCCCGCGATCCCAACATGCCCACACAGGGCAAGAGCCTGGCGGAGCTGGGCGTGCTGGCGGAATTTTTGGATGGCCTGCCCTACAAGAGCGACATCATGCTGCTGCGCGAGGACGACTGGTACCGCATGAGCATCGGTGAACAGACGGCGTTCATCAACCGCCTCAAGTCCCGTCTGGCCCGTTATGAAGAATACGACCGGGACCGTGCCAACTGGGAAAGTTTCGGCCAGAGCAATGCCGGGGACTGGGTCTATCGCGTGCCCCTGTCCATGCTGCCGTGATGTGGGGAGCTCCATGGAAAATATGGTCTTTTCCCTGTACGGGCTGCAGGTCGCACGGCCGGGACGGGGCGCGTTCCGCCTGCAGATCCGCCGTCTGGAGGCACAGCGGGGCCAGCTGCTGGCCCTGGTGGGCCCCAGCGGTTGCGGCAAAAGCACGGCCCTCGACGTGCTGGCAGGCATCCTGAGACCCGAATGCCGGGATGACGCCCGTTTCCTGCTGCATACCGCCGACGGCGAGACGGATATCCTGGCCCTGTGGCAGGGCAACAGACTAGACAGGCTGGCCCGCCTGCGCGGCAGGCATCTGGGTTATGTCCTCCAGACAGGCGGCCTGCTGCCCTTTCTTTCGGCCCGGGACAACATCCTCTTGCCCTGCCGCTGTCTGGGCAGGCTGGGCCACCGTCTGGAAGCGGTCTGGAACATGGCGACAGCCCTGGGACTGGACAGGCTGCTGCAACAGATGCCGTCCAGTCTGTCCGTAGGTGAACGCCAGCGGGTGGCCATTGCCCGGGCCCTGGCCCACGGACCGGACATCGTGCTGGCTGACGAGCCTACCGCCGCGCTGGATCCGCAACAATCCCGCAATGTCCTGGGCATCTTCGCCGATCTGGCCCGACAGCAGGAGACCACGGTGGTCATGGTCACCCATGATCCCCGCATGGCCGAAGACGCCGGTTTCACCCTGGTGCCCATGACCTGCAGCAGCACGGATGACGGTCCCCTGTCCGTCATCGACCATCCCGGGTGGTGACGCCATGCATACGCTCGTACAGATCTGCGCTCTTTCCCTGCGGGACTATCTGCATGAACGGCTGCTCTCCGCCTGTGCCGTCCTGGGTCTGGCAGCCATCCTGGCCCCGCTGCTGATCCTTTTTGGGGTCAAATTCGGCGTGGTGGAGACCCTGACGGACCGCTTGCGCAACGATCCGGCCACGCTTGAAGTCTCCCCTGTGGGCAGCGGGCATTTTTCCGCCGCCCGTATCGGCCAGTGGCGCGACGATCCCCGGGTAGCCTTTGCCATCCCCCGGACCCGCGTCCTCGCGGCCACTGTGGAGCTGTTGCCCGCCAAGGGAGCCCCCCTGCATGTCTCCATGGAACCTACCGGCCACGATGACCCCCTGCTGCAGCGCCACGGCCTGCCCGTACCGGCCCTGCTGCTGGACAGCGAGGACGATCCCGACCAGCCGGGACGCGTGCGGACGCGCGCCGGAGCCAGCGGCATCGTGCTTTCCGCGCCCGTGGCCCAGCGCTTGGGGCTGCATACGGGGGATCAGCTGACAGGCCGTCTGGAACGCAGCCGTAACGGCAGGCTCCAGGCCGTGCGTCTGCCACTGAAAGTCGTGGGGATCCTGCCGCTGGCTGCCCAGCAAAAAAACGTGGCCTATGTGCCGCTGCCCTTCCTGGAAGCAGCGGAAGACTATCGCGATGGCCGTGCCGTACCCCTGTTCGGGCCGGAAAACGGCTGGGATGGTGATACGCCGCCGGCAGAACGCCTGTACGCCGGCTTCCGCCTCTATGCCCGCAGCCTGGATGATGTGGCCTCCCTGCGTGACTTTTTCCAGGAGCAGGATATCACCGTCCATACGGAAGCCGAGGCCATCGAACAGGTCCGGCGACTTTCCTCGGCCCTGGACATCATCTTTGCGCTCATCGGCGGCGCTGCGGCGGCCGGTTTCGCATCTTCCACGGCCAGCAGTACGCTGGCGGCCATCCGGCGCAAGCAGCGTCTGCTCGGCCTGCTCCGTCTGGGCGGTTTCTCCACGCTGGAACTGCTGCTGTTTTCCCTTTTGCAGGCCCTGCTCACCGCCCTGCTGGGCACGACGCTGGCTCTGGGCCTCTACGCGGCCGCACAGGGAGCGGTCAACCGCATTTTCGCTGCCGGTCTGGACAATATGGAGCATATCTGCCGCCTGCTGCCGCAGCATGCCCTTGCGACCCTGCTGCTGGTCTGCCTGCTGTCACTGGCGGCCGCCCTGCTACCCGCACTGCGCGGCGCCCGCACCGAACCTTCGGAGGTCATCCGTGAAATCTAGGCCGCTTGCCCTGTTTTTCTTCCTGCTGCTGGCTGCCAGCCTGCTGCCGGCGCCCGCCGACGCGGCTCTGGCCAAACGGGCGGGGACTTCCAGCGCCGATGCCTGCAATCCCCACCCGGACGACAAGGACATCATCCTGCCCATGCCCGACGGCCTGAGCATGGCCTTCCGTCTTGTGGCCGTCCCCAGCAAAGGCCTGCTCTGGGACATGGCCGCCCGTCCCGGACGCGACGACGCCGCCAACAGCGACCGGGCCTTCTACGACAGGCGCTACCGGGCCTTCCTTTCCGCCCCTTTCTCCCGGGCCGATCTGCCCGCCAGCTGGCGCGCCCAGGCCCCGGCGGGCGATTACTTTTTCTATCTGGTCGCCAAGTATGAAGTGAGCCGCCTGCAGTGGCAGAGCATCATGGGCCGGGACAGCGCAGGCTCCGATGCCAATATGGCACGGCCCGTGACGGACATCAGCTGGTATGAGGCCGTGGAATTCACCCGGCGCTATACGGAATGGCTGCTGCAGCATGCCGCGGATGCCCTGCCCCGTTTTGCCGGGGACAGCCGCAATGTGGGCTTCGTACGCCTGCCCACGGAAACGGAATGGGAATACGCGGCCCGCGGCGGGCAGACGGCCGGTCCCGAACAGCTGACGGAAAAGGACTTCTTCGCCCTGCCTGCGGGGGCGCCCCTGACGGATTATGCCGTCTATCGCCCCGAGGGCACTGCCCGCATTGCCGAAGACTGCGCCCCCATCGGTTCGCGCAAGCCCAACCCGCTGGGACTTTACGATACGGCCGGCAATGCGGCGGAAATGGCTCTGGACATGTTCCGCTTTTCTGTGGGGGGCCGCCTGCATGGTTCCGCCGGCGGATTTGTGCGCAAGGGCGGTTCCTTCCGCTCCGGCGAGGCGGAGATCATGCCCGGTCGCCGCGAAGAAAGCGCCTTTTTCCTGGCGGACGGCCCGGCCCATGCCCGCGATCTGGGCTTCCGTCCTGTCATCTCCGGTATCAACACACCGGGCGGAGACCGGCCTTCCGCATTACAGCAGGCCTGGAACGCCGCGGGCCAGAGCAACCCGCTGGCCCGTGATGCCAGCCGCAACCCCCTGGAAGAGCTGGACCGGCTCATTGCCGCCGCGCCGGATGACAACAGCCGCAAAAACCTGTTGACCCTGCGCGAAGCCATCAAGGAAAACAATATCCTGCAGGAACAGCAACAGCAGCTGGAAATGCAGTCCACCCTGCGTACGGCCGTCTATATGCTGGAGACCATCCGCAATTACGCCAGCCGCCGCAATTCCCTGCAAAGCCAGTATGACAGCATGAAGCGGGACAGCCGGACCGCCAAGGGCGAGACGCTCGCCACGCTGCGCCGCATCATGAAAACGGCCGAGCAAGGGCTGGAGCAGTTCCAGACCGGCATCGACCGTTCCCTGTCCTTCTACCGGACCCGTGTGGAAGAAGCCGCCCGCTTGGACAAGGAGGACTTCGACCGGGCCCTGGCTGCCTTGCTCAAGGATTACGCCGGAGACGACCTTTTCAATGAAAACATGCGCCGCAATGCGGACTTGCTGCGCAAACATGTGCAGACCGCCCGGACAGGCAAATTGCCCCCGGACACTGCCCTGCTGCAAGAGATTCTGAAAGCACGGACAAAATAGTCCGCCGCCGGGCGCTTGCGCCTGTTCCTACTCACGCCGCAGGGAAGCGGCAAGCCAAAGGAGATGGTCCAATGAACAACAAACCGCGTTTGGGCTGGATCGGCACGGGGGTCATGGGGCATTCCATGGCCGGGCATCTGCTGGCTGCGGGCTATCCGCTGACCGTCTACAGCCGTACCAAAGCCAAGGCGGAAGGTCTGCTGGCCTGCGGTGCCCGCTGGGCTGAGACGCCGCGCGAAGTGGCCCGCCAGGCCGATATCGTTTTCTCCATCGTGGGCTATCCCCGCGATGTGGAAGAAGTGATGCTGGGGGACCAGGGAGCCTTGGCCGGTCTGGAAAAGGGCGGTATCCTCTGCGACATGACCACGTCCAGTCCGGTACTGGCCCGTCGTATCGCCGAAGCGGCTGCCGCCAGGGGCTGCGGCGCTCTGGATGCTCCTGTCACCGGCGGCGATATCGGCGCGCGTGAGGCGCGGCTGTCCATTTTTGTGGGAGGCGACAGGGAGGTCTTTGAAAAGGTGCGACCCTGCTTTGACGTCATGGGCAAAAACATCCTGCACTGCGGTGCCGCCGGCAGCGGCCAGCAGGCCAAGCTGGCCAATCAGGTCGCCATTGCCGGCGTCATGTTCAGCGTATGCGAATCCATGCTCTTTGCCCAGGAAGCCGGTCTGGATGTGAAGCAGTGGCTGGAGCTGGTGGTCCCCGGGGCCGCGGGCAGCACGGCCATGGGCACGCTGGGCCGCCGCCTGCTGGGCTGCGATTACGCTCCCGGCTTTTTTGTGGAGCACTTCATCAAGGATCTCGGGCTCTGCCTGGAAGAGTGCAAACGCATGGGACTGGTCCTGCCCGGCGTCGCCCTGGCGGAACAGATCTACCGCATGGCCCAGGCCCAGGGGCACGGCAAGGACGGGACGCAGGTCCTGCTCCAGGTGCTGGCCACGCTGTCCGGCAAACAATGGCGCGCCCACGCATAACGCCTTCCCGCTCTGCGCGGGGATAGGCGGCCTGCCCCGCGTGCCGCATGCTCCCGAAGGCGAGGGGCGTACGCGTCCCGTTCCGGGATCTTTCCTCCAGTGCATGGACCTGCCTGACGGCACTCCAGGCATGATATGTAACGCTTGGCCGAAGGACACGAGGGCAGATCCCCTGCATGCCGTCCATGCTGCCGTGCGCCGTGTTTCGACAGCGCAGGCAGGCCCAACGACCGAGCGGCCGGGAGGCTGACCAACTTTCAGGCTCACCTGAAGTCCGCCTGCCATCCGCCGCTGCTTTCCTGATTATTTTGTTGACAGACAAGATGGCTGCGCGTAGAAGTCTTTTCCTGTGTCGGGATGTAGCGCAGTCTGGGAGCGCACTTGAATGGGGTTCAAGGGGTCGAAGGTTCAAATCCTTTCATCCCGACCAAGCAGCGGAATACCAGGGGATCCACGAGCAATCGTGGATCCCCTTTTCTGTTTCCGGGAGCAATCCCGGCAAGTGGCGCTGCCGTAGACGTTCCGTCGCCCTCCCCGGCGGCCGGGATTCCCTGCAGGCCCTTTTCCTGCCCGCGGCGGGATGCTAAGTTCATCCGTCAGGGCCTCACAGCCATCATGCAACCATCCCCGCACAGGAGGGACCATGAAGATTCTGTTGCTCATTGTGGCGGTCATCGCCGTTGCTGTCTTTGTCCTGTTCATGGGGGGCCAGCAGCCCCTCAGAGGCATCGGCCACATCCCCGCGTGCGGACAGCCTGTCATCATCTCGCGTGCCCGGCCGCCTCTGACCTTCGTCCCCGCCGCCGACATGCAGCTGCGCCATGCGGAAAACCGGACCTTGCGGCCCAAGACCCGCCGCAGCATCGACGGAGACGCCCGCGTCTGGCTTGCCGTTTACGGTAATGAACGCGGGACGCTGGTCACGGCGGTGGCGGACGCGGAAGGCAGATGGGAATGGGAGGCCGCCCACCATGCGTCCTTTCCCGCCATCCGCCAGCAGCAATATGCCTACCAGAACGAGACCCTGCATGAGCAGCTGATGCGCCTGGACGGCAGCAGCGATCCGTTCTGCCCCGATGCCGCTCCCTGCCTGGTCTACCGGGCAAAGCTCCTGCTGAATTTCCGCAAGACCCAGGTGCTGATGGAATATCACGAAGCCATCCCGGAACATCTTGTCCGCGATATCGCCTTTGATACCAGTTACCTCAATGCCTTCCAGCAGCGGGCCCGCGCATCCTGCCAGATCAGCCTGACGGATAAGGCATGGCTGGAAACCCATGTGCAAGACTTCAAAAAGCTGGACGCTGCGGGAGAGCGCACCTCCCGTGCCCTCCTCTCCCGCTGGGTAGGCGAGATGGAGCAGGAAGGCCGCATGTGATCGCGACAGCGCATACCAAACGCCACGGGGAGACCTGTGGCGTTTTTGCTGCAAGCTGCGGCCGGACTGGGGATGGGGTCCGCATGGCCCTGCGGACCGGGACAGAAAAAGCGGGAAAGCGCGACAGTCGCACAAGATCCCAACGGTCTCCGCTGCACAGGCTGCGCCAGCCGTTATTCGTCTCGATCGGCCAATGGGCCTGTTCCCCGTGATTGTGCATCCCAATGTCAAAAAACAGAAAAGGGACCTACGAGTTTTCGTAGATCCCTTGGGGTTTCTGTTTTCTGGTCGGGATGAAAGGATTTGAACCTTCGACCCCTTGAACCCCATTTGGGGTTTCTGTTTTCTGGTCGGGATGAAAGGATTTGAACCTTCGACCCCTTGAACCCCATTCAAGTGCGCTCCCAGACTGCGCTACATCCCGACGCGAAGAGATAGATAGATGAAGACGCCTTCCTTGTCAACATAAGCGTGCGGATTTTTCATTTTTCCGCTGTTCCCGCGTGCCAGGAGCATCAAGAGGTCTTGCCGGCCTCTTCCCATACGGCATACCACTCTATCCCCAATGGCGGATATCCCCGCCTGGCTGCAGTGGGCTCCGCGCGCCTTTTGCGGGCCACGCTCTTCACAATCCCCTGTGTGCGCAGGTTCACATTCCGTGCCGTGGGCCTTGTTCCGTACCGGAACATGCGCCCTGTCGGCCAGAGCGCCCCGAAATCCGCATCGGGCCTGGAAAACGGCCGGGAAGGGCTGGCTCGGGGCGGCGACTGCACTGCTCTCGCACCGCCAGCGGACGATCCCTCCAGGGAGGATACGGCACCGTGCTGCCATGCGAAAAAGGTCCCTGCAGCCTCATCCGGCAAGGCACCATGTCCCGGAGTACGCCTATCACACCGAAGGACGGGCCGCGCTCCGGCGGGAAGGAGGCCTGGCCCCAAAACAGAAAAGGGACCTACGAGTTTTCGTAGATCCCTTGGGGTTTCTGTTTTCTGGTCGGGATGAAAGGATTTGAACCTTCGACCCCTTGAACCCCATACCCCATTCAAGTGCGCTCCCAGACTGCGCTACATCCCGACGCAAGAAAAGTGTTTACGCCTCCCAGTCCTCAGTGTCAACAAAAAATCCTTTTGAGAAAAAAAATTCTTGTCGCGAAAAATCGTAGAAATTTTTTGCCGGCCCTGATATAATGTGAATCAATTTACAGTGTTGCCTCAAAGCTAATAATAGTTCATAATACTTTGATATCAAACGTTTTTTATATCGCTGGATCCGGGCAGCTCTTTTCGGGCCGTTCTCCTGCCGCTAGCGGCAGGGCATTTTTCATAAAAAACCTACCAACAACCTGCATTGACAAAAAAATTTTCCCGTGTAGAAGACAAAAAGTCGTGCGGCCTGGGGGGTCAGGCGCGCCGGCTGGGTATTCCGGTTCCCCTACTTGTGCCACATACTGTTTCATAGTATATCACGAGAAAGGGGTCTTTTTCACCAGGTTGATAAACCTGTAATCAGGAGGTTGGATATGGCATCCAAATCAGCCTTTAATGAAGACAAAGTTGCCCTGCTTCTCGGCTGCTTTATCTTCGTCCTGGGCCTTGGCAAGTTCGTCGGACTCGATCCGCTGGGTTGGGTCCTCAAAATGGGGATGTGGGTGGATAGCCCCCTCGATTCCTGGAGATCCGCCACTAAGGGCCTGCTGCCCGGCTGGGGCGCTCTGCTGGTGACCTATGCGTTCATCACGGCCGTCCTTTCTGTGGGCGTGAAACTGATGAAAGGCAACGTGGGCCGTTTCATCGCTTCCTTCACGGTGATCTTCTTCATCGCTATCGCCTGCTACACCGCCGGCGCCAATGCGTACATCGCCGCCAACCCCACCCAGCTGGCCAAGCAGGGCATCCCGTGGGCTCTGGGCCTGAGCACGGAAGCCGGCCTGATCGCCGCCCTGGTCATGGGTATCCTGATCAGTAACTTTGCTCCCGGCTTCGCCGACTCTCTGCGCGACGCCTGCCGCCCCGAGCTGTTCGTTAAAATCGCCATCGTTATCCTTGGTGCCGAACTGGGCGTGAAGGCCGCCGACGCCGCCGGTTTTGCCGGTCACGTCATCTTCCGAGGCCTGTGCGCCATTGTTGAAGCTTACCTGCTGTACTGGGCCGTGGTGTACTACGTTGCCCGTAAGTACTTCAAGTTCAACAAAGAATGGGCCGCGCCTCTGGCTTCCGGCATCTCCATCTGCGGTGTGTCCGCCGCTATCGCCACCGGTGGTGCCATCCGCGCCCGGCCGGTGGTCCCGATCATGGTTTCTTCCCTGGTCGTTGTGTTCACCTGCATTGAAATGCTGATCCTGCCCTTCATCGCCCAGTACTTCCTGTACACCGAACCCATGGTGGCCGGTGGCTGGATGGGCCTGGCCGTGAAGTCCGACGGTGGCGCCATCGCTTCCGGCGCCATCACCGAATCCCTGATCCTGGCCAAGATGGCCGGTCTGGGCACCGAATGGGAACCCGGCTGGATCGTGATGGTGACCACCACCGTCAAGATCTTCATCGACATGTTCATCGGCGTGTGGGCCCTGCTTCTGGCCTACATCTGGACTGCCAAGTTCGACAAGAGCCGTGGCGAACGCACCATGACCTGGGGCGACGTCATGGACCGCTTCCCCCGCTTCGTGCTGGGTTACCTGGGCACCTTCCTGATCCTGCTCATCGTCTGCCTGAGCTCGCCTGAACTGCACAAGCTCGGCAAGGCCATGTCCGGCGCCATCAACGGCTTCCGCGTACTCTTCTTCCTGCTGACCTTCTTCAGCATCGGTATGGTCTCCAACTTCCGCAAGCTGAAGGAAGAAGGTATCGGTCGCCTGGCCATCGTGTATGTTGTCTGCCTGTTCGGCTTCATCATCTGGGTGGGCCTGTTCATTTCCTACGCCTTCTTCCATGGCATGACCCCGCCGGTGGTTGGCGCCTAGTTTAAAGGAGAACAATGATGGAAGACAAAGAAGTCAAATTCCACGAAGAAGTCCAGAAGATGGAGTACGAGCCCCTGGATGAGACTGAAATGAAGCTCGTCCACTGGAGCTGGGGCCTGGGCGTCGCGCTGCTGGTGGTGCTGTTCCTCATCAGCAAGTTCGTGATGACCACCCACTAGACCGGGCTGCTGAACACGTAATAAGGATGCCGGGAAGGGCCTGCGCCCTTCCCGGCTCTTGCGTACAAAGGACATTATCATGCCGCGTTATCATCTGCGTTACCTCAAGGGCCCCAACTACACCCTGAACCTGGAGTATGACGGCATTGTGGAAGCTCCTTCCTTTGAAGAAGCCCTGCGTCCCCATACTGACTGGCCCATCACTGAAAGCTACGACCATGCCACGGCGACGGCCTGGAATCCCGGCACCTGCATGTATTATCAGGAGATGTGGGAAGCCGCCCTGCTTCCCGACGCCACCCAGGAACAGAAGGGCTAGCACCGCGCGGGGCTGACGCTCCGGCAAGAGGAGAAGTACCGCCCTTCTCCTCTTGCGGTGCTGACATACGATCCTGCAGCTTTCGCTGCGCAACCTTCCCCGGGCTGCCGGACAGCCTCCATGAACTTCTCTGCCGCCTCCCCCCTCGTTTCCGTCCTGCTGTTGCTGGTCTCCATGTCCTCCATCCAGGCCAGCGCCTCACTCGCCAAGACCATCTTCCCCGTGATAGGGCCGGCGGGTACCACTGCCTTGCGTCTGCTCGTGGCCGCCGCCATCCTTCTGGCCGTGATGCGCCCCTGGACAAAGAACATCCCCCGCAGCGCCTGGAAACTCATAGCCGTCTTCGGCCTTGCCACGGCAAGCATGAACCTTTGCTTTTACGAAGCCCTGAGCCGTATCCCTCTGGGCGTCGCCGTGGCTCTGGAGTTCACCGGTCCCCTGACCGTGGCCATGCTTTCCTCCCGCCGCCTGGTGGATATGGTTTGGGTCATCCTGGCCGCAGCCGGGCTCGTCATCCTCCTGCCCCTGCGTCAGAGCGCAGACAGTATCGACCCCCTGGGGGCCCTGCTGGCGCTGGCTTCCGGCGTCTGCTGGGCCCTGTACATCGTTTTCGGTAAAAAAGCGGGCAGCAGCTTGGACAAATCCTGCGTGGCCCTGGCCATGCTGGTTGGCAGCTGCGCCATCTTTCCCGTGGGCCTGGCGGCCTCGGGCACGGCCCTGTTCACGCCGGAGATCCTTCCTCTGGCCCTGCTCCTCGGTATCTTCTCCTCTGCCCTGCCCTATGGTGTGGAAATCATCGCCCTGAAGAACCTGCCCTCGCGCACTTTCAGCATCCTCATGAGTCTGGAACCTGCCCTGGCGGCGCTCTCCGGTTTTCTTTTTCTGGGCGAGCAGCTCAATCTGGCCCAGTGGACAGCGCTGGCGGCCATCATGACCGCTTCCGTAGGCTCGACCCTGACCATACAGCGGCGCTAAACCGGGACGCAGCCACGGCTTCTCGGACGGTCTGATCGCTGGACAGAGGAGTTTGGAAACAGGGCGCGGAAGCTGCGGACAGACACAGGACCTTTCCCCGTCGATATGGCTGCCGCACGCTCAACATGGTCTGAATCTCCGTCGCTTGCCCCGCCCTGACTGTCGCCATCGCGGACAGTCGTCCCTGTCAGTGCCGGTCTTGCCATCTTCTGCAGCCCGCCGCCCAGCGCAGCGTCGCCGGCCCCGAAGATGGGGCAACATGCCGAAACGTCCTGATGAAAGAAAACAGGGGCTGCCGGCCGCAAGGAGCCTCAGCCGGTGATGGGGAACGACGGCAAGGAAACGACGGCAGAAGAAATGCCGGACGCTGTCCCAAGCAGCGTCCCAAGCATCCCTCAGCCCTGCGGACAGGACACGACGGACGCCCTTTATGCTTCCATGGAAGGATGAGGGCAACGACATCCCCGGACACAAAAAAAGCGGGGACACCTGCGCATCCCCGCTCGTTCCACAGTCCGGCCCGTCAGAATTCTTCGGGCAGCTGCAGCATCTCCTCATAGGTGAACACGGGCCCGTCCAGACACATGTAATGGGCCCCCACCTTACAGTGACCACACTTGCCCACACCGCAGCGCATATGGGTCTCCAGCGAGGTGAAGATGTCCTTGCCGTCCATGCCGAGCCCCAGCAGATCCCTGGCGACCAGTTTGATGCGGCGGGGGGAGGCACAGAGGATGGCCCGGGCATTGGGCCAGTCGAAAGCCAGCTCTGGCAGCAGGTCGTTGATATAGCCCACATGAGCCTGAACGGCGTCGGTCGGCCTAGCCAGCGCGTACTGCACGCTCACGCCGGGGATCTTGCTCCAGTCCCGCAGATCCTGCTTGTAGACCAGGCCCTCGTAGCGCGTGGCGCTGGCGATGATGGCGATGCGGCCATAGCGTTCCCGTTCCTGCAACAGACGCACGACGATGGTCCGCACCGGCGTGAGCCCCACACCGGAGCCCACCACCAGCACATCGCGCCCTGCGAAGGAGCGGTAGGGAAAGCCCTTGCCGTAGGGGCCGCGCAGACCGATGACGTCGCCCTCATGCAATCCGGCCAGGGCGGAAGTCACCTTGCCCACCTTTTTGACGCAGAACTCGAACTGGCCGTCATGCTGATCCCCGAAAGGGATGGACAGGGCCACTTCACCGACGCCGAAGACCGTGACCATGAAGAACTGGCCCGTCAGGCGAAAGGTCTCGGCAAGGCGTTCGTCCATGTAGCGGACCACATAGCGCCGGATATCAGGTGTCTCGTCGTGGATGGCCACGATCCTGGCCGGATAGGGCGTGAACAGCTGCGGGTCGATGCGCGTGGGCGCGCGCTCCGGTATGCTGACCGGCATGGGGGCGCGCCGGTCCTCAGGCGGGCAGTCCCGCACCAGGGTGTCGGCGATCTTGCGGATATCGATGCCCGCCGGGCAGGCATCGATACAGCGCCCGCAGCCCACGCAGCCTTTTTTGCCGAAACGGTCCTGGATGTAGACCAGCTTGTCCATGATGCGATGGCGCACGGCCGCGGCCTTGCTGCGGGGATTGTGCCAGCCGGCGTTGCGGGTGAACCCGGCTGTCTGGCAGGAATCCTTCACACGCACACGGCGGCCGGAACGGGCATCCAGGCGTTCCTCGTTGAACTGGAAGCAGGTGCAGGTGGGGCAAACCGCCGTGCAGCCCGTACAGCGGATGCAGGTAGGCGTGATCTCTTCCCATACCGGATGCTCAAAGCCCTGCAGCAGCGCCGTACGGATATCCGAGAGGTCGGGGAGCTGCTGGAAGGCCTTTCGGCATGCATCTTCCAGACGGCCAAGACGGTCGCGCAGCACAGCCTCTGTCACGGGCCGGAAAAAGACCCGCGCCTGGGCCACAAGGCTTTCGCCCTTGTCCGTGGCGCATTCCACCCAGCAGAGCTCGCCGTCCAGTGTCAGCATCAGGTCGAAACCGCTGCGGGCAAAGGGCCCGGTATCCGTGGCTGCGCAAAAACAGCGCTTCCCGGGCGTCCGGCAATTCAGTCCCACCACCGTGACAGCCTCACGACGCAGGGAATAATTGATGTCCCGGTACTCACCCAGATAGAACTCGTCCAGATATTCCAGTGCCGCCACATCACAGGGGCGCATGCCGAAGATGACCATCGGCGCCATGACTTCCGCGCCGGGTTCAGCCACATAGCTGCGCTCGTTGCCTTCCCAGCGGAAGAGCACATCCTGATAGCCGTTCAGTACATCCAGGGGCGGCATGGCCAGATTGACATAGTCCAGACACAGACCACCTTCGGGAGCAAAGCTGCCAAGGCGCGTACTCCCGTCCTGCTCCCTGCGCGGGCACACCACAGAGGCCTGCTGCCGCCAGGCAGTCAGGAGGGCGGGCAGATCCGCCGGATTCATGGTATAATATGCGGACATGGCTTAGACCTTCTCCAGCCTGACGGCGCTGATCTTGTATTCGGGGGTCTTGCTGACCGGGTCCAGAGCGGTGCAGGTCAGCAGGTTGACCATGGCTTCGGCGAAATGCAGGGGCGCGAAGATCAGCCCTTCGGGCACATCATCCGTGATGTGCATGCGCGAGATCACCGCACCGCGGCGGCTCACCAGGCGCATGCGGGCACCTTCGCGCAGCTCGAGCCTGCGCGCATCGGCAGGATTGATGTCCGCCACCAGTTCGGGCAGTTCCCGTTCCAGCATGGCGCAGCGCCGCGTCATGGTCCCGGTCAGATAATGGGCATGCCGCATCCCCGTGCTGAGCAAGAAGGGATATTCCTCATCCGGCAGTTCGGCCGGCGGCACATGCGGGATGGCGGAGAACAGGCCCTTGCCCCGGGTAAAACGTCCCTGATGCAGGATGGGCGTGCCCGGATGATCGGGCGCAGGACAGGGCCAGCACAGCCCTTTCCCTTCCAGGCGGGCGTATCTCATCCCGGCCATATGGGGCGACAGGGAGCAGATCTCGTCAAAGACGGCCTCAGCGGAGGCATAACGCATGGCATAGCCCAAACGGCGGGACAGAGCCTGGATGATCTGGCCGTTGCTGCGGCCCGCCAGCGGCGGGATGGCCTGCCGCACACGCTGCACACGACGTTCGGAATTGGTGAACGTCCCGTCTGTCTCCGCAAAGGATGCCCCCGGCAGAATCATGTGCGCCAGTTCCGTCGTAGGCGTGGGAAAGATGTCGATACACAGCAAAAACTCCGCCGCCGAAAGGGCCCTGACCACATGCCCGGAGTCGGGATCGCTGACCACGGGATTTTCCCCCATGATGATCATGGCCTTGAGCCTGCCTTCCTGCAGGCCGTGCATCATCTCCATGGCGGTCAGGCCGCGCGCAGGAGACAGGGGACGTCCCCAGGCCGCCTCGAACTTCAGGCGCACGGCCTCGTCCTCCACCTTCTGGTAGCCGGGATAATAATTGGGCAGCCCGCCCATATCGCAGGCCCCCTGCACGTTGTTCTGGCCGCGCAGCGGATTCACGCCTGTACAGGGACGACCGATCTGGCCGCACAGCATGGCCAGATTGGCCAGGGAACGGACATTGTTCACCCCGCAACGATGCTGGGTGATGCCCAGGCAGTAAACGATGGCGCTGGTCTCCGAGCGGGCGTAGAGCTCCGCGGCACGGAACAGGAGCTCCTGCGGCACGCCCGTGACGTCTTCCGTGCGCCCGGGCGTCCACTGGCGCAGGCTTTCGCGGAGTTCTTCAAAATTTTCCGTGCGCTCCGCGATAAAGGCCGCATCATGCCAGCCGCGCTCATAAATGATGTGCATCAGGCCGTTGATCAGGGGCACGTCCGTCCCTGGACGCAGGCGCAGATGGATGTCCGCCAGCCGGGCCAGATCAGTACGGCGGGGATCGGCGACGATGAGAGCGCCCCCTGCGCGACGGCAGCGCATGAGCCGCATGCCCACCATGGGATGCGCCACAGTGGTGTTGGAACCGATGACAAACAGACAGCGGGTCTGCGCCAGCTCGTCGAAAGAGTTGGTCATGGCGCCGCTGCCGAAGGATGTGGCAAGACCTGCCACAGTGGGGCCGTGTCAGAGGCGGGCGCAGTGGTCGATATTGTTGGTGCCCAGGGCGCAACGGGCGAACTTCTGCAGCAGATAGTTCTCCTCGTTGGTACAGCGGGCGGAGGTCAGCACGCCGATACTGTCGGGGCCGCACTGATCACGGATCCGGGCCAGTTCCCCGGCAGCATGATCGAGGGCGCTTTCCCAGTCCAGCGCCTGCCAGCCCCCGTCGGTCCGCAGCAGGGGTTGCCGCAGCCGGTCGGGATGCTGTACGAATTCATGCACGTTCCAGCCTTTGACGCACAGCTTGCCACGGTTGACCGGGCTGTCAGGCGTAGGCACGGACCGCTGGATGCGGCCTTCAGCGGTCTCCAGGGTCAGGCCACAACCGCAGCCGCAATAGGGGCAGGTCGTTGCCGTATGACGAATATCCATAGTGTTCTCCGCAAAACGCAGCAGGTAGCGGTCAGATGCGGACTTGCAACGGTCCCCGATCTTCCCGGCACTGCATCTTTCCAGCTTGGAAGTGGAAATTTTTGTTGCTTTTTTCCATAAGAAAAGGGACCCGACATGTCAAAGACAAAGCGGCAGGGGAAGATCCCCCTGCCGGCAGCCGGCATATGGCCCGGAACACGGAGACGGACATGGAGCATGACAGCCCCTGGCAGGTGATGGCACGCGAGGCCCGGGCCCAGGCCCGGCGCATAGTGGAAGAGCTGGATATCGAAGGGCACTGGCGCCGGGCAGGCGGCGTGGTCCAGGCCGTAGGCTCCTTCAGGACAGGCCTGCTGGTCAGGCACAGGGATATCGACTTCCACGTCTACACGCCCGAACTCGATGTGAGGTGCAGCTTCCGCGTCATGGCGGGACTGGCCTGCTCCCCCCATCTGCACAGCCTGCATTTCATCAACGGCAGCCGGACGGCAGAGCGCTGTCTGGAATGGCACGCCGTCTGGCGGTGCCCGGACGAAGCCCCGTGGCAAATCGATATCATCCACATGGCGATGGGCTCGCCCTTTGACGGTTATTTCGAACGCTTCGCGGACAGGCTTTGCCAGCGTCTAGATGCGGAAACGCGGGATATCATCCTGCGCCTCAAGTACGAAACGCCGGCGTCGGAAGACATCCACGGTGTGGAGTATTATCAGGCTGTCCTTGAGGGCGGCGTGCGCACGCTGGCGGAATTGCGCCGCTGGCGGACCCGCCACCCTCTGGAGGGAGTAAACCTCTGGATGCCCTGACGCGGGCCCCAGCCGCCATGCCTGACCGCCGGGACCAAGCCATGCCCGGGGCAGCAGCGTCGCCTGCGAGCCCACGGATGGACCGCGCCTTACTGCTGCAGATCCCTGACGAAGTCCTTGCCCTGCGCGCTGTGCAAAAACGCTTCCAGGGCGTCCACCACCTGCTGGTCGTACTTGAACGGCCGCTCGCGCAGGATGGCCAGGGCCCCCGGCTCGTCATGGCGGCGACGGTAGGAACGCGGACGCATCAGGGCGCAAAAGGTATTGGCCACAGCCAGGATGCGGGCCTGCAGGCAGATGGCCTCTCCCTGCAGCTTGCGGGGATAGCCCGAGCCATCCATACGCTCGTACATCTGCTCGATGGTCTGGAGCACGGGCAGGCCAAAATCTATACCACGCAGGGCATCCACCGCATATTCCACATGCCGTTCCATCTGGCTGCGTTCTGCCGCCGTCAGCGGGCTGCTCTTGGTCAGCAGCGCATGCGGCAGCCGGATCATGCCCACCTGGGAGAGATTGGCCGCCGTGCGCAGCGTGGCCTCCATGGCCGGGTCATCCTTGCCCAGCCAGGCCGCCAGGTGATAGGCCAGTTCGCCCGCAAAGCCCGACTGCCCTTTCAGATACGGGTCCACAGCTTCCACGGCATGGGTAAAGGCCTTCACGGTCTGGCGCAGCATGGTCGCCAGACGCCGCTCCGCTTCCACACGGGCCGTGATGTCCCGGTAGATGACAACGACATTGCCCGCCAGCTCTCCCTCACCGGAAAACGGCAGACACTGGACGCTGAAATGGATCAGCCTGCCCTCGACCAGCATATCCTCGCTGTCGGAAAATTCCGTGCCTGTCCGCAGCACGAATTCCACATGGCGCTCCAGGCTCCGGGCCAGATAATCCGGCAGATGCCGTACCTGCATCAGATGCCTCACGTCTCCCTGGCAACGGGCAAGGCGGGCAAATTCCGTATTGGCGTAGGTGATCCGCCCCTCCTTGTCCACCAGGGCCAGCGCCGAGCGCAGGGCCCGGATGACCGTATCCAGCAAGACGCGCTGCCGGACCACGGCGGCATACAATTCCTTCTGCTCCCGGGCCTCGCTCCGTTCCCGTCGGACGCCGAGCCACCAGTAGAACCAGACCAAAAAGCCGCCCAGACAGAGGAAGAGCAGGCCCGCGATGGCCCAGACACGCCAACTCCTCTCCCGCTGCTCCTGCAGCACGCTGTCCGCCCGGCAGGCCACCGTCGCATACCACGACGTGCCGGGGACGGCCTGGCCGACCACAAGACAATCCGCCGTACCGGAAGCCGCCGGCAGCACCATGCTGCGCGGCGTCATGTCCTGGCCGAAGCCTTCCGGCAGGGGGATCTGATCGATGGACGGCCGCTTTCCTATGGCGATGGCCTGGGCCAGCCCCCCTCCCTTCTCCAGCAGCAGGCTCAGATAGCCTGCCTTGGCCGACTGCCCGATCCCCTGCAGCAGTCTTCCGATATCGCAGGTCACCAGCAGGAGCCCCTGGAGCCCGCCATCCGTCGAAACATAGTCCGGTGCCGTGACCGGGCAGACGAGATCCACCAGCAAACGCTCATTCTGCAGCCGCACGGGCAGCATGACGGTGGCGGACGGGGGTTCTTTGGCAAAGCGCTGCCGCAATGCGCCCAGGACCTCCCTCTGTCCGCCCTGTCCGAGCAGAAGGGCCGGCTCGAAGGTGCGGGTCAGCAAGGCCACGCCTGCGAGGTCATGCCGGACCATGAACTCGGCAAGTTTGCGGTAGATGAGCGCCACATGGGGCGCCATGTCGTGCAAGGCCTGGCGCTGCCGCTGGTCAAGGTCGCTGTAGCGGCCATGGTCCTGCTCTGTCCAGGGCGTCTCGCCCAGCTCGCGCAGCAGGGCCACAGGCAGCGTGGTATCCATGATCTCCGAGGCGAGCAGGCGGAGCATGTCATAACGGGCCATGTCTTCCGCCGCATCGCGCTGGACTCCGCTCCATACCGTCATCATGGCGGCCACAGTGGACGAGTAAGCCGAAAGCTGGCTGCCCGTCCTGTCAAGGATCTCGCGCTGCGCCTCCCTGTCGAACCGCATCGTCACGGTGACCGTCAGGACGAGCAGCAGGCACAGACCTGCGAACAGGGGCAGCAGCGACAAACGTTCAGGGTTCCGCATAGGGGCTCCGCGCACAGGGATCAACGCTCGGTGAGCGCGTTCTGCTTGGCTTTCATCACAGGTTTGAGGATATAATCGAGTACCGTTTTCTTGCCGATGATGATGTCCGCCACCACGATCATGCCCGGGATGATGGGCAGGACTTCGTTATTGTGGCGGATGGCCGTCTCGGTGGTACGGACTTTGACGAGATAATAAAAATCGCCCTTCTTGTCTTCGATGGTATCCGCGCTGATGGACTCCAGCTTGCCCGGCAGACCGCCGTAGATGGAAAAGTCATAGGCCGATACCTTGATCATCACGTCCTGCCCGGGCCGCAGGAAGGCGACGTCCTGCGGGCGGACGCGCACCTCCACCAGCAGGGTCTCATCCATGGGGACGATATCCATGATGGCCTCGCCCGGCTTGACCACACCGCCCACCGTATTGACCAGGATCTGCTTGACACTGCCTCGCACGGGGCTGCGGACCTCGGTCCGGGTCACGCGGTCGCCACCGGCCGTCAGGGACTCCCGCACGGAGCCCAGCTCCGTACGGCGTTTATTGATCTCCTGACTGATGGTCAGCTGCTCCTCGGCCACGCGGCTGCCGATACGTTGCCTGGCTTCATCCATCATGGCCTGGGTCTTGGGGATGGCGGCGGCCAGCATGTCGATCTCGCCCTGGGTCTGGATGACCTTCTGTTCCAGCCCCAGATAATCCATGCGGGAATAGTTGTTGCGCTGTACCAGGCGCTTGGCCGTATCCCTCTGTTCGGTCTCCAGCACCAGGCTGCCGTCCAGCTGTTTCTTGCGTGCCAGCTGCTCCGCCACTTCGCTCTGGCGCTGGGCATACTGGGCCTCCAGCATGGAAAGTTCCGCCCGCAGCTTTGAACTTTGCGCCTTCCAGGTATTCAGCTGGTCATCGACGATCTGACGGCTGCGTTCCACCAGGACGGCGTCCGGCTCTTCCCCCAGGATCTCCGTCAAAAAGGCAGGCAGGTCCGTGGGGAATTCCGGCGTCTCGTCCCGCAACATGGCCTCCAGGCGCATGATGGCCAGATGATGTTCCACCAGCTTGTAGCGCGCATCCCGGTAGGAACTTTCCGCCATGACGTTTTCCAGCTGAGCCACGGTCTGCCCTTTTTCCACGATCTCGCCTTCCCGGACGAGGATGGCCTGCAGGATGCCGCCTTCCAGATTGGAGACGGACTGGGTACGCCGGGAGCCCACCACGGAGCCATCGGCATGGGTCACTTCGTCGATGGGGGCCCAGGCCGCCCAGATGATCAGCACCATCAGCAGCAGGGCCACGGAAACGGACAGCGCGCGGGCCGTGAAGGAAGGACGGCGCGAAAGGGCCGCGTCCACTTCGCTGGCATAATTGATGTCATCCAGCATCAGGCCGTTCAGGGGCGCATCCAGAGCGGCGAACAGTTCCTTGCGCGTCATGGGCTGCTGTTTGCCCGCGGCAGCCGAAGCCTGGCTGAAATGCTCGCGCAAACACTCCGCCACACCGGTCCGTGGCTGCTGCTCCCGCTCGGCATCGCCCACGAAGATCAGGCGCAACAGCCACCAGAGCCTGGCGAGCAGGGATGCTTTCCGCGGGGATGGCGGCGTCTCCGGCGGCAGTGCGGCAAAAATGTCGCCCAGCGGAGCGGCTTGCGGCCGCTTTTCATCCTGCGGCACGGAATCAGGCTTACGCTCGTCCATCTTTTCCCTCCTCTGCGGCTGCGGGCCGGGAAGCGTCCTTGCCTCTGGCGGCGCCGGAGGTCCTGGCCGCCGCGGCGCTGGCACTGTCGCGTAAACGCTTCAGGATGGCATCGCGCGGGCCGAACATGCGCAACCTGCCGTTGTCCATGACGGCCAGCTTGTCCACCATGCGCAGCATGCTCAGGCGGTGGGTCACGAGGATCAGGGTCCTGCCCTGGGAAACAGCCGCCAGACGCTGCTGCAAGCGCTGCTCGGAATCCGTGTCCATATTGCTGGTCGGTTCGTCCAGGATCAGCACCTCCGGATCACGCACCAGAGCGCGGGCCAGGGCCACCGCCTGTCGTTGGCCGCCGGAAAGGGCCTTGCCCTGCTCGCCGACCTGGGCGGCAAAGCCCGCGGGATTGTTGCGGACGAAGTCCGTCACCCCGGCAAGGGCCGCCGCACGGAACACCAGATGGTCGTTGATGGTGGGATCGCCCAGGACGATGTTCTCGCGGATACTGCCGTAAAACAGGATCACATCCTGCGGCAGGACCCCGATACGACCGCGCAGCTCCGTCGTCGGCAGCTGCCGCAGATCCACATCCCCGAATTTGACGCTGCCTTTCTGCGGCTGATAAAAACCCGTCAGCAGCTTGGCCAAGGTACTTTTCCCCGAGCCCATGGCCCCGATGATGCCGATGCGGTCCCCGGGATTGATGCGCAGGCTCACGTCCTCCAGGGCGAGGCTCATGGAATTGGGATAGGCAAAGGAGACGTTCTCCACAGTGAAGGAAGGCTGCAGCTCGCCGAAATCCATGCAGGAGCGCTCCGACTGGTTCTCAGACGGCAGCTCCATGAGCAGGTCCAAGGCCTGCAGGGCGACGCGCGAATTCTGCAGGCGGGTCAGCAGGGCCGCCAGCTGCATCAGGGGAGCCATGGTCCGTCCCACCAGGATGTTGCAGCCGATGAGGGCCCCCATGGTCATCAGACCTTCCGAAATCCGGTAGACGCCCCAGATGACCATGCTCACGGTGACCAGATGGGTCACCAGCGTGGAGGCCGTCACCGCCAGGCTGCTGTAGCGGCGCGCCTCTGCCGTGGATTTGGCGGAAAGCCCCACTACGGCTTCCCACAGGCGCTGCATCCGGCTCTCGGCCTGGCATGCCTTGATGGTCTCCAGCCCGTTGACCATCTCCACCAGCAGGGCGTTCTTCTGCATGTTCTGCTTGTAGCTCTGCTCGGCGCAGCGCCGCGCCGCCGTCTGCAAGAACAGCCCCAGTCCGATGAGGATGGGCATGGCCGCCAGAGGCAGGAAGACCAGCGGCCCCGCGATGAAGGAGATCAGCAGCAGGAAGATGACCAGGAAGGGGACATCGATGCAGGCCAGCAGGGACGAGGAACTGAAAAATTCTCGTAACTGCTCGAATTCACGCAAATTATTGACAAGAGACCCGGTGGACTCCGGCTTGCTCTCCAGCCGCATGGTCAGGACTTTGTCCACCAGATTGCTGGAAAGCACGATATCCGCATTGCGGCCTGCCACGTCCACGAAATGCGTCCGCAAGGCGCGCAGCAGAAAATCGAACAGATAGATGATGACGATACCGGAGGCGAGGACCCACAATGTTTCGATGGCATTGTTGGGCACGACCCGGTCATAGACGTTCATGACGAACAGGGGACTGGCCAGGGCGATAAGGTTGATGATGACGCTGGCCAGCGCCACATGCCGGTAAATGGGCGCGTAATAGCGCAGCACGTCCCAGAACCAGCGTTTGCCCCTGACCAGACGCAATTTTTCCACATGCTCCTGCGGACGGCCGGGAACCGCCACATACAGAGCATAGCCGCTGTACTCCTCCTGCAACTCCTCCAGAGGCACCAGCTGGCTGGTACTCTCCGTTTCCGGGAAAATGACCTCGGCCCGGGCCTGTTCCCCACTCTCGTCCGCGTCAGTCTGCTCCGCGGTGCTCTGCCCTCCCCGCTCCAGGCGTGTCAGCACGCAGCTGCGATTCCCGGACAGGAGCAGGATGCAGGGCAATGTCAGGTTGGAGAGATCGGCCAGACGGGGCCGATACAGGACGCTGCCCGTCAGGCCCGCCTTACGGGCCACGCGCAGGCAGGCCTGCGCCGAGACCGTGCTGCCCGAAAGGCCGGCAAGCAGGAATTGCGGTGAAAGCGCCTTGCCACGCAGGCGGCATAGTGTCGACAGGCTGCACAACAGCGGCGGCATGAAATCGACATCAGAGGGACGCAAGCCTCCGGCCGCCATTTCCGGACCTCTCTGGGCCCCAGATCCGTTTTCCGACATACAGTATCCTTGATAAGCGCGCTGCAGGGGACGATGGAACGGCAAGACACGATCGCCATCGACGCCCTCTCCCGCGAGGCTGTCCGCCTGCGGGCAAGGAACGATGTCCCGCCGATGTCTTCCACCCTATGAAGCGGCACGATCCAAGCCCACCACCTGAGGGGGCGGCTTCCCGGGGACCGGCCCCGACCGCTTCTGCCGGCACGGCCATGCGCGGCCGCAGATCAACTCAATCGTCGAAGCGCGCTGTGCGACATGATTCATGGAGGACTCCATATAAGCATCTTTTGCCGGGCTCGGCAACTTCTTCGTCCAAAGAAGGAGCTGTCTCCAGCGGGGCTGTCGCGACACTTTCGGCAACCAGAGAACGCCAGCCTCCGCTCAAGGTCCACAGGGCGGGGACCACCGGGCCACTTCCCGCCCCGTTGAGAACAACATCATTCCGCTCTTTCCCCATCGTCTTTTCATCAGGGCGACGCTGCCGGGCAGCCCTCCAGGCAGGCTCCGCGCAAAAGCTGCGCACCTGCGTAGACGTCCGCCCGGCGTCTGGAACCTCGACAATGCACGAGGACCGGGGTATGCTGTTGGCTCCGATCATCACTTTCCCGGCGGTCGTCATGTCTCCTGCATGTCCCAGCCCTGCCCCCCCTACGGGGCGCCAGCCTCGCGGGCTCCCGGTCAAAAGCCCGCATCCGTACCTGCGAGCGGCAGTCTGCGCGCTTGCCCTGTGCCTGGCTGTGCTCCTCTGCCCGTTGCCGGCCCTGGCGGACGGCCCAGCCCTGTTCGGCACAGTGGAGTTCCGCCGGCCGCTCGACAGCCTGCCCGCCTGGGCGGAAGTCCGCCGCATGAACGAACTGGAACCCATCTTTCGCGAAGGCAAGGTGTTCACCCGCACGGCCACCTGGGATACTTTCAGGCAGGGCGCCAAAGGCAAGCAGGGCATGGAACTCTTGCGCTATGTCAATTCCTTCTGGAACCGCTTTCCCTATCGCGAGGACATGGCCAACTGGGGCAAGGCCGACTACTGGGTCTGGCCGAATCTCTTTCTTAAAAAATCAGGCGATTGCGAAGACTACGCCATCACCAAATATTTCACGCTCAAGGAGCTGGGCATGGAGACGGACAAATTGCGCATCGTCGTCCTGCGGGACACCCTGCGCCGTCTTTCCCATGCCGTACTGGCTGTCTATCTGGACAACGACATCGTCATTCTGGACAACATCAGTAACGCCATCCTGCCCCAGGGACGCCTGCGACACTACGTCCCGCAGTTTTCCTTCAACGAGAACGCACGCTGGGCCCACATGAAAGGCAAAAAAACAAACGAGTAGCCCATGTCCATCCCATCTCCTGCCCTTCCTGCCGAGCCGCATCCCGTCATAAGCAAGCGTCTGGGCATCAGTCTCAGCTTTGTCCTCTTCGTGCTGGTCCTGCTGCTTTCCTGTGCCCTGTGTTCCCTGCAGGCCGACAGGGCGACCCAGGAGATCCTGGCGGACAAAAACCGTTTCCTGCTCTCCAGGATCGACACCATGCAGATACGACTGCAGAACTGGCGACGGCAGATGCTGGAACAGACCAATACGCTGGCCCACTCCGAAAGCATCCGTCTGTTCGCCGCCGATATGGCCCGATTGCCGCCCGCCCTGCTGGGCAGCTCTCCCGCGCCGGACGGCCCGGAACCGGACCCCGACCAGCAGTCCCTGCTGGATCAGCGGGAGTACATGCAGCGGCTGCTGGCCGACATCACCGCGCACAATGATGTCGAGCGCATCCGCATCTTCCTGCCTGACGGGCGCAAGATCGTGGACAGCACCACCCATGCCGGCGACGGCCATGAAGATGCCCGTCTGGCCGCTCAGGCCATGACATCCCGGACGCTTTCCTTTGGCGCCATCCACTCGCATGACGGTCACTTTGCCCTGCAGGCGGGCGCTCCCCTGTTCGAGATCAGCGGCAGTGACAAGCCCCGCGTCGTCGGCTGCCTGCTGCTGTGCTTCACCATGGACAAGGCCCTGCGGAGCGTCCTGCAGGATGAGGCATGCCAGCTTGAGCTAGTGGACCTCTCCCCCGGCCGGAGCAGCGTCCTCCTGCTGCAGGACGACGGGCTGCTCCAGCTGCCCCTCCGCACGGACATGGACGACGCCCATTCCCTGGATTTCAAGAAGCGCCCCGCCATGGACGGCGACACAGCCGTCTATTCGCTGGGCCACATCTCGCCCCTGCCCAGCACGCTCATGCTGGTGGCGGCCCTGCCCGCCGCCCCCATCGATCAGGAACTCCGGCAAAAATCATTACAGATTTATGGCATCGGCCTGTCGGTCAGCCTGGGTGTGGGCCTGCTGCTGGCCTTCGGCCTCTCCTGCCTCGTCGGCCGTGCCCACCGGGCTTCGGCCGCCTATTTCAAGACATTGTACACCATCATCCGCGGCCAGAAGCAGGTCCTGGACAGCATCAATGACTCCATGCGGTTGGGCCTCGTCCTCTTCAGCGCTGCCGAGGGGGTACGCATCTTCAATCCCGAATTTTCCCGCATCTGCGGCGCCACGCCGCAGTCGGAACTGACCGGCAGGACGCCGCAAGAACTCTTTCCCGAAGAGGCCGCCCGCAAACTGCAGGAAGGGATCGAATGCAAGATCAAGGATCCTTCCTTTGACGGCGTGGAGCTGGCCCTGCCCGGCACAGACGGCAAGGAACACCTCTACCGCGTCTCGCTCTACGTTTTTCTGGACACTCAGGAGCAGAGTGCGGCAAAGGATACGGCTGTCGTTGCCATATTCAAGGATATCACCCGCTTCCGCCGGCAGGCGCGCCAGGCACAGGAACGCCAGCGCAACCTCATGGAGGCCCTGGTGCGCGCCGTGGAAAATGTGGACCCCAATCTGGTGGGCCATACCCGGAAAATGCGCCATGTGGCTGAACTGCTGGCCCGGCACATGGCGCTGGACAACACTGCCGTCACCAGCCTGCGCATGGCTTCCCAGCTCTCGCAGATCGGCAAGATCTTTGTGCCGCATCATCTGCTGCGCAAAAGCGGCAAGCTCACCGCCGAGGAACAGCAGGCCGTGCTGCGCTCCTCGGAATATGCCTTCCGCGTGCTGGAAGGGATCAACTTCGGTCTGCCTGTCCCCGAGATCCTGCATGACATGAACGAAAAATTCGACGGCAGCGGTCCCCGTGCCCTGAGGGGGGAACAGATCAATCCCCATGCGCGGCTGCTGTCCATCGTCAACGCCTTCTGCTCCATGGTCAGCGACAGGGCGTACCGGCCGGGCATGCCCATTGCCAGGGCGCTGGATATCCTGACGGCCAGCAGTGCCTTCGATCCCGATATCGTCCGCAGCTTGCGCTCGATCCCCGAAACCGACCTGGAGGCGGCGCTGTCCGGTGACGATGACACGCCCCGTCCGAATAGGTCGTGTGCCACAAGATGACATATCGTACCCCCCTGTGGCAGCAGCGCATGTGCCCCGGTATTTCTCGCCAGGGGAGGTTCGCTTTTTGACATCCCCGCCACAACTGGCGTATATTTACCTCAAACCCGGATCGGCCGTCAGCGCAAAAAAGACGCCGGTTCTGCCTTGCCCGCCCTGCAGCTTTCGCGGATGCAGCGGCCCTCATCCTCTACGGTCTCCGCGGATATGTTCATCTTTCCCGATCGAGGAGAATATATGAAGTTCCAGTTTGACCGTCCTTCCTGCCAGAACCTGCGCAAGGCCCTCCGCAAGGAGTGGCTGGAAACGAACGGCCTGGGGGACTATGCCTCCAGTTCGCTGGTGTGCTGCAATACGCGCAAATATCACGGCCTGTTCGTTGCAGAGCTGGACAAGCCCGCAGGACGCCATGTACTGCTCTCCACGCTTGAAGAATCCCTGCTCATGGCGGGAAGGGAGTTCTATTTCTCCTGCCGCAAGCATCCGGGCCTCTATTTCCCGCGCGGACATGAATACATGCAGGCGGCGTCCGTGGGCCTCTGGCCCACCTTCCGCTATCGCTTCGGCGACGTCACCCTGACGCGCGAGCTCATGCTGCTGCCGGGGCGCCATGTGCTGCTGATACGCTACAAGGCCAGCATCGCCAGCCCCGAGACACCGCCCCTGCGTCTGCGCATCAAGCCCTTGCTGGCCTGCCGCAACATGCATTCCGTCGTCCGGGCCCATGAGGATATGGACAAGACCGCATCGCCGACCCTGTTCGGTATCTCCGTCCGGCCGGATGCACAGCTCCCCGCGCTCTTCCTGCAGCTGGACAGTCCCTTCACCTGGCAGGCAGCGCCTGACTGGTATTATAATGTCGAGTACCTCGTGGAACAGGAGCGCGGCTTTGCTTTCCAGGAAGACCTGTTCATGCCCGGCGTTTTCGAGGTGGATCTTGCCCCCGGACATGCCGTCTATCTCACCGTGTCCACGGAAAGCCTGCAAAAAGAACACAACCGTCACGAATTTGACAGCCTGTGGCAGGCGGAGAGCCGGCGGCGTCTGGAGGAAGAAGCCGCGGCCGATACCCTGCAAAAGCATCTGGCCCGCGAAGGCCAGCGTTTTTTGACGAGCACGCCCGGCAGCGGCAGCACCACCGCCGACAGCATCGTGGCCGGCTATCACTGGTTCGGCTCCTGGGGGCGCGATACCATGATCGCCCTGCCCGGCCTGACCTTCTTCGCCGGTCGCCAGACCCTGGGGGAAGAGATCCTTGGCCGGACCAGCGCCGCCATGCGCGACGGACTCATCCCCAATGTCTTTTCCGCTGACGGGAAGCATGCCTACAATTCCGTGGATGCGTCCCTCTGGTATGTCTGGGCCGTGCAGATGCTGCTCCAGGCGGCTCCCGACCGGCTGGCTTTCGTGAAGGAACACTGCTGGCCTGCCATCCGGGAGATCATCCGCGCCTATGGCAGCGGAGAGGTGCCCTTCGTGCGCCCGGATGTGGAAGGCTTCCTCAATGTGGGGGACGAACACACCCAGCTCACCTGGATGGATGCCGTCGTCAACGGCCAGCCCGTCACGCCGCGCCACGGCCAGCCGGTGGAAATCAGTGCCCTGTGGTACAATGCCCTGGCCTTTGCGGACCAGCTTGCCAAATCTTTCGACGAGCCCCAGTGGCAGAACAGTGTCGACCAGCGGGACCGCATGCGCACCGTCTTTGTCCACCGGCACTGGGTCACAGAGTACCGGGGCGACTATCTGGCGGATGTCTGGCGCGATGGCGAGCGGGACATACGCGTGCGCCCCAACCAGCTTTTTGCCGTCTCCCTGCCCTTCCCCATCCTGGAGGAAGACAACTTTGCCGCCGTGGTCTCGCGTGTGCGCCAGTGCCTGCTGACCTCATGCGGGCTACGTACCCTGGCCCCCAGCGCCAGCGATTACTGCTCCCTGTACGAAGGCGGCCCCGAAGCACGCGACCGGGCCTATCATCAGGGCACCGTCTGGCCTTGGTTGCTGGGCGCCTACGGGGACGCCCTGCTGCGGGCGGCCTGGGATGAACAGGGGGCGGCATATGGCCTGCTGCAGACCCTGACGCCCCTGTTCGGCAGCCATCTGGGCGGCGCCGGCATCGGCTCCATCTCCGAGATCTTCGACGGTGATCCGCCCCATCTGCCCAATGGTTGCATCGCCCAGGCCTGGAGTGTGGCGGAATGCCTGCGGCTACTGAAAAAACTGGAAAAAGTTGCCCCCCAGGTCTATGTGCAGTGGGAAGCTGCCCTGCTGCAAGGAGGCAGGTAATGCGCGTCCTCATGTTCGGCTGGGAATTTCCTCCCTTCAAAAGCGGCGGGCTGGGAACAGCTTGCCAGGGCATGGCTACAGCACTGGCCAAGAAAGGCACCGAGATCTTCTTTGTCCTGCCGCGGGCCGAGAGCGAACGGCCTGTCCATCTGCAGGACGGCCTGACCATGCTTTCCGCGTCGGGGACCAGGGTGCGCACCAGCACGTCCCGTATCCACTATGAGGATGACGTGCGCGAACACTGGCACCAGCGGCAGTACACGGAAACGGTCTCCGGATTTCGCAAGGAGATCGATGAGATCTGGCGCGAGAAGCTGCATCTGGAATATGTCGACTCGCCCTTGCGTCCCTATCTGAACAGCGAAAGCTATCTTCGCGAACACCGGGAGCTGCAGCGGCTGCTCTCCAGCAAACGCCTGGCCGATCCGACCCTGCGCACAGTGCTGCAGCAGGAAGGGCCGGAATATGAGCACTGCCTGCGCGAGCTCACGGAAGATCAGGAACAGTGCGAGACGCTGACCCTGCACGGCGGCTACGGGGAAGACCTGATGAGCGAGGTCTACCGCTATGCCTGCGCGGCGGCCATCATCGCGCGGCAGCGGGATTTCGACGTGATCCACGTCCACGACTGGATGACGTATCCCGCCGGCATGCTGGTGAAGAAGCTGACGAGCAAACCGCTGGTGGCCCATATCCACGCCCTGGAGCATGACCGCAGCGGCGACAATCCCAACCGCACCGTGGCCGGTATCGAAAAAGCGGGCATGGAAGCCGCGGACCGTGTCGTGGCCGTGAGCCATTACACCAAGCAACAGGTCATGGAACAATACGGCATCCCCGACGAAAAGATCTCCGTGGTGCACAATGCCGTTTCGCGCAGCGATATCCACAAGGACGTCGCCATCCCCGAGCGCTGTCTGCATGAAAAACGGGTCCTGTTCATGGGCCGCGTCACCTATCAGAAGGGACCGGACTACTTCGTGGAAGCCGCCAAGCTGGTGCTGGACCGTCTGCCCCATACGCGTTTCATCATGGCGGGCAGCGGCGACATGCTGCCCAATATGGTGCGCCGCGTGGCCAACCTACGCATCGGTGACCGCTTCCATTTCACGGGCTTCCTGCGCAATGGCGAAGTGGACCGCATGTACGCCATGAGCGATCTCTACGTCATGCCCAGCGTGTCCGAACCCTTTGGCATCGCCCCCCTGGAAGCCATGGCCTACGACGTGCCCGTGCTCATCTCGCGGCAGTCCGGCGTGGCGGAAGTGGTGCGCAATGCCATCAAGGTGGACTTCTGGGACGTGAAGGAAATGGCCAACAAGATCTGCGCGCTGCTCGCCTACCCTCTGCTGGCCGCCGAGGAAGTACGCAACTGCCGTGAAGAACTGAAGAACATCCGCTGGGAAAACGCCGCCACGAAGCTGCGCATCATCTATGACCAGCTTGCTGCGGGGAGGATATGACATGTCCGCTATCTGCTTTTATTTTCAGGTACATCAGCCCTACAGGCTGCGTCACTATACGTTTTTCGACATTGGGGCCAACTCCTGGTACGAGGACGAAAACGCCAACTGCGGCATCATGCTCAAAGTGGCACGCAAGTGCTACCTGCCCATGAACGATCTGCTGCTCAAACTCATCCGGCGCCATGAGGGCCTGTTCAAAGTCAGCTTTTCCATCTCCGGGACGGCGCTGGATCAGTTCGAGACCTATGCGCCGGAGGTCATCCAGAGCTATCGGGAACTGGTGTCCACCGGCTGCGTGGAACTTTTGTCGGAGACCTACAACCACTCGCTGTCGTTCCTCTATTCTCCCGATGAATTCAAGGAGCAGGTCCGGCTGCACGATGACCGTATCGAGGAGCTGTTCGGCGTACGGCCTACATCCTTCCGCAATACCGAGCTCATCTACAACAACGCCCTGGCCCGCACCATCGAGGAAATGGGCTACAAGGCCATCCTGGCGGAAGGCGCCGACCATGTGCTGGGCTGGCGCAGCCCCAATTTCGTCTACAGGCCTGCCGGCTGCGAACGCCTTTGCCTGCTGCTCAAGAATTACCGCCTCTCGGACGATATCGCCTTCCGCTTCTCCAATCACGAGTGGCCCGAATTTCCCCTGACGGCCGACAAATTCGCCCAATGGGCCCAGGCCTCCGGCGCTGCCGGGGACATCATCAACCTGTTCATGGACTATGAGACCTTCGGTGAGCATCAGTGGGAGTCCACAGGCATCTTCCAGTTTATGGAAGCCCTGCCGCAAGTCCTGCTCTCCCTGCCTGACTTCAGCTTCGTGACCCCCACCGAAGCGGCGGAACGCTTCCACCCGGTGGCCAAACTGGATGTGCACAACTTCATGTCCTGGGCGGATGCCGAACGCGATCTGACCGCCTGGCTGGGCAACGACATGCAGCAGGATGCCATCACTGCGGTCTACCGCCTGGAGGAACAGGTACGGGCCAGCGGCAGCGCCGACCTGCTGCGTACCTGGCGTCGTCTGCAGACGTCCGACCATTTTTACTATATGTGCACCAAATGGTTTGCCGACGGTGACGTCCACAGCTATTTCAATCCCTACGGCACGCCCTATGATGCCTATATCAACTACATGAACGTGCTGGCCGACTTTGGCCTGACGCTGGAGTCCGCACACCGCGCGTGACCGGCACGGCAACAAACGAATCAGTTATTCTGGAGAATCAAGGAGTCCACTCCCCATGCCACATGATCTGTCCAATGCGACCCTCTTCGAAGTCAGCTGGGAGGTCTGCAACAAGGTCGGCGGCATTTATGCCGTCGTCAGCAGCAAGATTCTGGAAGCCCTGGCCGCCTTTGGCGAAAATTATTTTCTCCTGGGCCCCGACCTGGGCAACAACGCTGCCTTTGAAGAAACCGATGAACCCTGCTGGCTGGAACTGCGGCAGGAGACCGAACGTCGCAATTTGAGCTGCCGTTTCGGCCGCTGGAACATTCCCGGTCGACCCAAAGTCATCCTGGTCGGCTACCGTGACCGCTATGACCAGAGCCAGCTGCTGTTCTCGCTGTGGAACAGTTACGGCGTGGATTCCATCTCCGGCGGCTGGGACTATGTGGAACCGGTCATGTTCAGCACGGCCTGCGGCGAAGTCATCGAAGCGGCCTGCAAAGCGCTGAAGCTCCCCGAAAACGGCCCGGCCCTGGCCCACTTCCATGAATGGATGTGCGGCGGCGGCCTGCTCTACCTCAAGAACAATGCGCCCCATGTGGGCACGGTCTTCACCACCCATGCCACCATGCTGGGCCGTTCCATGGCCGGATCCGGCTTCGACATCTACAAGCAGATGCACCAGATCAATCCCAAGCATGAAGCCGGTGCCTACAACATCACGGCCAAATGCTCCATGGAGACCGCCTCCGCCCGTGAGGCCGACTGTTTCACCACAGTCAGCCGCATCACTGCGGATGAAGCGACGGTCTTCCTGGGCCGCACCCCGGACGTGCTGACCCTCAACGGTCTGGATATGCGTGTCATCCCGGATTTCAGCATCGACCGCGCTCCGGTCGAGGATGCACGAAAAAAAGTGCTGGAAGCCGCGGCACGCCTGCTGCGTCGCGATCTGCCCAAGGATACCCGGATTTTCATCATCTCGGGCCGTTACGAATTCCACAACAAGGGCATCGACATCTTTCTTGAAGCCCTGTCCAAGGTCAATGATGCCCTGAGCCAGTCCCAGTCCCATGTCCTGGCCCTATGTGCCGTCATGGGCGGGCACAGCGGCGTCAATGCCGATGCCGTGAGCGGCGATCCGGCCAAGCATCCCGGTCAGGGAGATTTCTGGATCAGCAGTCACCATGTCTATAACCAGCCCAACGACTCCATCCTCACCGCCTGCCAGCGCCTTGGCCTGGATAACAGACCGGAAAACCATGTGCAGGTCATCTTCGATCCGGCGCAGCTCGATGGCAATGACGGCTTCCTGAACATGCCGTATGCCGAAGTGCTGGCTGCCTGCGACCTGGGCGTCTTTCCTTCCTGGTATGAACCCTGGGGCTATACGCCGCAGGAAAGCGCCGCGCATGCCGTTCCGACAGTGACCTCGGACCTGGCCGGTTTCGGCATGTGGGTACGCGCCAGCCGGCAGGAAAAGAAGGGCGTCAGCATCATCTGCCGTCGCCAGACTTCCTATGAGGAAAGTTCCGCCAGCCTGCGTGACGTGCTGCTGCAGTATGCGACCCTGCCTGAAGCGGGCATGCAGGAATGCCGCACGATGGTGCGCAGTGTGGCCGAAAGCTGCTCCTGGGAGCAGTTCTTCCCCTATTATGAACAGGCCTACACCCTGGCCCTGGACAAGGCCCGGCAGCGCAGCGAACAGCACGGTGTCAGCAGCGCGACCCTGACCCGCATCCTGGCGGCCACCATGTCCACCACGCCCAACCTGCACAGTTTCACGGCTCTGACCTCCTTGCCGCCGGCCATAGGACGCCTGCGCGAACTGGCCCATAATCTGTGGTGGAGCTGGCATCCCGAATGCCACCATCTGTTCTCGGCCCTCAATGAGGAGGAGTGGGAGCGCAGCAACCACAACCCCATCGCCACGCTGGAAAAAGCCACCCGGGCCCGCCTGATCATCGTGGCCCATGAGCAGGCCTACCTGCGTTTGTACAAAAAGACCATGGAGGCCTTTGATGCCTACATGTCCGTAGAGCCCCAGAGCTTCGGTCCGCTGACTCCCCAGCACCCCCTGGCCTATTTTTCCACGGAATACGGTCTGAGCGAATGCCTGCCCATCTACTCGGGCGGTCTGGGCGTCCTTTCCGGCGATCACTTGAAATCGGCCAGCGACCTCAATCTGCCCCTGGTGGCTGCGGGCCTGCTGTACAAAAACGGCTACTTCCGGCAGGTCATCGACAAGACCGGCGGCCAGACCGCCATCTATCCTGAAAATGATTTTTCCGTACTGCCTGTGGAGCAGGTCAAGGATGAAGACGGGAAACCGCGGGAAATCTTCCTTCAGCTGCCGGGACGCCGTCTGCATGCCCAGATCTGGCTGGTGCGCGTAGGCCGCATCAAGCTCTTTCTGCTGGATACGGATATCCCGTCCAATACGGCTGAAGACCGCAAGATCACGGCCCGTCTGTACGAGGCGGATCGTGACATCCGTTTGCGGCAGGAGATCCTGCTGGGCATGGGCGGCGTGAGCATGCTGCGGGCCTTGGGCATCCGGCCGGCCGCCTACCACATGAACGAAGGGCATTCCGCCTTCCTGATCTTTGAACGCATCCGCCTGTTGATGCAGGAACGGGGGCTCTCCTTTGCCGAAGCCGCGGAAGTGGTACGCAGCAGCAACCTTTTCACTACCCACACGCCTGTGGATGCGGGCAATGAACGCTTCTCCCTGGCCAGCATGGAGGCCTATTTCAAGCCCTATATCCAGACCGTGGGCATCAGCTGGCAGACCCTGGTCAATATGGGACGATTTGAAGGGAGCGAGCGCAATATCTTCGAGATGACCGTGCTGGCCCTCAAATACTCCATGAAGGCCAATGGCGTCAGCGCCCTGCACGGCATCGTCTCCCGCCACATGTGGCAGGAAGGCTGGAAAGGGGTCCCCATGACGGAGATACCCATCTTCCATGTGACCAACGGTATCCATGTCTCGTCCTATGCCGGCCCGGCCATGCGCCCCCTGCTGGAAAAGAGCCTGGGACAGAACTGGCAGGAACTGAAGCCCGATGCCCAGCAGTGGACATGCATTGCCGACATCCCTGATGCGGACCTTTGGGCGGCGCGTCAGGCGCAGAAGAAGCATCTTTTGGACTTCATCCGCGCCAAGCTGCCCGCCTTTTTCCAGAAATTCGCCATTTCCTATGAGCAGCAGCAGGAGATGACGGCCCGCCTGACGCCCGACACCCTGGTGATCGGCTTCGCCCGCCGCTTTGCGCCCTACAAGCGCGCCACCCTGCTGTTTGCCGACGTAGACCGGCTTGCCCGCATCCTGGAGAAAGCGGGGCAGCCTGTCATCTTCGTCTTTGCCGGCAAGGCCCACCCTGCGGATACGCAGGGCATCGGCCTGATCCGCGAGGTCTTCCAGCATATCCTGTCACCCCGCTTCTTCGGCAAGATCTTCTTCATCGAAGACTACAGCCTGGCTGTTTCCCGTTTGATGGTGCAGGGCTGCGATGTCTGGCTCAACAACCCGCGCCGCCCCTATGAGGCCTGCGGTACGAGCGGCCAGAAGATCAGCGTCAACGGCGGCCTTAACCTCAGCGTGGCCGACGGCTGGTGGTGCGAGGGCTACAACGGCACCAACGGCTGGACCATCGGCCCTGTCGTGAGCCGGGATACCCTGGGTCCCGAACAGAGCGACTATGATGATGCGGCCTCCCTGTACTCCCTGCTGGAAGACAAGGTGATCCCGCTCTACTTTGAACGTGATTCGGAAAAGCTGCCCCATAACTGGCTGCTGCGGGTACGCAAGGCCATGCAAACGCTGATCGCCCAGTACAGTTCCCACCGCATGCTGCTTGACTACCTCTTGGACTACTACATCCCGGCGGCGACCAGTCACCAGGAGATGCGCAGCAACCACTACACGCTGGCTCGCCACCTCACACGCTGGAAGCGGGATGTCAGTGCCCGCTTCAGTTCCGTGCAGATGGATACCATCCGCATCGAAGGCATCAAGGAAGACAGCCTGCTGGACGGACAATCCCTGCATGTGGAAGTGATCGTCCATCCCGGCAATATGAAGACCGAAGAACTGCTGGTGCAGCTGGTGGCCGGTCCCGGCGACGGTACAAACTTTACGGAAACGCCTGACGTGGTGGAAATGCAGGTGGAAAAAGAAGCCGACAACGGCGCTCTGACCTTTGTTTGCGAATATGCCCCCACCCGCAGCGGCGTTCATGTCTACGGCGTACGTGTCATGCCGTACACCGAAGGGCTTTCTTCGCCGCTGGAGACCCGGCTCGTCCTTTGGGGATGATCCGGCCCTGATTCGAGCCTTGCCAAAAGGGGATGCCGTTCCGCGGCATCCCCTTCTTTATGCCCTGTAAAAAAGGTACCTGGCCGACATGAACTGCTGGCATCAAGACAGGCTTTTGGGATCACTGCCCTTCCTATCGTGCAGCAGCCGTCCGCCGCCCGTCTGGCAAGCTATGGTGTTGCGGACTGGCCTGTACAGACGGTGAAAATCGCCGGCATGACCTCGGCATGCTTGCCCCGGCGCCCGCGGGAGTGCCCCACAACACAGAACCAGGCTTTTTCAAGCGTGGAGAGAGGCCAGTCTCCCCCTGCTCCAGAGGGGACCTTATCCCGCAGGATACGTTCGTGCTGCGCTCACCAGACATCTTGGTGGATCCTGTCCTCCACACGGATGACTTTCTGCGTGCAACGATGTGCATTTTCCGCTGCATAACCGATGGCCAGGAAGCAGATGAATTCATATCCCGCAGGCGCGTTGACGAGCCGTTTCACATGTTCCGCTTCATTGCCGATGGGGATACGAAAGGCGCAGGCCAGCCCTTCCGCTGTCGCCGCAAGCAAGATGTTCTCCAGTGCAGCCCAGGCAGAGGCAAAGTAGTTCAATGAACTCTGGTCTGCAGGCTGGCACAGGGGATAGTCCTTCTGCCGGAAAAAAGGCAGTACAAGACAATTGCTCTGAAGAAGCATGCGCTGCTGCTTGGGCAGGGCATCCACGAACATGGCGTACTCATCCATGTCCATACCGTCTGCCGACGCCTCCAGGCTCGCCTGCTGCAGGCGTTGCGTATTGTGTGCCACCGGAGCGATCAGACGGGCGATCTGCTCGCGGCCGCGTACCACCACGAACTCGAACTGGCGCAAATGATCATTGCTGGGAGCCTTGAACGCGGCATTCAAAACTTTTTTCAGCACTTCCCCGCTGACTTCCCGGTCGGAAAAATCACGGATCGTGCGCCTCTTTTCCAGAACTTCGTAAAATTCCATGGGAACGTACCTCACTGATGGCTGCCTGCCATTTTTTCCAGTAAGGATACCCTATTTTTTGTCGAATTCTTGCATTATTGTCACAAAAACTTGTTTCAGATTCATAATCTGTGCGAAAAATACAGGGACAGATTGCCATGGACGAAACGATCACTCCCTACGAACTGCCCGATACGACGAATCATTCCTTCTTTTTTTTAGAGGTCCGCATTCCCCCTGCCGTAGAGGCAAAACTGCACCGGCACGATGCCTGGGAACTGCTGTGCGTCATACGCGGCTACGGCAAGAGGACGGCAGGCGATACGGTCCAGACCTTCACAGCGGGCGATGTGGCCCTGATACCGCCCGGCATGATCCATCGCTGGGCATTCGCCCCTGATTCCATTGATGCGGACGGGCATGTGCATTACCTGATGGTGGCCTTCAGCCATGGTTTTGTTGAACGCTGCCTAGAGATGTTCCCCGAAGTACGCAATCGGCTGCGGGACGTTTCCTTCCCTCCTCATGCCCTGCACTTTATGGCGAAAAGTGCTGCGACGCTGCGCAACAGACTGCTGCGCATGCGCGTGCCGGACGAACTGGAACGCCTGTGCGAGATGCTGCGTCTGCTGCCGGAATTGTTCACCGCCGCGGATCATAGCCTTGCCGGCAAGCCGATGCGTATCGAACGTGACGTGCAGCGCATGCAGCAGATCTGCACCTATGTGATGCTGCACTACACGCACCCCATTTCCTTGAACGATATCGCCGCCGAGGCCGGCATGAACCGCAGTGCATTCTGCTCTTGGTTCAAGCGCTGCAAGGGCATGACCTTTTCACAGTTTGTGCGCCAATACCGCCTACATACCGCATGTGAACTTTTGAAAAGTTCAGACAAGCACATCTCCGAGATCTGCTACCTGGTCGGCTTCAACGACCTGCCGCACTTCGTGCGTGCATTCAAACAGCATATGGGGGTATCGCCATCGCGCTATAGGGAACAGCTGACTCACGGATAATCATATCCCTTGTCCAGACAGAGAGGACGAACATCAGCTCCCAGGAATCAGCTGCCTATTTCCCGGGAGTTTCTCAGGCGCATAGGCACATCACGAAAGTCCGTTTGTTTCATCAGGAAAACTTACCGCTTTTTTGGAAAATCAAAAAGTATGCCGGATATCCTCTAACGCCCGGAACGCAAAGGACCGGCCAGAGCTTCTGGCCGGTCCTTGTGCTCAATGCTGCCGGAATTCCTTGTAACTGATACCGTGTTTTTTCATGCGCAGGGCCATGACGCGCTCGGTGAGCCCCAACGCCTGCGCCGCATGGCCCATGTGCCCCTTGTGGCGGGCAAGGGCTTCCGTGATGCAGGCCCGCTCCAGTTCATCCAGGCGATCCTGCAGGGTGCCGGTGGTGGCGCAAATCTCGCCCTGCCTGCCGGGCCCCGACAGCCCGAACGGACAGTGCGTGCTATGCAGTTCCCGGGGCAGATGCTGGGGCAGGATCAGTCCCTCCTGCCCCACCAACAGTACGGCCCGTTCCATGACGTTCTCCAGCTCGCGGATATTGCCGGGCCAGTCATAACGCTGCAGCATGTCCATGACGGCCAGCGAGATGCGGATGCCGGAACGGCCGTTGGCCGCGGCATACTTGTCCGCAAAATAGGCCGCCAGCGGCTGGATGTCGTTCTGGCGCTCACGCAGGGGCGGCATGTGAATGGGAAAAACGTTCAGGCGGTAGTAGAGATCGCGGCGGAATGTGCCTTCCTCCACCATGCGGGAGAGGTCCCGGTTGGTGGCCGTGATGATGCGCACGTCCACGGCCAGGGTCTCCGTACCGCCGAGGCGCTCGAAGCAACGCTCCTGCAGCACGCGGAGCAGCTTGGCCTGGATCATGAGGGAAAGCTCGCCCACCTCGTCGAGAAAGAGCGTGCCGCCGTCCGCCAGCTCAAAACGGCCCTTCCGCATGCCCGAGGCTCCGGTGAACGCCCCCTTCTCATGGCCGAACAGTTCGCTCTCGATGAGGTTCTCCGGCAGGGCCGCGCAGTTCAGGGAAATGAACGGCCCGGTGTTGCGTTTGCCGGCGGCGTGGATGGCGTGGGCGGCCAGCTCCTTGCCGGTGCCGCTCTCGCCACAGAGCAGTACGGTGGTGGTGGACGGCGCCACCTGGGAGATCTGTTCGTAGACAAGGCGCATGGCATCGGAATTGCCTACGAAACCATGTGGACGCAGCGGTGCGGACAGGGCGTTGCGCAGGCGCATGTTCTCTTCGATGGCCGCGATGCGCTCATCCATGACGTGCTGCCGCGCCCTGGCCGCATGGGCGATCATGGACGCGATGATGGTCAGGACGCGCTCGTCTTCCTCAAGTGTCACGGCATCCGCGAAGACACGGTCCACCGACAGGGCGCCCAGGACGTCATCCTCGAACTTGATGGGCACACAGATGAAGGCGATGGCGTCTTTTTGCAGATCGCGGGACCGGGTCCGGTTCAGGAAGATGGGGCTGTCCGAGACGTTGGACACCACCATGGGCTGGCCGCTCTGGATGACGCGCCCCGTGACGCCCTCCCCGAGCGCGTAGTGTCCACGCCTCTGCTCGGCAGGATTCAGGCCGTGCGCCACCTCGATGCGGATTTCGCCGGTATGGGGCGAAACAAGGGTGATCATGCCCCGCATCATATGCAGGTGCCGGGCCATGAGCTTGAGCGTGGCTTCCAGGCTGTGGCTGATGTCCTTGGAATGGTCGATGACCTGGGAAATATCGAACAGCAGCCGCAGCTCGTCCACCGTTTCGCGCACCTGCCCGCGATGCCGGGGCAACAGCGGAGAAGGACAGGAGGCGGCGTCCTCCTGCCCGGACGTTGCAGACGTCATGGGCGGGGTCGTGTCGTGCTTCATGCCAAAAACCTCTTTCCTGCCGACGGCACCGCTCCCGCGGCAGGTCCCGGGCAGGCTCATACGCCCTTGCACCGTCTGCCGGGCGGACGGCGATTCCGGGGCACGGCAGAAGCGGCCAGGACGGCCGATGGGGCAGCAGGCCCCGGCTTCCCGAAACAGACAAAAAAAGCGGCCGGCTTTGACAGCCAACCGCTTATTTTTGCTATGGTGCGCCCGAAGAGATTCGAACTCCTGGCCTACAGGTTCGTAGCCTGTTGCTCTATCCAGCTGAGCTACGAGCGCATGTTTGAAACATTACGTTACCCGGCTTTGGCAGTCAAGCAAAAACTGACCTGACCGGTATCCGCTCTACTGGGCGTCGATGCCGTTGACAGCTCGGGACAGACGGGACAGCTTGCGGGCGGCCTTCTTCCAGTGCATGGCGCCCTTGCCGGCAGCCTTGGCCAGCACGGAAGCGGCAACGGTCAGAGCGCTGCTGGCCTGTTCCTTGTCATTGCCCTGGATGGCGGCGCGCACGGCCTTGACGGCGTTCTTCACGCGGGTACGGGCAGCGCGGTTGCGGGCGGCGTGTTTCAGGCTCTGCTTATGACGCTTGATGGCAGACTTATGGTTAGCCACGGTATTCCTCCGATATTTTGGCCTGCTATGCAGGTATAGTGCCTTCGTGTGAAGACGGATTTTTAGCAGAGCATGGCATATCTGTCAAGCTCTGTGGCCAGATTGGCGCATTTTCATGGAAGGGCACCGCCCTTCCACAGCCTAGATCTGCAGGGCGGCGAAATCCGCCAGCCGCGCGAAGCGGGTACCCAGGGCATTGAGCATGGCCAGACGATTGGCGCGCAGGGCCGCATCGTCGCACATGACCATGACGCCGTCGAAGAAGGCATCCACCACGGGACGGACTTCCAGAAGCGTCTTGAGGGCGGCGGTGTGGTCACCGCTCTGCCACAGGCTGTCCAGACGCGGCAACAGATCGGTCAGGGTAGCGGCCAGGGACTTTTCGGCCTCTTCGTGCAACAAGTCAGCCTGCCAGACGGCGGCAAGCTGTTCAGCCGCGCCCTGCTTGCGCACGATGTTGGCCACACGCTTGAAGGTCTGCACGGCCTCGGCATAACCGGCTTCCCTGCTGAAACGGGCAAGGGCGGCCAGCCGGGCCCCGCACTGGCAGACATCGGCCACGCCGGCCCCCAGGGCGGCATCCACCAGCAGGCTGTCCTCGCCGCGATTCTGCCAGTAATTGCGCACACGTCCGGCAAAGAAGTCCAGCAGCTTGTCCAGGGCTTCCTGCGGCGCCAGCTTCCAGGGGCGGTCGCCGTAGAGCTCGTGGGCGCGGGCGAACAGCTGGCGGATATCGAAACGCAGATCGAATTCCAGGGCGATGCGGATAATGCCCAAGGCACAGCGGCGCAGGGCGTTGGGGTCGGCGGCGCCGGTGGGGATCATGCCCAGACCGAAGCAGCCCACCAGGGTGTCGGCTTTGTCGGCCATGGACAGCAGCGCGCCGCACAGGCTGGCGGGCACGGGACTGTCGGGACCGGCGGGCAGGTACTGCTCGCGCAGGGCCTGGGCCACCACCGGGCTCTCGCCCTTGCGCCCGGCGTAGATGCCGCCCATGATGCCCTGCAGGGTATCGAACTCGCCCACCATGCCGGTCACCAGATCGGCCTTGGACAGACGCCCGGCACGGGCGGCGTCCTCGGCAGCCACCTTGCCCTGGCTGACGTTCTCGGCCAGCCAGCGGCAGAGTTCTTCCAAGCGGCGGGTCTTTTCGCCCATGGTGCCCAGACGGCCGATGAAGATGACATGATCCAGCTTTTCCAGCCAGTGATCGAAATCATCGCGCAGATCGGAATGCCAGAAGAAGCGGGCGTCCTCCAGGCGGGCGCGCAGCACGCGCTCCCAGCCGTGCTTGACCAGGCTCATGTCCTCGGGGGAGATGTTGAGCACGGTCAGGAAATGCGGCATGAGGCTGCCGTCGGCGGCTTCGATGCCAAAACTCTTCTGGTGGCTCTCCATGCTGGTGAGCAGCACTTCGCGGGGCACTTCCAGATAGGAAGGATCGAAATCGGCCAACAGGGGCACGGGATGTTCGGTCAGGCCCTGCACTTCGTCCAGCAGGCCGTCGCGCCACAGCACCTTGCCGCCCATGGCGGCCGCCTGGGCGTTGCCGCCCTCCACGATGATCTTGCGGCGTTCGGCGGCGTCGGACGTCAGGCCGCCCTTTTCCGCCAGCACGGCCAGCAGCTCATCGGCATGGGCCACGCTGAAGGGGCCATGCCCGTGGATGCGGTGGCCCATGGTCTCACGGCCGGAAGCCACGGGGCCCACGGTGAAGGGCACCACGGCATCGTCCAGCAGGGCTACGATCCAGCGCAGGGGACGGGCATAGGCCAGGCTGTTGCTGCCCCAGCGCATGCGCTTGCCGAAAGGCAGGGACGTAATGACGGCGGGGCAGATCTCCGCCAGCAGATCGGCCACGGCAGCGCCGCCGATGCGTTTGCGCACGGCCACATACTCGCCCTTTTCGGTGGTGATGCGGTAGACATCCTCCACGCTCACGCCATTGGTGCGCGCAAAGCCTTCCAGGGCCTTGCTGGGTTTGCCGTCAGCGGCATAGGCCACCCGCACAGGCGGGCCGGCGATCTCTTCTTCACGCTCCCGCTGCACGGGGTTGACGTCTTCAATGATGACAAGGGCGCGGCGCGGCGTGCTCATGGTGCGCAGGGCACCGTGCTCCACGCTGGCTTCCTGCAGGGCCGCCGTGAAACGGGCGGCCAGTTCGGCTTCTTCGCCGGCCAAAAAACGGGCAGGCAGTTCTTCGCTGCCAATTTCAAGCACAAAGGTAGCCATGCCTTACCTCGCCTCGGTGTTGAGCATCGGATAACCCAGTTCTTCACGCTGGGCCACATACAGTTTGGCCACACCGGCCGCCAGAGCGCGCACCCGGCCGATATAGCCGGCGCGTTCCGTGATGGAGATGGCGCCGCGTGCATCCAGCAGGTTGAAGGCGTGGGAACACTTGAGGCAGTAGTCATAGGCGGGCCAGGGCAGGTTCTGCTCCAGCATGGCCTTGCACTGGCCTTCAAAATCATTGAAATGACGCAGCAGCATCTCGGGATCGCTGGCCTCAAAGTTGTGTTTGGACTGCTCCACTTCGTTCTGGTGGTAGATGTGGCCATAGGTCACATTTTTGTTCCATTTCAGATCGTAGACGGATTCCACGCCCTGCAGGTACATGGTCAGGCGTTCCAGACCATAGGTCAGTTCCACACTGACGGGGTGCAGGTCGATGCCGCCCACCTGCTGGAAATAGGTGAACTGGCTCACTTCCATGCCGTTGAGCCACACTTCCCAGCCCAGGCCCCAGGCGCCCAGGGTGGGCGATTCCCAGTCGTCCTCCACAAAGCGGATATCATGCTGGGCGGGATTGATGCCCAGGGCGTGCAGGCTTTCCAGATACAGCTCCTGCACGTTGGCGGGCGAAGGCTTCATGATGACCTGGAACTGGAAATAGCGCTGCAGGCGGTTGGGGTTCTCCCCGTAACGGCCGTCCGTGGGGCGGCGGCTGGGTTCCACATAGGCCACGCTCCAGGGTTCCGGCCCCAGCACGCGCAGAAAGGTGTTGGGGTTGAACGTCCCCGCCCCGCATTCCACGCCTGAAGGCTGTTCCACGACACAGCCCTGCTCCGCCCAGTAGCGTTGCAGGGTAAGGATGACATCCTGAAAATACATGTGCAGTCCTTTTTTAACACATTTCGGCACGACGCGACGCTCGCGTCAGCTACGGCGCCGCCAGTCCGACGCGTCCCCTTCGTCGTCTTTTGCCCCGCTCTCCGGGACGGGCAGACTCAGACCCGACGAAAATAGCTGCCCTCCCAGGCCAGCCCCAGATGATACTGGACAAAGCCGTCGATGGCCCGGGCACAGGCCCGCCGCACCGGTGGCGAGAGCTCGCCGCCGGGCCAGGCGGACGGAAAACTTTGCTGCACGCGGCGCAGAAGGTCAAGTCCTTCCGCCGGGACCTCGACGCCGTAGCGCTCCGGCTCGAAACGGCCGCTGCGGCAGGAGGGACAGCGCAGCTGGCCTTCATCCACCACGAACAGGGCCTGGCCGTCGATGGCCCTGCCGCAGCGCCCGCACTGTCCAAGGTTGGGAGCAAAGCCCAGGGCACCGGCCAGACGCAGGCGAAAATACAGAGGCAGCAGGACAGGCGGGGCCTGTTCCGCTTCCAGGGCCTCGCGCAGGTCCTCCATCAGAAGGAAGGATTCCTCCGCGGCGTCCTCGCTGACGCCCATGGCCTCCACGAAACGCAGGCAGTTGGCCGCCAGGCCCATGCGCTGCCAGTTGCGGCGCAAAAGGCGCGGCCCGCGCGTCAGGGTGGCTTCTTCAAGATTAAGGAAACGGCCGTCCCGCGAAGACCTGACCCGGCCCCGCAGAGTGTTCAGCACGTCCAGACAACCGCAGAAACGCCGCCGGCTCCGGCTGCCGCCGAAGGCGAACACCGTCAGCAGACCGTGTTTGCGGCAGAGCAGCCTGAGCCAGAGATCAGACTCGCGAAAGGCGCCCATGCGCAGCACGAGCGCCTGATCCGTCCATTCCATCAGTTGGCGGCAGGGGGGAAGACCAGGGTCTTCACCTGACCGGTCTGGCCGGGGGCCGGCAGCTCCGCGCCGTCATATGTCAGCTGGACACCGCCGGCATTGCCCAGCTTGACTTCCAGGCCCGTGCCGAATTCCAGCGTGATGATATCTCCCTTGCGTACCGAGAACTGGCGGACTTCACCGTCCACCGTGGCCCGCATCCAGCAGTCGCCGATGCCGGTCACCACCAGCCGATGCCGGCCCGCAGGCAGCGTGGAATCCGCGGCGGCCGCATCCTGGACCGTGGCCGCATTGGCCGTCTGGCCCCAGGTCAGTTCCGCAGGCCGCGTATCCATCATGCCCGTATATGCGGGAGCCGCACTGCGGTCAGGCAGCGCGCCGGCGGCAGGGGGCGTCGTGCCCGTCGCAGGAGCGGCGGGAGCGCCACTGCTGCCGGTCTGCGGCGCGGGGGCCGTCTGCGCACCCGCAGCAGGAGCGGCGGGCGGCGTCGCGGGCTGGTCCGGGCTCACGGGCACAGGGGCGGGAGCCACTGCGGCGGGTTCGGCGGTGGGTAGGCTCTGTTCCTTGCCGCCGGTCAGATCCCTGAACACGCCCTGCTGCCACAGCATCCAGCCGCCGCCGGCCAGAGCGGCCAGCACCAGGGCCAGGAGGAAGATGCGCACCCAGCCCGCCAGACCATGACGGGCGCCATGATGCAGGATGGCATGACCGCTGCGCAGGCCGTCATCGCCCGCCATGACGACGCATTCCGTGGTCGTGACGGGTTGCAGGGCATGCAGCACCTCCGCCACTCCGGCAGGCTCCAGCGCCATGTAGGACGCATAGGCGCGCAGGAAACCCTTGGTATAGGCGGGATGGGGAAGCGCCGAGAGATCCCCGGCCTCCAGGGCCTGGATGAGCCGCGTGCTGATCTTCAGATGACCGGCCACATCAGCAAGGCTCAGGCCGCGGCGCTCGCGTTCCGCGCACAGTGCCGCACCCAGTTCTTCAAAAGTCATGCAAACCTCGATACGGGGAAAACTGGTATCTGCCGGCCGGGTCTCCCCGCCATGGTTCCGGCCGGAAGCTGTTACAGACGGATGTCGATGACGGCCCTGCTGCGCAGCTGCTGGGAATACTCGTCAAAGCGTTCCATGGCCTTGGGCTGGCGCAGGATGTTGTCGATGAGGGGGCGGGCCTCGTCGAAGGTCATGGGGCGGCCGGGGCCGCTCTGGCCCGGGCGGAAGAGATGCACCTGGGCCTTGTGCCCCTGCACGTTGAAGATCTCGGTCACATCACCGGGCTTCATCTTGTTCAGGCGGGCTTCCCATTCGGGATTGAGACGCCCCCATTCCACCGGGCCCATGTCCCCGCCTTTTTCGCGGTTGGGAGCGATGGAATACTTGCGGGCGGCCTCGGCGAAGGAAAGAGAGCCGGAAGCGATCTGGGCGGCGATGCTCTTGGCGTTGACGTTGGGATTGTAGACGATCAGCCCCATATGCAGACCGTCACGGTCATAGAGGGTATCCTTGTGCTTTTCGTAATAGGCCCGGATCTCGTCGTCGGTCACGACCACGCGGCGGCCCACTTCCGCGCCCATCACACGCTGGCGCAGCATATTGGTCTTGAGGTTCTTGCGCAGCTCATCCACGCTCATGCCCTGCTTTTTCAGCTCGGCTTCGAACTGGGCGCGGCTCAGGCGGCGCATCTTCATCATCTTGGTCAGTTCCTGATCGATCTCGCTGTCGGAGACGGTGATGCTCAAGCGCTTGGCTTCCTGCTCCAGCAGGATGTCCATGATCATGGAGTCCAGCACCTTGCGGAAAACGATGTTGACCTTGTCCGCCTGTTTGGGGTCGTTGGGATTGAGGCGGGCACGTCCCAGCTCGGGCAGGGCGGTCTTCTGCAGGTCAAACATGGTGATGACCTGCCCGTTGACTACGGCGGCAATCTTGTTGACCTGGGCAGCCTGGGCCGTGCAGGCCAGGCAAAGCCATGCCAGCAGGAAAAGAAGGGCAGATTTTTTCAAGGCGAATTCTCCCGTTAGACGCATATGCTGTAGTGGCTGCCGAAAATAGCCAATATTTCCCTCTTTGGCAATCGCCGGCGCCTAGGCCTGGTCCCCCGGGCCTTCCGGCGCGCGGAGGCCTTCCAGGGCCTGCCGCAGCTCCCGCAGGCCCACGGCGAAATCCCTGTCCGCGGGCAGGGGCAGCACCAGAGCCGCGGGCGGCTGCATCCGGGCCCCTTCCATGGAGGCCACCAGCCGCAGGATGCGTTCCGGCTGTACGGCGGTCTGTCCGTCGGCCCAGACCAGGCGCACATGATCCAGATAGATGTCGGCGCGCTGGACCTGCATGCGGCCCAGGAACTGCTTGAAGTCGAGGACAGCGATAAAATTGACCAGTTCCGGCGGGAAAGCACCGAAACGGTCGCGCATGGAAAGGGCCGCCTCCTCCCGGGCCGCGCCGCTGGCAGCCGCGGTCAGGGCCTTGTAGCAGCGCAGGCGCTCGCGGCCGTCTTCGATATAGGACTGGGGGATGTGGGCCGGCAGGCCGAGATTGAGCTCCGTCTCCACGTCCTGGGTCATGGGCGTGCCCTTGAGACGGGCCACAGCTTCTTCCAGCATCTCAAGGTAGAGGTCGAGCCCCACCCGCCCCATATGGCCGGACTGCACTTCGCCCAGGATATTGCCCGCCCCGCGCAGGCGCAGATCCTCCATGGCCACCTGGAAACCGGCCCCCAGATAATCCATGTCCATGATGATGCGCAGGCGCTCCTCGGCCACCTCGCTCAGATGTTCGGTATCCGGCACCACAAAGAAGGCATAGGCCTGACGGTCGCTGCGGCCCACCCGGCCCCTCAGCTGGTAGAGCTGTCCCAGTCCGAAAAGCTGGGCCTGGTCCACCACCAGGGTATTGGCACGGGGGAAATCCAGACCGGATTCGACAATAGCCGTACAGACCAGCACATCCAGCTCGCCGTGCCAGAATTTGTGCATGTTGCTTTCCAGCTCGTGTTCCGACATCTGGCCGTGTGCCATGCCTATCCGCGCATGGGGCACCAGCTTGCGGACATATTCGGCCACACGCTCCAGGCCCTGCACCCGGTTGTAGACCCAGAAGACCTGCCCCTCGCGGGCCAGCTCCCGCTCCAGCACCGTGCGCAGGGTGGCCTCGTCCCGGCGCAGCACGGCCGTGGCCACGGGCTTGCGGTCCTGCGGCGCGGTCTCGATGACCGAAAGGTCCCGGATGCCGGACATGGACAGCTGCAGGGTCCGGGGGATGGGCGTGGCCGTCAGGGTCAGCACGTCCACGTTCTTCTTCAGGGCCTTGAGCTTTTCCTTGTGCCGCACGCCGAAACGCTGCTCCTCGTCCAGGATGAGCAGCGAGAGGTTGGGCAGGGACACGTCGGCCGAAAGCAGGCGGTGCGTGCCCAGAAGGATGTCGATCTGGCCTTCGGCGGCGGCCTTGAGGATCTCTTTCTGTTTGGCCCGGGGCACGAAACGGCTCAGCAGGCCCACCGTGACGGGAAAACCGGCCAGACGGGTCCGGAAAGTCTGGTAATGCTGCTCGGCCAGCACCGTGGTGGGACAGAGCAAGGCCACCTGCCGTCCTTCGCTGGCGGCGCGGAAGGCGGCCCGCAGGGCCACCTCGGTCTTGCCGAAGCCCACATCACCGCAGACCAGGCGGTCCATGGGTTCGGACTTGTCCATGTCGGACAGCACGTCTTCGATGGCGCGGGCCTGATCCGGCGTCTCTTCAAAACCGAAGGTCGCCTCGAACTCGTGGTAGAGCTCGCCCGGCGGGTCGTAGCGGAAGCCTTTGGCCACCTTGCGGTAGGCGTACATCTCCACCAGGTCGGCCGCTATCTTCTCGATGGCCTTGCGGACCTTCTCCTTGCCGGAGGTCCAGCCGGCCCCGCCCAGGCGGTCCAGGGCCGGTTCCGCGCCCTCGCCGCCCTTGAAGCGCTGAATCAGGCCCAGACGGTCCACCGGCACATAGAGCCTGTCCTGCCCGGAGTATTCCACCAGCAGGAAATCGTTGCCCTGCCCGCCCTGCACCAGATGATGCAGCCCGGCGAAGCGCCCGATGCCGTAGTCCCGGTGGACGAGCAGATCCCCGGCCTTGAGGTCGTCAAAGCTGTCCAGGCCCTTGAAGACGCGCGAAGAGGAACGCGCTTTCTTTTCCGCGCGCGGATAGAGGATATCCTCGCCCAGCACGAGGCTGTCGTCCCAGACCAGTTCCGCGCCGGAACGCCAGGGAGAGACCAGGGCGAACAGGCCGTGCTGCCCGGGAGCATAGCGCAGGGAGGGGACGATGCCCTCCTGTTCGGCCAACTTGAGGAACTTGGCCCGGCTGCGTTGCGAGGAGAAGCTCAGCACGACCTGATGGCGCCTGTTCTGCCATTCCTTCAGGCCCGCGGCCAGATGCTGCCATGGCCTGTCGGACGCCCCGGGAACGGGGAAAAGATCCGTGAAGACATGCAGCGGCCGCTCCTGCACGTCATCCCCGGCACAGTCCACCCCCATGACCAGGGGCTCCAGATGGAAGTGGCGCGCCTCTTTCCAGGGGACTTCCTGCAGGCTGCCATTCAGGCACAGGGCCGCAGGCTGCGGCAGGGGGGCGTCGTCTTCTTCCAGCTGGTCGCGCAGCTGCATGGCCGTGCCGTGCAGGGCCTCTTCGCAGTCGGCCTGCCCGGGCAGGAACCAGAGCGGCTCCTCCGGCAACCAGTCCGCTATCCTGCTGGAGGCTTCGTGCACGAGCCCGGGCAGCAGGCCCAGGCCGCCGGCATCCAGGGTCTTCTTGAAGGTATAGCAGTCGTTCTCGCTGATGCGGGCACCGGCGAACAGCCTGTCCATGCGCTCGCGGGCCGCGGCCAGGCCCCGGGGATCCAGCACGAACGGCAGGGCGGGCAGCAGGGTGATCTCGTCCAGGCCCTGCAGGGAGCGCTGGCTCTCTCCGTCGAACAGGCGCAGCTCCTCCAGGGTATCGCCGAAAAACTCCATGCGCACCGGGCGCAGATAGCCGGAAGGAAAAATATCGAGGATATCGCCGCGCCGGGCCATCTGCCCCGGCCGGGTGACCAGCGGGACCCGCTCATAACCCCATTCCACGGCCTGTTCCAGGATCAGTTCAGGGGAAAAGTCGCTGCCCCGGGCAAGGTCCAGCGTATGCCTGGCGAAAAAGTCGCGCGGTACATGGCGCAGCAGGAGCGCTTCCACGCTCAGGATCAGGCAGCGGGGCTCCCCCTGGGCAAGGCTGTATAGTGCCGCCAGTCGTCCCGCCCAGGAATCCCGGTCGCGCCGCAGCAGCAGACCGGCCGGGAGCCCGGCAAAGGGCAGCTTCCAGACCGGAACGTCCAGCGCCGCGTCGGCAAGGGAGAGGGAGGGGGAAAAAAGGGTCAGCAGGGCGCGGGCCGCGCTGTATTCCTCGCGCTGGCGCACCAGGATGACGCTGCTGCGTCCCTGGTCCAGAGCGGCACACGCCAGGCGGCAACAGGAGACGAGGCCGCTGCGCTGCCAGTGCCGGGCCTCGGCCGGGCCCGAAAGCAGGGAAAGGATATCTGCCATGACTGTCCGCCGGAAAAGGCAAAAACGACGTGCGACGCCGAAAAGGCCGGATTTGAAAAAAGGCGGCCCGAAGGCCGCCTTGCGGGATCTCTATCTATGCTGTCGGGGGCCATGCTTCAAGCGACCCGGGAAATGCGCCATGCGCATCCGGGCGGTGCGGGAACATTTCCCTGCACGGACAGCGTGACGGATCATGATCCGCCTAGTGACTGCTGCAACTGCTGCTGCAACTGCCGCAGCTGCTGCCGGAGGAGGCCAGCGGGATATCGGGGTCCACCGTGAATCCCATGTAGGTCATATCGATGGAGACGCCCCCGATCTGCGCCACCAGATCGGTGGCCATGCAGAAAGTGAAACCGTCGACTTCCTCGGTGCTGTCCTGTGCGTTCGGCTCATCCAGAGCCAGGGCAAGACGCGGGCCGCTTCAGCCGCCGGGGGCAAGAAACACGCGGATGGACTGGCGTTCCTTGTCCGCGAAGTAGGCTTCCAGCTCTTTACGAGCATTTTCAGACAGATTGATCATTCCTTTTCCTCTCTGGGCCGTATCCGCGGAGCGTCCTGCCCGTCAGGAGCCGGACCGGATGCCCTCGAGGCATCAGGCCCTCCCCGCCGGTCACGGCAGTTGGTGGGGGCGGAAGTCGGGAACTTCCGTTATGACAAAAACCGGCAGGAAGCGTAGCCGCCGCCCCGGCCGGATGGGATCACTGCTGGCTGCCGCAACTGCCGCAACAACCGCCGCAAGAGCTCTCGCCCGACGAGGGCAGGGGCACTTCGGGGGTCACGGTGAAGCCCATGTAGCTCAGGTCGATGCTGAGGCTTTTCACCTGCCGGAGCAGCTCGGTATTGATGCAGAAGGCAAAGCCGTCCTGCTCGATTTTGGTATCCCCGTCCCCGGGCTCGTCCAGCGCCAGGGCAAGACGGGGACCGGAGCAGCCGCCGGGGGCAAGGAACACACGGATGGTCTGACGTTCCTTACCCGAAAAATAGGCTTCTAGTTCCTTGCGGACAGCTTCAGACAAAGTAATCATTCCTTCTCCTGTGATGCCGCGCCGCGGTGCCTTGCGTATCCCGCAACAGCAGAGGCGCGTTCCTGTCAACGACGCACGGCGCTCCGCCGGCAGCGGCAGGTATTGATGCAGAAGGTGGTCTTGGTCTCGTTCGAAGCATCAGGGCCGCGGGGCAAAATGCCCTGCGGTACCGGGCTACTGCTGGCTGCCGCAGGCGCCGCAGCAACCGCCGCAGGCGCTGCCGCCCGACGAGGGCAGCGGGACTTCGGGCGTCACCATGAAGCCCATGTAATTGGCATCGATGCCGACACTTTTCACCTGCTGCAAGAGTTCGTTATTGATGCAGAAGGCAAAACCGCCCTGCTCGATCCTGGTGTCGCTCTCACCGGCTTCGTCCAGCGCCAGGGCAAGGCGCGGGCCGGAACAGCCGCCGGGGGCAAGGTAGATGCGGATGGTGGCTTTTTCCCTGTTGGCAAAAAAGCCTTCCAGTTCCTTCCGGGCGGCATCGGTCAACGTTAGCATGGCACTACCTCCAGTGTTGCCCGTAACATGTAAGGTCAGCCCCCGGGATTGTCAATCGCCCCGGGTCTTTTCTCCGCCGGCAAAAAGGAGTATGGAAAGAAATCATTTCTGGAGGGATTATGCCCACGACATTGCTGCTGGACAAAGAGGAACTGAACCTGATTCTGGAACGTCTTGCCTGCGAGCTGCTGGAACGGCACGGCCAGTGCGAGCGCGTCATGCTGGTGGGCATCGAACGCCGCGGCGCGGACCTTGCCCGCCGTCTGGCCGCCCTGATGCAGCAGAAGCTGCAGCGCTCCCTGCCGCTGGGCACGCTGGACATCAACCTGTACCGTGACGACTGGACGAGCCTGGAGGGCAAGCCCCACATCGGACAGTCGCGCATCACCGCCCCCGTGGACAATGCGGAGATCATCCTTATAGATGACGTGCTGTTCAGCGGCCGCACCATCCGCGCCGCCCTGGAGGCCCTGCTGGATTACGGCCGCCCCAGCAGGGTGGAACTTTTGGTGCTTGTGGATCGCGGCCATCGCGAGCTGCCCATACAGGCCGACTATGTGGGCCGCAGCGTGGAGACACGCCCGCAGGAGCAGGTGGATGTCCTGCTGAAGGAACGGGACGGACGCGACGAAGTCCTGCTGACGTCGAAAAACTGAACCGCTCAGGGGCCCCTTCGGGAGGCCCCTTTTTTATGGCCGCCACCGGCATGTCCTGGAGGTGTCGCCGCCGCCGTCACCCGGTGTCCGGTCATATCCCGCCGCAGGCGATGCTGCCGCCTTTTTTCCCAAAAGGACTTGACCGGGCCCTGCTCTTTTCCTAGGCTGACTTCTGTCTTCCCTGTCCCAAGGAGTGAAGGATATGCCCATGCACCATACCTGACGCAGTTCCACCGGCTTCACGGTGTGGAGCGCAGGGGGGTGGGTGTGTGCCGGCCGCATGTCCTGATTCCGTATCGCATCAGAATCCGCTCCCCATCCCCATGGTCCGCAACGGACCCGCGCGCAGTGTTCAAACTTTTGCCGCATCCCGTATGGGGGGTCGCATGAAAAACAGTCTCAATCTTTTCTCGTCCACCACAGGCATCGTGGTCACGGGCCTTGTCCTGGGCCTCGTGGCCGTCTATCTGCAGTTCGCGGGCAACCCCGGTAACATGGGTATCTGCGTGGTCTGCTTCAACCGCGACATCGCCGGCGCCGTGGGCCTGCATCGCGCGGCCATCGTCCAGTACCTGCGTCCCGAGATCCTGGGTATGGTGCTGGGCTCCCTGGCCGCCGCCCTCTGCTTCGGCGAATACCGCGCCCGCGGCGGCTCGTCCCCCGCTGTCCGCTTCCTGCTGGGCGTCATCGCGGCCATCGGCGCCCTGGTCTTCCTAGGCTGCCCCTGGCGCGTCATCATGCGTCTGGCCGGCGGCGACGCCAACGCCCTCTTCGGTCTGGCCGGCCTGGTGGTCGGCATCGGCGTGGGCACGGTCTTCTTCCGCATGGGCTTCTCCCTGGGCCGCAGCCAGAGCCAGAGCAAGGCATCCGGCCTAATCCTGCCGGGCATCATGCTGGCCCTGGTGGCCGTCTACCTGTTCAATCCCCCGGTGGCCGGCCAGGCCCAGAGCGGCGTTCTGTTCTACTCCCTCAAGGGTCCCGGCTCCATGCACGCCCCCTTCCTGCTCTCGCTGGGCGCCGGTCTGCTGGTAGGCTTCCTGGCCCAGCGCAGCCGCTTCTGCACCATGGGTGCCGTGCGTGACGTTCTGCTGTTCAACCAGTGGCATCTGGCCCTGGGCTTCCTGGCCATGCTGGTTGCCGCCCTGGTGGCCAACCTGGCCATCGGCGGCTTCCATCCCGGTTTTGAAGGCCAGCCCGTGGCCCATACCGACGCCCTGTGGAACTTCCTGGGCATGGTGACGGCCGGTCTGGCCTTTGCCCTGGCCGGCGGCTGCCCCGGTCGTCAGCTCTTCATGGCCGGTGAAGGCGACAACGATGCCGCCATCTTCGTGGTCGGCCTCATCGTGGGCGCCGCCTGCGCCCACAACTTCGGCATGGCTTCCAGCACGGCGGGCATCGGCCCCAACGGCATGCTGGGCGCTCTGGGCGGCCTGGCCGTCTGCCTGCTCATCGGTTTCTTCAACTGCAAGCGAGGTGCGTAATGGCGACCCTGATCGATACCTGCGGGCTCTCCTGCCCCCAGCCTGTGCTGATGTTTTTGACTGCTGTCAAAAAAGAGCCCGACGGGCCTTTCTCCGTCCTGGTGGACAATGACGCCAGCCGCGAGAACGTGAGCCGCGCCGCGCGCAACAGCGGTTTCGATGTCACGGTGAACGAAGAAAACGGCATCTGGCGGCTGGAAGTCAGCCGTCAGGCCTGAGACGCAACCTGCAAGGGCGGCCTTCGGGCCGCCCTTTTCTGGAAAAGCATGACAGCAGCCAAGCATTTTTTCACCACACTCGGCAAAAGCCTCGGCAAATTCCTGCCCAAGGCCCGCCAGGCCGAAGAAGCCCCGCGCGCCCTTTCCGACCGGGGCCTGCTGGCCTTTGCCCATACCGGGGACGTCATCCGCGCCGAACGCCTGCTGCGGGAACAGGGCCTCGACATCGACGTCAAGGGTCCGCCACCACAGATGCGCACCGGTTGCGACATGGTGGTGGTCTTTCCGCTCATCAGCCAGGCGGCCGTCTTGGCCAGCCTGAAGATGGCCGGGCTGGAACCGGAACAGGTGGTCAGTGCCCACGATGTGCTGCTGGAACCGGTATCGCTGTTCCAGAGCAGCCGTCTGGATCACTGGCTCATGGTCCGCGCGGCCAACATGAAGATCACGGTGGACTGCCGCGACAAACGCATCGTCAACATCTCCGGGGGCGGCTGCCCCGATGTGCCCTGGCTGGCCCACTGCCTGTGCGGCCAGACGCTGGACACGGCCCCCGAGCCCCTGAGCCTGGGACAGACCCTGTGCTGCTACAGCCTGCAGAAAGCCTTTGAGGAGATACGGAGGCAGCTCGCATGTGGATCATAGCCGGCACTGTTCCCGATCCTGATTTTTCCCTGCTGACACCGGCGCTGACTGCGTCTCCCGATGTCCTGCCCCGCCTGTCCGGCCCGGAACTGCTGCTGCCCGACGGCCGCAACGTCCCCGTGGAACGCGGTACGGCGGCCCTAGCCGCCACGGCCCTGCAGACCTGCGCCGCGCTCTCCTGCCCGCCGCCCGCCCTGCTGCTGGCGGGCGATACGGGCTCCGGCAGCGGCAGCCGCAGCCTGTACGCCTGGCTGGAACAGGCCCTGCCGGACCTGGCCCCGCACGGCCTGACCTTCCATTATCTTTTCCCCGATGTGGACTGGCACAACCGCCTGCTGCTGGCCGTGCAGGCCCTGCCCCAAACGCCCCTGATGGTGGCGGACGCGGGCTTCATGTATGTGGCCAAGATGAGCGGCTATGCCGACGCCTACGCCCTCTTCACCCCGGATGTGGGCGAGCTGGCCTTCCTGGCTGATGAAAAGGCCCCCCATCCTTTCTACACCCGCGGCTTCCTGCTGGCCGAGGAACAGAACATCCCCGCGCTGCTGGCCCGGGCGCAGGCCCACGGCAACTGCCCTGCCGACCTGCTCATCAAGGGCAGGGCCGATCATGTCATCCACCAGGGCCAGACTTACGCGGTCGTGGACAGCCCGTCCGTACCGGCCATGGAATGTATCGGCGGCACCGGCGATATCGTGACCGGTCTGGTCACGGGCCTGCTGTGCACCGGTCTGCCTGTGGCCCCGGCCGCTCTGGCCGCCGCCCGCCTGGCCCGTCGTCTGGCGGCCCACTGCCGCCCGGACCCGGCCACTCCCGTCAGCCACCTCATCGCCGCCCTGCCGGAAGTCCTGCCCCGCAGCGCCGGGGAAGCCGCCCTGCTGGGACAGCCCTGATCCCGCTCCCGGCAGATACCGCCGGACCGGGACTACTGGGGGGCGCCGCCCGGCTGAAGGGATCTTCGGTCAGCGGACTTTTCACCAGCCTTCTCCGCTCCCTGCGAAAAGACGGACAAAGCCAGCGCCTTGTCCGTCTTCACACATCGCAGCCAGGGCATTCATACGGTCTGCTGTCAGGAAGGCCGGGGGACGCTCTCCAAGTGCCTGCCGGCACCCGCCCGGCGACGCCAGCTATCCGTCACCACATCAGGTCCCGCCGGGCCCGCAACCCCGATGACGTGAAGGCCTCCCGTCCGTGGGCCTTCCTAGACCACACGGTGCATGCAGTGGCGCAACTTCTCTCCGCCGGTGTGTTCCGGGCCGTGGAGATCCATGATGGTGCCGCGCGCGCCCAACAGTCCGACAGCATCGGCCCGGCATCTGACGCAATGGCTCATCTGCGGCAGGAAGCGTCCGGCGGCTTCGCGCAGGCGCTTCATCCGCTCGGGATCCGGTTCGGGCAACCCGCCGAACAGCGTGCCGGGAACGGGGATCATGGGGATGCAGTTCATCAGGTCGGCGCCCCAGGCCCGCACGCGCTCCGCCACTTCAGGGACGTGCGCCTCGTTGACCTGCGGGATGACGACCGTATTGACCTTCACGGTCGCACCCAGAGACTTGAGCCTGCGCACGCCCTGCTCCTGTCTCTCAAGCAGCAGCTGCGCCCCTTCCTCACTGCTCAGCCCTGCCGCCTCCCTGTCGTCCACGATATGGCAGATACGCGCGCCGATGGCGGGATCCACGGCATTCACCGTCACCGTCACATGCCGCACGCCCAGCCTGACGAGTTCTTCGGCGCAGGCAGGCAGGGCCAGTCCGTTGCACGACAGGCAGAGCAGCAACTGCGGGAAATCCCTGCGGACCAGACGCAGCGTCTCCAGGGTCTCCGCCGGATTTGCCAGCGGATCCCCCGGTCCGGCGATACCGATGACGGAAAGTTCAGGCAGGCGGGATACGGCGATACGCACTTCATGCAATGCCTGTTCCGGTGACAGCAGCGCGGCACTCACGCCAGGGCGCGATTCGTTGATGCAGGAATATTCCCTGCTGCAATAGGCACAGGAGATATTGCAGCGCGGCGCCACAGGAAGATGCATGCGGGCGTGGGTCCCGCGCAGGGAACGATTGAAACAGGGATGCACCGACGCTGCGTTCATGCCTGCTTCCTGCCCATGTGGATGCACTTCCGGGGACAGGCGCCGAGGCAGTCGCCGCAGTTCGTGCAGTTCGCCTCTTCCGGCCTCGTGCGCATGTAACAGGACCGGCGACAGGCATCGCAGTCATTGCAGTCCGACGTCTTGTAGACCTTGAAGACGGAGAAGCGCTTGAACAGTTCAAGCGCGCCCCCGAAAGGACAGACGAAACGGCACCATGCCGCTGAGATCGCGATCCCCGCGGCCAGGAAGAACAGCACCAGGGACGTGCGGAACAGCCACAGGTCCGAAGCGTGCTCAAAGGTAAGGCCGATGGAGGCCCAGAATTCCCCCACACGGATGGGGACATTGGTCCTGGGCTGGCCCACGACGAACCAGACCCATAAGGCCACTATGAGCAGCAGATACTTGCCGTACGGGAGCATCTGCCGCGTCTCGACGGACAGTTTGAAAGAGGCGAAGCTCCCGACGATCCGGTTGGCCAGCCCTCCCGGGCAGAGCCAGCCGCAGAACGCGCGGCCGAAAAAGACGGCCACCGCCAGCCACGCTCCCCAGAAGCCCCAGAACATGGAGGCAAGGCGGCCGGGGCAGGTGATGACGGGACAATTCTGGCAGCTCACGAAGGGGACCACGAAGGGACAGCGGAACAGGCCGTACAGGCCCCACTCGCCCAGAAAGAGCAAGGAAGCCCAGAGGACGACCCTGTTCACGATCCGCAGGATGCCGACGCGACTTTTTTCGATCATTTTTTCAGGCGACATCTTTCACCCCCAGCTTTTCCACCAGCTCCTGTCCCTTTGCCGAGGAGGCCGGGATGAAACCCGCCCTGTCGAAATACGCGCCGCCTTCAGGACCTGATATCCAGCGGATATAGTCTTCAGCCGCGGGGATATCCTCCGCCTCCTCCATCAGGCCCACCGTGAAGGTCAGCGGACCTGCCGGATAGAATTTTTCCGGTATTTCCACAAGATCGAGATGGGGGCCGAAGGCGGGCATGCGCGTGATGCGCCGTTCGACGATCATGGCATCCGCCTTGCCGGTACAGACGTCCATCACGCTGCGCTGTACGCAGCTGCCGGGGTTGACGACGTTGCGCTTCACTGCCTCGAGCACGCCTGCCGCCTTGAGCAGGCCGTTGGCCGCATCACCGCCTGGAGGCGACGCCTTGGGCGCCATGGCCACCCTCACCCCCTGGCGGGCCATATCGTCCACGCTTTTGATATTGGCAGGATTTCCCTTGGGGACCACGATGACATAACTGGTAAAGCAGAGCGGTACAAAGAACTTCATGCGGCCTGCCTTGCGCAGCTTCCGTGCCAGAGCCAGCACGCGTCCGGCGAACACGTCGGTACGACCGCTGGCAAGGAGAGATTTGCCGAGGACCGCGGCAAAGGCCCCGGTATAGGCGACCTCAACGGATGTGGCCTGACGGTATGCGGCATGGGCGGGGATCATGGCTTCCGCCAGACCGCCGCACGACCAGACATGGAGCGTCCTGGGAGCTGCCTGCGCCTGTGCCGGCAGGACACCGGCCACGGCGCTGCCCAAAACTCCGGCGAGCCCGGCGCGCAAAAAAGCGCGACGTCCGCCCTGCTGTTCTTCATGATCTGAAGACATCGTTCCTCCTCGGTTGAAAACAGATGGCTGCCGATGCGCCACCCAAACAGCCGGCAAGCATCAGATGAGCCTGACGACGGTTTGACCGAGGAAGAAAAATCATCTGACACACTACCGGGACTTCCAGCCCCCTGAAAGGCGTTGTCAGACATAACCGGAAGGGAAAAAGAGGAAAGAGTGACGGGCCGCTGCTCCATGCAGATCCCGCATGGTACAGGTCAGGAAGGCGGATACATGGTTTTGACGGGCGCAGCGCAGCATATTTCATTCGTTGTTTATAAAAAATTACTGAGAGCACAGCAGTCTGTCAATGACGGGCGGGCCTTTTTCGACATGGCAAAAAAGCCTTCCGCCAAAGCCGGTGCAACGCCCTCCGCGCCTGCCAGGCATGTTCCCGGCCGTGTCCGGCACTGCTGCCGTGTCCGGCCTGCCCCGGTCACGGACGGGCCCGGATGCGTTTTCCTTTCCATACCAAGGGCGGCAGCTGCGGCATCTGCCGCAACTGCCGCCCGGGCACGCATGCTCCATGCATGACGCTTGTCCTCCAGGAAAGCCCGCCGCCGCTTCCCGGACTTCCTTCGGGGACAGGGCCGCTGCCTGTGCGCGACCTAACTTTCAGCGCTCTCCCGCATCCGCCGTTCCATGCGCTCCATGAGCAGGGGCGAGAGCACGCCCAGCACGCAGAGGGCGATCAGCACCCAGCACAGGGACGTGGAAAAGAGGATGGACGGGTCCCCGTCGCTGAGGAGCAGGGAGCGGCGCAGGCCGCGCTCGCCGATGGGGCCCAGGATCAGGCCCAGCACGATGGCCGCGGCATTGAAGTCGAACTTGCGCGCCAGATAGCCGATGACGCCGAAGATCAGCATGATGACCACTTCCACCACATTGTTGTGGATGGCGTAGGAGCCCACTACGCAGAGCAGGAAGATGGACGGGATGAGGATGGCGTCCGACAGGCGCGAGATCTGGGCGAAGCCCTTGCAACCCAGCATGCCCACGCCCAGCATGAAGAACTGCACCAGCACGAAGCCGGCGAAGAAGGTATAGGTCATGCCGGCATAGGTGGTGAACAGTTCCGGCCCGGGCTGCAGGCCGTGGATGATGAGGCCGCCCATGAGCACGGCGGTCACGGATTCGCCGGGGATGCCCAGGGTCAGGGTGGGGATGAGGGAACCGCCGGTCACGGCGTTGTTGGCAGCCTCGGAGCCCGCCACGCCTTCAATGGAGCCTTTGCCGAATTCGTCCTTGTGCTTGGAGAAGCGCCGGGCCTCGTTGTAGCCCATGAAGCAGGCGATGGACGCCCCCGCGCCGGGCAGGATGCCCACGATGTTGCCGATGAGCCACGACCGGATGATGGTGGGCGAGATGCGCCGGTATTCCGCTTTGCTCAGGCCGAAACGGTCGGTCATGGCCGAGGCCTTGGGCCGCTGCACAATACGCTTTTCAGCCAGGATGAGCACCTGCGACATGGAGAACAGGCCGATAAGGGCGCAGGTGGTGTTCACGCCGTTATAGAGGGTCGCCTGCCCGAACATGAAGCGCGGTACCCCTTCCATGGGATCCATGCCGATGGTGGAGATGAGCAGGCCGATACCGCCGGAGATGAGCCCCTTGAGGATGGACTTGGACGACACCCCAGCGATGATGGTCAGGCCGAAGAGCGAGAGCCAGAAGTATTCCGGGCTCTTGAACTTCATGGCCAGCTGGGCCAGCAGGGGGGAGAAGAAATAGAGCGAGATGCAGCTCAGCAGACCGCCGCAGAACGAGGCGAAGCAGGCGGTGAACAGGGCCTTGGCCGCCTTGCCGCGCAGGGTGAGCTGGTAGCCTTCGATGGCCGTGGCCGCCGAGGCGGGCGTGCCGGGGGTGTGGATGAGGATGGCGCTGATGGAACCGCCAAAGATGGCGCCGCAATAGATGCCGCCCAGCACGATCAGGCCTGTGGCCGGGTCCATGCCGAAGGTGACGGGCAAAAGCAGGGCCACGCCCATGGCCGCGGAAAGACCGGGCAGGCAGCCGATGGTGATGCCCACGATGGTGGACGCCAGCATGGCCAGCAGATTGATGGGCGCGATGGCCTGCAAAAAGCCCGCCCCCATGAGAGCCAAAGTATCCGTCATGACGATCCCCTTACGAGAACAACAGGCCCACCGGCAGCGGGACCTTGAGGAAAAGCGTGAACACCGCGTAGATGAGCGCGGCCATGACCGCCACCGTCAGCACGATATGCCAGCGGGGCACGCGCAAAAAAGCCAGCGTACCCACCAGGTAGCAAATGCTGGCGATATAGAAGCCCGCCACCTCCATGAGCAGCATATACAACACGCAGCCCAGGCAGATGAAGCCGAACTGTTTCCACTGGAAACCGGCGAACAGCTCGGGCAGGTCATTGATGACGCCCCACTGGCGGCGCACCCGCCACAGGCAGCGCCCCAGATAGCAGGTATTGAGGACCAGCAGACCGGTGATGAGGCAGAGCGGATAGGTCTGCGCGTCCGGCGGCAGCTCCAGGGTCATGTAAAGAAAAAAGAGCGTGAAGGCATACACCAGTGCCGTCACGCCGATATCGGATCGTTTCATACGGACCGCCTGAATGAAAAACGGCGGGAAAGGTCGCCCTTCCCCGCCGGGACATGACAGAAACTACTTCTTGTACAGCTTGGAGACCACGTCGCGGCAGAAGGCTTCCTGCGCGGCGATGAGCTCGGCCAGCTGCTTGTTGTCCTTGAAATCAAGGCTCATGCCGGCCTTGTTGTGAGCTTCGACGCAGGCGGGGTCCTGCATGGTCTTGCGGAAGGCGTCCACATAGAAGTCCACGATCTCCTGCGGGGTGCCTTTGGGCAGCACCAGGGCGCGGGCGGAACCGTACCATTCCTTGTAATAGCCCAGCTCGCCCAGGGTGGGCACGTCAGGATAGTGAGGCAGACGGGCGGTGTTGAACACGCCCAAGATGCGCAGTTCAGGCTTGTCGCCGCTGCACAGGGGGGCCACATCGGCTTCCTTGGCGCAGGAGAAGTGCACTTCGCCCTGGCGCAGGGCCAGCAGCTGGTCGGCGGTACCGCCGTAAGGGATGGCCTTGTACTTGAAGCCGGCGGACGTGGCCAGCAGCTGGGCGGCGGTGTGGTTGGAGGCTTCCACGCCGTTGGTGGAGCAACGCAGATTGCCCTTGGCTTTGCAGGCGTCCACCAGTTCCTTGAGACTCTTCCAGGGGCTGTCGGCACGCACGACCACCACGCCGGTCTCACTCAGCTGGTTGCAGACGGGCACCACGTCGCTGACGGCAAAGGTCGAACCGGGCTGCACGGCCAGGGTGGTGAAGGTGGGCAGGTTGATGAAGCCGATGGTCCGGCCGTCGGGCTTGGAATTGACCAGCTCGGTCTAGCCGATCTTGCCGTCGCCGCCGGGCAGGTTGTTGATGATGAGGGTCTTGCCCACATATTTTTCAGCCTGCGAGGCCAGCAGGCGGGCGCCGGTATCCGTACCGGAACCGGCCTTGTAGGCGACGATGACGGTCACGTCGCCGTCCGGGCTCCACGCGGAAGCCGCCAGGGGCATGGCCAGCAGGGCCACAACAAGGAAAGCGAGTATCTTTTTCATGTTCCCTCCTCCAGGAACAGGTGGTTACGGCAATCCCGCGCAATTTTTCATGTATCGGGAAGTGCCGTTTTTCCTTACCGCCTCCTCGTCATGGCGTCAAGGAAGGCGCGTCATCTGCGCGTACGCTCCGGGCCGCCCTGTACGGCAGACGGCGTTCCGGTCCTGTCCTTTCCCGGGCCGCAGGCCGCGCCCGCGACGGGCAAAGGACAGGAAGCCCCTCCCGGCAAGGCCACCCGCCAAAACAAAAAAGCGGCCCGGAAAACTCCGGCCCGCCGTCGGTTCGCTGGTAGCAAGGGAGGGATTTGAACCCCCGACACTGCGGGTATGAACCGCATGCTCTGACCAACTGAGCTACCTTGCCGTATTGTGTACCGCCTGCCACGCGGTGCACGCATCCATCTACAGAAGACACTGTCGTTTGGCAAGCACTTTTTGCCGCCTGGCTCGGGCATGACGACGACGCCCTTCCCCATGCGTGCGGACATCGGGTGTCGCTCCACGTCTCCAAGGGCTTGTTGCCCGACTTACCCTTGCGTTCGGACATCGCGCCCAGGCGCCCACGCGGGCAAGGTGTGTCGCCGTGCCTGACCGGCCCGCTCTGGCCTGCCGGAGCGTTGCGCAACCGGAAAGCGCCGGCACGCTGGGGAAGCACGTCCCGGTCACTACGCACTTTCGCTACGGCCGGGAGCGTCGGCACTTCCGCCAGTTTTCGCTCCTCGCCGCGGCACGACCGCTGACGCCCGCGCGCCGTTTGCCCATGCGCGGACATCATCCGCCGCGAGAGCCTGCCGCTACCGTGCGTCCTGCCGTGTTCACGCGGCGTGCCCTGCCGCAAAAGCGAAGAAGCCCGGGAACTTCCCGGGCTTCCATTATCTTCTGGTAGCAAGGGAGGGATTTGAACCCCCGACACTGCGGGTATGAACCGCATGCTCTGACCAACTGAGCTACCTTGCCGTGACAGCGTTGTGCGCAAACTCAACGCAGGGATGTTTCTACAGAAGTCGTCCCTGTTTGGCAAGCATTTTTTCACATTTTGGCGATTTTTTTTAATGCACCATGAAATACCAGATGAAGGGCGCCAGCAACAGGCGGTAGACGGCAAAGGGCACCAGGGTCATGCGCCCCACCAGGCTCACGAAAGCCTTGACCGCGATCAGGGCGGAAATGAAGGAACCGATCATGCCCACGGCGAAGAAGGGGATGTCCGCCACCGTGAACAAATGCAGGTTCTTGAGCAGGTCAAAGCCCGTGGCCGCCACCATGATGGGCACCGCGGCGATGAAGGAATATTCCGCCGCCAGCGGACGGCGGGCCCCCAGGATCATGCCGCCCATGATGGTGGCCGCCGAGCGCGAAAAGCCGGGGAACAGCGCCAGGCACTGGAAGCAGCCGATACCGAAGGCCAGGCCGGGCGTCATGTCGTCCAGGGTCTCGTAGCGGGTGCGGAACTGGCGACGCTCCACAAAAATCATCAGCAGCGCGCCGATGACGAAGGGTATCAGCACCATGCCGGGCGTGAACAGGCTCTTGATCTGCGCATGCAGCAGCAGGCCCAGCACACAGGCAGGGATGCAGGTCAGCACCAGCATCCAGATGCCGCGCAGGCCCGCGAAGGCCACGCCCGGCTGCGGACGCAGCAGCCCCCAGAAGCGCCCCCAATACAGCACCACCACCGCCATGATGGCCCCCAGCTGGATGACCACCTGGAAGGTCGAGGCTTTTTCGCCGCTGAAGTTGAGCAGATCGCCCACCAGCACCAGATGGCCCGAGGACGAGACCGGCAGATATTCCGTCAGCCCTTCCACGATGCTGAGGATGAACGCAACCCACAAATTATCCATACCTGTTTGTCCTTTGGGTCCGGGGACCCGTTGTTTCCCGGCGCGGACTCGGCTACACTGGCGCTCAACAAGGAGGAGCCCATGGCAACCATCATGCCCGCCTCGGAACTGGTACGGCGTGCCGCCGCCTGGCTGGCGGAACAGCGCGCCCTGTATCCTGAAAAATCCCTGGCCGTCCTTCTGGACGAAGCCGGGATGCGCTTCAATCTCAACCCGCTGGATGCGGCGGCACTGGGACGCCTGTTCGAGCAGGGAAAGGCGCAGGGAGAAAAAAGCGCCTAGCCGTCTCGCCGCGATCACCTGTCCTGCGGCGCAAGAGCGCCCCCTATCATCCACCGGCCGCCTTCCCGGGCTGGCCTGCCCTGTGGCGCCGGCCCCGGGAGGTTCGCCCGCCGTCGTCCGTCCCCACCGGCCTCTGCATACGGGACGCCGCGATATACCGGGGTAGACGGCATCAGGGTCCGCGGCAGCCCTATAGATGGAAATGCGCCGCATTGCAATCCCCGCTGCCCGGTCCTCTGCCGCAGCACCGCTTTTTCAAAAAAGGGGAAGGCCACGGCCAAGGAAGCCGTTTCCCTCCCTTCTCTGCTACAGCTCCCCTGCCCCGAAAAAGGACAGGGGAGCTTTTTTCATGCCCGGAAGGCCGGAACAGCCCTAGGCGATCTGGCTGCCGTTGGGCACGGGCGCGGCAGGCGTCAGCACGGAGAGTTTGCCGTCCTTTTCCGCGGTCAGCACCATCCCGTTGGACATCAGGCCGCGGATCTTGCGCGGCGGCAGATTGAGTACGGCGATGACCTGCTTGCCCACCAGTTCCTCGGGCTTGTAGTGGTCCGCCAGACCGGACAGGATCTGACGCGGCTGGCCTTCGTCAAAATCGATCTCCAGGCGCAGGATACGGTCGGCATTGGGATGCTTTTCCGCCGCGACCACGGTCCCGGCGCACATCTGCACGGCCTTGAACTGGTCAAAGCTGATCTCGCCGCCCTGCCCGGCTTCGGCCGGAGCGGCCTTGGCGGCTTCCTGCTTTTTTTCCTTCCTGGCCTTGGGGGCCGCCTGGGCTTCCTGCTGCAGGGCCTTGACGTCGATGCGCGGGAAAAGGTTGGAGCTGGCCGCCACCTCGGTACCGGGCAGCAGACCGTCGAACGTGGCGGCTTCCGCCTCCAGGGCGGTGGTCACAGGGCCGTCGCCGGGCTGCTGGCCCAGCTGTTCCAGCAGGGTGCGGGAGGCGTCGGGCATGACGGCCCACAGGCACAGGGCCACCTTGCGCATGGCCGACAGCAGCACGTACATGACCGTACCTAGGCGCACGCTGTCGCCCTGCTTGAACAGGGTCCACGGCGCCTGCGAATCCACATACTTGTTCAGCGCACGCACCAGATCCCACAGGGAATCCAGGCCCTGGGCGAACTGGGTATTGCCGAACAGCTGGATATAGTTGGTCATGGCCGTGGCACACAGCTCGATGATGGCCTTGTCGTCCTCGCTGAAATCGCCGGGCTGGGGCACCTTGCTGTCGAAATACTTGGCCGTCATGGACAGCACGCGGCTGAAGAGGTTGCCCAGGTCATTGGCCAGGTCGGCATTGATGCGGGTCACCATGCCTTCCTCGCTGAAGGAGGCGTCGGAACCGAAGTGCATCTCGCGCAGCAGGAAATAGCGGAAGGCATCCAGGCCGTATTTCTGGCGCATTTCCAGCGGTTCAACGACATTACCCAAGGATTTCGACATCTTGGTATCACGAACCAGCCAGTAGCCGTGCACGTTCAGATGCTGGTACACGGGCAGGCCCGCGGCTTTGAGCATGGTGGGCCAGAACACGGCGTGGGGCTTGAGGATATCCTTGGCCACCAGATGCTCGCCGGGCCAGAAGGTCGTGTACTTTTCGCCGTCAGGCCAGCCCAGGGCGCTGATATAGTTCAGCAGGGCGTCGAACCAGACATAACAGACGTAGTCCTTGTCGAAGGGCAGCTCGATGCCCCAGGTCAGACGGGACTTGGGCCGGGAGATGCACAAGTCTTCCAGCGCGCCCGATTCCAGCATGGACAGCACTTCGTTGCGGTAGCGCTCTGGCCGGATGAAATCGGGATGGCTCTCGATGTATTCGCGCAGCCAGGGCAGATACTTGGACATGCGGAAAAAGTAGTTCTTCTCGCTGATGAATTCCGGCTTGGTCAGATGCTGGGGGCAAAGACCGTTCTCCAGCTCCTTTTCCGTGTAGAAACGCTCGCAGCCATAGCAATAATGACCGCCAAACTCACCAAAGTAGATGTCCCCGGCATCATAGACCTGCTGCAAGAAGCGCTGCACGCGGGCCTTGTGGTCCTCGTCCGTGGTACGCACGAAACCGTCGTTCTCGATGCCCAGCTGCGGCCACAGCTTCTGGAAAAGCGCGCTGATGCCGTCCACGAATTCCTTGGGGGAAACGCCCTGCTTTTCGGCGGCCTTGACGATCTTGTCGCCGTGCTCGTCCGTACCGGTCAGGAACATGGTGTTCTCGCCCAGGGTCTTGTGGAAACGCGACAGGGAGTCGGCCACGATGGTGGTATAGGCATGCCCGAGGTGCGGCTTGGCATTCACATAGTAGATGGGGGTGGTGATATAAAAGTTTTTCACGTCTGACTCCGTTTATTCGGCAACGCCGTCCTGCCGTTGCTGCGACTTGCGGCGACGGCGGCGGCGACTTTTGCTGTTTTCTGCGGGGGCGGCTTCGGTCTGTGCCTGCGGCCGGGCCGCCGTTTCGGCGGTCAGGGGCGCGTCGGGCGGCAGCACGTCGGCGAACAGGTCGGGATCGTCCACATTCTCCGGCGTGACGGAGACCACCAGCAGGCCGTCCCCCTGGGCCGGCTTCTGCGCCTGCTGGGGCTGCTGGCGCGGCTGGGCGTTGCCGGGATGGGGATCGGGGCGATGGGGATCCAGGGCCTGCCATTCGTCCAGGGTCAGTTCCTGTTCCTCATTGTTCTCGTTGAGCACGGACAGGGAATTGCGGAACATATTGGCCCGCAGCACCTTCATGGTGCCCTGGGTGGTCTGGTATTTCTTGCCCAGGCGCGGGCAGTTATGGTGGAAGCGGTCGTAATTTTCCTGCTCGTAGGAGAGGCAGCACAACAGCCTTCCGCAAATACCCGATATCTTTGCCGGATTGAGAAACAGATTCTGTTCCTTGGCCATGCGGATGGTCACGGGCGCGAACTTGCGCAGGTAGCGGCGACAGCAGCAGACCATGCCGCAGTTGCCCACCGCGCCCACCATCTGGGTCTCATGGCGCACGCCTATCTGGCGCAACTCGATACGGGCGCGGTACTCGCGCACCAGGTCCTTGACCAGCTCGCGAAAGTCGATGCGTGCCGGGGCCGTAAAGTAGAAAATAAGCTTGCTGCGGTCAAAAAAAACTTCCACATCCACCAGTTTCATGTCCAGGCGGCGGTCACGGATGCACTGGCGGCAGAATTCCGTGGCCTCGCGGGCCAGCTCCTCATTGCTGCGGCCTTCCGCCATATCCGCTTCCGTGGCCCGGCGTTCGATGGGCGTCAGGCTCTCCTGCTCCACACCGGCCACATGATCGTAAGGACCGGAGACCACCTGAGCCAGAGCCTGGCCCTGATCGGCCGCGATCAGCACATGATCGCCCACGGCCAGATCAGCGGGGCCCGTATGGTACAGGGTCTGTCCCAAAGCGCGAAAGCGCAAACCGTATATTGGCATAGTCTTCAATCTTTGTTGCGGGAATGATCTGAATTCCCATTCATCGGGCATATCCGTGCCGCTGTCAACACATGCCGCCCGGCCCCCTGTCTGCCCCGGCGAACGGCTGCCGGACCGGCACCAGAATGCACAGGGCTTTTTCTTGCTATGCCCTTCTCCATGTTCTAGACTTGTGACAAGGAGAACATCACCATGATTTCACGAGACGAAGCGCTGGCCCTGCTGGCGGAAAACCATGTCCAGGCGGGCCTGCTGCAGCATTCCCTTGCTTCCGAGGCCGTGATGCGGGCGCTGGCCCGCCAGTTCGGCGAAGATGAAGAATTGTGGGGCCTGACCGGACTGCTCCATGATGTGGACTATCCCGCCACGGAAGCCACGCCGGGAAAGCACGGTCTGGAAGGCGCCCGCCTGCTGGAAGGCAAGCTGCCGGAAGAAGCCCTGACCGCCATCCGGGCCCACAACGGCGAAATGACCGGCTGCGCGCCCCAGAGCCGTTTCGACTACGCCCTGCGCTGCGGCGAGACCATCACCGGCCTCATCAGCGCCGCGGCCCTGATGCGTCCCACGGGCTACGAAGGCATGGAGGTCAAGAGCATCAAGAAGAAGATGAAGGACAAGGCCTTTGCCGCCAGCGTCTGCCGGGACAACATCCGCCAGTGCGAACAGGCGGGCCTGCCCCTGGACGCATTCCTGGCCCTTTCCATCGCCGCCATGCGCGACTGCTTTTCCCAACCTGCCTGAACCGCGTACGCATGAGGTAGCAGCATGACCGACACCGGCTCCATCGATACCACTATCCGCACCCTCGGCACGCCCAAAATCATCTCCCGGCTGCCCTACCTCACCTGGGTGGACGACGTGCGTCTGCCTGTCCAGGTGGACAAGGAACTCTGCGAGGAATTCACCGAACCCGTGCGCCTGGACTTCGAGGCCGCCGGGCCCCGGAAGAAACTCTATTTCGATCCCAGCAGGGCCAAATGCGCCATCGTCACCTGCGGCGGCCTCTGCCCCGGGCTCAACGACGTCATCCGGGCCATCGTCATGGAGGCATATCACGCCTACCATGTGCCCTCCATCATGGGCATCCGCTATGGTCTGGAAGGCTTCATCCCGTCCTACGGACACCAGCCCATAGACCTGACGCCCGAACGCGTGGCCGACATCCACCGTTTTGGCGGCACCATCCTCGGCTCCTCGCGCGGGCCCCAGTCCTCCGAGGAGATCGTGGACAGTCTGGAACGCTCCAATGTCAGCGTCCTGTTCGTCATCGGCGGCGACGGCAGCATGAAGGCCGCCCTGAGCATCAGCCGCGCGGTACAGGCGCGCAATCTCAGGATCGCCGTCATCGGCATCCCCAAGACCATCGACAACGACATCAACTTCATCCCCCAGTCCTTCGGTTTTGAAACGGCGGTCTTCAAGGCCACCGAAGCCATCGAATGCGCCCATAACGAAGCCAAGGGCATGCCCAACGGCATCGGCCTGGTCAAGCTCATGGGCCGTGAATCGGGCTTCATCGCCGCCCAGGCCACACTGGCCATGAAGGAAGTGAACTTCGTCCTGGTCCCCGAAGCGCCTTTCAGCCTGGAAGGCGAAGGCGGCCTGCTGCCCGCCCTGGAAGAACGCCTGAAAAGCCGTCATCATGCCGTCATCGTGGCGGCGGAAGGCGCGGGGCAGCATCTGCTGGACCGATCCGGCGCCACCGATGCCTCGGGCAACCTGATGCTGGGCGACGTGGCCGACCTGCTGCGCTCGGAGATCAAGCGCTACATGGACGCGCGCGGCATCTCCCACGGCATCAAGTACATCGACCCCAGCTACATCATCCGTTCCGTGCCCGCCACGGCCAACGACAAGGTCTATTGCGGCTTCCTGGGCCAGTACGCCGTGCATGCGGCCATGGCCGGGCGCACCGACATGGTGGTGGGCAAGATCCAGGACCGTTATGTGCATCTGCCGCTGGAACTGGTGACGCGCCGCCGCCGCAAGCTCAATATCTACTCCGACCTCTGGCGTGCCGCGCTGGAATCCACCGGTCAGGGCATGCTGGCCGGCATGCTGCCGCAGCAGGAACCCCGTGGCTAGCCTGAATCAGGTCAAAGCCTCCGCCGGGTCAGGCAAGACCTATGACCTGACCCGGCGTTTCCTGTGCCTGCTGGCCGCCTGCGGGACCCCGGCGCCAGCGGCTTCGTCCGCCTGCGGGCTGGGCAACGGCCCCTCCGGCTGGGACGAGATCCTGGCCATCACCTTCACCAATGCCGCTGCCGGCGAGATGCGCGACCGCGTCATCGGCCGTCTCAAGCGCATCGCCCTGGGCACGCCGGAACAAGGCATCCCCCTGACGCCCGCCGCGGCCGCCCGCTGGCTGGACGTCATTCTGCACGATCTGGGCAGCCTCAACATCCGCACCATCGACAGCCTGCTCCACGCCATCGTGCGCGCGGCCGCCCTGCAGCTGGGGCTGCCGCCGGACTTCCAGCCCGCCTTCGTGAGCATGGATGCCGTGACGCCCTATCTCGACACCTTGCTGAACCAGGCCGCCCAAGGCAACGAGGCCATGGAAAAACTGCTGCGCGACCTGTACTGGGCCATCGTCCATGTGCAGCAGAGCAAGGGCTTCAGCGCCGGGGACAAGCTGGGCGATATCGTCCGCCCCCTGCTGGACGGCATCCTGCGCGGGGAGTTCACGGATATCGCGGGGCCGGACGAGCTGGAGGAACGCTCCCGGCAGCAATGGCAGCGTGCCAGCCAGCTGGCCACCGTTGTCCTGCGCGAAGCGGTCAGCTGCAAGGCCGCTGTCAACGCCAATGCCCGCAAGGCGCTGGAAAACCTGCGGGACCGGCAGGAGGCGGCCTTAAGGTCCAAATTCGTCACGGACAGCGCCGTCGCCAAGTTCCTCAATGCCAAGTCTGCCTGCAGCCCGGAACTGGACACGGCCCTGGAGCAGCTGCGGGGCTGGCTGCCCGGCTTCGTGCGCCGCCACGCCCTGCTCCGTTCGGCACGCAACTTCGCCCCGGCCGTCCGGCTGGCCACCCTGCTCGTCCAGGCCCTGCGTGCCAACCAGCAGCAGGAAGGCACCCTGCCCGCCGTGCGTGTGCCGGAGCTGGCCAAACAGGTGCTCGACGGCCGTTTTGGCGTTTCCGAGGCCCTGTGCCGCCTGGGCAGCCGTTTGCAGTATTTTTTGCTGGACGAGTTCCAGGACACCAGCCGCGAGCAGTGGCAGGCCCTGAGCCCGCTGGTGGAGGAGGCCCTGGCCCGGGGCGGCTCCCTGACCTGGGTTGGCGATGTGAAACAGGCCATCTACGGCTGGCGCGGCGGGGATGCCGCGCTGTTCGACGGTATCGAGGCCCCGCTGCTGCGACTGGCCCCGGATCCCCGTCACGAGACGCTGCCCGCCAACTGGCGCAGCTGCCGCCAGATCATCGCCCACAACAACGCCCTGTTCTCGCCGCTGGCCGATGCCACCGTGGCCCGTCAGGCCCTTGGCGCCCTGATGCCGCAGGATACGCCCCCGGACCTGCTGGACGGCTTTGCCGGGCGTGTGGCTGCGGGCTATGCGGGTACGGCCCAAGAGTTTTCCCCCCAGTCCGCGGCCGGGGGGCTGGTGTGCGTGGGAGAGATCGAGGGCGACACCAGCGATGAACTGAACGAACGGGTCCTGCGCCACCTCTGCACCGTGATCTTGCAACGGCTGGCGCCGCACCATGCCTGGCAGGAGATGCTGGTCCTGGTGCGCAGCAACGCCCAGGCCTCCCTGGTGGCCGAAGCCCTGGCCGCCGCCGGTATCCCCATGGTCACGGAAAACAGCCTGCTGCTGGCCAGTCATCCTCTGGTGGTGCAGAGCGTGGCCCTGTTGCAGTTCCTGTGCAATGCGGAAGACGAGCTGGCCCTCTGGACCGTGGTCACGGGCAGTCTGGTGCAGGAGGGCCCCCTGCCCGTGCCCGACCTGCAGCAACTGCACGACAGCTGCGCGGGACGCGGCGGCACGCCCCTGCTCCAGCATCTGCAACAGGGATTCCCCATTTTCTGGGACACGGTCCTGGCGCCCTTCCATAATCAGGCCGGTCTCATGACGCCGTACGACACCGTCATGGAATGGTACGGCCGCCTGCGGGTCTTTGAGCGCCATCCCGGGGCCGACGTCTTCCTGCGCTGTTTTCTTGAAGTGCTGCGCAATGCCGAGGACCAGGGGCTGGGGACCCTGCCCGACTTCCTGGCCCACTGGCAGGAAAAGGGGGCGGAAGAGAAAGTCCCCATGCCCGAGAGCATCAATGCCGTGCGCATCATGACCATCCACAAATCCAAGGGGCTCGAGGCCCCCGTGGTCATCCTGCCCTGGACCAATGCCCTGCTCAAGGCGGACGGCCCCGTGCTGATGGAAGAGGACGGCCTGCGCATGGTCTGCAAGAACGGCCCGCATTGCGGCAGGATCTATTACGAGGCCCTGCTGCATCAGGCCGTGGAGCTGCTCAACCAGTTCTATGTGGCCTTCACCCGTGCCCGGAACGAGCTCCATGTGTTCCGCACCAGGGCCGCCAGCGTGCGCAAGGGCTGTGGCAGCGACGCCCTGGACGTGCTGTGGCGGCAGGCGGATCTGGAGGTGCCTTATCTGCTGGAGGGCCGGGACGACATCCGGCATCCCCGACGCCCCGCGCCGCAGGACGACGAGGCGGACGCCCCCGCGCAGGACGTGGGCCCGCAGGGGCAGGAGACGCAGGACCGCCCGCGGACCGCATGCGACCCGCCCGAGGACTGGCGGCCCATGCAATGGCTCCCGCGGCTCAAGATCTACCGCAACCCTCTGGAACGGATGAGCTTTTCCGCGCGTGATCGCGGGACCCTGCTGCATGCCTGCCTGGAGCAACTGCCTCTGGGTGGCCTGGATGCGGACAACATCAGGGCCGCCGTGCGTGACGTCCTGTCCACCATCCCCCTGTCGGACAACGGGGACGGCCCCGGCCGGGACAGCCTTGCCGCGGACATGGAAAACTGTCTGGCCTGGCTGCTGCGCCTGCCCCAGTTCGCCCTCTGGCAGCGGCGCGGCGTGCCGGAGCAGTCCATGCTGGCGGCCGACGGGCCCCGTCGCGAGCTGTTGCGAGCGGACCTCATCGTGCCCCTCGCGTGGGGCACGCTGGTGGTGGACTACAAGAGCGGCACGGTCGTGGACGAGCACGTCCGGCAGGTCCGGCGCTATCTGCACTGCCTGGAACAGAGCGGGGCAGGTCCCGCCCGTGGCCTGCTGATCTATCTGGACAGGCAGGCATTCCGTCTGGTGGAGCCGGACAAGGCCTCGGAACTGTTCACGGACCTTGGAGCCTTTCCCCGTTATTTCAGTGAGGTCCACGCATGAGCGCCAGCCCCTTCCACATCTTTTCCTGGCGACGTCCTTTCCTGCCGGCCCTGAAACAGGCCGTCGACCTGTGGAGCGGGGGACATCCGGGATCCGCAGTCATCATCGTCCCCCACAACCGCCCCTGGCGCTATCTGGTGGACCTCTATGCCGCCGACGGCGCCACCGGTCTGCTGCCCAAGGTCCTTTCCCTGCCGGACATGGTCTGCCTGTGGCGCATGCACGGCAGCGCCGCGTCCCTGCGCACGGCCTGCCTGCTGGACCGGGTCGCCCTGCTGCGGGACTGCGTGCGGGAACTGGCCGCTGAAGACCATGAACTAGAAAAGCGTTTCGGCGATCTGCCCCCGGGGGCTTTCCTGCCCTGGGGCATCCGTCTGGCCGGACTGCTGGAGGAATTGCTGGGCCAAAACATGGTCACGGACGACCTGCCCTTCATCGACGATGTCAGCCCCCCGGCGGCGGCCCTGCTGGGCGCGTTGGGGCGCATCCGCGACGCCTATGTGGCCGCTCTGGCCCGGCGGGGCTGGACCACACCGGGCCATGATTTCTGGCTGGCGGCCCGGCACGCCGCAGCCATCCCCGACCTCCTGCGGCCCGCGGCGGACCGTCCCGTGCTGCTGGCCGGTTTTTCCCTGCTGACCGAGACCGAGGACCTCCTGCTGCGCAGTCTCTGGCAGGCCGGGGCCCGGGTCTGCCTGCATGGCGATCCGGCACTGGCCGCGGCCGGCGACCGGCAGGCTCCCGTCCACTGGGCCTGCCGCGAGCAGGCGGCCTGGATACAGCGCTGGCAGGCCGCGACCGACCTCTGGGCAGACGACGGCCCCGCCTGCGCGGACGATCCGCAAAAATGGCACTATTTCAGCGGCTATGACCTCCATTCCCAGCTCAGGTCCCTGCGGCAGGATCTGGAAGCTCCTTCCACAGCCTCCACGGCCATCCTGCTGACCCACGGCGATCTGCTCCTGCCCGTGCTGCATCACTTGCCCGACAAGGACGTCAACATCTCCATGGGCTATCCCCTGGAGCGCTCGCCCCTCTACCACCTGCTGGACAGCCTGTTCCAGCTGCACGAGGGCAGGGACAGGGAGGGCCTGTTCTACTGGCGGCAGTTGCTGGCCTGCCTGCGCCATCCCTATCTGGGCATGCTGCGGGCCGGGGAGACTGACGACAAGGCCGCGCGCCCCCTGCGCCCCCTGCTGCGCCTGCTGGAAAAACATGTCCGCACCGGCAGGCGTCTGGTGGCCGCCGAAGACCTGCAGGCCGTGCTGGAGGCCGAAGCGGCCAGCCCGGAACGCGACCTGCTGCTGGCCCTGCTGGCCCTGCTGCTGAAGGATTTTGGCAGCGTCGACAGCCTGTCCGCGCTGGCCGGCGCGCTGCTGCGCCTGAGCGACCTTTTGACCCGCTACGGGCAGGGCGTCTGGCAACGCTTCCCGCTGGATGCCGAGGCCCTGTACCGTCTTGTGCGCCACTGCGTTCCGGAATTGCAGCACAATGCCCTGGCCGGCGAGGAACTGCCCCCCCGTCTGCTGCACGCTCTGGCCCGGCAGCTGCTGCAACAGCAGCGCATCCCCTTCGAAGCCGATCCGTTGGGCGGCATACAGGTACTGGGCATGCTGGAAAGCCGCCTGCTCCAGTTCGACAGGGTCTTCATCGTGGACGCCACGGACGACGTCCTGCCCGGAACGCCGGCCCAGGACCCTCTGCTGCCGGACAGCCTGCGCCGCATCCTCGGCCTGCCCGATGCCCGACGCCGGGAGCGCGCGGCCTCCCACACCCTCTACCGCCTGTGCGCCTGTGCCCGGGAAGTCCGTTTTTACTGGCAGGAGAGCCAGGGGCGTTCCGGCCTCATGGACAGCAAGAAGATCCGCAGCCGCTTCGTGGAGCAGCTGATCTGGGAACATGAACGGCGCAATGGCAAGCTCCTCAAGGCAGGCACGCCACCGCTGGCCGTGGCCGCCTGCGATATCTCTCCCCTGCCGGCACAAGGCCTTGTCCTGCAGCGTACCCCGGCCTTGCAGGATGCCATGCGGGCCTTCCTGGCCACACCCATTTCGCCCACGGCGCTGGACACCTACCTGCGCTGCCCGCTGGCCTTTGTCTGGAAACACCTCTGCCGCTTCCGCCCCGTGGAGGAGGTCAATGAAAAAGATGATCCTGCGGAAGTGGGCTCCGTGCTGCACGATGTCCTGCAACAGCTGTACAGCCCGTTCCGCAACAAAGAGGTGGACGGCTCCAGCATCAGCATGGAAAGCGTGCAGGCCGCCTTGCGGCAGCAGATGGAACGGCACAAGCTGCAAAACCTGCTGCCGCCCGACAGCCTGATGATGTTCGCCATGGCCGCGCCCCGCCGCCTGGAGGACTATCTGCGCGGGCAGCCCAGGGCCACCATCCTGGAGCTGGAATTCCCGCTGACCCAGTCCATCCGCTGCAACGGGCGGGATTATTGCCTGCGGGGACGTCTGGACAGACTGGACCGTCGCGAGGACGGGCTCTGCATCGTGGACTACAAAACGGGCATCATCAACAGCCCCTCCGGGGATCTCTGGGAGGACAAGGAGCTGTTCGCGCGCATCGCCCGGGTACAGACGGCGGACAGCCCGCCGGACGAACGTCTGCGGCTGGCCGACGAGGCCTTCGCCACGCTGGCCGAAAAACTGCATATCGTGCAGCTGCCGGCCTATCTGTGCATGCTCGAGGCCGCCGGATACACGGACCTGCACGATGCCGCCCTGGTGGAACTGCGCGACACGGGACGGGAGCACTGGCTGTTCGGCCCCCGGCTGGAGCCGGACAACCGCAAACGTCTGCGGCAGTGCGCCGCCGTCCTTTCCCTGCTGCTCTGGCATATGGAGCACGGCCCAGACTTCAGCGGGCGGCCGGATGACGGCTGCCGCTGGTGCGATTACCAGGCCCTTTGTCAGGCCTGACAAGCCGCTCCCCTTGTGAAGATTTGCTTTTTTTGTTAGTCATTATTTGAAAAATGCTTTCATACGGTCCGCCGAGGGCCTTACCTTATAGCGCCATGTTGGAGGTTGCATCATGGCTTTCCCTTCCTTGTCCATTGGAGACCTGACCGCTAAGATGCCCATCGTCCAGGGAGGCATGGGTGTTGGCATTTCCCTTTCCGGCCTTGCCTCCGCCGTTGCCAATCAGGGCGGCATCGGCGTCATCGCCGGAGCCATGATCGGGATGAAAGAACCCGATGTGGCCAAGAATCCCATCGAAGCCAATCTGCGCGCCCTGCGCCAGGAACTGGCCAAAGCCCGGGAAAAGACCCAGGGCATCATCGGCGTCAACATCATGGTGGCGCTGACCACGTTCAGCCAGATGGTGCGCACGGCCATCGAGAACCGTGCCGACATCATCTTCTCCGGCGCAGGCCTGCCTCTGGACATGCCCCGGCATCTGCTGCAGGCCTGCGAAGAAAAGAAGGAAGAGTTCAAGACCAAGCTGGTCCCCATCGTCTCTTCCGCCCGCGCGGCGACCCTGATCGCCCGCAAGTGGCTCTCCCGTTTCGACTACCTGCCTGACGCCTTCGTGGTGGAAGGCCCCAAGGCCGGCGGCCATCTGGGCTTCAAGCGCGAAGAGATCAACGACCCGAACTTTGCCCTGGAAGTCCTGGTCCCCCAGGTGGTGGAAGCAGCCAAACGTCTTGAAGACCAGAAGGGCCGTCCCGTGCCCGTCATCGCCGCCGGCGGCGTCTATACCGGCGAGGACATCAAGAAATTCCTCGATCTGGGCGCTTCCGGCGTCCAGATGGGCACCCGCTTCGTGGCCACCAAGGAATGCGATGCCGATGAACGCTTCAAACAAAGCTATATCTCGGCCCGCGAGGAAGACATCACCATCATCAAGAGCCCGGTGGGCATGCCCGGCCGCGCCCTGCAGAACGCCTTTATCGAGTCCGCCCGCAAGGGGGACAAAAAACCCTTCAAGTGCGTCTTCCATTGCGTGCATACCTGCGACCAGGAAAAGACGCCCTATTGCATCGCCCAGGCGCTCATCAGCGCCATGAAGGGCAACCTGGAACGGGGCTTTGCTTTCTGCGGCGCCAATGTGGCCCGCGTCAACAGCATCGTCTCGGTCAAGGAATTGATGGATTCCCTGCAGCAGGAATTCGATCAGGCACTCGCCAGGGGCAAGCAGACCCTGCAAGGGCTGCTGAAATAGCTCCAAGCACTTCATCAGGGGCCGGTATCCCGGCCCCTTTTTTTGAGCCTGACCGCCATGGATGATTCCTTTCCCCCTGTGGACAGCGCCACCCTGCCCCCCAGCGAAGACAAGCGCCTGCGCAACAGCCATCCCCTGTACAGCCGCATGAACGGCGAAGTCATCTGGATGGCCTATGAGGAGCTGGGCTTCGAGGCCGACGCCTGCGCTGCGGCCATGGATGCGGAGCTGGACCTGCGCCGCCGCATGACGGATGTCATGGCGACCCTGGAACAGCGGCCCGATGCCTGCTGCCTGCTGGAACTGCCGCCGGAGCCTTGTGCCGACTGCTCCGGCTGCCGCGGACTGGCGTTGCTGGCCGTGGATGCGGCCACGCCGCACTGGCAGGGCTGGCTGCCGCCCTATGCCATCGGCTGCCGGGCACGCTGCCGTCTGGTGACGCGCGCGGAGGCGGAACAGGCGAATTGCCGCTTCCCCGCGGGCCTGCGTCCGCCGCGACGCCAGATGGTCTGCCCCTGTCTTGCCCCCGCAAAGGGATGAGGGCCGGGAAGCCCCGCGTGACGACGCGGCCTGCCGCGCGGCGGCAAACGGGAATGCGGCTCCGGGAGGGCGACGCATCCCCGCCGTCACGTTCGACACCTCTGCCGCCTCTCTCCATTGTTCCAGCGCCGCGATACCACCTGCGCGCCGCTCCGCTGCGATCCGGGCCCGGCCTGGATGCCGTACCTTGCCGTGCGGGACTTCCCTGAAGCCGGCCCTGAGCAGGACAAAGAAATTTCGGCCGTTCCCGGAAAAAGGCTTGCCTTTTTCGCAAAGCTTGGGTAAAGGAACTGCTTGCGCGGCCATGCTGGATGCATGGCTCATTGCCTGCGCAATGCGCGGCCGCTGTTACCCGGCTTTGCCGCATCAACGATATACACAGTTTTCTGCATATACGGAGGACATCATGAGCAAAGAATGCGATTTCTGCGGCAAAAAGCCCCAGGTCGGCAATCTTGTCAGCCATTCCAACATCAAGACCAAGCGCCGTTTCAACCCCAACCTGCAGCGCGTGCGCCATCAGTTCGCTGACGGCACCGTGCGCACCCTGACCGTGTGCACCCGTTGCCTGCGCTCCGGTGCGGTGACCAAGCCCGCCGCCCGCGCCAAGCAGGACTAAGTCCGCTTTTTGCCAGTACGGCCCCGGTTGCGCCTGCAATCGGGGCTTTTTTACTATGAAGCCCCGTCTGTTGCGCCTGCCAGCCCCGCTTGCGGGATACTGGCACGTCCAGCGCCGTCCGCGTCCTCTCCCGCCCGGATGGCGCTCCCTCACCGGTCCGGCCGGGATCGTCTCCTACAGCCAGCGGCAGGAGATGATCCTTGTCCTCAGTGCCTGCGGCATCCCACACCAGCTCTGGCGCTTCCGGCAAAAAGAATACATCTATATACCGGCCCTGCTGGAGCGTATCGCCCGGCGGGAACTGCACCTTTTTCATGAGGAAAAGCAGCGCCCCCCGGCTCCCCGTGGCCTGCCGCCCGCCCTCCATGACCGCTGCTGGCTGGCCGCCCTGCCCCTGCTGCTGCTCGTGCTCTGGCACGGCCTGCGTGCCGGCTGGTGGGCAGCACCGGAGGCCCTGCCCCTGCCCGGGCTCTGGGAGGCGGCGGGCGTGCTGGACAACGTGCGCCTGCGCATCTACGGCGAATACCAGCGCCTGTTCACGGCCCTGACCCTGCATGCCGACGCGGCGCACCTGGCCGGCAATGTGATGCTGGGCGGCCTCATGCTGCCTCTGCTGGCCCGGCTGACAGGTCCTGGCCGGGCTCTGCTGCTGGCCGTTGCCGGAGGCGGCTTCGGCAATGCGCTCACGGTCCTGCTGCGGCGCGAATTCGTCCTGAGCCTGGGCTTTTCCACAGCCGTTTTCGCGGCCATCGGCGCTCTGGCCGGATTCATGATCCTGCACCATGAGAACAAGCGCTATCTGCCGCTGGCCGCCGGTATCGGCATCCTGGCCATGTGGGGCATGGGTGAAGGGAACGTGGATTATCTGGCCCACGTCTGCGGTCTGGCCGCCGGTACGGTCCTGGGCTTCGGCGAAGCACTGTGCGAGCGCCGCCGCTGGCCGGGCCTGTCGCAATGGGCGGCCGCCCTGCTGGCCCTGGCCCTGCCTGTCCTGGCCTGGCTGCGGGCCTTTGCCGGGGTGTAAGCCGGTTATAAAAAAGCTGCGCCGCCCGACCGGGAACATACCGGATGCGCAGCCAGTCGCCCTCAAGGGCACCGATGCTGGTGGGGATATGCCTGCCCTGCGGGAGAAAGTCCCCCGGCATCCTCCCAAACAGACCGCTAGAAAAGTTGCAGTCGGGTCACGGCCAAAACAGCCCAGACCGTCACGAAGGTCCCCATGAGGCAGGCATAGGCCCGCCGGGTGCGCAACGAAAGGATACCGCCCACCATGCTGGCGCCGAAGAGCATGGGCCAGGTCATCTGGCCCTTGAACAGGGAAAGGCCGTCGCCCAGCAGACGACAGAGCAGCCACAAGGCCGTGAAGCAGAGCATATAGAGCGCGAACTGCCAGACAGCGCGTACCACCGCGCCCAGGAGCACCGCCCGGCCGGGGCTCCAGCCGTGCTCGGAACGGGCCGGGGCCGCCACCAGATCCACCAGCGGATTGAGCGCTATCCGCTGGTAGCGCTCCGCATAGCTGGCCCCGTAGGCCGCGAAGACCGCGAGCATCAGCGGCGCGAGAAACTGATGGGCCTCTGTCCAGCCCGGATCGATGGAGAGGGGGAAAAGCAGCAGGAAGGCCAGTGTCCCGAAGGGCGGGACGACGCTCCCCAGGGCGATGACGTCGAGCCACAAGAGCTCGACCACGATCCCCAGGGAGAGCGCAGGTTGCCAGTGGCCGGAGATCACCCCCAGCAGCAGGGCCCAGAACAGCGGCCTGTCAACCAGCCTGACGATGCAGGAAGAACGGGCTATCCCCGCGAGGACAAAAAAAAAGCGTACTGCAGGCCCAGCACGAGGGCATCAGAGAAGCTGCTCATAGGCATCCCGGATTTTGTCGGACGGTACACAGCGGAAATCCAGTTCCACAGCCTGCTGCAGCATGGCCCGCAGGTCCGTCCTGTCCTGCTCGGAAAGGGCCACATGGGGGAAGACCTGGATCTTGCCCGGTGCATAGTGCAAATTGCCGATATTGAGCGCGCGGATGCCCACCCCGCTCTCCAGGGCCTTGCGGGCATCCTGGCAGTCGGCAAAGAGCACGAGACTGCTCTCGCCGCAGCGGGACAGCGTTTCGCCCAGGTCTTCCACCGGCACGAAATGCATGGCCACCTGCTCAGGCACGGCCAGGGACACGATCTGCTGCTGCAGAAGATCCGCAGCCATGGCATCATTGGCCACTATCAGGTGCCGGGCGGCCACATACGGCAGCCAGCCTTCGATGACCTGCCCGTGCACCAGGCGGTTGTCCACCCTGAACCAGAGCATGGATCAATCGCCTGTTTTTTCTTTGTTCCGTGAGCGCAGCATGCTGCCGGCCACGACGATGCCCTTGGTACCCGCCTCACCGGCCAACTTGGCCAGCTCGGCAAGCGGCTTTTCGCGGCAGGTGAAGACTTTGAGCAGCATGGGCAGGTTGACGCCGGTAACGACTTCCACATTGTGGCTCCCCAGCAGGGAAAGCGCCAGATTGGTAGGGGTGCCGCCGAACATGTCGGTCAGGATGATGACCCCGGCGCCCTTGTCCAGGCGCTGAGCGGCGTCGTCCAGACGGCGTACGGTCTCGGGCACTTCCTGGGCGATGTCCACGCTGATGGAGGTACAGTCGCTCAGGGTGCCAAGGATGAATTCCGCCGTACGCAACATGGCAGAACCATAGTCGGCATGGGCGACGACGATGATGCCGACCTGGGTGGAAGATTGCTGTTCCGACATGACATACCTCGCGCTGGAACTGAAATTGCTGCGAAGCGCAGCCGCTGGCGGCAAGAGTGCCAGCTTTCCTAGCCAAGTTCAAGATGCCTGTGTTCGACACTGGCCGGGTAATCCGCCTGGCGCAACATTTGGAACAGGGCCTCGGCAGTGGCCACCGAACGGTGGCGTCCCCCGGTACAGCCCACGGCGATGGTCACCCTGTAGCGTCCTTCCGCCTCCATCTGGGGCAGCATGAAACGCACCAGGTCGAAGAGCCTGCGTTCGAATTCCCGCGCACTCTCGGAAGCGAAGACATAATCCCGCACGGCCTTGTCCCTGCCGCTGAGCGGGCGCAGTTTTTCCACAAAATAGGGATTGGGCAGGAAACGCAGGTCGAAAACGAAATCCGCCTCGCGCGGGACACCGTACTTGAAGCCGAAAGAGATGACATTGACCCGGATGGCCCGGAGCCTGCCCGGCGTCCTGCTCCAGCGCTTCTGGATGGCGCGACGCAAGTCATGGATGGAAAAGTGGCTGGTGTCTATGACCAGATCAGCCATCTCGCGCACCGGCGTCAGACGGCTGCGCTCTTCGCGCAGGGCGTCTTCCAGCCCCATGCCCTCGCACTCCAGGGGGTGCGGGCGGCGGGTCGTGGCATAGCGCCGCATGAGCTCCTGCTGCCCGGCCTCCAGGAACAGCAGCAGGGGGCGGATGCCATGCTCGGCCAGCCGGGCCAGCGCACCGTTGAGTTCCTCCAGGAAATCCTGCTGCCGCATGTCCATGCCAAGGGCCATACCCCGGAAGCGCTCCATGGACTCGCGCCGCATCATGTCCGCCATTTCAGCCGCCAGACTGGCGGGCAGACCGTCCACGGTGAAATAGCGCAGATCCTCAAAAACCTGCAGGGCCGTGCTTTTCCCGGCCCCGGAAAGACCGGTGACGATACAGATCTGGACGGGCGTCGCCGCTTCATCGGATGTCTGGCTCATGGCATTCTCGAAAGGGCCCCCTTGCGGGGGCCCGGGATATGTTTACAAAACGGGGTCGATGACGGCATAGCCGCCGATGCGGCGCCGGTAGACCACGTTGACGCGCTCGGTCTCGGCGTTGATGAAGACAAGGAACTCACTGCCGATGGATTCCAGCTGCATCAGGGCCTCGTCCAGATGCAGGGGCTTGGGCGCGAAGCGCTCGGTACCCACCACGGCGGGCTCTTCGTCGGGCTCGGCCTCCAGATTGTAGGTGAAGACATCCACGGCGGCGTTGCGGGCCTGACGGCGCTGCTCCTTGACGCGCGAGACATGCTTCTTGATCTGGGCCTCGACCTTGTCCACCACGAGGTCGATGGCGGCGTACATGTCGGAGGACTGCTCGGTAGCGCTGAGATGCAGCCCCTCGCCGGCGATGGTCACTTCACAGCGATGCCGGAACTTGTCCACGATAAGCACAACACCGACTTCCAGCCCGGCAGCCTTGCCGAAAAAACGCCCCATCTTTTCCATACGGCGACGGGCGTACTTCTTCAGATGATCGGAGGCCTCGAAGTTCTTGAAAGTAAAAGCAATGTTCATAGAACCTCCCGTGGTGCAGGAATCAGAAATGTTCCTTGCGCTTAGAGGATGAGGGGATGTTCAGCGCCGTGCGGTACTTGGCCACCGTGCGCCGGGCTATATTGACCTTCAACTGTTCCTTGAGCAATTCGCCGAGGCGTTCGTCGCTCAGGGGAGCTTTGGGATCTTCATCGGCAATGAACTTCTTGATGAGGGCCTTGACGCTCTCCGAGCCTACCTGACTTCCGTCATCCAGTTCAAGCCCGCTGTTGAAGAAAAATTTGAGTTCAAAGATGCCGTGCGGCGTGGCCACATATTTATTGGTGGTGATGCGGCTGACCGTGGACTCGTGCATGCCGATGTCGTCGGCGATATCCTTGAGGATGAGCGGTGCGAGCCTAGTGACACCGTCACGGAAAAAGGGCTGCTGGTGTTTGACGATGCTCTCCACCACCTTGTACAGCGTCCGCTGGCGCTGGTACAGGCTGCGGATGAGCCAGGAGGCGGAACGCATCTTTTCCGCGACGTAGTCCTTCTCCTTTTCATTACAGGAGGGGACGCCGTCACGCAACATGCTGGAAAGCTGCAGATGCGGCAGGCCGTCCTCGTTGAGCAGGATGACGAACTCGTCGCCCACGCTGTACACGAAGACGTCCGGGCTGACGTAAGTGGGCTCGCTGCCGTCGAAACTGGCCCCGGGCAGGGGTTCCAGAGACTGGATGATGTCCAGGTATTCGCGCAGGCCTTCCATATCCAGCTTGAACTTGCGCAGCAGGGGCTTGTAGCGGTGGGCCTCCAGATCCTCCAGATGCGACTGCACCAGTTCCAGCAGGATGGGATCGCGGTCGTAGCGCAGGTTCTTCAGCTGCACCAGCAGGCATTCACGGGCATCGCGGGCCGCCACGCCCACGGGATCGAAGAGCTGCACACGCTCCAGCACCGTCTGCACGGCCTCGGGCGTGGTGGACGCCATCTCGGCGATCTCCTCGATGCTGGCGTGCAGATAGCCCGAAGACCCCAGATTGCCGATGATGATCTCGCCGATCTCCTTCTGCTCGTCCGTCAGGGTCGAAAGATGCAGCTGCCACAGCAGGTGGCCTTCCAGGGTGGGCTTGGCCGAATAGCGGGCCTCCAGGGGCGAGATCTCTTCCGCTATCTCCAGCTCGCGGCCCTGGGAGCTGCGCGGCGTACTGGCGAACTCCCCGAGATATTCCTCCCAGTCGGCATTGCGGGACAGGTCCTCGTCGTAGACTTCGTCCTGCGGCTTTTCGTGGCGTGCGTCCTCCGCCTCCTGCTGGGGGGCGGGCTCGCCGGCCGGGGCTTCCTCCAGGAAGGGATTTTCCAGCAGCTCCTGCTGGACGGTCTCCAGAAGCTCGACACGAGAAAGCTGCAACAGCTTGATGGCCTGCTGCAGCTGGGGGGTCATCACCAGCTGCTGCGACAATTTGAGTTGTTGACGAAGTTCCAATGCCATAACATGTGATCCTGTCTGTAAAAATTTCCTGCGTTTCAAATAGCATGCCACATGCGGCAGCAATAGGCAAGACAGACTGCGGCCGGAAGGAGGACCGCCCTTCACGGCGCGCATAAAAAAGGGCGCCCCGTTGCTCACGGAACGCCCTGCACAGTGCTTTGCGCAACGGCCTAGTCCTTGTGATTGGTCTTGGCCGCCTTGATGAATTCACGGAACAGAGGATGGGCCGCCATGGGACGGGACTTGAATTCGGGGTGGAACTGGCAGCCCAGGAACCAGGGATGGTCGGGCAGTTCCACGATCTCCATCAGGGAGCCGTCAGGGGCGGTGCCGCTGAAGACCATGCCCTTTTCTTCCAGCAGGTCCTTGAAGGCATTGTTGAATTCGTAGCGGTGGCGGTGGCGTTCCTCCACCAGTTCCTTGCCGTAGGCCTCGAAGGCACGGGTGCCGGGAACGATCTTGCAGGGATAGGCGCCCAGACGCATGGTGCCGCCCTTGTCGCTTTCGGCGTCGCGCTTTTCCAGGTTCTTGGTACGGAAATCGAACCATTCGGTCATCAGGTAGATGACCTTGTGGGCGCTCAGGGGATCGAACTCCTCTGAGTTGGCGTCTTCCAGACCGGCCACATGGCGCGCGAACTCGATGACCGCGCACTGCATGCCCAGGCAGATGCCGAAGAAGGGGATGCGGTTCTCGCGGGCATAGCGGATGGCGGCGATCTTGCCTTCCACACCGCGGTAGCCGAAGCCGCCGGGCACCAGGATGCCGTCGCAGCCGGCAAAGGTCTCGGCCACGTTGCCGTCGTCCACGTTCTCGGAGTTCACATAGCGCAGGTTCACGGAAACGCGGTTGGCCACGCCGCCGTGCATCAGGGCTTCATGCAGGCTCTTGTAAGCTTCCTTCAGGTCCACATACTTGCCCACGATGGCGATGGTCACGCTGCCCTGGGGGTTGGCGCAGTCGTAGACCAGCTTTTTCCACTCTTCCAGATGGGCGTTGCGCGCCGGCAGGCGCAGCATGATGGCCACTTTCTGGTCAAAGCCTTCCTCATAGAAGCGCAGCGGCACCTCGTAGATATTGCCCACGTCCACGGAGGAGAAGACCGCATCCTGGTCCACGTTACAGAACAGGGCGATCTTGCGGCGCATCTCTTCGGGGATGCTGTGCTCGCAGCGGCAGAGGATGATGTCGGGCTGGATGCCGATGGAAAGCAGTTCCTTGACGCTGTGCTGGGTGGGTTTGGTCTTGTGCTCGCCGGCGGCCTTGAGATAGGGCACCAGGGTCAGGTGGATGTTCAGGCAGTTGTCGCGGCCCAGGTCGGACTTGAGCTGGCGGATGGCCTCCAGGAAGGGCAGGCCCTCGATATCGCCCACGGTGCCGCCGATCTCGATGATGGCCACGTCAGGGGCGTTGTCGCCTTCGGCCAGGGACAGCACTGTACGTTTGATCTCGTCGGTGATGTGGGGGATCACCTGCACGGTGCCGCCCAGATAGTCGCCCCGGCGTTCCTTGGCGATGACGTGGTTGTAAATGGCGCCGGAGGTGGTGTTGTTTTTGCGCGACATGGGCACGTTGAGGTAACGCTCGTAGTGGCCCAGGTCCAAGTCGGTCTCGGCCCCGTCATCGGTCACGAACACCTCACCGTGCTGGAAGGGGTTCATGGTGCCGGGGTCAACATTGATATACGGATCCAGTTTTTGGATGGTGACGGAAAGTCCCCGGGTCTGCAGCAGGGCCCCCAGCGAAGCCGCGGCAAGCCCCTTGCCCAGGGAAGACAACACACCGCCCGTAACAAAAATGAACTTGGTTTTCATGAACTCCTACCTTTTGGTGACATACAGCGGACCGTGGTCCGGACCGCATGTGCTGCGCAGGGACAGGCCGCTTTCGCGCAATCGGGTAGTTTTACATCAAGTTGAAGAAATTTGCCAGCATTGACTATTAGAAACTTTGCAGGTAGTCTCTTTTTCCATTTCCACAGTGGCCCTTTGTGGCTACCGCTTGCAAGGAGGCTTCTGCCGCATGGGCACAGTCAATACTCTCGTCATCACCGGCTATGGCACCAATTCCCACCTCGAAACCGCCCACGCTGCCCGCCTGGCGGGTGCCGACCGCGCTGACGTCGTCCATTTTTCCGACATCGTGGCCGCCAAAGTCCGCCTGAGCGACTATCATTTCCTCGTTTTTCCCGGCGGCTTCCTGGATGGCGACGATCTGGGCGCCGCCCAGGCCGCCAGCATGCGCTGGCGCTATCTCAAGGACAGCACGGGCACGCCCCTGCTCCAGTCCCTGACCGACTTCATCAATGACGGCAAGCTGATCCTGGGCATCTGCAACGGTTTCCAGCTGCTGGTCAAGCTGGGCGTGCTGCCCGCCCTGGACAACAACCGCTTCGAGCGCCAGGTCTCGCTGAGCCACAACGACTCCGCCCGCTATGAAGACCGCTGGGTCCATCTGCTGCCCAATCCCAAGAGCCCCTGCGTCTTCACCAAGGACCTGCCCATGATGGCCATGCCCGTACGCCACGGCGAAGGCAAGCTCATCGCCCGCGACGACGCCACCCTGCAGCGCCTGGCCGACGAGAACCTCATTGCCCTGCAGTATGCTGATCCCGAGACCGGCAAGGCCACCATGGAATATCCGCTCAATCCCAACGGCTCCAGCCTGGCCATCGCCGGCCTGACGGATCCCAGCGGACGCGTGCTGGGCCTCATGCCCCATCCCGAGGCCTTCCATCATGTGACCAATTACCCCACCTGGACCCGCGGCGCCATCGACGTGCCCCCGGCCACCCAGCTGTTCTCCAACGCCGTGCGCTATCTGCGCGCCCTGTAGGAAAACGGTCCAGGACTTCCCGCTTGACAGCGGACGCGCAGCCAGCTAGATTCTCCCAACCATTTTGCTGGTTACGGCCTAGGTGGTCGCAGACACAGGTGTCGATCATTTGCAGCGAGCCTGCCGCCCTTTGCTTTTGAAAGCACTTTTCTGGTTTCAGGGAAGTGCTTTTTTACTGTGAGGGATTGTCATGCATATAGCAGAGATTATTGCCCGGATAGAACAGATGGCCCCCCTGCAGGGAGCCGCGTCATGGGATGCCTCCGGCCTTCAGGTGGCGGCCCGCAGGACCGATGCCGAACGCCTGGCCGTCTGCCTGGACCCGAGCCCGGCTTCCATCGCAGCCGCGCTCAAGCTCGGTGCCCAGTGCATCCTGAGCCATCATCCGCTGGCCCTCAAGCCGTCGCTGCCCAAGCGCCTCGACCATTATCACGAGGTCCTGCGCCTGCTGCTGACCAGCGACGTGCCGCTCTATGCGGCCCATACCTCGCTGGACGTCAATAGCGAAGGCCCGGCGGCCTGGCTGGCCCGCGAGCTGCACCTGGACGGTCTGGCCGTGCTGGAACCCACCGCCCCCGGTACGGGCGACCTGCCCCACGGGTTCGGCCTGGCCGGCGATCTGGCCGAACCTGTGAGCCTGCAGCAGCTGACGGACATGCTGGCCGCGCACATCGACCTGTCCACGGCCACGGTCAGCGGTCCCTGCCCGGCTGCCATCCGGCGCGTGGCCTACTGCACCGGTTCCGGCTCCTCCCTGCTGGACGAGGCCCGGGCCGCGAACGCCGATATTTTCATCACCGGCGACGTCAAATACCATACGGCGCTGGATACGCAACTTTGTCTTTTCGACGTGGGACACCACAGCCTGGAAGAAGAAATGATGCGGCGTGCCGCCATCGAGCTGCAGCATGCCTGCCCGGGGCTCGAAGTCGTCTTCGTGCCTTCGGCCTCTCCATTCCAGCCCGTCCGGCCCCGCGTTTTTTAGGAGGGAACTCATGAGCAACGCTGTCTACCTTGACCAGATCCGCCAGCTTGTCGAGCTGCAGAAAGTGGATGACGCCATCTTTGCCGTGCGTCAGGAACTGGAATCCGCGCCCCGCCAGCTGGACGAGCTGCAGGCCAAATTCGACGCCAGCAACGCCCAGCGCGAACGCATCCTGGAAAAGCTGGCCCACCTGCAGGAACAGCAGAAGCGTCTGGCCATGGAGATCGACGACGATTCCGCCCGCATCAAGAAGAGCAAGAACAAGCTCATGCAGGTGGAAAACACGCGTGAATACCATGCCATGATGCGCGAAATGGACAGCATGGAAAAGATCAACCGCTCCCGTGAGGAAGAAAAAATGGCCCTCATGGAAGAAGTGCAGCGCCAGAACGACGCTCTGGCCGAACTGGACCTGACCCACGGCGCCCTGCAGGCCGAGCTGGAAGTGCGCCGCGACGGCATGGAAGAAAAGATCCAGATGGCCCAGGCCAAACTGGCCGAACTGGAGGAAAAGCGCCACCATGCCGCCGTCGTCATCCCCCAGCCGGTCTTCGTGCGTTACGAATTCATCCGCGAACGTCTTGAGCATCCCGTCATCGTGGGCGTGCGCGAGGGCATCTGCTCCGGTTGCCATATCGCCATCCCGCCGCAGTCCTTCATCGAGCTGCAGCGCGGCCAGCAGATCCTGAGCTGCCCCAACTGCCAGCGCCTGATCTTCTGGAACGAGCATTTCCCCGACATGGAGCTGCAGGCCATCCCGCCCAAGCCCAAGACGCTGGTGGACTAAAAAATCAACAGGCAGGAGCCGGCCAGATCGCCGCTGCGGGCATCGTCCCGGAGAGGAAAGTCCGGGCTCCACAGGGCAGGACGCTGGATAACGTCCAGGAAGGGCGACCTTCGGACAGCGCCACAGAAAGCAAACCGCCCGGCCGGTCCCGTACCGGCCGGGTAAGGGTGAAACGGTGGAGCAAGAGACCACCAGATGCCATGGTGACATGGCATGCTCGGCATACCCCGTCTGGAGCAAGGCCAAATAGGGAAGGAGGCTGGCCCGGCCATACCTTCCGGGTAGGCTGCTTGAGGGAGCGGGCAACCGCTCTCCTAGAGGAATGGCGATCGCGCGCCCCGGCGCGAACAGAACCCGGCTTATCGTCCGACTCCTGCCTGTTTTTTTGCGAGTACAGCATGACACGACTTCCCGTCCGTCCCTGGGCCCTGGTGCTGGCCGCAGGACAGGGCAAACGCCTGTCCGCCGCCACAGGCGGCCGCTCAAAACAGTTCCTGCCCTGGCAAGGGGCTCCCCTCTACTGGCATTCAGCCCGCACGCTGGCCCGCTCCGGGGCCGTTGCGGGCCTTGTTTTTGTCTTTCCTCCGTCCTGCCTGGAGGAAGAAGGCCGGCATCTGGAGCAGCTCTTCCGGGACGAGGACCTGGGCCTGCGCTGGACCGCCGTGGCCGGCGGCGCGGAACGCCAGGACTCCGTGCGCCACGGGCTGGCCGCCCTGCCGCGGGAGGCCACGCACGTCCTGGTGCATGACAGCGCCCGCCCCTTTATGACCGCGGCCCTGGTCCACCGCGTCTGCAACGCCCTTGCTGCGGGCGCCGCGGCCGTCATCCCCGGTCTGGCCGTCACCGATACCATCAAGGTCGTGGAAAACGACCTGGTGACGGCCACTCCGCCCAGGGCCAGTCTGCGCGCCGTGCAGACGCCCCAGGGCTTTGCCCTGGCCCCCCTGCTGGCGGCCCACCAGGCGGCCCGGCAGGAAAGCGCCGCCGGACGGCCAGCCACGGACGATGCCGCCCTGATGGAAACCTGCGGCCATCCCGTGCTGGTGGTGCCGGGCGACGCCGCCAATATCAAGATCACCCATCCCGAGGACCTTGCCTTGCTGGAAGAACGCTCCCCCGTCATGCCGCTGCCACGCGTGGGCATGGGTTATGACGTCCACCGTTACGGCAGCGGTCGCCCCATGAAGCTGGGCGGCATCGCCATCGCCAACGCGCCCGAAGTCATCGCCCATTCCGACGGCGATGTCCTGCTCCACGCCCTGATGGACGCCCTGCTGGGCTGTGCCGCCCTGGGCGACATCGGCCGTCTTTTCCCCGATGCTGACGCACGTTTCGACAATATTTCCTCCGCCGTCCTCCTCGACGACGTGCTGGAGCGTTTCCACGATGCCGGTCTGACCCTCTGCCATGTGGACCTGACCGTGGTGGCCCAGAAGCCCAGGCTGGCTCCCCAGCGTGAAGAGATCCGCAAGAACGTGGCCCGCCTGCTGGGCCTGCCCCTGGATGCGGTCAACATCAAGGCCACCACGGAAGAAAAACTGGGCTTTACCGGCGCCTGTGAAGGCATCAAGGCCTATGCCGTGGCCACGGCGTTCCAGCTGCCCCCTCACCCGAGCAACACCAAGGAGATGGCATGACCCCCGAGCTGCACCGTCCCTGGTTCTCCCATTACGAACCCTCCGTCCCCCGTACCGTCCCCGTGTTCGACCAGCCCCTGTACAGCCTGCTGGACGAGGCCGCCGCGCAGTATCCCCAGCGTCTGGCGCTGATCTTCCAGAACACCCGGCTGACCTACAGGGCCCTGCATGATGCCGCGGAGCTCTTTGCCGGGGCCCTGCGCCGCGCAGGCATCCGCCCTGGGCAGCGCGTGGCCGTCATGCTGCCCAACCTGCCCCAGACCATGATCGCCTTCTGGGGCGTGGTCAAATGCGGCGCCGTGGCCGTGATGGTCAATCCGCTCTACATGGAGCGGGAACTGCTCCAGAACCTCAATGACGCCGGCGCGGAATGCCTCGTACTGCTGGACATGCTCTGGCCCCGCGTGGAGCCCCTGCGCGACCGCCTGCCCGTCAGGACCTATGTCATCACCGGTATCGCCGATGCCCTTTCCTTCCCGCTCAATCTCCTCTACCGCTTCACCAAGGGACGGCAAAAGCCCGTCTCCGTGCCCTATGGCGAGCACGTCATCGCCTGGAAGGATTTCACCAGGGGCGTGCAGCCCCTCTCCGAAGCCATCGCCGACCCGATGAACACGCCCGCCCTGCTGCAGTACACCGGCGGCACCACCGGCATCCCCAAGGGCGTGGCCCTGACCCACAGCAACCTGGGCACCAACTGCCGCCAGATCCTGAGCATCATCCAGGAGACCGCCGCCGCGGAGCACCGTTTCGTGGGCCTGCTGCCCTTCTTCCACGTCTACGGCCTGACCACGGGCCTGACCATCCCGGCCGCGCTGGCGGCCACGGTCCTGCCCCTGCCCCGCTATGTGCCCCAGGACGTGCTGCACCTCATCGGCAAACATCGCCCCACGGTCTTCCCCGGCGCACCCGCCGTCTACAGCTCGCTCCTGCAGCAGAAGAGCCTGAACCAGTACGACCTGACCTGTATCAAGCTCTGCATCTCCGGCTCAGCGCCCCTGCCCCGCGATACCTTCCGCCGCTTCCAGGAGCTGACCGGCGCCATCATCCTCGAAGGCTACGGCCTGACCGAAGCCTCGCCCATCACTCACATCAATCCGCGCGAGGACAGCAAACAGAAGGAAGGCTCCATCGGCATGCCCCTGCCCGGCACCGACGCCCGCATCGTGGACAGCGAGAGCGGTACCGCCCCCCTGCCCGTGGGCAAACTGGGGGAACTCGTCATCCGCGGCCCGCAGGTCATGCAGGGCTACTGGCACTTGCCCGACGAGACCGCCAGCGCCCTGCGCAACGGCTGGCTCTATACCGGCGACCTGGCCGTCATGGACGAGGAAGGCTACTTCTTCATCATGGACCGCAAGAAGGATATGGTCATCGTGGGCGGCTACAATGTCTATCCGCGCGAAGTGGACGAGGTCCTGCTGGAACATCCCGATGTGCTGGAGGGCGTCAGTGTCGGCATCCCTGACGGCGTGCGTGGCGAGACCCTCAAGGCCTATATCGTGCCCCGTCCCGGCACTACCCTGACCAAGGCCGATATCGTGGGCTGGTGCCGCCAGCGCCTGGCCTCCTACAAGGTGCCCCGTCTGGTGGAATTCCGCGAGGAGCTGCCCAAGACCATCGTGGGCAAGGTCCTGCGCCGCGCCCTGCGTGAAGAAGAAATGGCCAAACAGGAAAAAAGGGCCGCCCGCCATGCCGCCCCTGCCCCGCAGGACGGCGCGCCCGCCGGCGCGGGACAGGACGAGGCGCCCGCCGCCAGGGAGGACTGATGCGCCTGCTGATCCAACGTGTCCTCGAGGCCTCCGTCAGCGTGGACGAACGCTGCAGCGGCGCCATCGGCAAGGGCTTGCTGGTCATGACCGGCTTCGGCGAGGAGGACGGCCCGGACCTCCACCACAGCCCGGTCTTTGCCGGCATGGCCCGCAAGCTCCTCGACCTGCGCATCTTCCCCGGCGAGGGCGACCGCCGCGACAAATTCGACCTTTCCGCCCGGGACTGCGGAGCCGATGTCCTGCTGGTTCCCCAGTTCACCCTCTACGCCGACTGCCGCAAGGGCCGCCGGCCCTCCTTCTCCCATGCCGGCGATCCTGCCTGGTCCTGCGCCATGTTCGAGCGTTTCGCCCAAAAGGTCAGCGAGGAGAACGGCCGCCCCGCAGCCACCGGCGTATTCGGCGCGGACATGCGCGTGCGGCTCGTCAACTGGGGCCCGGTCACCATCTGGCTGGATTCCCGTGAGGTGCTGCCGCATTTGTACAGTTGACGACGAGACGGACCCGGGGAGAAGCAGCCCCCTGCCCGCGCGGGCGGGCCTTCCCCGCCCTTCAGGCAGTGTTGCTGTTGATGCCCGTAATGCCTGCGGCGCACGAACACTGCCCGGCCGACCGCCATCCGGCCGCCCTCCTTCCCGATGCGCTCTTTCAAAAGCCATAAAAAAGGACAGCCCTGCGGCTGTCCTTTTTTATGGCTTCCCGCCCACCGGATGCTGCCAAAAGAAGAAGAAAAAAGAAAAGCATCCGTCCTGCTCTTTCTCGCGGCCCATCAAAATGCGTTTCCCTTAAAACATACAGCCCGACGCCCTTTAGCCTCTCCCAAAGATAAAAACCTGACCCGCACAGGCCAGGCTCAGCATTTTTCCAGGGGACCATCAGTACTGGCCGCCTTGCCGCGAGCAGCCAGCCGACATCCTCCAAAGCGCATTTGGGAAGGATGGGGGGAGTTTGAGGGGGAAGGGGACCTTTTATGCGCCGGGCACAGGTCCCCTTCCCCCCTCAAACATATCCATCCCGCAGACTATCCCCGTGCGTCCAGCGCGCACAGGGCCAGGCGGGCGGCCTCCTGCTCGGCCTTCTTGCAGCTGCTGCCGCTGGCCGTGAACTGCTGCCCCGAGGGCAGGGAGACCTGTACAGTGAAATGCCGGGCATGTTCCGGGCCTTCGCAGGCCAGGGTGGTGTAGGTGGGACGGTCGTGAAAGAGCGCCACGGAGCGCTCCTGCAGACTGGTCTTGAAATCCTTGGTCTTGGGAGTGCCCACACTGACGGAATCCAGCAGGGGCCCGAAGATGCGGGCCACAACCTTCCGGGCCGCATCATAGCCGCCGTCCTCGTAGACGGAGGCCAGCACGGCCTCGAACACGTCGCTGAGCACGGCGTCCCGGCTGCGGCCGCCCTGCTGCTCCTCGCCGCGTCCAAGACGCAGCAGCCGGTCGATGCCCGTTTCCCGGGCCAGGCGAGCCAGGCTGGTGGTGCCCACCAGCTGGGAGCGCACGCGGGTCATGTCGCCTTCGCGGGCCTGCGGGAAGCGCGTGAACAGCTCCCACGAGATGCACAGCTCAAGGACGGCATCGCCCAAAAATTCCAGACGTTCGTTGTGCGCCTGGCCCAGACCGTGTTCATTGGCCCAGGAGCTGTGCGTCAGGGCCAGGGCCACCCGTTCCGGCTGTGAAAAATGATAGTCCAGGATCCGTTCGATCCGTTCCCGTTCCGTGGCAGAGATGCTGAGGTCGTGTTTTTTGCTCTGTTCCATGCCCCGTACTCTAGCCACTTCAGGGAGCATGGCAACAGAAATTTTCTTGACACCCGGCCTTTCAGCGCCTACCTATTTGGAGCAAAATTCAGAGACTTCCGCATGTCCGGCCGCAAGCGCGGCCCCATGCTGGCGAGGAGAGATTATGGCTTACGATATCCGCCTCATGAAGCTGGTGACCGGCGAGATGGTCATCGGCAAGTACGACGCCGAAAAGGACTGCCTCAACGAAGTGGCCAGCCTGCAGAGCATCCCCACCCAGCAGGGCATGCAGATGATGCTCCTGCCCTACGGCTATCCTTTCGAGCCCAACTTCACCGGCACCCTGGAAGGTTGCCATTTCCTGTACCGCTACGCCGATACCCCCAAGGAGCTGCAGGACAAGTACATCGAGGCCTGCACCAACCTCACCGTGGCCGGCGGTCTGGGCAAGCTGACGTTCGGCCCCTCTGTCCAGAGCGGCAGCGGCCTCATCAAATAGCCCTTTTCCCATCAGGTTTTCGGGGCGGCATCAGCCGCCCTTTTTTGTATCCAGACAACAGGGATATCTATGCGCGCACTGCTCCCCATCCTGCCCCGTCCCAGCCGCTACGCCGGCATCGAAGAAGGCGCCTGCCACAAGGACCCGGCCCGGGTCCGCCTGCGTGTGGGACTGGCCTTTCCCGATACCTACGAAGTCGGCATGTCCTATCTGGGGCAGAAGATCCTCTACGGCATCGTCAACAGCCACGAACACTGGTGGGCCGAACGGGTCATGGCCCCGGAACGCGAAGCCGGCGACATCCTGCGCCGGCATGGCTGCCCGCTGGGGACCCTGGAATCCGGCACGCCGCTGCGCGAACTGCACTGCCTGTCCTTCTCCATCACCCATGAGCTGTGCTACACCAATGTGCTGTATATGCTGGAGCTGGGCAACATCCCGCTGCACACGGCCGACAGGCCTCAGGACCTGCGCCAGTGCCCGCTGGTCATCGCCGGCGGAGGGGCCTTGCTGAGCGCCGAACCGCTGGCCCCCTTCATCGACCTGATGGTGCTGGGCGACGGCGAGGAATCCCTGCCCGACGTGCTGCGCCTGCTGGAACAGGCCCTGGACGAAGGCTGGACCCGTGAGCGCTGTCTGGAGGAAGCCCGGCACATCCCCGGCGTCTACATCCCGTCTTTCTTCACGCCTGATGCGGAAGGCCGCCTGCAGCCCCGCTTCGCCGATCACGCCCGGCCCGCACGCCGCATCGTGGCCGATTTCGACAAGGTGGCCTATCCCGCCAGCCAGGTGGTGCCCATCGGCGCGGTACACAACCGCCTGTCCCTGGAGATCGCCCGCGGCTGTACGCGCGGTTGCCGCTTCTGCCATGCGGGCATGGTCTACCGCCCTGTGCGCGAGCGTTCGCTGGATACTATCACCGGCCTGCTGGACGACTGCCTGAAAAAGACGGGCTTCGACGAGATCTCCTTCCTTTCCCTGAGCACGGGCGACTTTTCCGCGCTCAAGACCCTGAGCCACGGCGTGCTGGGCCGCTGCGCCCAGGAGCAGATCAGCCTTTCCCTGCCATCGCTGCGCGTGGGTTCCATCGACGACGAGATCATGCAGCGCATGTCCGACCTGCGCCGCACCGGCTGTACCCTGGCCCCCGAGGCGGGCAGCCAGCGCCTGCGCGACGTCATCAACAAGGGCGTCACCGAGGAACAGCTGCTGCTGCATGTGCAGAAGCTGCTGGAATACGGTTGGCGGCAGGTCAAGCTCTATTTCATGATCGGCCTGCCCACCGAGACCGACGAGGACCTGAAGGCCATCGCCGAGCTCTGTCGCAAGGTGCGCGATGCCGCAGGCAAGGGCAATCCCCGCCTGCAGGTCACGGCCGCGCTCTCGCCCTTCGTGCCCAAACCCTTCACGCCCTTCCAGTGGGTGGAACAGATCAGCCAGGAAGAGATCCGGCGCCGCGTGCAGCTGGTGCGCAATGAATTCAAGGGCCAGAAGTTCCTCAAACTGCGCTGGCACGAGCCGGCCATGAGCCATCTGGAAGGCATCCTCTCCCGCGCCGACCGCCGTCTGGCCCAGGTGGTGGAAAAGGTCTACCGCAAGGGCGGCATCTTCACCAGCTGGATCGAAGGCTTCGACCTGGCCCCCTGGCTGGAGGCACTGGAGGAATGCGGCCTGAGCGCTGACGAATTCACCCGGGCCCGGAGCATGGACGAATATCTGCCCTGGGAGCATCTGGAAGCCGGGATCTCTCCGGAGTTCCTGCGCCGGGAATACGCACGCGCGCTGGAAGGCAAGGTCACCGAGGATTGCCGCTACCATGCCTGCCGCCAGTGCGGCGCCTGCGACACCAAGGCCGGGCCCTCGCGTATGCCCCATGCCAGCCTGGATGAAACAGGGCGGCCACTGGAACACCGCAACCGCCTTGTCTTCTCCCAGCGGGACCAGCAGGCCCACCAGCCTGCCCGTGACGAGGAAGGACGCATCATCTGCCGCGCCCACGAGAACAAACCGCCGCAGATCGCGCCGGCGCTGGCCGTCAAGGCCGTCCAGTACCGTATCTGGCATACCAAGACCGGCGGCAGCTCCTACCTCAGCCAGCTGGAACTGCAGGCCATCCTCGACCGCGCCCTGCGCCGTGCCGACCTGCCCATGGCCTTTTCGCAGGGCTTCCATCCCATGCCGCTGATGTCCTTTGGCCGGGCCCTGCCGGTGGGCATGGAAAGCCGCGCCGAATGGTTCGCCATCACCCTGCGCACGCTCATGTCCGCTGCCGAGGTCCACGCCCGCCTGGCCGCGGCCCTGCCCACGGGCATGGCTGTCATCCGCGTGGAGGAGGTGGACAAGAGCCACCGCACGGAACAGTCCGTGGCCGAGACCTTCCGCCTGCGCACCGGCAACATCGACGGCGAGGGTCTCCCGCTGGAGGCCGTGCATGACTGCTTCGCGGCCTTTGCCGCACAGGAAAGCGTCATGCTGACCCGCGAGACCAAGAAAGGCCCGCGCACCAGCGACATCCGCCGCCATCTGCTGCGCTGGCAGACGCTGGAAGACGGCAGTCTGGAATTCAGCCTGGACTGGAGCGACGGCTACCTCTCGCCCCTGCTGCTTTGCACCAGCATCTGCGCCGCCCTGGGCGACGAGGCCCGCCTGCGCGCCCTGCTGCGCCTGTGCAAGACGGCCCAGCACTTCGCGGACGGACAGGTCTGTCCCTAAGGACATCTCCAGGGCCTGCCCCGGCCGGACGCGCATCCGGCTGCGGCAGGCCCTTTTGGCGGCCGTGTCCCGGCCCGGAGCGTCGTACCGGGAGCCGCCCAACATTTGCCGGCACTTTCAGGAGGCAGTATGGTTCCCCGCTCCACCACGGAAACTTTTTTCTTCTTCGGTGATTCCCTGACCCTGGGCGTCAACGACAACGCCGTGCCCGGCGGCTGGGTCAGCCGTCTCGTGCTGCTGGGCGCGCAGGCCGGCTGGTACGCCATGCCGCCCGCCACTTTCTACAATCTGGGCGCACGGCGGCATACCTCCGCGGATATCGCCGCCCGCTGGCAGGCTGAAGTGGCCGCCCGCCAGATACCCGGCACCATCAACCACCTGGCCTTCTGCCCGGGCGTCGTGGACATGTCCCCCGCCCAGATGCGGCCGGCGGACGAGGTCTGTCGCACGGTCATGGACATGCTGGATCAGGCCGCCACCCTGGGACGGGTCTTGCTTATCTGCCCGCCTCCTGTTAAAGACCCCGCCATGCGTCAGCGCATAGCCGGGCTTTGTCAGGCCTATGCGCGGGAATGCGCCCGCAAGGGCCACCCCTGTGCCGACGTGCATGCCGCGCTGGCGGCATTGCCCCAGTATATGGATGATCTTGAGGACGGTCTGCATCCCGGCCCGCAGGGTTCCGCCCTGATGGCCCGCCTGCTGGCCGAAGACCCGGCCGTGCGCCGCTTTTTTCTGACTGCAAAACAGGACTGATTGCCATGGGCTCCTGCCAGCCGTTCACCGACGATGAACCCTTTGACAAGCGCGTGAAGACGCTTGCCGACAACGAACTTCTGGAGATCTGGGAAGAGACCCAGCAGCTGGAGGATCTGCTGCGTACGCAGATGCAGACCGAACTCGACATGGCGCCCGAATACGAACGCCTGATCGTGGGCGAGCTGCAGCTGCGCCGCAACCGCGCCCTGCTCCATACCCGCTAGTGCGCTGGGGAAAGGATGGGGCTTCCCTTCCCCCAAAACAAACTGCGGGCAGAGTCAGCACGCCCCAGCGCGACCGTGACCTGCAAGTATCGCAGGAGCGGTCCCGACCACCGCCATCGCGGGACGGGACGTCACCTTCCCGCAGCGCGCCGCAACAATGCCAGCACGCCCCCTTCTCCACGTCATCCCGCCTCATGCCTGAAAAGGGCCTGCCGATCCGGCAGGCCCTTTATCTTTTCCACTCTTTCCGCAGATGCCCCGCGCCTCCGGCAGCGCGGGCGTCAGTCACCGAAGGCCAGCTCCAGCGCGTCCTTCAGGGTGCCGGTCGTATAGACATCGCGCAGCACCAAGGGGGAGGAGGCCTGCTCCCCGGCCGGGAACAGGGCCGTCAGGGGAATGCTCTTGCTGCCCAGGGCTTCCAGCAGGCGGATACCGTAGGCATTGGCGCCCGTCAGATCGACCCGAATCAGCTCCATGCCGTAGCGGGCACGCAGGGCGCGCATCCGTTCGTCCGTCAGCACGGTCACTTCCAGCACCTTGCAGTTGGGGCAGGAATCCGCCGTGAATTCCAGCAGCATGGGCTTCTGCCCCAGATCCGCCTGGAAGCGCTCGGGATCGAAGTCCTGCCACTGCACCAGGGGCGCGGCCGGACGCAGGACCCAGACGAAGGCCCCCGCCAGGACCAGCACCGTCAGAACGCCGATGATGCGGCAGCGCAAACGGGGGGCGGCAGGGCCGCAGAACTGGCCCCAGATCCAGGCCACCAGCGAAAGCACCAGCAGCACGCACAGCACCTGCATGTGCTTTTCCGCCGGCAGGATGGAAAGCAGATACAGGGCCGTGCCCAGCAGACAGAAGCCCAAGATGCGCTCAAAGATCTTCATCCAGTTGCCCGGACGGGGCAGGATGCGGGCCAGCTGGGGCCAGATGCTGAACAGGATGTACGGCAGGGCCATACCCAGGCCCACGGCCCAGAAGACCACCATCAGCACCAGCAGCGGCTGGGTGAAGGCCCAGCCCAGCACTCCGCCCATCAAGGGCCCGCTGCAGGGAGTGGCCAGAAAAGTGGAGACCAGGCCCGTCAGATAGGGTTGCAGGCGGGGATTCTTGCTGTTGGCCCCGGCCTTGAGGTCGATGACCGGCAGGGTGAAGACGCCCAGCATGGAAAGGCCCATGAGGAAGACCAGCATCAGCATGCCCAGCAGCAGGCTCTGCTGCTGGTAGAGCTGCCCCCAGATCATGTCCGCCGCCCCCAGCACCAGGGCCAGGATGGTGAACAGGGTCATGATGCCGGCGGAGAAAAAGAAGTTGTGTTCGCGGAAGCTGCGCAGGCTTTCCTTGTCCCGCCCGCCGCCCATGAGCAGCAGGCCGCTGATCTTGAAGGTCAGCACGGGCAGGACGCAGGGCATGACATTGAGCAGCAGGCCCGCGATGATGCCCACGGCAAGGGCCATACCGAAGCCCGAGATCTCCACGGAACCGTCGGCATAGCGGGGCGTCAGCTCCAGGGCGAAGCCGTCGGGCGGCGGCAGGGGCTTTTCACTCTCGTCGTCCCGCAGAGCGGCCAGCGGGTCCTGCAGGGGAGCCGTGAGCGCACGCAGCCCCTCCGCGCCACCGTCCGCCGCCAGGGACGGTATGCCGCCCCCGCCGCTGCCTCTGGACAGCACCGGCGGCAATTGCCGCAATTCGTTCCACTGTCCCTGCCAGGACATGCTTTCGATCTCCGGCAGGGTGTCCGGCACCTGTCCCCTGACGTTCTGTGACACCGGCAGGCAGTTGCGCGAGGAACACAGCAACATGCTCAGGACGCCTGCGAAGGAGCCGTGCCGGGCCTCGGGCGGCAAAAGGACAAAGAGCATGGTGGGGCTCTCGTAGACCAGGACAGTGGCATCCGGGTCAAAGAAGTCCCGCTGCATGAAGCCCTGCGGGTACCAGACCGGCAGCCCCTGCATATCGTCCAGGCGGATATCCAGATGCGTCGGACGACCGGCGGCCCCGGGCTCATGGGCATAGGCGTGATAGCCCTGCGGAAAGCCCAGCTCCAGCGCCATGACGATACCGTCAGCGCTTTCGGCAAAATGCGGCTCCACGGATACGATGTCCGCAGCGGCCGCCTTCCGCATATCCAGGTGCAATATAAGGAAAAATAATAAAAATGCCCCCAGGAGGGCCATAACTGTCCGTGTTTGTTTCATCAACTACCTCTGGAGGCGCATTATAAAATCTTTTTTTTCCTTTTGAAAGTATTGACAGGGGATTGAGAAAAGGGTAGGTCTGTTTTTCGCGGATGGGTCATTAGCTCAATTGGTAGAGCAGCTGACTCTTAATCAGTTGGTTCGGGGTTCGAGTCCCTGATGGCCCACCATCATGAAAATCGCATATATTTTCCACGCTTGTGGGTCATTAGCTCAATTGGTAGAGCAGCTGACTCTTAATCAGTTGGTTCGGGGTTCGAGTCCCTGATGGCCCACCACCTTGCTACAGACCGCGTGCGGTCAGTGTGGGTCATTAGCTCAATTGGTAGAGCAGCTGACTCTTAATCAGTTGGTTCGGGGTTCGAGTCCCTGATGGCCCACCACCATGATCCAGACCGTATGCGTCAGTCATGGGTCATTAGCTCAATTGGTAGAGCAGCTGACTCTTAATCAGTTGGTTCGGGGTTCGAGTCCCTGATGGCCCACCATATTTCGCCCTTGCCGGAAACGGCGAGGGCTTTTTTATGGCCGATCGCGCCCTTGCCGCCGCCCGTGCTGCCTGCGCCCTGTACTCTACGTCTCAGGCAAGACGCCCGAGAGTACCCCTGGGGCGGGCCCCGGCAGCCCACGCAAAAAGGGGAAGAAAGGCCCCGGGCCCTCCTTCCCCTGTATCGGCAGACTGCCGCCTTTTCCGGCCAGCGTCCCTAGTCTTCCACGTCGATCCACTGCAAGGCGCGCGTCACGGCCTTTTTCCAGCCCTTGTAGCGCTGCACCTGCTTTTCCTTGTCCGCGGAAGGCTCAAAGACCTGGGCGATGTGCAGGCGGTTGCGCACGTCGTCCAGCCCGTTCCAGCAGCCCACAGCCAGACCGGCCAGGAAAGCCGCTCCCAGGGCCGTCACTTCCAGGGTGGCCGGGCGTTCCACATTGACGCCCAGGATGTCGGACTGGAACTGCATCAGGAAATTGTTGGCGCTGGCGCCGCCGTCCACGCGCAGGGACTGCAGCGGGATGCCCGAATCGGCCTGCATGGCCTCGATGACGTCCTTGCTCTGGTAGGCGATGGATTCCAGCGTGGCGCGGATGATCTGGCTGGCATTGGTGCCGCGCGTCAGGCCCACGATGGCACCGCGGGCATAGGGATCCCAGTAGGGAGCGCCCAGCCCGGTGAAGGCCGGGATCACATAGACGTCGTTGGAGGTCTCCGCCTTGTTGGCGAAATATTCCGTATCACGGGCGTCGTTGACGATCTTCAGCTCGTCGCGCAGCCACTGGATGGCCGAGCCGCCCACGAAGATGGAGCCTTCCAGGGCATAGCAGGCCTCGCCCCTGGGACCGCAGGCCAGCGTCGTGATCAGGCCGTTTTTGGAGCTCACGGCCGTCTTGCCCGTATTCATGAGCATGAAGCAGCCCGTGCCGTAGGTATTCTTGGCCATGCCGTTTTCCACACACAGATGCCCGAACAGGGCCGCCTGCTGGTCGCCGGCGATACCGGCGATGGGGATGCGCGTCCCGCCCTTGCCGCCGATATTGGTCTGGCCGTAGACGGTGGAGGACGGTTTGACTTCGGGCAGCATGGAGCGCGGGATGCCCAGCGTCTCCAGGATATAGTCGTCCCACTCCAGTTTGTGGATGTTGAAGAGCATGGTGCGCGAGGCATTGGTATAGTCGGTCACATGCACGCGGCCCTGGGTCATGTTCCAGATCAGCCAGGTGTCGATGGTGCCGAACAGCAGCTGGCCCTGCTCCGCCTTTTCACGCGCGCCGGGCACATTGTCCAGGATCCACTTGATCTTGGTGCCGGAAAAATACGGATCCAGCAGCAGACCCGTGTTTGCCCGCACATAGGCCTCAAAACCTTCATTCTTGCGCAGCTCGTCGCAGATCTGCGCCGTGCGGCGGCACTGCCAGACGATGGCATTGTAGACGGGCTTGCCCGTATCCTTTTCCCAGACCACGGTTGTCTCGCGCTGGTTGGTGATGCCGATGGCCGCCACTTCGTCCGAAGAAATGCCCATACTGGCCAGGGCCTCTGTCAGCGTGGAGCTCTGCGTGGCCCAGATCTGGCGGGGGTCATGTTCCACCCAGCCCGGACGGGGATAGATCTGGGGGAACTCACGCTGCACCACGGTCACGATATTGACATCCTGATCCAGCACGACGGTACGGGAGCTGGTAGTCCCCTGATCCAGAGCGACGATATATTTGCCTTTCATGTCTTTTCTCCAACGATGTTCAGGAGTGAGAGGGCGGATGGCCAGTTTCCTGCCCGCAGGATAACCGCAGGCCGAGCTTCCTGTCCATGGTCCGTTCGCTTCCCCGGCCGGAACGGCCACACGGTCTGCTGCCCGCAAGAGGCTGATTTTTCGGGCAACAGGCGGGCAGTCGCGCACCTGATGCGCGGCCGCTGGCATCCGGCGCGGAAAGATTTTTTGCCAGGGCCGCCGTACGGGCCAAGGACGCCGCGCGGCGGGCAGGATCAGGAATCCTGCTCCCCGGTAGTGCCGCCGGCCGCGTTACGCTCCAGGGCCACCACGATGATACGCTTGTAGACCCAGCCGCCGATACAGGCCCCGATGATGGGTGCGATCAGGGGCACAAGGAAATACGGCAGCGTCAGGTTGGCATTGAGCGGATAGCCGGTCATGACGTCCGTCCCCCAGCCGGCCAGGGCGGCGAACAGGCGCGGCCCGAAGTCGCGCGCGGCGTTCATGGCAAAGCCGGTCAGCGGGCCGAAACTGGCGCCGATGAGCGCCACCAGCAGGCCGATGAGCAGACCGCCCAGATTGGCCCCGGGCGCGCTATTGCGCCTGTCCACCAGGGCATAGATCAGGCACATGAGCACGGCCGTGATGACCAGTTCCACCAGGAATGCCTGGAAAAAGGTGATCTTGGGATGCGGGAAGGTGCAGAAGACCCCGGCCAGCGCCGTCAGTTTGGCAGGATCGCCCGCCGTGGCGGCCACCGCGTCGGCAAAAAGGTTGTAATACAGGGCATAGGCCAGCGCCGCAGCGCAAAAACCGGCCAGCATCTGCACCACGATGTACGGCAGGACCTTGCGCTTGTCGAAATCGCCGAACAGGGCCAGCGCGATGGTCACGGAAGGATTGAGGTGCGCGCCGCACACGCCCCCGCAGACATAGACGCCCATGGCGACGGCAAGGCCCCAGACGATGCTGATCTCCCACTGGCCGAAACTGGCCCCTGCCAGCTTGAGTGCCCCCACGCAGCCGATGCCGCAGAGCAAAAAGATGAACGTCCCCAGGAACTCTGAAAGATAAATATGCGTATTGCCTGTTTTTTCCATAACTCCCCACCGTTGTTTGCCTATAGCTGATCCTGCGGAAAGATGTTCTCCACTGATGGTCGCATATCCAATCCGTTCAGGGCCATCCGGCGCCATGCCACAGGGCATCTATCATGCTTTTGTAACGATTCTGCAACGAATAAGGAGACCTGTCCCAGAGTTGCCGCAGTGTCCCACACTCCCATGGCGTCACAATTCTGACAAAAACTACACAAAAAAATGGACCTGCGCAATATGGCTTGCCTCTCGTCGCGGCAGCATCTAGCATGTGGCAAACAGGAGGCGCGTCATGCCCAGCAAACTGGATCCCGATGCCCGTACCGGCGACAAGCTGCTGCGGCTCTTCCGCAAGCTGCTTTTCGACAACCGGCGCCACTTCCTGCAGGATCTGGCCCGTGAACTCAACTGCTCGCCCCAGACCGTCATCCGGCTCATGGAACAGATCGAAAGCGCGGTGGGCATAGCGCTGGAAATGGGGATAGACCAGCGGCGACGCTGGTATCGCCTGGACCCCGGCGAGAAAGGTCACCTTGGCCTGGACTTTGAGGAACTGCGTTTCCTGACCATGTGCCGTCAGATGGCCGTGGGCATCCTGCCGGAGCAGACCCTGCTGCGCGTGGATGCCACCATCCGTCGTCTGGCCATGCACATGGCGGATCCCCATTTCCAGGATCAGGACGATTTCGCCTTCTATATCAAGGGACGCATCAATTACACGCCCTTTGCCGAAGATATCGAACGCCTGGTGCGGGCCGCCCGTACGGCCACGGTCTGCCGCATAACCTACAAGGCCGTGGGCAGGGCCGAAGCCCGAATCCACCGCTTCATCCCCGTGCGCATGGCGGCCATGAACAACGCCCTGTATGTGCTGGGGGGCCTGCTGGGCGAAAGCGGGCTCGATGTCGAATATCCCGGCACCCTGGCGGTGCACCGCATCCTCCATGTGGAACTGACTGCGGACCATGTGCGCTACAGCCGGGAAGATGACGAACACGGCGGCTTCGGCCTGCCCTGGCACGAGCCGCGCACCTTCCGCATCCGCGTGGCCCCCTCGGCCGCCGACTATGTGCGGGAGCGGATCTGGGCCGCCAACCAGACACTGGAAGACTGCGGGGACGGCGGCCTGATCCTGACCCTGACCACGCGCAGCGAACCGGAACTGCGTGCCTGGGTGCGCAGCTTCGGTGAGGCGGCCGAGCTGCTGGAGGACGGCGAAAGCGCGGCCCGCGCCCCCGAAGACTGCCCGGAAAAAGCCTGACAGGACACGCCCTGCCCGTCACCACGCGCAGGACAGCGGACGCAAAAAAGGACGCCCGAAGGCGTCCTCCACATGACATATCCTGCCGGCCTGACAGCGTGCTGCATATCGCCCCGGACACTCCCTGCGCAAACGCTCCGCACGGCATCAGGCCGTCAACGGGCGCGCTCTGCTCCCCCTGTCCCGGCGCAGGCGGACGCGTGCCGTTTGACGCTGGCCCCTGTCCGAACACAGGCGGCCCCATCCTGCCGGCTGGCTGCAAAGGGGTATCCCGGCGCGGTGCAGGGGCCGTGCCGTCATCACGCCCAGGGCCGGGCGTCACGGGGTAGTCCGACGCGGGGAGCGTCGCTCCCTTCCTGCGCGGACAGGAAGGCCGGCGTCCTCCTGTTGTGGCGGACAAGGCCGCCCTGCCCTATTCGTACAGATCCGCGTCCGCGGGGATGCGTTCCCAGTAGACGCGGCCCTTCTTCTTGTATTTGCGCAACAGCACATAGATGCTGCCCGGGCCGCCATCATGGGGCTGCGCCGTGCAAAAGGCCAGCACTACCCGCTTGAAGGGATCCTGGGTCAGCCAGGACTGCAATTTGCCGCGCAGCACGCCCACGCCGTCCGGCGAGTTCTTGCCGCGGCCGGGCACCACCAGAATGGTCCGCAGGCCCTTGTACCAGCTGCCGCGCATGAAGCCGCGCAGGGTCTCGAAGGCCTGCTGGGCGTTGAGGCCGTGCAGGTCGAGGTGCGCCTCGGGGCTCAGGCCGCCGGCGCGCAGCTTGTTCATGATCATCTGATCCAGGCCCACCACATGGCCTTCCATGTATTCATCGGTCATGGACAGGGCGAACTCCAGCTTGCCGTCCAGGAAGTCCTGCAGGCTGGTATCTGCCGAGGGCGGGGGCGTCGACCGGGACACGGCCGGGGGCACGTCCCGCCCCCTGCCCTGCAAGGGGGTCACCTGCTTCATGGCCAGCAGGAAATCATCCTCATCCGATGCCGCCACCACGGCTTCCAGACCGGCAACGGCCTGTTTTGCCGCTGTCTCCGCCGTCATTGCGGGCGCTGCCGGAGCTTCTCCGGCGCCATCCTTGCCTGCGCGCCCCCGTCCTTTCTTTTCCTTGAGCTTTTTCACCTGCGGCATGGCGCACTGGTCTTCCATGGCAAAACCGCCCTGCCCGGCTCCCTGGCCGCGCGCCGCGCTGCCCTGACCGCCCTGACGTTCCACATTGCTCATGGCGGAGAGGAAAAGGGAGGCGTCTTCCTCATCCACAGGCATGACCGTCTGCCGGGAGATCCGCTTGCCGCGCTTTTCCTGTGCCGCGGCCGGAGCGCCCGTTTTTTTCTGCTGCGGGAAGCGTCCCTTTTCCAGCCCCTTGAAGGGATTGTTCTTGAAACTGTTGTCGTCTGTCATGGCGGGCCCCCTGTTGCTGAAAAAAAAGCCGCGGCAAGACCGCGGCTTTCCTGATCGGCTGTGAAAATGTTTAGTTCTGTGCGGGCTTGTCCGCCGATCCGGCGGCAGGCGCAGCGGCTTCGGGAGCGGCAGGGGCCTCGGCAGGAGCGACGTCGGAAGGCGCAGGGGCCACGCTGGCAGCGGGCTGCTGGGCAGGCGCGGCCGCTTCGGGAGCAGCGACAGGCTGCTGGACAGGTGCGGCGGGCTTGACGGGCGCGTCTTCGATGGTCAGGGGCTCCACCTGAAGCACGGCGGATTCATCGCTGGGGTGCGAGCTGGTCACATAGGTGTAGCTCAGCGACGTCACCACGAACACCACCGCCATGAAAGCGGTCATCTTGGCCAGCATGCCGCCGGCGCCGCTGCTGCCGAACACGGAAGTATTGCCGCCGCCGAAAATGACGCCCATACCTTCCTTGCCGGCCTGCAGGAGAATGAGAATGACGAGCACCACACAAACAATGATATGAAGCGTCAGAATAAGGGTCTGCACAAGAGCCTCCCAGGGGCACGACGTAAATAAAGGACTTCAGGCCTAGGCCCGGATGATCTGCACAAAACTTTGCGCGTCCAAAGAAGCGCCACCTATCAGAAGACCGTCCACATTGTCAAGTCCGATAAGGGTCCCGGCATTGGCCGGTTTGACGCTCCCACCATACAGGATCGGGATCCTGTGGCCGCTGTCGCCCAGACGCCCGCACAGCAGGCGGCGCACCGCGGCATGGGCTTCCAGGACCTCGCCGGGCCCGGCCACCTTGCCGGTACCGATGGCCCATACCGGCTCGTAAGCCACGGCAAAGCGGCCTTCCAGCGGACCGTCCCCGACGGGCAGACCCGTTTCCAGCTGGCGCTGCAGCACGGCTTCCAGACGGCCGGCCTCGCGTTCTTCCAGGGTCTCCCCGATGCAGAGCATGGCCTTGAGGCCCTGTTCCAGGGCAAAGGCCGTCTTGCGGCCTACCAGTTCATCGGATTCGTCCAGCACATGACGGCGCTCGGAATGTCCGGTCAGGACCCAGGCAGCGCCGGCATCCTGCAACATGCGCGGCGAGATCTCGCCGGTGAAGGCCCCTTCCACGGCAGGCCAGACATCCTGCGCGCCGGTCAGTGCCTGCGACCCGGCAAAGGCGGCGGCCACATCGGCGATGGCCGTGAAGGGAGCGAAAACGATGACTTCATGCGGGGAAGGCTGCCCGGACAGGGCAGCGGCCACGGCGGCGGCCGTCTCACGGGCTTCCTGCCGGGTCTTGTACATTTTCCAGTTGGCAGCAATGATCTTCTGCATGGAAATATCCTCTCTGTCAGTCCTGCGGCGTCAGGTCGCACTGATAGATCAGGGCATCCTCGCCGGTATCGGCATAATAACGGGGACGTCGGCCCGCCCGGACAAAGCCGCACTTCTCATACAGTGCGATGGCCGGAGCGTTCCCCGTGCGAACTTCAAGCAAAGCCTTGTTACTACCTGTTTTCCGGGCCTCTTGCAAGGCGGCGCGCAGCAGCCGCTCGCCCATCCCCTGCCGCCGGGCCGCCGGCAGGACGGCCAGATTGAGGACTTCCAGCTCGTCCGCGGCCCGATAGAGCGCGATGTAGCCCAGCAGCGCCTCATCCCGGAACAGGCCGTACGCCAGAAACGCCCGCTGCCCCAGCGCGGCCCGGCACTGTTCCTCGCTCCAGGGCAAGGGGAAACAGGCGGCCTCCAGGCGCTGCATGGCAACGGCATCCGCTTCGTCCAGGCGACGGAGCGACGCGGCCCCGGACGGCCCGCTCATGCGGGGCGTCCCTGCGCACGCACGGGCTCGATCCTGGTGAACAGGCGCTCGAGCCCGCCATGCAGATGGCCGTTGCTGGCCAGGATCTCGTTGCCGAAGGCATAGGGGCCGCCGTCCAGCGAGCTGACCCGGCCTCCGGCCTCTTCCACCAGCAGCCAGCCGGCGGCCACGTCCCACGGCTTGAGCAGCATCTCGTAAAAGGCGTCCTGCCGTCCCGAAGCCACATAGGCCAGGTCCACCGAGGCCGCGCCCAGACGGCGCACTCCCTGCGCCCTGGGCAGCACCAGGGCCAGCCGGGCGAGCACTTCGTCCAGGCGCTCGGCGATGGCGTAGGGGAAGCCCGTGGCCACCACCGCGTCCTCAAGGGTAGCGGCAGCGCTCACATGGATGGGCGCGCCGTTGCAAAAGGCTCCCAGCCCCAGCCCCGCCCAGTAGCATTCGTCCATCATGGGCACGTTGACCACGCCAAGGCGCACCTGCCCGTCTTCCCAGAGCGCCACGGAGGTCCCCACCTGGGGGATGCGGTGTACGAAATTGGTTGTCCCGTCCACAGGGTCGATGATCCAGCACAGGGGCGAGGGTCCCGCCCCTGCGGCGCAGCTTTCCTCAGCCAGGAAATCCGCCTCGGGCAGCAGCGCGCCCAGGCGTTCCTTGAGGAAGGCCTCCACAGCCACGTCCGTTTCCGTCACAAGGTCGATACTGCCCTTGTGCCTGACGGCATGCGTTTTTTCCCACTGGCGGCGGATGATGGCGCCGCTTTCACGCACGACGTCCACCACATCCTGCATAAGCCGGGCTGTCAGCATGAACGTATGTCCCCAAGCCGGCTCCCTGCGCACAGGGCGCACGGCGGTTGCAAGGAGAGGACGCCCGAAGTCCGCCCGTCGGGGCGCGAACGCCCTGCAGGCCGCGCCACGCGGCACTGTGAACGGTCACAGCCTGTGGGCCCGTCCTGTCCTAGTTGATGAAAATCCCGTCGTATTCCCGCCGCTGCAGCATGGCCTGCGCCGTGCCGCGCAGGACCGTGGTCAGCGGGTCCTGCTCCACCGTGACCCTGAGCCGTGTGGCCCGGGCGATGCACTGATCCAGTCCGCGCAGCAGCGCGCCGCCACCGGCCATGAGCAGGCCGTGGTCATACACGTCCACGGCCAGTTCCGGCGGCGCCTGTTCCAGCGTACGCAGCACCGCTTCCACTACGGCCTGAACAGGATCGTGCAGGGCGGCGCAAATGTCCCCTTCCGTCACGGTCACCACCTTGGGGCCGCCGTGGACCAGATCCTTGCCGGATACTTCCAGGCGCAGGGTATTGTTCTGCGGAACGGCCGCACCAAGGATCTTTTTGACGTTCTCCGCGGTATTCTCGCCCACCTCCAGCCGGAAGACCTCGCGCAGATAGTGCTGTACGGCCAGATTCATGGCGTCACCGGCCACCCGGACCGATTGCGAGACCGCGATCCCCATCATGCTGATGAGCGCCACCTCGCTGGTGCCGCCCCCGATATCCAGGACCAGATTGCCTACGGGCTCCCGCACGGGCATACCGGCGCCGATGGCCGCCGCCATGGGTTCTTCCACCAGGGAGACCGCGCGGGCGCCGGAAAGCAGGGCCGCGTCGATGACGGCTTTTTTCTCCACCTGGGTGATGCCTGTGGGGATGCAGATGACCATGGAGGGCTTGACCAGACGCAGGCCGTGGATGCATTTGCCCACGAAGTGGGCGATCATCTCGCGGGTGATGTCGAAGTCGGCGATGACGCCGTCCTTCATGGGGCGCACGGCCCGGATGGCCTTGGGCGTCCGGCCCAGATATTCCTTGGCGGCGGCCCCCACGGCCAGGACCTTGCCTCCGGCCGCGTCCACGGCCACCACTGAAGGCTCATTGATGAAAATGCCATGCTTCCTGGTGTACAGCAGCGTATTGGCTGTACCAAGATCCATGGCAATGTCCTGGGCCAGGAACCTGCTGAAAAATCGTGTCAGCATGACGGGGCCTGTTCATGCAAGATAGAGGAGGGTCCAAATCTTCCGGTGCGCTGCCGGCCATCGCGGGCGATGCGGTACAGCGCTCCGGCATCCTGCCGTTACGGAAAAAGCTCCTGCGCCATGAAGGGCCTCTAGGGATTCTTGACGGGCGGCACCGGCGCGGTATCAGGATCATAGCGCCGCGGGCCCTCGCTGTGCACCTTTCCCTGGGGCAGCAGCGAGCGCAGACGTACCCTGAGATAGAGATTTTCAAGGAACAGGGCCAGGTGATCCACGGCCTGCCGCACGAAGGAGCGCAGGGATTCGTCGATGGCGCGCGTGGACGTATGGGCCAGGCACAACACGCCGCGCGTGCTCTTGTTGATCTGCACCGGCAGGCAGATGATGGCCTGGAAATCGGGCATGCCCGGCAGCTTGCCGAAAAGCATGGTGGACGGGGCGCCCTCCAGCCCCTCGTTGATGACGGGCTGGTCATTGCTGAAGACCCAGCCGGCGATGCCGCTGCCCACGGGCAGGATCATGGGCTCGCCGTTTTCCAGCACCAGGCGGGCGGATTCGCATTCCACGCAATAGCTCTCGCCTGGCACGTCCACCGAGGCGAAAGCGCAGTAGTCGAAGCCCGTGGCATCCACCATGGTGCGCACATAATTCTGGATGAACTGGGACCAGCGGCGGTAACGGAAGCGCAGTTCCTGGATCACGGCCAGCTCGGCGAAGTAGCGGGGGATGTCGCCGGCCATTTCCTGCCGCCCCTTGCTGGCCTGCTGGCGGGATACCAGCTCGGCGAAAAGCTGCAGCAGTTTGTAGTCCCTGTCGGTGAAAGAATACTGCCGTTTGCTGTCCACGCACAGCGCGCCGCCCGTGGGCACGGGACAGCCCATGAATGCCTTGATGCCGGCTTCTTCACCTTCCTTGTAATAGCCGAGCCGGTGCTGATGCTGGTCGAAATTGGGCACCAGCATCTGCTGCCGGTTGCGGATGATCCAGTCCACCAGGCTTCCCGAAGCAAGCATGGCGCCGTCCTCTACCCCTTCCCCCAGACTGAAGGAGGCGGCAAGGGAATGCTCCTCGCCGTTTTCGGAGGGCAGGAAAAGCACGGCCGAATAGGCATCGAAAACACTGCAGACGATGCTGAGGATATGTTTTTCAAGAGTATTGGCAGTCATGTCGGTACGCGTTTGATGGTGGGCCCGGGCCTTTCGAGCTCGGGATTGACGGCCAACATTATACCAAAGCCGCATAGCGCCCGCAACAGCTTTTCAGCGGCGCGGCGCACAGGCTGGACAAAAACGACAAATGGCGGGAGCGCCTCTGGAAATTCCTGATAAAAGACGTTAGTCTTTACAGAGGATCAGGTAAGGTTGCGTTATGATCACATGGCAGGAAATCTTCAGCAAGGACGGCTTTCACTGGCAGGATGCCTATACGGTATCCGAGCCTGTGGTCATCGCGCGCCTTGATGAACTCAAACGCTTCCTGGATGCCGTGCATATCCGCTTCTGCCTGGTCAAGCCCTATCAGGAGCACAAAAACTACCCGCTGGTGGAAAGCCGCGAGCTGCTGCCTTCGTTCGACAACGACATGTTCGAATACAAGGATCTGCCCGGCTTTTCCATGGTGGCCTTTGCCCGCCAGCTGGACTATTTTTCCGAGACCTTCCAGTTCGACAAACTGCACCCCATCGTCATAGAGGCCGACGGCGCCTGCTGTCCGCTGGAGAACCAGGTCATCGCCCGCAACGTCCAGACCCTGGCCTCGCGTCTGCCGCGCATGCATCAGGACATCTTCCGCCAGCAGTTCGCCAAGGCCGATACGGTGATCCTGGACAACTACCCGTCCCTCATGCCCTACCTGCTGGCCATGGACAGGGCCCAGGTGCTGGCGCTCGACGCCGGCCGCCAGTTCCATCTGGCCGGGGTCTTCGCCTCCTTCCCTTCGGACATCGACAGCGAGCTCAAACGCTTCGGCATGCGCATCGGCAAATTCGTCTTCGGCGACAGCGAGATCTACGAACGCAACCGCATGTTCGTCTACCAGTACCTGATGGAGCTCTACGGTTTCCCCATCGTCTCCGAACGCCGCACCTCCAGCGCGCTCTTTGCACGCAAGCTGCACAAGCTGGGCGAGCATTTCATGCTGCGCGTCCTGGGCCAGACGGACCGTACCCTCACCACCTACACGTCCACCGGACAGAGCACGCGCTACCCTCTGCTGGAAAAGATCGCCCTCATCGCCGTGGACGAGGATCAGGAAGAGATCATCGAACTGCTGGAAAAAGGCGGCTACTTCGTGGACCGCGACCGCCGGGTGGCCATCATCCGCGTCACCTACCGGCAACACCGCTTCGATGCCAGCAACGTGCAGCAGGACCGCGCCCTTTCCGTGGCCGGGCAGGAGATATTGCACCCGCTCACGGGCCGCCCCCTGGCCGGGCTCAACATCATCAAGGACACCTCCAACATGTTCCTGCGCCTCAACGACATCGTGCGCGGCGAATATACCGGGCGCATCATCTTCAAGCGCACCGAGATCGTGGAGAACACCGATACGGATGAGAAGCGCCTGAAATTCCTCTATTCCTGGCTCACCAAACACCAGCGGCGCATGATCGCCTACAGCGACGAGTTCTTCTCCAAGGTCAGCCGGGTACTCAACGGCTACCTGTACTCGCCCGACAATGACGAGACCTTCAGCAACATGCGCGAGCTGCACCGCGAGGTCTGCGTCCGTTTCAGCTACATCCAGCAGGCCCGGCGGGTCCGCATCCTGGAAGACCTGGCCCAGCGCAAGGGCAAGGTGGGGCGCCTCGGCTATCGCCAGATGATGCGCGAGGCCCTCGAACTGCTGACGGAACTGAAATTTGAGATCGTCAATTTTTTCCCGGCCCTGGTGGACGGCATCGTGGACAGTGTGGAGCGCATCCTTTCCGATACCTACCTGCGCCGGACCTACATGGAGCCCCCCGAAGACCGCCTGACCAAGGCCGGCCTTGAAATACGCAAGAATTACGGCCGCCTCGTTTCTCTCCAGGACGGCTTCAAGGCCGTGCGCCGCGCGCGCATGGCCAAAGGATCCAGCGCATCATGAGTCTGCACCGCTTCTATCTTCCCCCCGAACAGTGGGCCACCGACCTCTGGCTGGACGGCCAGGAAGCCAAACACCTTGTCCAGGTGCTGCGCCTGGTCCCCGGGGAGGAGGTCCTGCTGCTCGACGGCCAGGGCCGCACCGGTCGTTTCGCCATCGTCGAGACCGGCAAAAAGAAAGCCCGCCTTGAACTGCGGGAAGAACAGACCGCCCCCGCGTCCCGCTCCCGTGCCGTCATGGCCCTGGCCTTCAGCAAGGCCGTGCGTCGCGGCTTCTTCATGGAAAAAGCCGTGGAACTGGGCGCCCATGCCATCTGGCTCTGGCAGGGCGATCACAGCCAGGGCCGGTTGCCCGCCGACGCCGCCGAGGCCTGCCGGGGCCAGCTCATCGCCGGCGCCAAGCAGTGCGGCAATCCCTGGCTGCCGCAGGTGGCTGCCCTGACCGACGGCGTGGACGAGCTGATCCGGCGTGCCGCCACGGCCGATCGCCGCATCCTGCCCTGGGAGATGCAGGATACCGTGAGCATGCTCACCCCGGAACTGGCCGGACGCCCCGGCACCACCGTCTATGTCATCGGCCCGGAAGGCGGGTTTTCCCAGCGGGAACTGGACCGTCTGCGCACGGCGGATTTCACCTTCGTCAGCCTGGGGGCCCGTGTCCTGCGCTGCGAGACGGCGGCCACCCTGTGCCTGGGCCTGCACTGGTGGGCCTCCCATCTGGCGGGACCGGTGGAATAAAGGACTGCCATGAGCCCACAAAAACCCCTGCCGGAGCGCATGCGCCCCGACGACCCGGAACGCTTCCTGGGCCAGAGCCATCTGGCAAGCCGCCTCAAGTCGCTCATGGCCGCGGAACGGCTGCCCAGCCTGCTGCTTTTCGGCCCGCCCGGCTGCGGCAAGTCCACCCTGGCCCTGCTCCTGGCCCGGTCGCGCAAGCGTCCCTATCTGCGCCTCAGCGCGCCGGAAGCAGGCCTGCAGCATCTGCGCCGCTCGCTCAACGGCATCGAGATCCTGATTCTGGACGAACTGCACCGCTTTTCCAAGGCCCAGCAGGACTTCTTCCTGCCGCTGGTGGAATCCGGCGAGCTGACCCTGCTGGCCACCACCACGGAGAACCCCTCGTTCAGCGTCACGCGGCAGCTGCTCTCGCGCCTGCATGTGCTGCGCCTGCGCCCTCTGGGACGATCCGAACTGCTGGAGCTGGCGCGACGCGGAGCGGAACAGACGGGTGCGGCGCTGCCCGACGAGGTGCTGGACATTCTCACCGCAGCGGCCCACGGTGATGCCCGCACTCTGCTCAATCTGGTGGAATACGCCGCCTCCCTGCCTGAGGAGATGCGCGCGCCCGAACAACTCAGATCCGCCCTGCCCGAAGTCATGATGCGCCATGACAAGGACGGTGACAGCCATTACGAGCTGGCTTCGGCCCTCATCAAATCCATCCGCGGCAGTGATCCCGATGCGGCCCTGTATTATCTGGCCTGCCTACTGGAGGGCGGCGAGGACCCGCGTTTCATCTGCCGCCGGCTCATCCTTTCGGCCTCGGAAGACGTGGGCCTGGCCGATCCCAACGCCCTGCCCCTGGCGGTCTCCTGCCAGCAGGCCGTGGAATTCGTCGGCATGCCCGAAGGCTTCATCCCGCTGGCCGAGACCGTGGTCTACCTGGCCCTGGCCCGCAAGAGCAACAGCAGCTATGCCGCCTACCTGACCGCCGCCCGCGAGATCAAGCTCAACGGCGCACGGCCCGTGCCCCTGCATCTGCGCAATGCCAATACCCAGCTGCAAAGGGAATGGGGCTACGGCAAAGAATACAAATACCCGCACAACTACCCCGACGGCTGGGTGGAACAGGACTATCTGCCCGCCGAACTGGTGGGCCGGCGTTTTTACCAGCCCCGCGACATGGGCGACGAGGCCCGCCTGAGCCAATGGTGGCGCAAGATACACAAAATCAGAAAAACGGAAGATTCCTGATGCAGCACTATCGAGAAGGGGTCGTGGAGGCCCCGTTCGCCGACCTCTCCACCTATGTCAGTACGCCCCCGCGCCTGGGCGTCCCGCCGCTGTTCCCCGCCCTGAAATTCTACGGCCGCCTGCTGGCCCCTGTGATCTGGCTGTGCCGCAAGGCCGCCAAAGGCCTTTGCGACGACAGCGCCTGGGTCCATGCCAGCCTGTGCGTGACCGAGATCATCGAAAGCATCGGCTGCCCGGTCAGCATCGAGGGCATGGAACATATCAGCGCCTCACGCGAGCCCTGTGTCTTTGTGGCCAACCATATGAGCACGCTGGAGACCTTCATGCTCCCCGGCATCATCCGCCCCCACCGCTCCGTGACCTTCGTTGTTAAAAAAAGCCTGGTCAGCATGCCCTTCTTCGGTGCCGTCATGCGTTCGCGCAACCCCATCGTGGTGGGCCGCACCAATCCGCGCGAAGACCTGGCCGCCGTGCTGGAAGGCGGCGTGGAACGCCTGAAAAAGGGCATTTCCATCATCGTCTTCCCCCAAAGCACGCGCATGACCGAGTTTGATCCCCAGCACTTCAATACCATCGGCGTCAAACTGGCGCGCAAGGCCGGCGTACCGGTGGTCCCCCTGGCCCTCAAGACCGATGCCTGGGGCACGGGCAAGAAATGCAAGGAGCTGGGTCCCATCAAGGGCGGCCTGCCGGTGCGCTACAAATTCGCCGCGCCCATGACCATCCACGGTAACGGCCGGGAGGAGCAGGCCTTCATCTGCGACTTCATCGCCTCCCAGCTGGCACAATGGCGTGCGCAGGACGGCGTCAACGCCTAGGAATGGCCTGCGTGCCGCCGAACGGCTAAGCCGTCAAGGCTACCCCTGCCATGCTGTGCATCCACGGCGCGAGACAGGCTCGGGAAGCCAAAAAAGTGCGCTCCCCGCCGACACATGCAACGAGCAGGCGATCATGTAGCTCTCGCAGCTTGTTGTGATGATGCGCGCGACAGCAGGTCGGGACAGCAGGCCGGCCAGACGTCTGCCAGATATCTGTCAGGCAGCTACCACACAGCGGCTAACAGCCTGTCTGCATCGCTCTCTATCAGCCATCCACGGGTGTGGACACGATATGAGGAACGACGATCCCCCCCGGTCAGTCTGCGTCCCGGCCGGTGAAGACCGGCATGTGCTCCGGGACAGACCCGACATGGCATGCGCAGCAATCCCTCTTGGGACAGCAGGCCGGGACAAAAAACTCGAAGAGCGGACCCGCATGGGCCCGCTCTTTTCCTTTACCTTGTCTGACGAACAGCTCTACTCCGCCGGCGCGTAGTAACAACGCTTGGGCGACATGACCTTGCCTTCCTTCTTGAGTTCGGCAATGGCCTTGCTGACTTCCTTGGAATCTACGCCCAGCTCCTTGGCGATATCGCCGGGGCGCAGGGGTTTGCCGGCCTTGGTCAGAACTTCCAGGACCTTGTTTTCCATAGGGCTGTTTCCTCCTTGGGATGGTGCGGATGCACGTTGGGGGGCGGGGCCGTGAAAAAGACTGCCGTCCTGCCGGGGGCAGGTGCGGGCAACCGTCTTCCTTCTAGCATAGAGATTCCCGCCTGAAAAGTCGCGCACGGGACGCCCCGGCCCAAGGCCGGGAACATGCTATCCGGGAGAGCATAACCTACCAGGGGTCCATAACGAACGGGCGTTATCCGAAGCCGCAGGTGTCGCCATACGGATACAGGAAAGGCTGAAGAAAACCGACAGGAGGGTCTCAGGAAATTTCCCTTTCCATATCGTTGTTGCCATTGCCCGCAGCCCCAGTCCCACACCAACGGACAGGCAACGACCATTCCCTTTCCCATCAATCGAGCGCGCCGATTTGGCGGCGTGCGCCGAAGGCGCTGTGCCGCCCGCCCCGGTGCGCCCTGGTATTGGTATTTCCGGGGACCCAAGGCGGGGCAGGGG
>NZ_CASDOY010000002.1 GCF_949282365.1 uncultured Desulfovibrio sp.
CCGCGACCTTTTGCGCAACGTGCCCGCCATGCTGCCTGCGCAATACGCGCGTCGCGTCCCCGGGCAACGTCCCTGCCGCTTTTGCGCCCCTGCGCCGTCTTGCCGCCGGGAGCGGACGGGCCCGCCGGCCCCTGTTGCCGGGAAGGCGGCGTTTGCGGCATGGCGGCGCGCCCGGCAGGCTGCCGGGCTGGCCGGACGCTCCGGGACAGGGGGCCGGGCCGCAGCTGCTCCATCCCGCCGCGTATGCCATCATTGTTGGCTGATCCTGCCGCGACAGTGTCACCGTTGTTGTCATCAGCTCTGGTCGTCCGGCCTGGTGTGGCGGTCTTTGTGCTGGTGCGGCAGGGGCTTGCGCCCCGGACGGCGGCAGTCCTGATATGGTATATGCAATATCCGTTCCGCACACCGGGGCGTCGCCTTGCGGCGCGGGGCATGGGCCCCTGCCGTCAGGCTGTTCGCCGGTGCCGGGCATGGGGCAGGCTGTCCGTTCCGCAGGGGAAGGCGCGCAGCTTGCCGGATGCGTCCGTCAGGTCCACGGGGTTCGTGCGGCCTGTGCCATGCCCGGGCGCCCGTGGCGTCCGCGCATGGACGCCGGGAAATATGCCTTGTCCCGCATCCGCATCCGGGCTTCGGCCGGCCGCAGGGGCGTCACTCCGCGTCATCATGCGGCGCGGCCGGGGCGGCCTGCCCCTGTTCCCGCTGCCAGGCGGCATGGGCTTGCCGCAACAGCCGCACATGCTGCGGCAGGACGATCTTTCTGTCAAAGCTGTCCAGCACGGTCTGCCGGGCATGCTTGCCGACAGCCTCCAGCAGCGGAGCCTGCGCCAGCAGGGCGGCCTCGGGATGCGGGCCCTGCGCCAGCAGCATGTCCCGGCCCGGCCGCAGCAGGGGGGAGGGCGGCATGTCCGCGGGCAGGAGCACGGCCGTGCCGCAGCTCATGGCTTCCAGCAGGGGAGCCGGGGGCACGTCGCCCCGATGCGGGAAGACCACCAGCCGCGCGGTGCGCAGCAGGGCCCGGTATTCCGCCAGGGAAAGGCCGCCGGGCAGGTGCAGGCGCTCCCGGTGCGGCAGGGCGGCGCAGGCCTCCGCCCAGAGCGGGGCCGGCGTCAGGCTGCCGCAGAGCAAAAAGATGTGGCAGTGCGGCCGCGCTTCCAGCAGTGCCGCCAGCCTGCCGGGCAGCCCGGCATGGGCCAGACTGTGGCTGCCCACGCAAAAAAGCACGCATTCCGCCACCGCTGTGCCCGCGCGCAGGGTCTCCGGCGGCGTAGCCGCCCCCGGGCAGAAAAAGACCGTATCCACGGCATGGGGCAGGTCGGCCCCGCCCGTGAGGCGCAGGCCGGTCAGGCTGGGCTGCCCGGCCGTCAGACTGACGCACAGGTCGCTGTCCAGGGCCTGGCGGCAGTGCAGCAGATGCCGGGCCAGACTGGCCCCCTGGGCCGTGCGGCCCGGCTGTGCCGGCTCCCCGTCGCTCCAGCAGACCCGGAACGCGCGGGGGAAGGCCTCCTGCCAGAACAGGGCCGAGGCCTCCCCGGCGAAGGAGAGCACCATGTCCGGCACAAAGCCGCTTTCGCGCAGGCGGCGGAAGGCCTGCAGGGCCTGCCTGCCCGTCTGCAGGGCCAGGGTCAGGGCCATGCCCGCATCGTTGAAGGCATTTTTGCCCGCCCGCCCGGCGCGGTCGCCCCTGACCGGGGGCAGGACCATATGCCGCACCCCGGGGATGGCGAAATCGCGCTTGCTGTGGATGGAAGCGAAGATCACGTCATTGCCGGGATCGCTTGCCAGCGCGGCGGCCAGGGGCCCGAAGATGCCGGGAAAGACATGGTTGATGAACAGGATGCGCATGACGGCTCCACCGGGAAAAAGCGGAGCGGCCCGGGGACCGCTCCGCTGCAAGGTTACCCGTTGCTGTTTTCCATTTCCGCCTTTGCCACGGCTTCGGCTATGCCATCGGCGCTATCCAGGCTGACACCCACGTCGGCCACCTGCAGGTGCAGGTCGGCGCCGTTGTTGCGGAAGGTGTAGCCGTTGCCGTCTGCATCCTCGCTCCACAGCGCCTGATCCAGCAGGAGGCTTTCCTGCCCATTCGTGCCGGTGCTGATGTGTATGCCGTAGCTCTCGGCCAGCTGGTCGATGCTGGTCAGGCTCAGGGCATCCTTGCCGGTGATGAGCACTTCCACGCCCTTTACGATGGGGCCTTCGCCTTCGCCGGTAGAGTTGCTCAACAGCTTATCCAGCGACAGATTTTCCTGCGTGGACACCATGAAGTCGATGCCGTTGCCGCCGCTGACCAGGTAGTCGGCGCTGTCGTAGACGATGATGTCGTTGCCGGCACCGCCGAAGATGGCATCCACGCCCGCGCCGCCGTCCAGGTAGTCATCACCGCCCATGCCCAGCAGCACGTCGTTGCCGGCGCCGCCGAAGAGCTGGTCGTTGCCGTCGGCATCCGTGCCTTCCACGGATTTGATGAAGGCGTCCAAAGCCGTGCCGGTACCCAGGTCCTTGATGCTCTCGACCGTGACGTCGTCCAGACCTTCAGGCTTGTCATCACCCACCAGCAGGTCGTTGCCCGTACCGCCGTAGATGGTGTCGTTGCCTTCCTGACCGTAGATGGTGTCGTTGCCTTCCTGACCGTAGATGGTATCGGAGGCTTCGCTGCCGGTGATGACGTCATCGCCGCCGCCGCGCCCGGTGAGGCTGTCCAGAGCGACAGTAGCTTCCGAGCCGTCCATGTTCAACACGGTGCCGTCGGCATTCACAAGGTAGAAGCCACCGTTGTCAACGCGGGTCTCGTAGCCCAGCTCCTCGGCATGCTGTATCATGTACTTCACACTATCGTCATGGGTCCAGCCTGCGTAGTCCGTGCCGGTGAGCTTGTCACCGTTCTCTTCCAGCCACTGGAACACTTCCATGCCGGAGCCGTAACCAATGCCCGCTGCCACCAGGGCGGCGTCAATGTTCGAGTTTTGCCTCAGTTCATACTGCAGCCGGTCGGTGTTCAGCACGTCGCCGTAGACGATGACGGACGAGGTGGAATTTTCCGCCGTGATGGAGTCGTTGCCGGTATCGGCCAGATCCGTGGAGGTGATCTCGCTTCCGCCGACAAGCGCCGCCGTCAGATCTTCTTTGTCATTGACCAGATCGCTGTCGCCTTCGACAAGAGACTGATCTCCATACCATCCTGCATCCTTCCAGGCGTTGTCACTGTCTCTCGTCTGATACGGATACATCTCGACGGTCTGGCCGGAGCCGCCCGTATTGTCGATGAGGTCCAGAATGGTCTGTGGATTTTCTTTCAGCGATTCGCTCGTACCTATACCGATGGCATTGACCTTCACGCCGCCTCCGGCCTTCTGAAGGTTCTGAGCCGCTTCAAGCGTTTGCCTGACAGTCTCCTGGTCGCTGTAATTGCTTTCTCCTGCAACCACTGGATTCCCAAACCAGCCCGTCCCATTATAATAGGTCGGCTGACCGTCGGAAATGAAGAAGGCCAGGTTTTCACCGCCGTTGTCGGCATGATCATTGAACCACGCCGTGGCCTTTTCCATGGCGGCTTCGTAGTTGGTACCCTGGTTGTACACAAGCTGGCCGTTGACCCAATCCCAGCCTTCGCTATTCCACGTGAACATCTCGTGCTGCCACTTTTCCAGAATCTGAGCAAAGTTGTCATATACGGCCTGACGCTGCTCATCATTCATATCGGCAGTAATTTGAAGAGTGTCCGATCCTGTCCAAAGCTTGGTTCCGAAGCCCACCAGCTGGATATTCACCGTACCGTCATGGCCCTGAATGGAATTCTGGAAGAAGCTCTCCAGCGCGTCCACCGCCATTTCCATGCGGGAACCTTCCGGATTGATAGAAGCCGTATTTCCCTCACCTGTCTCACGGTCATACTTCATCGAACCCGACAGGTCGAGCATGATGGAGATGTTGTAGCTCTCCCCGGGCTGCACGGTGGTCTGCACGTCCACGCCGCCGCTGTCGCCCGCAGCCACGGTGCCGGCAACGCCCTCGCCGTCGGTGATGACTATGGTGTCGTTGCCGTTATCAATGGAGGAATCGATCGGCGTCTGGTCCATCACTTCCAGAGGCACGTTGACCGTAGTACTGGCAATATCGCCGTCGGCGTCTTCGGTCTTGAAGGCCAGCTCGAACTGGTTGGAAGCGCCAGCATCAGTCTGCACCTGGAACTGTTCATACTGTTCCATGGTCCAGTTGCCGTCCTTGTCCAGCGTGGCGGTAAAGAGCTGCTCGCCGTCCGTCGTCGTGCCGGTCAGGATGGAATCACCGGAAGAACCGGTGCTGAGCGTCAGCGTCACATCTTGCGACTGACCATCCACCAGTACCGTGATGGTGCCGGAGGTGCCGTCTTCACTCAGAGTGTCCACCATGCTGCCGAGGTCGAACTTGGCATGAATGTCCGTATAGGCGGCTGCAAAGCCGTCCGCACCGGACTCAGCCGTCACCGTGCCTTCACTGACGATGAAGGGGTCGTCGCGCTTGGTGATGAAGTCGATGCCCTGGATGGTGAAGTCGCTCTGCTCAGTTGGGAACGCCTCCGTCCTGTTGTCCACCGCGGAGATGACCACCTTGTCGAAGCCGCCCAGCACCACGTCCGAAGAATTGAGGGTGAACTTGCCGTCCGACGAATTGCCCTCCACCAGCGTGCTGCCCACGATCTGACCGTCACGGTAGAAGGTGACCAGAGCCTTTTCAGAGACATGGTCATATTCGGCTTCTTCACCGCCAAGATAGAATGCCCCGAAGTCGATGGTCACGCCGTAGGCCAGCTTGCCGCCGAGGTCGAACACCACGGCTTCACTGGTTGCACCATCCTTGGAAACATTGATTTCCCATTGCTGCTCATCACTGGGACTGCTGACCATGAGTCCCCAGTCCGATGAGGGCTTTTCATGGTTTGGATAAGTGCTGTACTGCAACCAATAGCCAGCATCGGTCTCAAGGCCATTTTCTCCGATTACAGTATTCCCGTTGGCATCTTCGGTATAGGTCACCTTTCCGGCATACATGGTCACGCCGTCCCAGCCCGGAAGATTGGCTCCCTGGTCAATTCTCTGACCTGCATCCGCCTTATCTGTGAATGAGGCCTTCTCACCGTCTTCCAGATTGCCTGCGCCGCTGCCGGGAACCAGCGTGGTAGTACCGGAAGCGGAGATGGTGGGCACGTCGTCCACGATAGTTATGGTCAGGTTGCCGCTGGCCTCATCGCCCGTCGCATCCTTCACGTTGATGGCGATCTCGTCCGTCAGCGTGTTGTTGCCCTGTCCGCGTATAGGTGTAGCTCACCTTGCCGCCGCTGATGTCGGTGATGACCAGGGTCCCTTCACCCGTGTCGATGGACTCTCCGTCTGCCGCGATGTTCGCGTTGCCGTCGGCATCCACCGCAAACTCGTGTCCGCCGATGGTCACCGTCGCCGCTTCGCCGTTCAGCGTCAGCGAGATCTCGCCGCTCGTCGTTTCCTTATCCGTCGAGGCTTCGCTGCCGCCCTCGTCAAGACCGGACTCGTACACCGTGGCCGAGGCATCGCCAGCGCCGGGCACGCTGATGCTCGGCGTGCGCTCATCGCCCGTGATGGTGATGGTCAGCGTCGCTTCCGACGTATCCCCGTCCGTATCCGTGATGGTGTAGGTAAAGGTTTCCGTAACGGTCTCGCCCTTCGGCACGTTCACGCCGGGGGTCAGCTGATAGGTATAGCTGCCGTCCGCCTTCAGCGTCAGCTCGCCGTAGTGGCCCTGCACAGGCTGTCCCAGCACGCCGTCTTCGATGGACGTCACCGTCTTCGTGCCCGGTTCATCCGCGCCGAACAGGTCGTTGGTCAGCACATTACCGTTGTCCGTCGCCCCATTCTGCGCCGCAGCTTCCGTCAGCATGAAGCTGTCGTCATGCGCCGTGGGCACGTCTGATGGTGCCGCTGGCCGGGGTGCCGTCCACGTCCGTCACGGTCACGGCAAGGTCATGGGAAACCTGCGTGTCCGTGGCCTCGGTATTGTGTTCCAGGGTATTGTCGTTCAGCGTGTAGGTAAACTTCAGCTCGCCCGTGGCCGCGTCGAAGCCCGTCACCGTCAGGACGCCTTCATCCGTGGGAACCGTGTTGCTGGTAAGCGCGCCGTTTTCAAACACGGTCACGCCGCCGATGACGATGCTGGCCACGCCGTCAGGCGCGTCGATGTTCATCGAACCTTCGGCCGTGGTGGGCTTCTCGCCGGGGGTGGAGCCGTCCGCAAGGCCGGATTCGTAGACCGTCAAAGTCTCGGAACCGGCTTCGGGGTCACTCGGCGTCACCACAACGCCGTTGTCCACGCCGTTGATGGTGATGGTCACCTTGCCTTCGGCAACGTCGCCATCCGCGTCCGTGTAGGTGTAGGTGAATTCTTCCGTCAGCGTTTCACCGTCGGAAAGGGCCTTTACAGCCTCATTGTCGTTGTCGAGCGTGTAAATATAGGTGCCGTCGGGATTCAGCGTGATGTTACCGTACTGACCGCTCAGGTTCGCATCCCACGCGAAGTCCGCGCCGTCCGCACCGGCCACGGCGTCTGTAAGCGCGTTGCCGAAAACGGGGATAACCTCTCCCCCTTCCGTCAGTTCGTGCTCAAAGCTCTTGATGGTGGGCACGTCGTCGGTGATCTCGACACGGATCACGGCCGAGCCGCTGTCGCCGTCCCTGTCCGTCACCACCACTTCCATTTCGTGGGCGATGGCGTCGTCTTCGCCGCCGGCGTTCTGCTTCGTATGCTCCCGGGTGGGATCCGTCAGCGTATAGGTATAGGTCAGATTCGTGCCGTCGAAGCCCGTCACGTTCAGATGGCCTTCGTCCGTGTTTACGGGGGTGCCCGTGAGCGCGCCGTTCTGCCAGACGACGTCGCCGCCGATGGTGATGGTGGCCACGCCGTCAGGGGCGGAGACGCTCATGCTGCCGGCGGCCGTCGCTTTGCCCCCGCCGCTGCCGTCCGGCAGGGCGGATTCGTCCACCCGCAGCACATCGTGCGGCATGGTCGGCGGAAAATTTTCCCCTCCCTGGACGGGGATGTCCAGATCATCGGGGTCCTGGGCAGGATTGGTGGGCGTCACGGTCACGCCGTGGTCCACGCGGCCGCCGTCGTCATCATACCAGGCGCTGGGGTCCACCATGTCCGTGGCCAGCTGCACGCCGCCGTCAAAGCCGATATCCAGGCGGCCCAGATGGTCGATGCCGTCCAGCAGGCTGCCGTCGCCGTATTCATTGTAACGGCCGCTGCGGGCGGCGCTGCTGGAGGCGGGACCGGCGGCGGGCATCAGGTCTTCGCCCAGAGCGGCGAAGAAGTCCGCACCGGCGATCTCCACGCCGTCCACCTGGAAGGAGGGCATCTCTTCCTTGGAATAGGTGGTGTAGAAATCCTGCAGCTGGATGGATGCGCCGTCCTCGAAGGTCAGCACGAGATTGTCGCCGCTGCGGCTCAGGGTCGCGGCATCGGCCGGGAATTCAAAGACGAAGCGTCCCTCGGGCGCGCTGGGGACGGTCTGGGTGGTACCGGCGGCAGGCTTGGCAAGGCGGATGTCGGCCATGACATGTTCTCCTGGAAAGAGGATGGGAATACACGGGGAAGGCACGCGGTTGATACGGCGACGGGGAACGGGACATACTGTCCCGGGGCTGCCGGATGCGGCGGCTACAGAACGCGCAAGACCCCGTACCGGCAGGGCGCCGGAGTGGGGTCTTGAAGATGCGGAAAGCCGCCACGGCCGGGACGGGCGCAGGGCTCATGGATGCAGCCGGAGAAAGAAGGCATAAAAAATCCCGCTTTTGGATCAGGTTGCGTGCACAAGGCAGATAATGGCATCATCACGCAAGTCCCCGATCCCTGGCAGGAACTCTGCGAACGCTCCCATCTACGAGCGCTCGTTACGACTACCTATAGCCTGTCTTTGCCGGCCTGTCAATGCGTGGATGGCAGGGACGGTGTTGGCGGGGTCGGGGAGCGCTGCCGGCAGGGGCGGTGGACGCTGGGAACGCGCCTCACGCCGCATCACCATCGCGCCCGCTGCCGGCAGGGAGAGAAGTTCATGGCGTTCGGGGCATACTCCACGCCATCGTTGCGTCCGCTGCCGGCAGGGAGAGAAGGGCACGGCGCGCGACAGTGGCCGGGCAAAGGGGCGGGGCCTTGGGAGGGCCGGGCGATGAAGAAGGGCGGCGCGGGGCCTCCTGAAAAACGTGCGTGCGGGCCGAATGGGGCCGGCCGGATGCGGGCGGCGCGGGACAGTGCCGTGCGGCGACCAGGCGGCGGCCCTGCTGCCGCGCATCCCCGGGGCGGCCGGGAAAGTGCGCCCATCCGGCAGGCTCTGGCGGGGACGGGGAGCGCCTGCCCGGCGCGGGATCGTGCGGCATGCGTCCAGGCGATACCGCATGGACAAGAAAAAAATGCTCTTGCCGGACCATGACCAGGATCTGGAACGATGTCCGGCCATCATGGAAGCGTGGCTGCGCGGCAGCCTGTCCATAGCCAGGGCCCATGACCAGGAGGTCGTGCGCTGGCTGTTGGGCCCGTAGGCGCTTTTCCGTGAACCCTCCGCCGGTGTGACCTGCGCGGCGATGGCCGCCGCAGGGGGCACACGGCCGTGCAGCCCGGGCAGCGCGGGCGGTGCCGGGCGCACCGTCCCTGTCATAAACACGTCAAACCGTGAGGAGATGCATCATGCTGGGAGCCATCATCGGTGATATGGTGGGCAGTCCGTACGAGTTCCATCCCTGGCGGGGGGCTGCCGATGCCTTCCCCCTCTTTGTTCCCCGATCCCGCTTCACCGACGATACGGTGATGACCGTGGCCGTGTCCCGTGCCCTGATGGAGCATTACGGCGACGAGGCCGCCTTCCGAGAAGCCTGCATCGACAGTATGCACGACTACGGTCGCGCTTACGGCAAGGCGGGCTACGGGCAGCGCTTTTTCCGCTGGATCCTCACGCGCAGCCGCGAGCCCTACAACAGTTTCGGCAACGGCTCGGCCATGCGCGTCTCGTGCGTGGGCTGGGCCTGCGACACGCTGGAGGAGACGGAGCGCTACGCCACCCTGAGCGCCGCCGTGACGCACGACCATCCCGAAGGCATCAAGGGCGCCCGCGCCACGGCCGCGGCCATCTTCCTGGCCCGCGACGGCGCCAGCCGGGAGGATATCCGCACCTATCTTTCCTGCTGTTGCGGCTATGACATGGACCGTTCGCTGGCCGGAATCAGGGCCGGCTACCGGCATCAGGAAAGCTGCCAGGGATCGGTGCCCGAGGCCGTCATCGCCTTTCTGGAGAGCCACTCCTTCGAGGAGGCCGTACGCAATGCCGTCTGGCTGGGCGGGGACAGCGACACCCAGGCCGCCATCGCGGGCAGCATCGCCGAAGCCTTTTACGGCGGCGTGCCGGAAGATCTGAAGCAGCAGGCCCTGGCCCGTCTCGATGACCGCCTGCGCCTCAATGTGCTCGAGTGGTACCGCTGGCTGGCGGAGCAGCGGGGCATCCGCCTTGACAGCCGGACCGTTCCCGTTCAGGAAGAACGGAGCCCCGTGCACGGGGCAGGGAGGACAGACATGGGAACAGGGCTTCGTGCGGGGCTGCGGGGAGCATGGGAGACCACGGTGACGGAAAGCCTGCTGGCCGCCGGGGTGGGCAGCGGCGAGGTGCGCGTGCTGGCCACGCCCGTGATGATCATGGGCATGGAACGGGCCGCCATGGAGGCGGTGCGCTCCTGCCTGCCCGAAGGCATGACCAGCGTGGGCACCCGTGTGGACGTGAGGCATCTGGCCGCCACGCCCTGCGGCATGAAGGTGCGCTTCGAGGCGCGCCTGACCGGGGTCTCGGCCAACGGACGCGGGCTGCGCTTCGAGGTGGCGGCCTTCGACGAGGCCGGTCCCGTCGGCGAGGGCAGCCACGAGCGCGTGGTGGTGGACAGGGAAAAATTCCAGGCCCGGGCAGAGGCCCGAAGCTGACGGGCTGACGGCCGCCGCCACGCGACGGCGTACGGGAGCGGCGACCGGCAGCGGCCGCCTGCCCCGGGAACACGATCTTTTTTTGCCGAGGTATCTCATGAAATGCTGCGCGGCCCTGCTGGGCTGTTTCCTCCTCCTGCTGGCCCTGCCCGTGGCGGCCTCCCCGCTGGACGGGCACAGTTTCTTCACCGTGGACATCCCCGAGGGCTGGACCGTCGAGGCGCAGAGCAAGGGCTCCGTGACCCTGCTCTCGCCCGATGCCACGGTCATGCTCAGTCTGGTCACGGGCCTCAATGGCACGCGCAGCCGGGCCGATATCGTGGAGGAGTACCGCAAGATGCTGGACGCGGCCGATGTGCGCCCCCGGGCCGATGATGTCTACGAGCTGCGGGGCCATGCCGGGAGCATCCCCATGCGCGGCGTGCTGGCCCTGGGGGCCGACCGGCATGTGCTGGTCCTGCTGGCCGGGCAGGTGGACGATGCCCGGGCGCAGGCCGTGGTGGATTCCCTGGCCCTGAAGGAACAGGCCAAGGCCCCGAAAGCGGGGCAGTGACCGGGCCGGTGCCTGGAGATGGAAGGACCGTCTTTCCTGAGGGGAAGCGGTCTTTTTTATTGTGCGCAGGCGGCGGATGCGGTGCGGATCGCCTTTGCGCTGGCAATGGCCGCCCGGCGCGGACACCGCCGCGGGCCTGCGGCGCCCGTCGCGCCGGGGCCGGAAGCCGGGCAGGGGCGCATCCTGTTGCGGACGGGGTGCCGTATCCGTCCCGGGGACTTTCCCCGGGGGATGTGCGTCCGCCCCGGGGACGGACGCCGCGCCCTTCCTCCCGTCGTGACGGGCCAGGGCGCTCCGCCCTTGTGGGGCGCGTGCAATGGGTATATGCTGACCTGATTCCGCCTGCCTCTGGCGTGGACAGGCGCACCGTTTTTACAAGGGATGTTTTCCATGTCGAATCATAGCGAGTACCTGAACAAGGTGTTGTTGAGCCGGGTCTACGACGTGGCCGTCGAGACCCCGCTGGATGAGGCCGTGAGCCTTTCCCGCCGCCTGGGCAACCGCGTGCTGCTCAAACGGGACGACCTGCAGCCTGTGTTTTCCTTCAAGCTGCGCGGCGCCTACAACAAGATGGCCCGGCTTTCGCCCGAGGAACTGCGCCGCGGCGTCATCGCCGCCTCGGCCGGCAACCACGCCCAGGGCGTGGCCCTGGCCGCCCGCCGTCTGGGCTGCGAAGCCGTCATCGTCATGCCCGTGACCACGCCCGCCATCAAGGTGGATGCCGTGCGCCGTCTGGGCGGGCAGGTGGTGCTTTCCGGCGAGTCCTTCAGCGATGCCTGGCGCCACACCCTGGATCTCATCAAGGAGACCGGCTACGTCTTCATCCCGCCTTTTGACGATCCCGACGTCATTGCCGGGCAGGGCACCATCGGCATGGAAATCCTGCGCCAGCATCCCGATCCCATCCACGCCATCTTCGTGCCCATCGGCGGGGGCGGTCTGGCCGCCGGCGTGGCCGCCTATGTCAAAAACCTGCGCCCCGAGATCCGCGTCATCGGCGTGGAGCCCGTGGATTCCGACGCCATGCGCCGTTCCATCATGGCCGGGCATCGCGTGGAGCTCAAGGACGTGGGCCTGTTCGCCGACGGCGTGGCCGTGAAGCTGGTGGGCGAGGAGACCTTCGCCCTTTGCCGCGACCTGCTGGACGACATCATCACCGTGGAGACGGACGCCATCTGCGGCGCCATCAAGGACATCTTCGAGGATACCCGCGTGGTGGCCGAACCGGCCGGTGCGCTGGCCCTGGCCGGGCTGCGCGCCTACGCCCGCGCGGGCAACCTGCGCGACACCACCCTGGTGGCCGTGGTCAGCGGCGCCAACATGAATTTCGACCGCCTGAGCCATGTGGCCGAGCGCGCCCGCTTCGGGGCCAACCGCGAGGCCCTGCTGGGCGTGACCATCCCCGAGAAGGCGGGCAGCTTCCGCCATCTGGTGCAGACCATCGGCAACCGCAACATCACCGAGCTCTGCACCCGCTTCGCGGACCCGGTCAACGCCCATGTGCTGGTGGGCATCGACATCAAGAACAGCGACGAGGTGGCCGCCGTGGTGGCCGACCTGCAGGCCGAAGGCTTCGGGGCCTGCGACCTCACGGACAACGAACTGGCCAAGCTGCACCTGCGCCACATGGTGGGCGGCAACGCGCCCCAGGTGCAGAACGAGCGCCTGATCCGCTTCTTCTTCCCCGAGCGTCCCGGCGCGCTGCTCAACTTCATGGACGCCATGCGCGTGACCTTCAACTTCACCCTGTTCCAGTACCGTTATCACGGGGCGGACTTCGGCCGCGTGCTGCTGGGCGTGGAAGTGCCGGAGGAATGCCGCGATGACTTCGAGGACTTCCTGATCCGCGTGGAGCGCATGGGCTATCCGCATGTGGACGAGACCGACAACCCGGCCTACAAGATGTTCCTGGGCTGGCATAACGAAAAGTGATGCCGCGTCCGCGTGAGGCGGACCGTACGCTCTTGCCGGGAGGCCGTTCCGCGGGGACGGCCTCCTGCCGTTTCCGGGCCCTGGAGGGCCGTGAAGAAGTCCGGGCGCGGGCCGGGCCCTCTCCGGGAGGGGACGCAGGCCCTTGGGTCGTGGGCGGCTTTCCTGCCGGCTCTGCCGTCCTGACCTGCTGGCGGGCATCGTCCGCACGACAGGGGCCGGAGGCGGCGGCCCTTTCCTGTTGCCCGCATCCGGGCGCGGACGACGCGGCAGGGCGAAGCGCACCGGCCGGTGGCACGAAGGGGGGCCGCGTCCTTTGTTCCCGGCGCGGAGCCCCGCTGCGCAGAGACGGCATGGCCGTCGTCCTTGCGGGTCTTTCCGCGCGGGAGCGGGGCCCGGGATCAGGTGGAGCCGCCCCTGCATCATCGCGGAGGCCGTTCCGCGCGGCGGTGGGGCCCCGGGACGGAAAGGTCCGGGCACAGCTCGCCGGCCTTGCCACAGCGGGCGGTATTTTTCGGGCGGACGGCTTCGCGGCCTTGGGCAACGGCTTTCCGCGCGGGAGCGGGCCGCCGTCATTGACAAGGCGGCGCAGTTGGCCGAACATGAAAAACCGGTATGGTCAACTTTTATCCGTCTGGCAGGGCGCTATGATTCGTATTCAGGAAATTCTCGACAAGGTGGCGGCCAACAACCATGATGCCAATCTGGAGCTGATCCAGAAGGCCTATGTCTTCGCCGCCACAGCCCACGCGGGGCAGACGCGCCTTTCGGGCGAGCCCTATCTGTCCCACCCCTTGGCCGTGGCCTACACCCTGGCCGACATGGGTTTTGACGAGCCGACGGTGGCCGCGGGCCTGCTGCACGATACGGTGGAGGACACCGGCACCACCATCGAGGACATCGACGAAAATTTCGGCGAGGACGTGGCCGACATCGTGGACGGTGTCACCAAGATCAGCATGATCGTCTTCGACAACAAGGAAGAGGCCCAGGCCGAGAACATCCGCAAGATGATCCTGGCCATGAGCCACGACATGCGCGTGCTGATGGTCAAACTGGCCGACCGTCTGCACAACATGAGCACCCTTGATTTCCAGAAGGCCCACAAGCAGCGCCGTATCGCCCAGGAGACCATGGACATCTACGCGCCGCTGGCCAACCGTCTGGGCCTGTACCTGCTCAAGCGGCAGCTGGAAGACCTGAGCTTCAAGTATCTGCGGCCCGACATCTTCAACCAGATCGACCACTGGCTGGATACGCATCAGGTGGTGGAAAAGCAGATCATCGAAAAGGTGGTCTCCCTCATCCGGGACCTGCTGGCCTCCAACGGCCTGGAAGGGGAGGTCTACGGGCGCATCAAGCACAAGTACAGCATCTACAAGAAGATGCAGTCCCAGTCCCTGACCCTGGACGAGATGCACGACATCATGGCCTTCCGCGTGCTGGTCAAGGACATCCGCGACTGTTACGCCGTGCTGGGCCTGGTGCATTCGCAGTGGAAGCCGGTGCACGGGCGCTTCAAGGACTATATCTCCATGCCCAAGGCCAACGGCTACCAGAGCCTGCATACCACGGTCATCGGGCCCGAGGGAGAGCGCATCGAGATCCAGATCCGCACCGAGGAGATGCACCGCCAGGCCGAACACGGCGTGGCCGCGCACTGGCTGTACAAGGAAAAGGGCCGGGTCAATTCCAAGGACCTGGAGCAGTTCTCCTGGCTGCGCGAGATCTTCGAACGCCAGGGCGACGAGGCGGACTCGCGCGAGTTCATGCACTCGCTCAAGCTGGACCTGTTCAAGGACGAGGTCTACGTCTACACCCCGGCCGGCGACGTCAAGGAACTGCCCGAAGGCGCCACCCCCCTGGACTTCGCCTTCCACATCCACAGCAAGGTGGGCCACCATTGCGCCGGGGCCAAGATCAACGGCCGCCTCATGCCGCTGGGCACGCCGCTCAAGAACGGCGATATCGTGGAGATCATCACCGATCCCTCGCGCAACCCCAACCGCGACTGGCTCAAGATCGTCAAGACGGCCCGCGCCCGCAGCCGCATCCAGCGCTATCTGCGCACCGAGGAACGCGCCCACGCCCTGACCCTGGGCCGCGACATGCTGGAAAAGGAAGGCCGCAAGGTCAACCTCAATGTGGGCCGCGCCCTCAAGGAAGGCCAGCTGGCCATCGTGGCCCAGGAAATGAATTTCGAGAACGTGGACGAGCTGGTGGCCGCCGTGGGCTATGCCCACCTCACGCCGCGCCGCGTGCTCAACAAGCTCTACGCCGTGCTGCATCCCGACAATGCCGCCGCGGCGGAACCGGCGCCGCCCACCATCAAGGAAAGCAAGGAAGCGGCCAAGCGCAAGAGCGACGGCGTGGGCATCTCCGGCTGCGACGGGGTGCTCATGCGCTTCGCCAAGTGCTGCAACCCGGTGCCCGGGGACCCCATCATCGGCTATATCAGCCGTGGCATGGGCGTCACCGTCCATCGTGCGGACTGTCCCAACGTGGCCAACATGGAGCCGGAGCGCCTGATCTCCGTGCACTGGGACGGGCAGGAAGAAAAGCCCTACGAGGCCGGCATCTTCATCCTGGCCCAGAACCGCAGCGGCGTGCTGGCCGGTATCGCCCAGCTGCTGGCCCAGCAGGGCATCAACATCACGGCCCTGACCTCGCGGGCCCTGGTGGACGGGCGCGCCGAGCTGCGCCTGACCGTGGAAGTGCGCAATGCCACCCAGCTCTACGAGGTCATCGAGGCCATCCGCGGCCAGGCCGCCATCCTGGAAGTGGTGCGCGATACGGAAGAAGCCTAGCCCTCCTGCCGCGCGCCCCGCGCCTCGCTCCCGGACGCCGGCGCGGGGAAAAACCGGGGCCTCCGGGGCCGGAAGCCCGGCAGGATGGGCTCCGCCGCGGTCGTGGGGAAACATGCGCCGCAGGGCGCGGCAGCCTCCGCGTCTGTACGTCGGTCCTCCCTCGGGACGGGCCGGGGCGAGCCGGGACGAAAAAAAGCAAGGGGACACCGCACGGTGTCCCCTTTGTCATGGGCGCTGGACCGGCTGCCGGGCAGGAGCCGCGGCTCGCCCGGAAGGGCGCCCCGTTGCCGGCACAGGACGGGCAGGGCGCATGCCCCTCGTCCTCCCGTTCCCTGCCCGGGACGGGAGGAGCGTACGGGCCGCGCAGGGCACAGGCCCCTCCGGTGTCCCTTGCCAGATTCGGGCAAGATTTTGCCAGAAAGATGGCTGTTCTTCCCTGCCGTCGCGGCGTATGCCTGTGGATGGAGGGACCGCCCGTGGACAGTGAGCGGGCGGGCCGTGAGCCGGCCGCGCCGCCTGCCGCCAGCCGCAGGGCACCATGCCGCGGCCCGAGGTGCCGGGAGCGGCTGTCCGGCGGGTCATGCCGCCCGGCTGCCCTGCACCGGGAAAGGGCAGGGCGGCCACCCAAAAAACGCTTGATACGAGGTCATCATGGATAGACGGCAGATAGCGGAAGGATACAGGGCACAGCTGGGCCTGCGGGGACCGTCGGACCTGGCCGGGACGGACCCGGAACTGGCGGCCATCCGTGACCGCCTGGTCTACGGCGAGATCGCCGTGCGCGGCAGCCTGGACCAGCGCCAGCGCCGGCTGGTCACCCTGGTGGCGCTGGCCGCGCTCCAGGCCGTGGAGGAGATCGGGGCGGAAACGCGGGCGGCCCTGCGGCAGGGGGTGGGCCCGCAGGAGATACGGGAGGCTCTCTACCAGTGCGCGCCCTATCTGGGTTTTCCCCGCACCGAGGCGGCCCTGCGCCGTGCTGACGAGGCTCTGGCCGGGGCGGGCATCGCCCTGCCCCTGCCTGATGGCGGTACCGTGACGGAAGAAGACCGCTTCGACAAGGGGCTGGCCGTGCAGACGGCCATTTTCGGGGACGCCATCGCCAAACTGCACGCCTCGGCCCCGGAAGGGCAGGAGGACATCCTGGTCCGGCATCTTTCCGCCTTCTGCTTCGGCGATATCTATACGCGCTCGGGGCTCGACCTGAAGCTGCGCGAACTGCTGACCTTCGTCTGCCTCAGCGCCCTGGGGGGCTGTGAGGCCCAGGTGCGGGCCCACGCCCAGGGCAACCTCGCCGTGGGCAACAGCCGCCAGCTGCTGGTGGACGCCCTGACCCAGGTCCTGCCCCTGATGGGCTTCCCGCGCACGCTCAATGCCCTGGCCTGCGTCAACGCCCTGCCGGAGGATGCCTAGGCGCGGACGCCGCATCCGTCGGGGAAGGCCGCCCGGGAGAGCCGCACGGGAGCGGGCGCGCGTGGCCGTCAGGCGGTGCCGGTCCCGGACCTGGCCGCCGCTCAGGCGCCGCAGGCTCCGGCGTCCGCCGGGGCAAGGCCGCGCTTGCGCTGGATGTCCCGGTGCGGCGGTTCGCCGAACAGGCGTTTGTATTCCCTGGTGAACTGGGTCACGCTCTCATAGCCCACGGACAGGGCCGCCGAGGCCGCGCGCATGTCCTCCACCAGCATCAGGCGCTGGGCCTCGTGCAGGCGCAGCTGCTTGTGATACTGCAGGGGGCTGAAACCGGTGATGGTCTTGAAATGGCGGTGCAGCGTCGAAAGGGACATGCCCACCTGCCGGGCCAGTTCCTCCATGCGCACGGGGACGCCCACGTTGCGGCGCAGGATGGCGATGGCCCGCAGGATCTGGCTGTTTTGCGAGCCCTGGGTGTAGAGGTCGCGCAGGACCGGGCCCAGAGGGCCGATGAGCAGCAGATAGTGGAGTTCCCGCAGGATCATGGGCGCGCGGATGGCGATCTGTTCCGGCTTGTCCAGCAGTTCCGCCAGGCGCAGCATGGCTTCCAGGAATTCCGGCCCGGCGTCCGTCACGGTCACGGCGGGATCGTCCGCCTGCGCGCGTTTGCCCGCGGGCGGCATCCTGAGCAGCAGGTCCGTCATGATCTGCCGGTCCAGATAAAAGAACAGGGAAAGGAAGGGCCGCTCCGGGCTGGCGTCGAGGAAGGAGGACAGGCTGGGCATGTCGATGCCGGAGACCAGGCACTGCCCCCGGTGGAAGATATATTCCTCCCTGCCGATGAGCAGGCGCTTGCTGCCCTGCACGATGACGGAAGCCAGGGGCTTTTCGAAGCAGCGGTCAGTGGTGTCCGTTTCTTCCCGCCGGACGAGCATCAGGCCGTCGATGGCGCTGGGCAGGATGCCCTGGCTGGGGATATGGCGCAGCAGGATGTCCTGCAGCGCGTCGAGGACAGTTTCCGGGGGCATCTGTGCTTGGGTCATGGGGATCTCTCCGGTACGGGTCTGCTGCTTCCAGTGTAGCCGAAAGCGGCCGCGGAGAGAAGCCCGTACCGGGCGGGAGAGCCGCCCCGTGACCGCAAGGAACGGCATGGGCGGTCACAGGGCGCGGGTCGGTGAGCGGGGCGCCCGGGAAGCTGACGCCACCGGGTCCCGGCGCCTTTGCCGGGCTTCCCGGAGCGGCAGGTCCATGGACAGTCCGCCGGCAGCCCCGCCCACGATGCGATATCCCGGAAAGGCGGCCGCCACCAGCGGCAGGCCGTTCCCGGGGAAGGACATCCCCGCGCGTGCGGGCAGTTGGTTGATGGTGACGTGACTTCGACACCACGATGAAGAAATGCCCCGCGTGTGCAGGCAGTCGGCGCACGTCGCCGTTGCAGGCGCAATACGGCCCCTGCGGTGCGGGCCGGGCCGCGTCGATCCTGCCGTGCGCCGATGCGTGGCCGCCACGGCCTCCCGGCGCTTCGCGAAGGCGCCATAAGGGGCGGCAGGGCGCTGGCGGCACAGGATCGCGGACGATCTTTCCATCACGACACGACGGCGCGGCCTTCGGCAGCCGGGAGCTGCCTTCCGTCGGCGAGCGCTTCCGGGGCCGCGACCGGAACCGCTGAAGGAGCATGACCATGCAGGAAGAACAGAGGGGCCCCTTTGCCCGGGGCGAGGCCAATACGGCCTATGCGCGCTATTTCGTGGGCAACAGTTATCTGAACATGCTGTCCACGCAGGGGGTGGTCATCGGCAATGTGACGTTCGAGCCGGGCTGCCGCAACAACTGGCACATCCACCACGCGGCCCGGGGCGGCGGGCAGATATTGCTCTGTACGGCCGGGCGCGGCTGGTATCAGGAATGGGGCCGGCCCGCGCGTGAGCTGCATGCCGGCGACGTGATCCACATCCCCGCCGGGGTCAGACACTGGCACGGCGCGGCCAGGGACAGCTGGTTCGTCCATCTGGCGGTGGAGGTCCCGGGCGAGGAAGCCCGCACCCAGTGGCTGGAAGCCGTCAGCGACGAGGATTACGCCCGCCTGCCCTAGACGTGCGGGAGAGGAGCGCGCCATTCCCCGCCTGTGCGGGGCGCGTCCCCTCCGTGAGGCCCCTCCCGCTGCGGGTGGTCCGCAGCAGGGGGGTGCCGGACGGAGGGCCGCTTCGGAAAGGGGCGGCCGGAAAGCCTCCCCGCAGGCAGGCTGGCCGGAGGACAGACCGTCGTGCTGGCGGGGCTCGCCATGGTCGCGACAGGCCGCCGTGCGGGCGCCCGGACAGCGGCGATGCGGTGCCCGTTCCTGTCAGGTGCCCGCATGCCTGCCCGTGAAAAAGGCCGCCGCTGTTCCTGCAAAAACAGCGGCGGCGGGGTGCGCGCGGGAAGGAGAAGCACGCGCAAGGGATGTTGTGGCGGAGGGGAGCCGCCAGCGGAGGACTAGAAGGTGTAGGCGAAGATCAGCTGGGCTTTCCAGGCATCCTGTTTGGACCAGTTGCGGTCAGCCACATAGCTCTTGTCCCAGGTGTCCCGGTCCATCATGTTGATGATGTAGCCGAGCTCGAGGTTGGCTTCCAGGTTCTCGTAGATCTGCCAGGAGTTGACCAGGTTGAATTCCAGCAGGCCGTCCCTGGTGGTCAGGTAGGGGCCGTCCTGGGCGGCGGTGGTATCGTCCCAGGCTGTGGCGGAACCCAGGTACTTGACCATGGACGGGCTGTTGGTGCCGCCCCAGTAGGCCACGCGGAAGGTGTGCTTGAGGTCTTCCACGAAGCTCACGTCGGCGATCTGCAGGCCCACGCCCCAGGTGCCGGCATAGGTCAGGTTGTTGTCGTAGAAGTTGTAGCCCGTGCCCCAGGCCAGGTTGCCGTCGCCCATGAAGGAGGTGAAGTTGCCCGCGCCGGCGATGGAGGGCAGGCGCTCGGAGCCGTTCTTGACGTTGCCGTCATCGCCCGAGGCGTACCAGCCGAAGATGCCGGGGGTGCCCCAGTCCATCTTGTATTCGATCAGGGCTTTGACCAGCCAGCCCTCGCGCTTGCTGTTGCCGCGCACCCAGTTCGTGTCGCGCTTGAGCACGTCGTAGCGGCCCATGGCTTCCACATAGCCGTAATTGATGTCGAACTCGATATTCAGGGGATCGAAGGCCGTGATGGCCACGGGCAGGCCGGCCCAGAACATGGAACCGTAGGCCTTGCCGGTATCACCGAGGGCCAGGCCGTTCATGCCGGGCAGGTAGCCGGGCAGGGTCACGTCCAGCGCGCCGTCGGCAGTCTCCACGCCGCCTTCATTGAAGCGGGTGTTCTTGCCCTGCATGCCGTACATGGCCCAGGGGGTCAGCTCCACGCCGTCGAACTTCAGGGGCAGCATGAGGGCGAAGAGGTCCATGTTGTCCAGATAGTCGTTGTGGCCATTGCCGTAGGGAGTGCCGTCAGCTTTGGCGCCATTGTAGTTGTCATTGAGCGGGCGCATCCAGAGGGCGGTCAGACCCACGTTCTCGTTGAACTGGTAGCTGGCCACCACGGCCGCGGCGTCGCCGTCCATGATGGCCGAGCCGCCGGCCACGTTGGGCAGGGCCACGGCCTGCAGGCCCATACGGAGCTTGAGGTCGGTATTGGGCACCATCCAGTCGATGTAGGCGTTCTTGAGCTTCACGATCTGGCCGTCGGCGCCCAGGGCCGCGCCTTCACCGGCATTGCCCCAGGGCTGGTCGCCGATTTCAAAAAAGACCGTGCCGGACAGGGCTTCGGAAGCCACGGCATCCAGCTGCAGACGCACACGCTGGCCGGCGCTGAAGGTGTCTTCATGATGACGTTTGTGGTCGTTGACATCCTTGATGAGGCTGCCGTCACCGACGCCGAAGCCCACCAGCCATTCCCCGGAGGCCTTGAAGTCGATGGCCCTGGCGCCTGTGGCCGCTCCGAAGAGCATACCGGCCGCCAGCATGAGGGTAAGAATTTTTTTCATGACCTTCTTCCTTCTTCCTTACTGTTAGAGGTTCACATCCATCAGGCGACGGCGGCGCCCCCCGACGCCGTGCCCGTCGCCCGGGCCGTAGCCCGCGCCTTGGCGCGGGCTTTTTTATCCTTGCAACGGCAGTTGGGGCAGGTGCCCGAGCAGACATGCTTCGCCTTTTCAGGAACGATGAGGACCTTGTTGCCGCTCGACGCCAGCTCGAAGCCGCGGGAGCCTTTGTAATGGATGCGCTGCGGTGCGATGGCGGGCAGGGACGCGCCGCGCAGGGCCGTCACGGCCGCGGGCTGGATATGGGTCACCCGGCGCACGTCGATGAAGAACTTGTTGCAGTCGGCGCTGTGGCAGCGCATGAGGTTCAGGATGGCACGGGCCTGTTCCAGATCCAGATCCTCACCGGCGGCGATGTGCAGGTTGTCGGCGCTGCGGCGGAAGGCGATCCGGGCCCGGGGATGGGATTCCATGGTCGGCATAGTGGCTCCTGTGAAGATGTTTTTGTTGGAGCCAACATGGCATAATTGAAAACAGATGTCAATGAAATTGAAAATTGTTTTCATAATATCGTATGCAGTGCATGGCGTGCGGACAGGACATGGCCGCCGTGACATGCATAACATAGTGCTTTTACAGAAAGTTTGACGCTGCGAATCGCAGGGTGCCCGCGACACGCGTCGCCATGCGTGGACGGCTGACCTGCACCGAAGATCCGTATGAAGCGCCAGACCGATGCCCCGAAGCCAGGCTGCGGGCACCTGCGGACCGGGATCGCCGGAAGATGCCGCTGGCAAGGCGGCATCTTCCGGCAGGTCTTCCCCGACTGCCGGGGAGAAGACAGGGGCGCATGCATCGTGTTATTTTTGATAAAAACGTGTTACACATTTCTAGCTGTCCCGCGCCGTCCTGTCAAGGGGGAAACCTGAAAAACGGCGTGCCGGGCTCCTGGCCTGCGGGAGCCTCGAAAATTGTTCCGCTTTGCGCTATGGTGCGCCCCGGGAAGGCCCCAGGCCCCCGGAGATCGTCATGACTACCGCCACACACCGCTCCTTCGCCCTGCTGGCCCTGACGGCCGCCCTGTGGGGCGCGCAGCCCCTGCTGGTCAAGATCACCATGCGCGAGCTGGATCCCACCACCATGACCGCACTGCGCTATCTGCTCATGAGCGTCACCTTCTTCGTGCTCATGCGCTGGCGCGGTCTGCCCCTGCTGCCGCCGCCGCGCCTGCTGCCGGCCCTGCTGTTCATGGGCATGACCGGCGTGGCGCTCAACAATATCGCCCAGTTCACCGGCCTGCAGCTCTCCACCGTGAGCAATGCCACGCTCATCGCCACCACCACGCCGGCCGTGACGGCCCTGGTGGCCCTGATCTTCCTGCGCGAACGCCTGCTGCCCATCGAAGGGCTGGGCATCCTGCTGTCCGTGGCCGGGGCGCTTTTCCTCGTCAGCAAGGGACGGCTGGAGGTGCTGCTGCACATCTCCTTCAATACGGGGGATGTGCTCTTCTTCATCGCCCAGCTGGGCTGGGCCGTCTATTCCCTGACAGGCTTCCGCGTCATGCGCCACCTGCCGCCCCTGACGACCACGGCCTGGGCGGGGCTGTTCGGCACGCTGGCGACCTTCGGCTACGCCGTGCTGACCGGGCAGCTGCATGTGCACGCCGTGAGCGGCACCACCCTGGCCTGCATGGTCTACATCATCTGGATCGGCGGGGTCTGCGCCATGGTCCTCTGGAACATGGGCGTCAAGATCGTGGGTGCGGGCCAGGCGGCCATCTTCCTCAATATCATGCCGCTGGTGGGCGTGGGACTGGGAGTGGGCGTGCTGGGTGAGGAATTCGCCCTGCGCGAGGCCTTTGGCGCTGTGGGCATCCTGGGCGGCGTCTATATCCTGACGCACAGCCGCCAGATCATGCGGCGCATGGATCAGCGCCTGATCCGGCGCGCCCGCGAGCTGGCCGCCCGGCACCAGGCCGCGACCAGCGAGGCCCGTCAGGCGGAAGAAACGCCGACGGCCCGGAAAAAGGGGTGACAGCCGCCCCCCGGCGCGCGTATGCTCTTGCTTATGAAAGGCATTGATATCGGGAAGTTCCGCAGGGCTGACCTGCTGCTGGCCCTGCTGGCCGCCCTGTTCTGCTGGTGCTCCCTGCAGGGCACGCTGCAGCTCAATCCCCGGGGCATCGGCATGGACAGCGACCTGCAGAACTACGCGCAGATCCTGGAAGTGGCGAAAGCCCCTGCGGATTTTGCCGCAGATCCCGTGGCCGCCTTCTTCCCGCTGGATCCGGGCGTGCCCAATCTGCTGACCACCCTGGCCGGGTGTTTCCCCGCCTCCGACGGCAGCGCGGTCAGCATGCTGCGCATCGGGGCGCTGGGGGTCTTCCTGCATTTCCTCGCCTATTACGTCCTGGGGCGCTGGCTGTTCCGCAGCCCGTCCCTGGCGGCCCTGCTCTCGCTCCTGATGAGCGTCGCCGTGCACTGGGCCTTCGGCACCTTCTGGGGCAGCATGCGCTCTGATCCGGTGCCGCGCATCTTTTATGCCGATCTCTGGCCCTTTCTGCTGATGCTGGCCTGCACGGCCGTCAAAAAGCCTGTCCTGCAGCCGCTGGTGCTGCTGCTGGGGGGCTGCGCCATGCTGGTGCATACCGTCAGTGCCCTGATGGGCGGGGCCATGTTCTTCATGGGCTTTTTCCTGTGCCGTCAGGGCAGGAGTCTGTGGCGCCATGCGGGCCTGAGCGCGCTGAACCTGGTCTGCTTCGCCGTGCCTGTGGCGCTCTATGCGCTATTTTTCCTGTCGGACACACCGGCTCCGCCGGCCGGGCATGCAGCCCTTTTCGCCGACGTGCGCGCCCTGCGTTTCAGCCGTGACTGGCACGATGTCTGGCAGAGCCTGGGCGGCATCCTGGCCTATTATACCTTCCCGGTGCCCCTGTTCCCGGCGGCGGCTCTGGCGGGGCTGGTCCTGTTCCGGCAATGGCGGCGGACGGAAGGTCCGCTGCGCTCCCTGCTGCGGCTCATGCCGGGCATGCTGCTGGGCATCGCGGGCGGCTGCCTGCTGTGCGCGCTGGAAATGGAACTGGCCCGCCGGCTGGGACGGCAGAACCTGAGCCAGGAGGTCCTGCGCGGCACCCGCTTCCTCGTGCCGCTGGCCTGGCTGCTGCTGACGGCGGCCCTGTCCCTGTACTGGCACAAGCTGTCCGCGCCGCTGCGCGGGGGGCTGGTCGTCCTGCTGGTATTGGCCCTGCTGGGCGCGGGGCAGGGCAAGCAGGTGGTGGCGGCCCGCCACGCGCTGGCGCAGGCCTCCGGCTGGAGCTGGCTGGATACCGCCGAGGCGCGCCGGATCGGGGCCCAGGCCCTGAAGCAGCAGGAGGCCCTGCTGGCCCTGCAGGAACATGCGGCGGCAGGGGAGCTGCTGTTTTGTGACAGGGACTGCATGGCGGCGCGCTATGTGGCCCATGTGCCCGTGCTGCCCCTGCACAAGGACGGGAACATCATCTATTATGCCGGGGACCCGGTCCTGGCCGGACGCTGGCTGCGCATGCAGCGGCGCATGGCCGGCGGGGAGGACGGCTATGTGGACGTCTGGCTCCGGGAAGAGGCCCCCCTGCTGCTGACCCGGCATGTGGAGCACAGACAGCAGCTTTTGCGCTGCGGCAGCCTGCTGTTCGAAAACGGGGACTGGCTGCTGCTGCGCCGCCATTGACGGAAAGGACACGATCTTCTGAAAGGACGCGGGCGGTATCGCTCCGGTCAATGATCTGTGAGGAGAAGCTGGAATGAGTTGTGAATTGACGATTCTGATGCCATGTCTGAACGAGTCGGAGACCCTGGCGACGTGCATCATGAAAGCCCAGGGCTATCTTGAGCGGGCGGGGATCGACGGCGAGGTCCTCATCGCGGATAACGGCAGTACCGACGGCTCCCAGGAGATCGCCAGACAGCTTGGCGCCCGCGTGGTGGACGTGCCGGAAAAAGGCTATGGCGCGGCACTGCTTGGCGGGATCGCCGCGGCGCAGGGGAAATACATCATCATGGGCGATGCCGATGACAGCTATGATTTCTCGAATCTGCAGTTGTTCCTCGACAAGCTGCGGCAGGGCATGGATCTGGTCATGGGCAACCGCTTCAAGGGGGGGATCGCTCCCGGGGCCATGCCGCCCTTGCACAAGTATCTCGGCAACCCTGTCCTGAGCTGGATAGGACGCCTGTTTTTCCATATCACGATAGGTGATTTCCACTGCGGGCTGCGCGGCTTCAACACGGAGGCCATCCGCCGTTGCCATCTGAAAACGTCGGGCATGGAATTCGCTTCTGAAATGGTGGTCAAGGCTTCCCTGTACGGACTGAGCATGGCTGAAGTGCCGACGACCCTGGCCAAGGACGGTCGCAGCCGCCCGCCCCATCTGCGCACATGGCGCGACGGGTGGCGGCATCTGTGCTTCCTGCTGACCTATGCTCCCCACTGGCTCTATGTTTATCCCGCCCTGGCGCTCATGGGCATCGGTCTCCTCGGCTGCCTCTGCCTGCTGCCCGGGCCTCTGTCCCTGGGGGGGATCACGCTGGCCACCAAGGCATTCATGACGTTCTGCATGTTCCTGTTGCTGGGGATGCAGATCATGGGGCTGGGGATCGTCGCTGCGGGGCTCGCGGGCGTCAACTTGCCTGACAGGCGGATGAGCCTGCTGGGGAGGCTGGCTTCGCGGGATCGGCTTGCCCTGATAGCGCTGCTCTTTCTGGGCTTGTTCGCGCTGACGTATGGCTCATGCTTCTATGCCTGGTCCTGTGTGGGCTATGGCGACATGTCGTCAGCCTTTGTGGACAATCTTGTCATCCTGTCCATCCTGTTCGCCGCCATGGCCGTTTTCTCGTTCATGCTGGCCTTCATCACCGCGGTCTGCAAGGAGTTCGTGCTGAAAAACTAGCCGAGTCGCCCGGTGAGGGCCATGCGCTTCATGACGTAGTTCCAGACCATGACGACGCCTGTGGCCACGATCTTGGCCAGCATGTAGTGCAGGGCCAGCTTGTCCACCAGCAGCCACATGCAGAGCTGGTTGATGCCCAGACCGGCCAGGCTGGAGCCCACGAAGACCAGCTGCCGGGCGAAACTGCGCGCCGCCCGGCGGAAGACGAAGAACACGCACAGATAGTAATTGACGATGACGGCCACCGTGAAGGCCCAGGCGGAAGACCAGAGGTAGTGGACGCCCAGCACGTCGGTCAGCAGGAACAGCAGGCCGTAGTCCACCAGAAACGTCAGGCCGCCCACGATGCAGAAGCGGAAGAATTCCGCGCCGCGGCTGGCAAGGGACATGGGAACTCCTTTGGTTGGGGGTGCACAGGCTTACCCTGTTCCCCGGCGGAGCGCAAGCCGGGAGCCCGGGGCCGCAGCGTGGCGGGGAAGGGCGGCCCACGCCCGTGGTGGCCGTGCCGGTCAGGCGCGGTTGACGCTGCCAAAGCCCGTTGGTATGACTAACGATCATACCACAGGGGGAGAACATGGCGCGAATTCTTTACGGTATCCACGGGACCGGACACGGGCATGCCATGCGCGGGCTGACCATCGCCCGCCGTCTGCGCGCGCACGAATTCCTGTTCGTGGCCAATGACGACGCCCCCAGGATCCTGGAGCCGGAATTCCGGGTCTACCGCCTCCCCAATCTGGGGACCGTGTTCCGCAACTATCAGGTGGACGTGCCTGCCACGGTGCGCAAGGCCCTGCCCCTGCTCTGGCACCGGCAGCGCTATGTGGATGAGGTCTTGCGGCTCATCCACCGCTTCAAGCCCGATGTCTGCATGACGGATCTGGAATACTTCGTGCCGCGCGCGGCCGAAAGGGCCGGTCTGCCCTGCCTGACCCTCGATCATCAGCACGTCATCACCTGCTGCCGCCACGGCTGGCTGCCGCCGCGCATGTGGTGGGACCATTTCCTGCAGGGCATCACGCCCCGTTACCTGTTCCGGCCCACAAAGCAGAACCTGCTGGTCTCCTTCTACGCGCCGCAGGTGCAGCCCCGGTACCACGCGCGCGTGGTGCCGCCCATCCTGCGCGACAGCGTCCTGCGCCTCACGCCCCGGGACGACGGCCATGTGGTGGTCTACCAGAGCAATTCCACGCATCGCAAGCTGGTGGATTTCCTGCTCCAGGCCACGGACCGGCCCTGCTATGTCTTCGGCTACGACAGGACAGAAGGCCGCGAGGGCAATGTCATCTTCATGAAGAAGAGCGAGGAGGGCTTCCTCAAGCTGCTGGAAGGCTGCTCCTACGTCATCCAGGGCGGCGGGCATACGCTCATGACCGAGGCCCTGTATCTGGGCAAGCCCATCCTGAGCCTGCCGCTCAAGGCCATGGTGGAGCAGTGCTTCAACGCCCTGTACCTGGAGCGCCTGAACTACGGCATGCAGGCCGACATGCTGACCCTGGAGCCTGACCTGCTGCGCCGCTTCGAGGCGCGCCTGCCCGAATTCCGGGCCTCCATCGCCCGGGGACAGTTCTGCGGCAACGAGCTGGTCTTCGGCCTGGTGGACAGCTTCATCCGTACCGGCAGCCTGCCGGTCTCCGGCACGCCCAAGGTGGTGGAATAGAGGAGAAGACGCATATCGGCAGGGCCCCTATTCTTGTGTGCCATGACAGCAAAAAGCCTCTTCCGTATCATGCGGGAGAGGCTTTTCTGCATGAAGCGCTACTCCCTGTCGAATTTCTTGTTATAACCCTCTATCTTGTAATATTTTTCGTAATATCTTCACCCACAAGCAGCGTGGGGAGGGACCTTTGTTGTAGCTCCAGCGGCGTTCCGCACGATTCCAGCCGTATAGCTTGCCCTCAAAGTAGAGGTTCACCCACCCTGAACGAACGAAGTTGCGTGTATCCACGATGTAGACAGCCCCCTCAAACTCGCCATAGTCTTTCCTGTTATACGGCATACCTGTGCCTGTTTGGCTTTGTGTGTCGATGATGGCACGCCATGGTTGCAGGGATGCTGGCAGCTTGTCATGGTGTTCGGCGTATGCGCCTGCCAGATGTTTGCAAATACGCGCTGGGTGCAAGTCGTTTCCAATATTGCGGCGTTTTATCCAGTCCTGGCAAGAGCAGCGTACCCTGCGTAGGTTGCATGTGTATATAGTGCCCGTTTCGCTGTATGACGGAATTTTCAGGACCATCCCGTCAGTCTGGTCTTCGGCATCCTCCTTGGCCCAGATTCTGGCTTCCATCGGGGATGGTTTTATTATCACATCCTCATCGTCGGTCAAAATGATGGAATTTTTTTGGGGGGGTGTTTGTTGGTGGTCTTCGGGACGTGGACGGAAAAAAAGAACCAGGGCCACAATGGCAGCAATGAATATGATAAGAGCGAAGATGTTCATGGTTCCGGTTAGCATGGACATCGGCCTGTCCATATCTTTGTCGCGTCACTGCAGTTCATTCCCGCGCATATGGGAATACTCTTCAATAAGATGCAAAAGATGACAGGCACCAGCAGACTGTCTGTATACTACCGAATGTGCATGCTGCACGCCTGCTCCAATGACGATAAAAAAGGGAAGGGGCACTTTGTCCACAAAGCGGCCCCTTCCCCTCGCACGACACTGCCCGTCAGGGTAGCCATGAGATGCTGTCCTACATGCCCAGATAGGCGGAGCGCACGTCCTCGCTCTGGAGCAGGTTCTCGGCGCTGTCGCTGGTGACGATGCGGCCGTTTTCCATGACGTAGCCGCGGTGGGCGATGCGCAGGGCCTGGTTGGCGTTCTGTTCCACCAGGAAGACCGTGGTGCCGTTGGCGTTGACGCGCTGGATGATCTGGAAGATCTGCTGGATGATAATGGGAGCGAGGCCCAGGGAGGGCTCGTCCAGCAGGAGCAGTTTGGGCCGGGCCATGAGGGCGCGGCTGATGGCCAGCATCTGCTGCTCGCCGCCGGAAAGGGTGCCGCCGGTCTGCCTGCGGCGCTGGGCGAGGATGGGGAAGAGGTCGAAGACGTAGTCCATGTCTTCCTTGATGCCCTGCACGTCGTTGCGCAGGAAGGCGCCCAGGTCGAGGTTCTCGCGCACGCTGAGGTCCGGGAAGATGAGGCGGCCTTCGGGCACCTGCGAGATGCCCAGGCGGACGATCTCGTGCGGGGGCAGCTCGTGGATGGGCATGCCGTCCCAGAGGATCTCGCCCTTGCGCGGCCGGTTGATGCCGCAGATGGTCATGAGCGTGGTGGACTTGCCGGCGCCGTTGGCGCCGATGAGGGTCACGATCTCGCCGTCATCCACGCGCAGGGAAACGTCGCGCAGGGCCTGGATGTTGCCGTAATAGGTATCAATGCCCTTGACTTCAAGCATCTTCGCTTTCTCCCAGATAGGCCTGAATGACGCGCGGGTTGCTGCGCACTTCCGCAGGGGTGCCGGCAGCGATGCGCGAGCCGTATTCCATGACGTAGATGCGGTCGGACAGGGACATGACCATGCTCATGTCGTGTTCGATGAGCAGGATGGACAGTTCCTTGTCCGCGCGGATCTGGAGCACCAGTTCCTTGAGTTCGTTGGTCTCCTGCGGGTTCATGCCGGCGGCGGGTTCGTCCAGCAGCAGCATGCGCGGTTCGGTGGCCAGGGCGCGGGCGATCTCCAGACGGCGCTGGGCGCCGTAGGCCAGGTTGCAGGCTTTTTCGTTCCACAGGTCCTGCAGGTGCACGGTCTCCAGCAGGCTGTAGGAAATGTCGATGGATTCCTGTTCCTCGCGGCGGGTGCGGGCATTGCGGGTCAGCGCGCCCCAGATGCCCGCCCTGGTGCGGCAGTGGCGGCCGATCATGACGTTCTCCAGCACGGTCATGTCGCTGAACAGGCGGATGTTCTGGAAGGTGCGGGCCATGCCCAGGGCCGTGATCAGATGGGGCTTGCGGCCGTTGAGCAGATATCGTTCGCCGTCGGCGCCGTAGAGGTGGACCGTGCCTTCGGTGGGCTTGTAGATGCCGGTGACGCAGTTGAAGAAGGTGGTCTTGCCGGCGCCGTTGGGGCCGATGAGGGCCACGATCTCGCCTTCGTTGACGGTCAGGTCCAGATCGTTGAGGGCGCGCAGACCGCCGAAGTCGCGCGTCAGTCCCTTGACTTCAAGAACGGGTCTCATGCGCGTCCTCCTTTGTCGCCGCCCTGCAGGGCAGTGATGCGGTAACGGCGGCGCTCGCCGGTGACAAGGCCCTGGGGCCGGAAGATCATCATGATGACCATGATGGCGCCGAAGAGCAGCATGCGGTACTCGGAGAAGGCCCGCAGGTATTCGGGCGCCAGGATGAGGATGGTGGCGGCGATGACCACGCCCACGATGGAGCCCATGCCGCCCAGCACCACCATGGACAGGATCATGGCCGATTCCATGAAGGTGAAGCTGGCGGGGTTGATGAAGGTGGTCTTGGCCGCGAAGATGACCCCGGCGAAACCGGCCCAGCAGGAGCTCAGGGCAAAGGCCGAGAGCTTGACGCGGGCCAGGTCGATGCCCATGGCTTCACAGGCGATCTCGTCTTCACGCAGGGCCTGCAGGGCCAGGCCCACGCGGGAGTTCTTGAGGCGGCTGATGACGATGATGGTCAGGATGACGGCCAGCAGCACCAGATAGTAGATGAAGATGGTGTTCTCGGCGATCTCCAGGTTCTGGCCGAAGAAGGAGGGGCCGGGGATGTTCTTGATGCCGCCGGAACCGCCGGTGAGACTGGTCCAGTTGAGCAGCACCAGGCGCACGATCTCGCCGAAGCCCAGGGTGACGATGGCCAGATAGTCGCCGCGCAGGCGCAGCACCGGGAAGCCCAGGGCCAGACCGAAGACGATGGCCATGAAGCCGCCCACGGGCAGACAGGCCCAGAAGCCCAGGCCGAAGGCCTGGTTGAGCAGGGCGTAAGTATAGGCGCCCACGGCGTAGAAGGCCACATAGCCCAGCACCAGCTGGCCGGCGATGCCCACGGCGATGTTCAGGCCCAGGGCCAGGATGACGTAGAGCATGGCCGAGATCATAATGTTGGTCTGGTAGAAGGAGCTCACCAGGGGCATGACGATCATGACGGCCAGCAGCAGGCCCAGGCTGGTCAGTTTGGTGGTGGCGTTGCGTCCGGGCAGGGTGAACAGGGCATGCAGGCCCTTGCCCAGGCCTTCGGGCAGGCGGATCAGGGGGATGCCGCGCGCCTTGCGGCTGAAACACCAGTGCCAGAGCATGGAAAGGAAGAAGATGGCCACACCCAGGAGCAGGACCCGGTGGAACTGCCATTCCACGGTATGGTCGACGCTGTTGAGCTTGATGCCCATGACCGGGAAGGTCAGGAGCATGAACCAGCAGGCAGCCACAAGGGCTTTTGTGAGATATTGCATCATGATGGGCTACACCTTCTGCACTTTCGCTTTGCCGAGGATGCCGTCGGGCCGGAAGATGAGGATCAGGATCAGCAGGGCGAAGGCCAGGGCATCCTCATAGTTGCCCGACAGGTAACCGGTGGTCATGCTCTCGGCGATGCCCAGCACGAGGCCGCCCACCATGGCCCCGGGGATGGAGCCGATACCGCCGAGCACGGCGGCGGTGAAGGCCTTGAGGCCCGCCAGGAAGCCGATGCCGAAGTTGACCTGCCCCATGTGGGAGGCGATGAGCACGCCGCCCAGGGCCGCCAGGGCCGAGCCGACGATGAAGGTGAGCGAGATGATGCGGTCGGCGTTGATGCCCAGCAGCAGGGCCATCTTGCGGTTCTGGGCGGTGGCGCGCATGGCCTTGCCCATGCGGGTGTAACGGATGAACAGGCTCAGGGAGACCATGGCCAGCGTGCTGGTGACGAGGATCAGGAAATCACTGGGGCCCATGATGTTGCCCAGGTAGTCCAGGAACTCCATATCCGGCAGCAGGCGGGGGAAGGGGACGTAATCGGAGGTCTGCGCCAGCAGCACATAGTTCTGCAGGAAGATGGACATGCCGATGGCCGAGATGAGGGGCGACAGGCGCGGAGCGCCGCGCAGGGGTTTGTAGGCCACTTTTTCCAGCGTATAGCCGTAGGCCGCGCTCCAGACCACGGCCGCCAGGGCCGCCACGATGAGGATGCCTCCGGCGGGGAAACCGGCGATGCCCAGCACGCCGGCCACCAGCAGGGCGGTGAAGGCGCCCAGCATGTAGATCTCGCCGTGTGCGAAGTTGATCAGTTCGATGATGCCGTACACCAGCGTGTAGCCCAGGGCGATGAGGGCATAGATGCTGCCGCGTGTGAGGCCGCCGAAGAAAAGTTCGATAAAGTACTGGAAGTCCATGCCGTTACAGGGGCTGCGGTTTACCCGGGCGCAGGCGGGCAAGAGGGCGCGGAGGCCGTGCCTCCGCGCCCGTGCGCCAGTCGGTCTTAATGCAGGGTGATGCTGTGGTCGCTTTCGACGAACTTGCCGTCCTTGACCACATACACGGACAGGCCCAGACCGGTGGCGTCGCCGGCCTTGTTGAAGGAGAGCTTGCCGAGGGGGGTGTCCACTTCGGTGCTCTTGAGGGCCGCCATGATCTTGTCGGTATCGGTGCTGCCGGCCGTTTCGATGGCCTTGATGAGGGCCTGGGTGGCGGCGTAGGCATTGTAGTAGCCGAAGCCGGGCTCGCTGCCGAACTGCTTGACGTGGGCTTCGCGGGCGTGCTTGTACATGGCCAGGGTACTGGTGTCCTTGGGATAGGAGGCCATGACGCCTTCGCTGTCCTTGCCGGTCATCTTGAGGAAGGTCTCGTCCTTCACGCCGTCAGGGCCGATGAGGGGGGTCTTGACGCGGTCGCGGCGCATCTGCTGCACCAGCTTGGAGGCGGTGTTCTGGTAGCCGCCGAAGACCAGCACGTCGGCCTTGACGCGGCGCAGCTTGCGCACCACGGCGGAGAAGTCCACGGCGTCGGGGGTCACGGCTTCAAAAAGCACGGTCTCGGCACCGGCTTTTTCCAGATTGTTGCGGTTCTGCTGGGCGAAGCCCTTGCCGTATTCGCCGTTGTCGTGCAGATAGGCGACCTTCTTGGCCTTGAGCACTTCGGTGATGTAGCTGCTGGTCAGCTGGGCCTGGGCGTTGTCGTTGGCCACGGTGCGCAGGAAGAGGGGATGCTTGCCTTCCAGGGTCAGGGCAGGCGTGGTGGCCGTGGGGGAGATGCTGATGATGTTGGCGCTTTCATACATGGGCAGGGAGGCGTTGGTGGCGCCGGAACAGATGGGGCCCATGATGGCCACGACCTTGTCGGAGATCAGCTTGGTGGCGGCGTTGGTGGCCAGCTCGGGTTTGCACTGGTCGTCCTGGGCCACCAGTTCGATCTGCTTGCCCAGCACGCCGCCCTTGGCGTTGGCTTCTTCGATGACGATCTTGGCAGCATTGAGGCTGGGGACGCCGTAGGACGCCAGGTCGCCGGAATGGGCGCCCTGCACGCCGATCTTGATGGTGTCGGCGGCCATGGCGGGAGCCGCCACGGCAACGCTGCACAGCGCGGCCATGAGCCAGGTCATGCACTTTTTCATTTTCTCCCTCCTTGAGAGACTCCGTGGACTGCCGCGCGCCGCACAACAGCAAAGCGGCGTCTACCTTGCGGCAGTATAAGCCCTTTCTATTGCATCTTTGACGGATTCCTGTCAATGCGGCCCGCCGGATGGGCAGGCACATCCGCGCGCCCGGGGCGGGCCGGAAGGGCGTGGGACCGGGGCGGCGGACCATCCCGGCCCGTCCGCGTCCGGGCGGCGCCTACTGCGCTTTCTTGTGGCTGGAGCGCAGGTGCAGGCGCATGGGCGCGTGCGTGATGCCGAAGATGCGGCGCAGGGCGCGTTCCAGGTAGCGGGCGTAGCTTTCCGGCACGCGGTCGGCGTCGCTGACGAAGAAGACGAAGGTCGGCGGCTGGGACTCGGCCTGGGTCAGATAGAAGAACTTGGCCCGCACGCGCTTGACCACCGGGGGCTGGTGGCGGGCCAGCACTTCTTCCATGGCCCGGTTGAGCTGGCCGGTGGGCACGCGGATGGCGCACTCCTCGTGGATCTTGCGCGCCAGGGGCAGGATCTTGTTCAGGCCCGTGCCCTTGAGGGCCGAGACCGTGAGGATGGGCACATGCTTGCAGAAGGCCAGCATCTCGCTCACGTTCTGCAGCAGCTGCCTGAGCTGCCCGGCGGGCACCAGGTCGCACTTGTTGACCAGCACCATGAAGGGGATCTTGCGCGTGTCCAGCAGGTCCATGAGGCGCTTGTCCTGCTGGCTCACGCCTTCGGTGGCGTCCAGGGTCAGCAGGGTCACGTCGGCCTTGGTGGTGGATTTGAGGGCCGCGTTGACGGAATACTTCTCCACGATGTCCGTGATCTTCGTGCGGCGGCGGATGCCGGCCGTATCCACGAAGACATAGTCCCGGCCGTCGCGCGCGAAGCGCACGTCCACGCTGTCGCGGGTGGTGCCGGCCACGTCGGAGACGATCATGCGTTCCTCGCCGGCCAGGGCGTTGATCAGGGAGGATTTGCCCGCGTTGGGACGGCCCAGCATGGCCAGGCGCAGGGCCGGGGGCTCGTGCACGGCCTCATGGCCCTCGGGCAGCAGGCCGGCCAGCTCCTCGGTGAGGGCGCGGATGTTGTGCCCGTGCTCGGCCGAGACGGGCAGCAGCGGGAAGCCCAGGCTGTGGAACTCGGCCAGCAGCTCGTCTTCCTTTTCCAGACCGTCCACCTTGTTGACCACGCAGAGGGTGGGAAGGCCCATGCGGCGGATGTGGGCGGCCAGATATTCGTCCAGGGGCAGCAGCCCGTCACGGCCGTCCACCACGAAGGCCACGGCGCAGGCGTCCTTCATGGCGGCCTCGGCCTGGCGCAGGATGTCGGCCTCGAAACCGCGGATGCCTTCGGGCCCTTCGGTGACCATGGCGTGGGCGTCCAGGGTGATGCCGCCGGTGTCCACGATGCCGAAATCGGGGTGGCCCTTGCGGCGGACCACGCCTTCCATGCGGTCGCGGGTCACGCCGGGCCGGTCATGGGTGATGGCGCGGTTGCTGCGGATCAGGCGGTTGAACAGGGTGGACTTGCCCACGTTGGGCCGTCCCACCAGAACGATGCAGGGTAATGAGGACATGGGTCTCCCTTCGGCCGCGGCGGGCCGTTGTTGCGAACATGGGGCCGCCAGGGGCGGCAGGCGCGGCGCGGGAATCTGGAGGGAAAAAGCCCCGGCAAACGGCGGGGTGAGCGCCACACGCTGCGCTTGTGTAGCATCCGCGCCGCCGTTTGAAAAGCGAAAAATGCCGTGCGGCCGCACTGGGGGAACGGGCCCGGAAGATGCCGCGCAAGGCGGTGGTATGGCAGGGATTTTTGCGCAGTCGCCGGACGGCGGACGGTCATGGCCGGAGCGGGGAGCAAGGACGGCCCGCGAAAAAACAGCCCCTGCAGGTCCAAAGGGCCTGCAGGGACCGCGTGGGTGTGGCTGTTCGCGCTGCCGCCGTGGCGGCTGGGGGCGGGAGGAACCCCCGGGATGGCCGGCGTGCGGCCTTACTCGCCGTCCCCGTTCCGGCCCTCCGCCGCGGGCATGGGCAGCAGCAGGCGGAACAGGGCCCCGCCTTCGGGGCGGTTGGCGGCCGTGATGCTGCCGCCGCGACCGTGGGCCAGGCCCGTGGCCACGGACAGGCCCAGACCGGCGGCCCGGCCCGCCTGGCGGTGGGTGGTGAAGAACGGCTCGAAAATATGGGGCATGATCTCGTCGGCGATGCCGCCGCCGCTGTCGGCCACGGAAAGTTCGTACCAGACCGTGCCGTCGTCGGCGGGGGGCAGCAGGCGCGCGCCGATGTCCAGGGTGCCGCCCCCGGGCATGGCGTCCAGGGCGTTCTCCATCAGGTGCAGGCAGATCTGCTCCAGCTCCAGCGCGGAGCCCAGCGGACGGGGCGCGTCCTCTCCCCATTCCGGCGGGAAGTGCAGGCGGCAGTCCACATGCAGGCTGTCCATGCGGCCCTGCAGCAGGGTCCGCACACGGGCGACCACGGCCTGCACGTCCATGGGCGCGCTGCGCGGGTCGAGGCCCACGCCGGCCATGAGCAGCTTGCGGGTGATCTCGCGCACGCGCATGCTCTGGGTCACGATGGCCTTGAGGGAGTCGCGCAGGTCGGCGATGTCGGGCAGGGCCTCGGCTTCGGGGCTGTCCAGGCTGTCGGCCATGAGGCCTGCGGCCTGGACGATGATGTTCAGGGGGTTGTTGACTTCATGGGCCACGCCCTCGGCGATGCGGCCCAGGCTGCGCAGGCGGGCCTCCTCGGCCAGACGCCGGGCCTGGCGGCGGGATTCGGCCCGTTCGCGGGCCTTGCGGCATTCCTCCAGCACGGCATTCAGGGAGACCGGTTTGGCCAGCCAGTTGAGCGCGCCGCGCCGCATGGCCTTGACGGCCTGGCTCATCTCCGTGGCCCCGGAGAGCATGACCACGTCGGGGCGCGGTTCATGCGTCTGCAGGACCTTGAGCAGGGAGACGCCGTCCATGCCCGGCAGGCAGACATCCAGAAAGACCAGATCCCAGTCCTTTTGCCGCAGCATGTCCAGGGCGCTTTCCGCGTCACCGGCCACGGCGGCTTCGATGCCGCGCAGCTCCAGACGCTGGGCCAGCGGTTCGGCAAAGCCCTGTTCGTCATCGACGATGAGTACGTGCATGACGTTCCCCCCTTTACGCACTACGGAAACGATACGGCGGACGGCCCCCGGCGGCTGCCGGGCCTTTTTCCTGTCCGGCGGACCGGCCGCCGGACAGGGGCAATGGCGGCCTAGAGCTTGTGCTCGGCCAGGATGTCTTTTTCGTTGAGGACGTCCTGGGCGGATTCGAAATCGCCGCCCTCGGCCAGGCTGACAGCCACCATGGCGTTTTCCACCTTGTCACGGTAGGCCATGCGGATGCTGCTCAGCAGCTCGTCGATGTCCATGGGCTTCTTGAGGAAGTTGTAGGCTCCCATGCGGTAGGCGGTCTGTTCTTCGGCATCGCCGCCATGACCGGTCAGGATGATGACCTGCACCTGGGGGTTGCTCTTCTTGACGCTGCGCAGCACTTCGAAACCGTCCATGCCGGGCATGCGCAGGTCCAGGACGATGACGTCGGTGGGATCCTCGACAGCCTTGAGGGCCTGCGGGCCGTCATAGGCCACGCGCGCTGCGAAACCGCGCATGGCAAGGCGTTCGGCAAGCGTGTCCACAAACTGTTTTTCGTCGTCTACCAGCAGAATCTTGATCTCTTCCTTGCTCATGCCATTCTCCTTCACCCGGTGATGCCGGGAAAAATATCGTTCTAGTCCTCATCCCCGCAGGCGGAGATGGAGAGGAAAAAGCGCTGTGCCGGATCACGCCAGGGCATCAGCAGGGCCTGCCAGCCGGGCCGGGGCCGGGCATTGAGCAGGGGGCTGCCCGTCAGGGCCGCCAGGGCCATGTCGCGATTGGCGCCATCGCAGACTTCGATGATGATGCCTTCCGCCTTGTTCTGGCGACCGGCGGAAAAGCGCAGCCGCACCTGGCCGCCCACGGAGGCGCATAGGTCGAAGATGTCCAGCAGGGCGCGCATGACGGCCAGCGGAGGCACGGCCGACCAGACCGGCTCCTCGCTGTCGGCGCATTCCAGCACCATCTGCACGGCGCGGGCCCGGCGGGCCGCCATCAGGCAGAAGGTGCGCGCCACGCGGGCCAGGTCGCAGGGCGCGTTCTCGTTGTCGCTGTGGCTGACCTGGGCCATGTATTCCATGCACTCGGCCAGGGCAGCGCCGCGCAGGATCTGCTGCTGGACCTCCTTGAGCGCCTTGACCACGCGCGGGTCGGCGGCCTTGTCCGAGGCGGCGGCCAGCTGCACCATGTCCTGGGCCAGGCCGGCGGATTCGCGGATCACGGCCAGGACGTTGCGCATGTCGTGCGTGGCCGAAGCCAGCAGACGCCCCATGCATTGCGAATCGGTCATGTTCACGCCCCCTTGCCCGGATTGTCGGCAGCGCCGCCGGAACGGGCCGCGGCTTCCAGCGTTTCCAGAAACATGCCCAGGCTCAGCGGCTTGGTCAGGCAGGCGAAGGCCCGGGCCACGGGACTGTCGCCGGAATCGTCCACCGAATCGTGCCCGGTGAGCACGATGACCGGCAGGCCGGGGTATTTCCGGCAGACCTGCTGCAGGACCTGATCGCCGGGCAGCCCCGGCATGAACAGATCCACCACCATGACGTCGGGCAGGGCCCCGCCGGCGGCCATCTCGTCCAGGGCGCCCAGGGCCGCCTTGCCGTCCAGGGCCACGCGCACCTCGATGCCGCGCAGGTCCAGACGTTCGGCCAGGGTCTCCACAAACTCTTTCTCGTCATCGGCCAGCAATACACGCATTGCCATCTTATGCCTCCACAGGACGTTCCGGCGGTGTAAGCGGCAGCGTGATGCTGACCGTCGTGCCCTTGCCTTCGGTGCTGTCCACGGTGATCTCGCCGCCCAGGCGACGCACGATACCGTAGGTGATGAACATGCCCAGACCGTTGCCCTTCTCCTTCTTGGTGGAATAGAAGGGCTCGAAGATGTGCTTGAGCACGTCCGGGCCCATACCCTTGCCGTTGTCCGCGATGCGCACCTGCACCATGCCGTCCGCCCGGACGGAGCAGGCGATGTCCACCCTGCCGCCGTCGGGGACCGCATCCAGGGCGTTGCCCATGATGTTGAGGAAGACCTGCTGCAGCTGGCCGCGGTCGGACACGATGTCCGGCAGGCCCTCGGCGAAGTCCGTGGCGATGGTCACGCCGCGGTTCTTGGCGCCGCGTTCCAGGAAGCCCATGGTCTCGGTCAGCACTTCGGGCAGGCTCAGGTCCTGGCGGTTGGCCTCCATGCGGCGGGCGAAGCCCAGCAGGCGGTGGGTGATGCCGCGGGCGCGCTCCACCGTGCTCTCGATGGCTTCCAGCAGGCTGATGAGCCTGTCCTTGCGCTCGAAGTTGCCGCTCATGTGCAACAGGTCGAGACCGAGGCCGGCCTTCTCGTTGATGACGGCCAGGGGGTTGTTGACCTCATGCGCCACCCCGGCCGCCAGACGGCCGATGGACGAGAGCTTCTGGTTGTGTTCCATCTGGGCGAAGACCGCCACGCGCCGCTCGTCGCTGGCCTGCAGGCGGCCCACCAGATGCTTGATGAGCAGGTGCGAGACCAGGACGATGATCACGATGCCGCCGCAGAAGACCAGCAGCAGCTCGCTGCGCAGGGCCGTCCAGGGCTTGTAGATGTCCAGGGTGGGCTTGACCGCCATGAGCATGAAGTCCGTGCCCGCCAGGCTGGTGTAGGCCACCATGAGATCCCGCCCGCTGTCGTCCTTCCAGGAACGCACCGTGGTCTCGAAGGAGGTGGGCGGCAGGGTCAGGGGCAGCTTGTCCAGCACCTTGCCGTAAAAGCGCGAGTTGGTCTGCAGCACGCCCTCGCTGTCGCAGAGAAAGGCGTCGGTATCCTGCATCAGGCCCACGGCCGCCACCAGCCGTTCCAGGCGGGAGGTGTCGATGGTCACGCGCAGGGTCCATTCCCGGCCGCTTTCCTCCATGCGGTGCACGGCGATGACCATGTGCGGGAAACCGCGCAACCCCAGGAACACGTCGCTGATGTACCGGCCCTTGACTTGGGTCTCGGTCAGCCAGGGCTGCCCGGCGTAGTCCGCGTCCTTGAGCTTGTAGGGGCCCACATAGGCCACCTGCCGCCCGTTCACATCCACCAGGCCCATGTCCACGAAGCCCTGGAACTCGCTCTTGAGCGCCAGGAAGACGCGGTTGAGGGTCTGTTCGTTGGTCAGGTCGTCAAAGCTGTAGGCATGGGCGATCAGACTGACGGTGGAGGCCCGTTCGCCGAGGAAGAGCTCCAGCGAAGCCTGGGACTTGCGTACCATGGCGTAGAGCGGGTTCTCCATCTCCTGTTCCAGGGTGCTCATGTACTGGGCATGGTTGATGCCGGTGAGGATCAGCAGCGGCGTCACCGAGACCGTGACCATCAGGATGGTCATGATGCGTCGCAGCGAGCGGTAACGCGCCGGCGACACGGCATCCGGCACTTCCAGCAGGTGCCCGAAATAGGCTTTGATTGCAGATAACATGCGACCTCCCGCGCAAAACGGCGCGGCCTGATCCGTCGGCCTAATGCCCGCCGCCCACCAGGACGCCGGAGGCGGCCAGCACCAGCACCAGCACTTCGAGCACGGCGATGACGCACAGCAGCCACTGCTTGCGGCGCGCCAGCGAAAGCGCCAGCTGGGCGAAACAGATGATGGTCAGACCGGCCAGGATGATGATGCCCACGAAGTTGCAGATATCGCCCTTGCCGATGAGGGCCAGCCAGCCCCAGCCCTGGGGGATGCTGCCGGCGGCGCGGTAATCGGCGGCGTTGCCGGTCCACAGGTGCGGCAGCTGGTCAAGGGGGATCTGCGGCGTGAGGATGCCCGTCACATACAGCACATAGGTGACCAGCATGATCACGAAACCCACAAGGGAACCATAGAACAGAGTGTCGGCATAGCGCAATTGCGCGGGCGAAGCCTGGATGTCATTCTTGTTCATTTTCTGTCTCCTTAGATGCCCGTCGGCTTACCAGCCCAGGCCCTTGAGCAGCGCCTTGGCGCCAGAGAAAAACAGCACGGCGATGACCATGATACGGATGAACTTGGGCTTGGCCTTGGCCAGCAGGCGCACGCCCACCACGGAACCCAGCATCAGGCCCACGATGGACGGGATGGCCATCAGCGGGATCACGCAGCCCTGGTTCAGATAGACCCAGGCGGCGGAGGTGTCGGTGATGGAGAGCAGGAACTTGGAGGTACCCACGCTGACCTTCAGCGGCACGCCCATGAGCAGGTTGAGCACGGGCACGTTGGCCCAGCCGGCGCCCAGGCCGAACATGCCGGCCATGATGCCGATGAGGATGAAGAGCAGCAGACCGGCCAGGGTGCGGTGGGTCTTCCATTCCACCACTTCACCGGTGCTGGGCTCGAGGAAGACGCCGTTCATGCCCAGGGCGATGCCCACGGCGTCCTGCTTCGTGACTTCGGGACGCACGGAGTTCTTGGAGAAGAAGAGCAGCACGGCGATGCCCAGAATGGTCAGGCCCAGACAGGTCTGGAGGATGTTGGTGGGCAGGGCCAGGCCCAGCATGGCGCCCAGGATGGAGCAGGCCGAGGCGATGAGGGCCACGGGCAGGGCCAGGCGCAGGTTGGCGAAGTTACGGCGCAGCAGACCGGGACCGGCGGCCAGGGCACCGGCCAGGGCCACCAGCAGGCCCGCGCCTCGCACGAAGTCCAGGTGGAAGGGGAAGAAGCCCGAGACCAGCGGCACGAAGAGCACGCCGCCGCCCACACCGGCCATGACGGCGATGATGCCGAGGATGAAGCAGAAGAAGAGCAGGGTCACGGGCCAGAACCACCAGGGGTGGTTGTCCACCACCGGAGCGGCCTGCACGTCGCCCGTGGAAGGTGCCACCGGCGAAGGCGTCACGGCCGCGTCCTGGGCCGGAGCGTCGGCGGCGGCCAGGCTGACCTGGGCGGCGGGCGCCGGAGCGTCATCGGCCGCCATGGAGATGGCCGGAGAGGCCAGGACGAAGATCAGGAAAAACAGAACGAGCCACTGCCCGGCAGCGGCTTTGACGGTACGGGCCGTCGTTGCAAGTGCGTTGCGCGCCATGTGATCCCCCTTTACTTTCTGGTGGGGCAGGGCCCCACATGCATTCGTAGCGGATGGTCAGAGACTACGCGCACAGGGGGGCGTGCGGTATCAGGAGAATCCTGAAATCGCGTCCTTCGGCGGCGATCACGCGGCGCTTTGTGTATAATCTATTGTTTTTACATGGCATATTTGCTGCAAAATCATTATGGACGGCGGCGTGGCCGCAGGTCACGCTCCCTGCGGCAGGGACGGGCCTGGGGGATTTCCCCATGCGGCGGGAGAAAACTCCAGGGGGGCATCGGATGTACACCCTTCCAGGGATCTCCCCATGCGGAGGGAGAAAACGCGACGGATATCCCCGGTACACGGCCCTGTCCCGTGCCTCGGGAGAGGGCGGGGAAGCAGCGCACGCACCGGGGCGGGCTCCGGCGCGCGGGCCGGGGCGGCGGCCCTGCCGGAATCCCGGCCCGGTCCGGCGTGCTCCCTTGCGGGGGGGCTGGCGGCATCGCCATGCCGGGGCGGCGTGCGGCTCTTCCCTTGCCCGTGGCGCGCAGGACGGGCTCCTTACCGTGGACGCATGCGGGCCACGGCGGGGCAGGGGGAAAGGGCCTGCGGCGCTTGTGCGCAGGCTGCGGCCGCAGGCGGTTGCGCCCGGCAGGCAGACGAAAGCCCCGCACTGGCGGGGGCTTCGCATCTCTGGCAGACAGGGCGCTGCGCCCGGGCGGACGATCCCGGCCCGGGGCGCAGGTGTCCGCCGGTCTAGCTTTCCGTACCGGCGTCTCCCCTCAGGGAGCGCAGATAGGCCATGGTCTCGGCCTTGACCACGGGTGTCAGCATGATGAGGCCTATGAGGTTGGGGAAGGCCATGAGGGCGTTGAAGATGTCGGACAGAACCCAGACCAGGTCCAGCTTCATGGACGCGCCCAGACCCACGGAGATGATGAAGGCCCAGCGGTAGGGGATGATGGCCTTGCTGCCCAGCAGGTATTCGATGGCCTTTTCACCGTAATAGCTCCAGCCAAGGATGGTGGAGTAGGCGAAGAGGATGATGCCGATGGTCACGATGAGGCCGCCCAGTTCGCCGGGCAGGCCCGTCTCGAAGGCGTAGGAGGTGAGGGGAGCGCCGTTCTTGCCGGAGGTCCAGACGCCGGTGACGAGGATGACCAGGCCGGTCATGGAGCAGACCACCAGGGTGTCGATGAAGGTCTGGGTCATGGAGATCAGGGCCTGGACCACGGGCTGGCTGGTGCGGGCGGCAGCGGCGGCGATGGGGGCCGAACCCAGGCCGGATTCGTTGGAGAACAGGCCGCGGGCCACGCCCAGACGGATGGCCATCATCACCGTGGCGCCGGCGAAGCCGCCGGTGGCCGCCACAGGCTGGAAGGCGCTGGACACGACCATGCCCAGGACGCCGGGGATCTCGGCGGCGTGCATGATGAGCACCACCAGGGCGCCCAGCACATAGAGGGCGATCATGACGGGCACCAGCAGGGCGGTCACGCGGCCGATGCTGCGCACACCGCCGATGATGACGGCGGCGGTCAGGCCCATGAGTACGATGCCGGTGATGCCGGGAGCGATGGAGAAGCTGTGGTTGAGGGCGTCAGCCACGGAATTGGACTGCACCATGCTGCCGATGCCGAAGGTGGCGATGGCCGCGAAGAAGGCGAAGAGCGTGGCCAGCCATTTCCAGCCCAGCCCGCGCGAGATGTAGTACATGGGGCCGCCGCTGAAGGTGCCGTTCTCGTTCTGCACGCGGTATTTCACGGCCAGCACGGCCTCGGCGTACTTGGTGGCCATGCCCACGAGGCCGGTCATCCACATCCAGAACAGCGCGCCGGGGCCGCCGATATAGATGGCCGTGGCCACGCCGGCGATATTGCCCGTGCCCACCGTGGCGGAAAGGGCCACCATCAGGGCCTGGAAATTGGAGATGTCGCCTTGGGCCTTGCGGTCCGGCGTCTTGCGCACGATGAGGGTGAAGGCGTGCACCAGGTGGCTGAATTGCAGCGCGCGCAGGGAAAGGGTCAGCCACAGGCCCGTACCCACCAGCAGGATCATCAGGGGCAGGCCCCAGACATAACCAGCGACGACATTCAAGAAATCCAGCATGTTCCCTCCCGGTAAAGGGGCAGCCCCCGGCAGCCCCCGGCGCTTCTCGGATTAATTCCATTGCGCCGTAGTTTACAACGATTCAACCATGCTATAAAAATTCCAGACGGCTGCAAAGGGGTTTCGGCCGCAAAAGCTCACATCTTCCACATTTCATCGAGCCCGCTGCCGGAGATCCCCGGGCGGACAGAGGGGGTGTCATGATCCGTTCCCTGTTGTCCTGCCTGCGGCTGGTGCAGGTACTGTTCTTTTCCCTTCAGGCCGCAACGGTCCATGCGCGCGCGGATGTCCCTCCATCGCGCTGAAAGGCCCGGTACGCCATAGAGGGACCATTTCGCCCGCCATGTCCCGCATGCTCCTGCGGCCCATTGGCGTCATGTCCTTCCTGATGGAAGCGCGCCGGGGAAAGGATGGGGGGCTTCCCTTTCCCCCCAACAAGCTGCGGATGGTCTCAGCCCATGCTCAAGGGGGCCTCCCCCGGACAAACGCCCCTGCCTCCTGACTTCGGCCCGGCGCGCGCAGGGCCGGAGAGGGCCTTCCCGCCAGCAGCGGCCAACGGCTGTCAGGCCTCCATCTCCACGGGCAGGCCGAGCATGGCCCGGCGCAGCATGTCCAGGGCATGGCTGGCGGCGCGCTGGCGGGTCCAGGCGCGGCCCATGTAGCGGCCGTGGGGGCGCATGACGCGCAACCAGGTGCGCTGCCCGTCGCTGAGGGCGATATGGACCAGCCCCACGGGCTTGGTGTCCGTGCCGCCGCCGGGTCCCGCAATGCCGGAGATGCCGATGCCCCAGGTGCTGCCGTAGCGCCTGAGGGCCTGCTCCGCCATGCAGCGGGCCACTTCGGGACTGACCGCGCCCACCCGGGCCAGCAGGTCTTCGGGGACGCCCAGCAGGCAGGTTTTGGCTTCGTTGGCGTAGGTCACGAGCCCCTGGCGGAAGACGGCCGAAGCGCCGGCCACGTCGGTGATGCGTTTGGCCAGCAGGCCGCCGGTGCAGGATTCGGCCGTGGTCAGGGTCTCGCCGCGCTGCAGGAGCAGGGGCACGACCACGCTTTCCAGGTCGTCCACGTCCACGCCGTAGACCCGGTCGCCCAGACGGCGGCAGACAGCCTCGCGCACGGGCGCGAGCAGGGCCTCGGCCTCCTGCGGGCCGGCGGCCTTGGCCGTGATGCGCACGAACATCTCGCCGTCGGTGGCGTAGGTGGCCACGGTGGGATTGGCCGCGGCGGTCAGGTCGCGCAGGCGCAGTTCGGCGTCGCCCTCGCCCAGGGCGAAGGTGCGCACCATGCTGGAGCGGATGCAGGCCCCTGTCCGCTGCGCGAGCCAGGGCACGACCTCGTCATGCAGCATGGGCAGGAGCTCGGAAGGCGGGCCGGGCAGCATGATGACCAGCCCGCCCCCCGCCGCCGGCGCGGCGCAGCCCGGGGCGGTGCCCACCCTGTTGACGAAGGCGCGGCTGCCGCGCGGCAGCCAGGCCTGCTTGTACTGGTTCTCGCCCACAGGTCGGTCGCCGAAATATTCCCTGAGGCGGCGCAGGCTGTCGGCATCCTCCTCCAGGGGCAGGCCCAGGACGCGGGCCACGGTCTCCTTGGTCAGATCGTCATTGGTGGGCCCCAGGCCGCCGGTGGTGATGACCCAGGCGCTGCGCTGCAGCGCGGCGCGCAGGCATTCCTCCAGACGGGCGGCGTTGTCGCCCACCACGCAGGCATGGTGCAGGTCGGCACCCAGGCCGGAAAGGGCGCGGGCCACATGGGCCGCGTCGGTATTGACGGTGTGGCCGAGCAGAAGCTCGGTCCCTACGGCGATGATCTCGGCTTTCATGATGTTCCCTCGTGCGGGCCGCAGGCGGGCTCAGGCGGTGAAGATGCCGTCCGGCCAGCGGCGAAAAAAGTCCTGTCCGGCGGCAGCGGTGCGCCCGCTCAGGATGCTGGCGTCCTCGCGTATGGCCGCCACGCCCAGCCGGGCGGAGGCCAGTTTGCAGGCATGGTCCATAAGCCGGCGCTCCATGCGGGCGGCGTCGGCCCCGGCGTGGAAGTGCAGGGCCAGTTGCCCCGCTCCTGCCCGGAAGGCCTGGTGGGCGTGATGTCCGTGGAGGCCAGCAGGACGGCGTCGGGCGGCAGGTCGTGTCGTCGTGCCGGTGCGGCGCAGGCGTCCCGTCCAGGGCCTCCGGGGGAGGCGGCGCTCTCCGTTGCTCCTGTCATACACGCGGAAGACCTGGAGGGAAAGACTTGCTCCTCCTGTATGCTTTTGCTAGTAGCTATATATTATGCCCGGGATGGACACTATGAGCGATGTACCGTTACCTGCTGATTTGCCCGAACTCCGGTTGGAAGAGACCGGGGACGCCCTGTGGCAGTGGAACGTCCTTGACGACGTCCTCGTCCTGAGCCCTCAGGCCGCCTCTCTGCTGGGCCGGGAGGAGCCGGGCCTTTTCAGGGGCAGTTTCCGGGAGCTGTGTGAAAGCCTGCCCGTCGCACGGCGGGAAGGGACACGCCAGCTGCTCCGCAGCGTGAGCGATCTGTCGTCGGAAGCGGCCACGGAGGTCCTCCAGACCATCGCCGAGGACATCGTCTGCTGCCGCTGTATCGTGCTGGAGCGTTTCCCCACGGGAAAGCCCCGCAGCCTGGTGGGCATGCTGACCCGCATGGACGGCCGGAGACGCCTGTACGCGGCCTGCGGCGACGGCAACTGGGTCTATGATCTTGCCCGGCAGGAATTCTCCCTGGACAGGAGCTGCGCCCGCCTGCTCCAGCGCTCCGAAGACGGCCCGCTGCGCGCCCCCCTCCAGACGGTGCTGGACATGCTGACGCCCGAATCGGCCCGGCTGCTGCTGGACCGCTTCGCCCAGCGTTTCGCATCCGATCTTTCCAACAACAGTTTCGTGGAACGCCTGCTCCTGGATCTGCCGGACGGCAGCCGGAAGCGCTTTCTCGTCTGTGGTGCCCTGGTAGGACGCGGGGAGTACGGCAGGCCGGCCTACATGACGGGCAATCTTGTCTGCGAGGACAGGGACGAGCTCCCGGACTCGGCCTCGGGCAAGAACAACGAGATCTCCCTCATGGCCCTGTTCGACGGCGGCGACGGCCTGTGGGACTGGAACATAGAAAAGGATACCATCTACTACAGCCCCCGCTACATCACCATGCTGGGCTATGATGAGGGCAGCTTCGGCTATACCTTCGCGAGCTGGCGGGACAAGCTGCATCCTGACGAAAAAACGAGCATCCTGAAACAGCAGATGGACGTCATCATGTCGCCCCGCTACGGCGACAGCTACGAGCAGTCCTTCCGCATGCGCAGGGCGGACGGCTCCTACTGCTGGATCCTGAGCCGCGCCCGCGTGCTGCGGCGCAACAGCCACGGCCGCGCCATGCGCCTCATCGGCCTGCATACGGACATCACCACCACCCAGGGGGAACGCGATCGCCTGGCGGAAATGATCGAATACGACCCTCTGACCGATGCCCACAGCCTGGTCTATTTTTACCATGAGCTGGACCGCCTGTCCCGGCTGGCGGACATGAAGGTCTGCATCATCAGCTGTGACGTCAACGGCCTGAAACTGGTCAACGACTACCTGGGCCACGAGACCGGCAACGACATGCTGCAGTCCGCGGTCCGTCTGCTGCGCACGTCCGTCCGTTCCTCGGACTGTGTGGCGCGGCTGGGCGGCGACGAGTTCGCCGTGCTGCTGCCCCAGTGCGACCTGCGCAACGCCACGCGGATCCTGGAAAAGATCCGGGGCGTGTTCATGCACTACAACGAGCATTCCGGCAATGTGCCGGTCATCATGTCCTTCGGCCTTTCCGGTACCGAGGAGGCCGCCTCGCTGCGGGAGGCCCTGGCCCTGGCCGACCGGCGCATGCTCCATGAAAAGCACTCCAGTCGCCTGGATTCCGGTCATGCCATCAAGGCCTGGATAGAAAAGAGCAAGGATTGCGTGGTCTCACTGGAGGATACACGTTATGACGGCTGAAACGCCCGATCCCAATACGGTCGTTGTGGATCCCCGCGAAGGCGGGCAGAAACTCCTGCAGTTTTTGCAGCGCCGCCTGGAGCTGCCCCCGTCGCTGCTGCATCGCTGGATCCGCACGGGACAGGTGCGCCTCAACGGCTGCCGCGCCCGGCCCTTCTGCCTGGTGGCCGCAGGCGACAGCGTGCGCCTGCCGCCCTTCGCGCTGGGCATGAGCCGCCAGAGCAAGGCCCCCGGCAGCGGACGGCCGCAGGAGCAGGGCGGCGACAGGCCCCGGCCTCCGGCCCTGCCGTCCGCACCGCGCCCCTTGCAGAAGGACGGCGACCTCTGGGTCTTCTGCAAGCCCGCCGGGCTGCCCACCCATCCCGGCACCGGCCATGCGGACAGCCTGTCCAGCCGTCTGGCGGCCCAGGCCGGGGACGCGCCCTTCAAGCCCACGCCTGTGCATCGTCTGGACAAGGACACCTCCGGCATCCTGCTGGTGGCGGCCAGCTTCGGGGTCCTGCGCGAACTGACCACGGCCCTGCGCGAACGGCGCATGAAGAAGGAATATCTGGCCTGGGTGGAAGGTCGCTGGCCGTACGGCGGCGTGCGCCTGTTCCGGCACTGGCTGCGCAAGGACAAGGAGAGCGCGGGCGGACGCCAGCAGATGCGTGTGCGCCGGCAGGGCGCGGGCGGTGGCGCCCCCGGGGAGGCGGAGGCCCTGCTCCTGGTGCGGCCCCTGTGCGTGGAGAGCGGCCGCAGTCTGCTGCTGGTGCGGCTGCTGACCGGCCGTACCCACCAGATCCGGGCCCAGCTGGCCGCCCTGGGCCATCCCATCGAGGGCGATGTCAAATACGGGGCCCGCGGACGGGCCGCCGGGAGCCCCATGTATCTGCACGCCATGCGCGTCATCCTGCCGGACGGGCGGCGCTTCTCCTGCCTGCCCGACTGGCCCGCCGACCGGCTGCCGCCGGCCCTGCCCGACGAGATCGAGGAGGCGCCGGGCCGGGCGGCTGGATGACGCGCTCCCGGGCGATATGACAGGGGACGGTCACGGACCGTCCCTTTTCCCTTGCCACGGGCGGGGCCCCGTGCGGCGGCAGCCGGTCGGCGGGCCGCCATGCGCTGCCCTGTCCCGGCCTGCGTCGCCGGACAGCAGCGGCACGACAGAAGAACGCCTGTCGCGCAGGTGGTCGCTGTTGCCCTGTATGGTCCGTTGTCCCCTGCCGTGCGGACGGTCGCCATTGTCCGATCGAACGGATCTCCTGCTGTCGCCCCCGGCAGCGGGGAACAAAAAACCACCCGTCATGCGGGTGGTCATCGTGTGTCCTGCGTCCGTGCCCGCTCAGGGGCGGGGGGACCGGCTAGCGGGGCAGGGGGGTGTTGGTCTGGAAACCGGTGGCCATGCACCGGGCCACATGGGCGCCGCTGCCGTCGTAGACATTGACGTCATAGGTGAGCACATGCGCGCCGTTGCGCACCAGGCGGGCCTCGGCCCTGAGGGGGCTGACCAGGCCGGGGCGCAGGTATTCGATGGTGGTGGAGAGGCTGACCACGGCGTATTCGTTATCGGCATTGGCGGCGGAACCGAAGGCCACGTCGGCCAGGGAGAAGATGGCGCCGCCGTGGGCGACGCCCATGCCGTTTTTGTGGTTCTCTGTGATGGGCATGGTCACACGGGAATATTCCCGGGTGGCTTCTTCGATATCCATATCAAGATAACGCACGAGCTTGTCGTGCTTGCGGACATAGCTTTCCATAAAGGCTCCTTGTCCCCTGTACGGGGCATGAAAAAAGGCCGGAAGAACTCCGGCCTTCTGTTGGTGCTTGTTCTCCATTGGAGAGCTTACGCTACTTGCTGGATGCCGTCCAGTTTCCAGGTGCCTCCGTCGAGGATCCTGACGAAGTGCCAGATCTCGCGCACATTGGACGGCGTGGTCTGTTCGGGGCGTTCGCGCATCAGCACGTCGAAATAGACCTGGGCGCGCTGTTCGGCGCCTTCGTTGACCACGCTCAGCAGCTGGGCGTTGACCAGCAGGATCTCGGTCTTGCTGGGGTCGGTCTCTTCGGCCAGCTGCTGGCGCACGGCTTCCATGACGGCCGGGCTGGCGAACTGGGCGATATCGTTGAGGTCGCGGCTGTCCCAGGCGGCCTGCAGGCGGTTGTAGGCCATTTTCGCGCCGCGCAGGAACTCGTCGGCATCGAAATCCGCCGGCATGGGGATGACGGCTTCGGGCTGGGCCGCGCTGTTCTGGCCGCTCAGGCTGTCCCAGCCGGTGGCGGCGCCGTCGTCGCGCTGCATGGGCGCATCCATGCCGCCCAGGGGCGAGCCGCCGGCAGAAGCCGGCGCGGGACTGGCCTTGCCGCGGGCACGGGCAAAGAGCTTCAGGCCCACGAACAGCAGGATGCCGAGCAGCAGGATGTCCATGATGCCGCCGCCGGAGAAGCCGCCGCCGAAGAGCAGGGAGCCGATGAGCGAACCGGCCAGAAGACCGCCCAGAAGGCCGCCCATGCCGCCGAGGAAGCCTTTTTTCTGGGGCTGCTGTGCCTGGGCCGCCTGCTGGCGCTGCTGCGTGCTCTGGCGCTGCATGGCGGAGGGAGCCGGGGCGGGCTGGGACATGGAGGGACGGCTGCCGAAGGAGCGGCCCCCGCCCAGACGGGCCGCGTCGGCCGTATCGGGCAGGGCGTAGATACAGGCGCCGGCCAGCATGATGAGCATGGTCAGGATGGCTTTGATTTTCATTCGTGTCTCCGTATGTGTGAAAAAATGCACAGATGCCTCTTTTTCAGTACCATCTACTATAACGGCCTTGGGCAAAAAGGCAAGGCCTGCCGGGCCCGCATGACCGTCCACCGTGCTTTACCTGACTTTAACAGTCGGGAATAGCTGTTGAAAAATTCTTATTTCGCCGCGGCCTTGGCCGGTTTTTCCGGCAGGTCCTGGGCGTCCACATAGAGCCAGAGGACGCTGCCCACGGTCAGGGGGGTCGGCTGGCCGTCGGGGCCCTTGAGCGGCTGCCCGGGGACCTCCACCACGCAGCACCACCAGCCGGGCGCGTTGGGAATGAAGACGAAACGGCCGCCGTCGTCGGTGCGGGCTTCCAGATCATGCTGCCAGGACGGGCGCGCGGGCTTTTTCTCGGTGCGGATGCGGTCCATGTAGACGCGGGCATGGTCCAGGGGGCCTTCGGGGCCCACGGCCATACCGGCAAAGCAGCTGCCCGGGACAAGGCCGAAAGGACGGGTCAGGGGCAGGATCTCCAGACGCAGGCCCGCCCGGCGGTCCCAGCCTTCCTCCTCGCCGCAGACCGGCAGGATGCTCTTGACATACTGCTGTTCGAAGCAGCGGCGCTCCGCATTGTAGCGCGGGCGGGTCTCGGTGATGAACTGATAGAGACCGGCTTTGTCGATGGCCACATTGGCGCCCCAGGCCCTGACATCCAGATAGAGGCTTTCTTCCATGTCGCCCAGCAGGTCGCGGCGCTCGGGCTGGGGATTGCCGTTGACGGCACGGGTCTGGGCGTCATAGCGCAGCGCGGCGAAAAGCTGGGGCATGTCCATGGGCAGGGCGGCATGCTCCCGGGGGCGCATCAGGCTGATGAGCATGTCCACTTCCTCATCGAGCGGCGCGGGCTGCGGTCCCTCCGTGGCGCCGCTGTCGGTGGCGGTGGCGCCTTCGGCGGGCGTTTGCCCGTCGGTCTCCGCCGTGGCCTTGCCGTCCTTCCCGGCAGGGGCGGCCTTGCGCTCCTGACTGTCCTTGTGTTCGGCGTTTTTGCCTTCCCGGGCCTGTTTGCGCGCCTGCCCGTCAGGGCGCGCGGCCTGCGCGTCCTTTTTGTCCGCAGGGGCGTCGATGCTGGTCCGGCTGGGGATGAGCAGGGTCACTTCGGCGCGGGCAGGGGCAGTGGCGAGCAGGAAGACGGCCAGGGACAGGGTACAGGCCAGCAGGGCGGCGCGTGGCAATGGCATGCTTTTGTCCTTGTTTTTTAGGGGAAAGATGCAAGAGATGTAGCAATATTCGCCGGTTTTGTCATGCGTCATTTCCACCGCCTTCCGTGGGCGGGGAGGGCGAAGTTGAAGTGGCGGGCCAGCCTGATGCGCCCGCTGAGAGAGCCCGCGCGGGGACGGGGCCTGCCGGGCCGGCGTGCCATCCTCTCCGCCGGGGCCGCGTTGGTTCCCGGCATCCGCCGCCGGCTGCGGTCCGGGGCGCGGCGCCTCTTCCTTTTTGATGCTGCGGTCCCGGCGCTTGGGAGCGGCGACATCGATGGGCCCTCGTCGCCGCTTAGGGCAGGGGCGTGCGTGCCAGGGCCAGGACGTCCACGCGCCGGGCCCCTGCCGCGCGCAGCGCTTCGGCGGCGGTCCGCAGGGTGCTGCCGGTGGTGATGATGTCGTCCACCAGCCAGAGATGCAGGCCTTCGAGCGCGGGCGCGCAAAAGCTCCCCACAGGGTTGCGCCGTCGCAGGGCCGCGGGCAGGCCGGTCTGCGGCGGGACCTCCTTCGTGCGACGCAGCAGGGGCCGCACGGGCAGGTCCAGCTGCAGCCCCAGGGCCACGGCCAGTTCGTGGGCCTGATTGTAGCCGCGCCGGAAAAGGTGTTTGGGATGCTGGGGAACAGGCACGATGACGTCGGGCAGGGGCAGACAGGCGGCGGCTTCCAGCAGCATCCCTGCCAGCAGGAAGGCCAGGGCGGGGCGGCCGCCGTGCTTGAAGCGCAGGATGAGCTGGCGCAGGCGTCCTCCGTAGTCGCCGCAGAGGGCCAGGGCCTGCCAAGGGGGCGGACGGTGCAGGCAGTCACCACACAGCTGCCGTCCGCCGGCCGGCCCGGGCAGGGACAGGCCGCAACTGCGGCAGCGGGCCCCGGAGAGCGGGGGCAGGGCGCGGGCGCAGTCGGCGCACAGGCCGCAGGCCCGCATGCGCGCCCGCAGAAGGGGCTCCGCCGTCTTCGCGCAGTCCGCTCCGCTGACAGGCATGCCGCAGGCCGGGCAACGGTGTTCGTCCAGTCCCAGCAGGATGGTCAGGGCCTGAAGCAGACGGGACGGCCGCCCGGGGACAGCGGCCCCGGACAGGCCGGGAGCGTCCGCCGGGACGTCCGTGATCTCAGGGACGCGCATGGGGGGTCGTGTGCCAGCGCCCGGCCCAGTCCCGGCCCCAGTGGCGCAGTCCGTCGCAGAGCTCTGGACGGGCGAGCAGGTCCCCTGGCGCAGCCAGTCCGCGCAGGGTGCGGGTGTCGGCCAGAGAGGAGCCGAAACAGGCGAAGAAATATTTGAGCCCCAGCAGGCTGCCGCTGAAGAGCTGCTCCCCGCGCGGACGGGCCGCCGCCAGCGCCGCCAGCACCACGGGGCCCCGGACCGCGCCCCCGCCGCTCTCCCGGACGGACCAGAGGCGCTGGCCACGATCCACCAGGGCCTTGGCCTGGGCGGGCAGACCGTAGAAATAGACGGGCGAGGTCCAGAGCACGAGATCCGCGGCGGCGATGGCCGCGAAGACGGCTTCCGTGTCATCGTCCGGGGACAGCGGGCAGGCGTGGGGCGGCCGGGCGCAGCTCTGGCAGCCGCGGCAGGGGCGGATGCGCTTTTCCTGCAGGGCGATCTCCTCCACGGCCGCGCCGCTGCCGGACAGTCCCTCCAGTATCAGGCGCGCCATGGTCCGTGTGGTGCCGTTGGCGCGGGGACTGCCCAGCAGGGAAAGGATGCGCATCAGCGGAAATCCCCGCAGAAGGGATTGTTGCGGCGTTCGTCGCCGATGCTGGTGGCCGGGCCGTGGCCGGGCAGGACGCCGGTCTCGTCCGGAAGGGCAAAGAGCACCTGACGGATGGAGCGCAACAGGGTGTCATGATCGCCGCCGGGGAAGTCCGTGCGGCCCAGGGAGCGGTAGAAGAGGGCGTCCCCGGTGAAGACGGCCTTTTCCTCCGGGAAGTAATAGGAGACGCCGCCGGGCGTGTGTCCGGGCGTGTCCAGCACCGTGCAGGCCATGCCGCCGAAGACCTGCTCGCCCATGGGCAGGTCCCGGCTCTCGAAGGGGGGCACCGGCGGGAAGCCCCAGATGCCGCCGTCGGAGGATTCCGTGCCCGCCAGGCAGGCATCGTTGGCCGGGGAATAGACGGGCGCGCCGGTCTCGCGCACCAGGGTGGCCACGCCGTACATGTGGTCGAAGTGACGGTGCGTGAGGCAGATGGCGGCCAGGGTCAGGCCCTTGGCGCGCAGGTCGTGCAGGATGGGGGCGGGATCGCCGCCCGCGTCGATGACCACGGCCTGGCCCTCCTTGTAGACAAGGTAGCTGTTGGTCTCCAGCGGGCCCAGAGCATAGACGGAATAGGGCATGGTTGTTTCCTTTGTGAAAGGGGATTTCCCTCTTGGTAGCGCAGGAGGGCGCGGGGGGCAAGTTCCGTGCTTTGCCGTCGCCTGCGTCCGCCCGGCGCGGCGGCAGGGATTCTTGAATTTTTCTAGACAACAGCCGGGGCGCTCACTACACTGCCGCTATGAATACCGCACCCGCCGCCTGCGATCTGAGCCGCAGGGATCTGATGGATATGGATGCCCTCCTGATGCAGGAACTGGGCAGATTCGTCCCCTGCTCCCACCACGCCCTCTACTTCCCCACCGACCACGCCCCCCGGCGGCCGGAGCTGCTGCCCCGGGAGCATCGCCTGCTGCTGCCGCTGCACCGGCACGGGGCCCTGCTGGGCGTGCTCATGCTGCACGGGGTCAGGGTCAGGCAGACCCGCAGCCTGCTGCCGCAGCTGCCGGCCATCGCCGGGCTCTGTCTGGAAGTCCTGGCCCGGGTCAAGGCCACGCGCATGGACGCCGTGACCGGACTGGCCACGGAGCAGGTGCTCTATGACGCCATGGAGGACGAGGCCGCCCGGGTGCGCGGCATCTTTGCCGATCCCTCGTGCGGCGACGGTCAGAACGCCCCCCTGCACCGCCTGTGCATGGGCCTGGTCCTGCTCCACTTTTCCAACGGGCGCGAGCTGGTGGGCCGCATGGGTTTTCGCTTCGTCGATGAACTCATGCGCCGGGCCGCCGCGGCCCTGCGTCAGGAGCTGCCCTCCGATGTGGTGGCCGCCCGCGTGGGCCGTTTCGGCATGGCCCTGCTGCTGCCTTCGGTGAGCGGTCGCGGCGCCTGCCAGAAGATGGCCGAAGCCGCCCTGGCCCGCATGGCCGGGGCCGCCATGCCCGCCCCGCTCACGGGCAGGACGGTGCGTCCCCACCTGAGCGCCGGGCATGCCGTCTATCCGCAGGACATGGCCGGGGCCGAACTGCGCCTGCCCATGTTCGAGCAGGCCCGCATGCTCATGGAGCGGGCCCGGCTCGCGGCCCGCATGACCTCCCGGCCCGGTGCGCCGCATGTGATGCCCTTTGCCCGCATCCTGCAGGACGGTGGCACGGTGCTCAGGGCCCTGTCGCAGGGGCGGGTCCGCGTGGGCCTGGGGGCCCAGACCAAGGCCCGGGAAGGCATGCGCTTCGCCGTCTGGGGGCCGTCGGCCCAGGATCAGGACGGGGCCAGCAACCAGTATAAGGGCGAGATCGTGCTTTTGCAGGTGCGGGAACTGTATTCCGTGGCCGAGACCGTGCATCTGGCGGACGCCACGGCGCCGCTGGAAGCCGGTGACCGCCTCAGCCTGCTGGAAGTGCCGTCCCTGTCGTCCTTCCCGGGCGGGAAAAGTACCGGGCCCGCCGCCACCGGGCAGGGGGCGGGGGACGCCGGCGCAACGGGAGACGCGACGGCGGACAGGGCACCGGCCGCCGGCAGCGTGCGCGAGCTGCGGGCCCGGGTGCCCGTGCTGGAGGGCGGTGCGTGCGCGGGCATCTACGGCCACGGGGATTTCCTGCACCTCTTCGCCCAGGAGAAGGAACGCAGCGGCCGTTTCGCCCTGGTCATCGTGCGTGTGGAGGCCGCCCATGACGAGGAGCAGGAAGCGGCGCTGGGCCGCTGCCTCGGGCTCTGGCGCCAGAGCCCCGACCTGTGCGCCGCTGAGCCCCTCGCGGGCCTGTACGGCAGCAATGCCCTGATCTTTTTCCATGCGGACAGCGCCGCCGAGGCCCTGCTGCCCCGCTACGCGGCCCTCTGCGCCCGGCTGGAGCAGGACGGGCTCTCGGTCTCGGCGGGCATAGCCGGTTATCCTTTCCTGCATTACCGCAAGGGCGAACTGCCCGACTGCGCCCTGAAAGCCCTGGAATACGCCCAGCTGCTGCCGTCGCCGCGCGCGGGCCTGTGCAATTCCCTGGCCCTGAACATCAGCGCCGACCGGCGCTACTCCCTGGGCGACGTCTTCGGCGCCATCGACGAATACAAGCTGGCCCTGCTGGCCGATGCGGAAAACGTGCTGGCCCGCAATTCCCTGGGCGTCTGCATGGCCGCGCTGGGCCGCTACCACGAAGCCCGACGGCATTTCCTGGAGGCCCTGCGCTACAAGGGCGACGCCGGGCCGGAACGGCAGGCACGCATCGCCCAGACCCACTACAATCTTGGTACCGTCTGCCAGCAGCTGGGCGAGCGCCGCGCCGCGGCCCGCTATTACCGCGAATGCATCAAGGATGCCCCGGAGCATGTCTATGCCCACCTGCGCCTGGGGCAGCTCTGCGAGGAGAGCGGCCGCCGCAACGAGGCCCGGCGTTTTTACGAGCTGGCCGCCGCCATCGAGGACAGGCAGGCGGAGCAGAGCGAACAGCACGCTCCCGGTCTGGCCCGGCGCTATCTGGCCCGGCTGGCGGCCCGGCAACGCCACGGCGGCGAAGCCCGCGAGCTGCTGCATGACACCCTGTTGCGCAATCCCTTTGACGCGGCGGCCATGCTCCTGCTGGCCCGCCTCTATCTCGACGGCAACGAGGACCCGGCCATGGCCGAGCTGCTGGCCCGCAAGAGCGTGGGCCTGCGCGACACCTCCGAAGGCTGGCAGGTGCTGGCCCGTGCCCTGCGCGCCCTGGGCCGTGAAGAGGAAGCCAGTCTGGCCGAGGCCCACGCGGCGGTGCGCTAGGCTCAGGCCGCATGACGTTTTGTGCTGGGGGGCGGACGCCTTTGCGTTGCTGTCGATGCCCGTAAGGCCTGCGGCCAACGGGCACGGCCCTGCGGGCCGCCGTCCGGTCGCGCGTTGCTGTCGATGCCCGTAAGGCCCTGAGGCCTAACGGCACGGCCTGCGGGCCCCCTTGGGGGCGCTGCTTGCGGCAAAAAGGGCTTTTCCCTCCGCAACGCCATCCCTCCCCAGCACGCTTTCTTCAGGTGGATGCGGGTCCGGGCCGGCACGGCCGCTTTCCATCCCCCGCTGATCCCACGGAACGTCCTCTCCGCCCGGGACGCTCCCTCGCTGCTCCCCAGAAAGGCGCAGGGAAGGACAGGAGCCGCCCGACGCTGTTGCCGCATGGGCGCTTTTTTGTTCCCGGCAGCGGGCCGGGCAGGTCTCTCGCCGCCCGGCCTTTGTTGTCCGTCCTTTCGGGCAGGGAAGAAGGAATGCGTCAAGCTTCGTAGGGCCTCCCGCCCAGCGGGAGGGTTTCGTTTCATACAAAAAGGCCATCCGTTGATGCGGATGGCCTTTGGCGTTCAGGGGGATGGCGGAAAGCGGCGTGATGGCCGTCCGGCGTCTGTCCTGTGCGTGCGCAGTCGTGGGCGAGGCATGGTCCCACGGATAGAAGCGGCGCCGTAGCCGTGCGAGGCCCCGGGGCGGCGCTGCGCCCCGGACGAGGTGCGGCCCGGGCAGGGCGGCGCGTTCGCGTCCTGCCTAGCGGCCCAGCAGGGCCTTGCTGGCGGGGGTCAGGCCGCGCAGGCTCCTGACGACCTTGTCCGTGCCCAGGCCGGCCGGGTCCTGTTCCATGATGATGAGGATCCGGGCGTCATCGGCATTGACGCGCGTCAGGGTCTCCATGGCCAGGGCGCGGCTGCGCGGGGTGCCGCGAAAGGTCCACATGCCGTCTTCCTGCTGCAGCTCGCTGGGGGCGTCCTGCAGCTCGCGCATGCGGGCGGCGAAGGTCCTGGCATCCATCTTGTCCTGGTTGGGCAGGATGAAGATGGTGATGTGGGCCTCCACGGTCTCCTCACCGCGTTTGCCCAGCAGGAGCATATATTCGTCCGGGTGGCCGCTCTGGAAACCGGGGCGTTCGTCGCTGGTCCAGCCGTCGGGCAGGTCCACGGCGAACTGGCTGAAGGTCTGTTCGGCGGCCGGAACGGCGGCGGCCGTCAGCAACAGGAGCAGGAGGGCAAGAAAGATCGGGCGCATGGGATATCCTTGGGTTGAATGGGGGACCGGGCAGAGCATAGCCCGTGGCGCGGCCGGGAGCAAGGGCTTCAGGCCCGGGGCAGCTGCAACTGGCTGAACGACACGCCCAGGCGCAGGAGGAGGAAGCACCAGGGCAAAAGCTGCAGGATCAGGCTGCGGGCCTTCTGGGGCCGGAACAGGAAGACGCTCCAGCTGATGATGGCCAGGGCCGCCAGCACTGACAGGATCAGGGCGGGCATCTGGGACATGATATCGAAGGAGACGCCGCTGCCCAGGCTGCGCAGCAGGACGGCCAGCAGGGTGCTCCAGAGGTCGATGATGGAGGGCAGATAGCCCACGACGGCCCAGACGGCGCACCAGCGGACGGCCAGGGCGAACTGCGTGTCGTCCGTCATGGGCGGCCTGTGGCGCAGGTACCAGAGCAGGAGCAGGGCCGCGCCGCCCGCCAGCGACAGGTAACGGAAGAGCAGATGCAGGCCCTGGCGGATCTGGAGCAGGATGAAGTCGCTGCGCTCCATGCCCTGCGGCGGCGTGAGCAGCAGGCCCGTGGACAGCAGACTGCCCAGCAGGAAGAGCAGCACGGCCAGCAGGCAGCCCCAGAGCGTCAGGCGCAGGTCGCTCGTACGGTAGGCCGTGACGGACGGGGCCGCAACATCGGGCCAGTGTCGGGAGGCGCGCAACAGGCCCCAGAGCAGCAGGGTGGCGGGCAGCCAGGCCAGCAGGGCCACGCTGGCGGGCCGGGCCAGGAGCTCGGCAAGGGCGGGCGTCTGCGCCTGCCGCAGGGCGTCCAGCAGGGTCATGAGCGGGAACAGGGGCAGGGAGATGGCGGCACAGAACAGGGCTAGGCGCAGGAGCTGGCGGCCGCCCCACAGGCACAGGGCCGCATTGCCCCTGCGCCCGGCCAGCAGGGTCATGAGGATGACGAGCGGCAGGGCCTGGGCCGTCTGCGCGAGCATGGCCTGCAGGTTGCCCAGCCAGTATATGAAGATGAAGGTGCTTTGCATGGTCAGTCTCCTGCCCGCTATATAAGCGTTGCCGGTACGCCCCGCAAGGGGAGGGGCGGCGTGGCCCCGCGTCAGATCAGGCCTTGTCCGCCGCAGCCAGACGGACAGGGCTGCGTTTTGGCCATTGCCGCTTCGCCGGGGCCGCCTGGCCGGTGCCCGTGTCGGCGTGGCCATGCGCAGGCTGGGGCTGTGTGGGACGGGCTGGCGCTCTGCGCTGCTCCCCGTCAGGAGGGCCCCCGTCCGCCGCCGCGCAGGGGAGGCTTGCCGTGCTGTGGGTGCGCGGAGGGAGGTGCCGGGGCTCGCCGATGCGCCCGGGTGCGTGGTTGCCGTCCGTCGCGCGCGGGGCCTGCCGCTCCCTGGCGTCTGCCCGCCGGGGCCCGACGCCGTGCCGGGGCCCGTACGGCGCGGCGCTTGCCGCCGCCGTGAGCTTGCGTTATGTGTCGTCTGTTTCACCTCCGTCAACTTGCGGGATACTCCATGTCATTTTTTACCGTCTTCCTGCTGGCCGTGGCCCTGTCCATGGATGCCTTTGCCGTGGCCCTGGCCTCGGGCTGCGCCATCCGTGAGGTGCGTCCGGGCCAGTATCTGCGGGTCAGCCTGGCTTTTGGCTTCTTCCAGTTTTTCATGCCCCTGCTGGGCTGGTTCCTGGGCCAGTCGGTCCATCATTTCATCGAGGCCTGGGACCACTGGCTGGCCTTCGCGCTGCTGGCCTGGATCGGCGGCAACATGCTGCGTTCCGGCATCGGCGGCCTGCGCAGAGGCGAAGGGCCTTCCTGTCCCAAGAGCGATCCCACCCGGGGCTGGAACCTGCTCCTGCTGGCCGTGGCCACCAGCATCGACGCCCTGGCCGTGGGCCTGACCTTCGCCATGACGGGCACGGCGGCCCTGCTGCCCTCCTGCCTCATCGGCATGGTCTGCGCCTGCATCTCGGCCTGTGGTCTGTTCCTGGGCAAGAAGCTGGCCTCCCTGCCCATGCTCAACGGCTGGGCCGAGGTCCTGGGCGGGCTGGTGCTCGTGGGCATCGGCCTGAACATCCTGCGCGAGAGCGGCGTCATCTAGGCCCCGCGCGGCGGAGGGACGGAGGAGGTGAAAGACCTTCCGCAGCGAACGGCACCTTTCCGCTCCGGTCCCTTCCTCCCGGCCTGCCGCTTGCCGGGCCGTGCCGGGATGCCCTATAGTGCCACAGGCCGGAGGGCCGGAAGGGCCCCTGCCGCGGACGGCCGGGAGCAGCCGCCATGCCCGAGTTTTGAGAGGAGACGATGATCAGCATCTGCCGTTATCATGATATTTCCGTGGGGCACCGCATCTGCGGGCACGAATCCCACTGCGCCCGGCTGCACGGGCACAATTACCGCATCCATTTCACCTGCAGCGCCGACGAGCTGGACGCCCTGGGGCGTGTGCTGGACTTTCAGGTACTCAAGGAACGCCTCTGCCGGTGGCTGGAAGATCACTGGGATCACCGTTTCCTGGTCTGGGAGCAGGACCCCCTGCTGGAAGGCCTGCGGGCCCTGGATCCCTCGGTGGCGGTCCTGCCCTGCAATCCTTCCGCCGAGAACATGGCCCGCTATCTGGGCGAGGTGGTGGGCCCGGCGCAGCTGGCCGGGACCGGGGCGCGTCTGGTGGCCGTGGAAGTGGAGGAGACCGCCAAGTGCAGGGCGCGCTGGAGCCTGTGATGCGGACCTTCGCGGTCAACGAGTTTTTCGTCACCCTGCAGGGCGAGGCTTTTTTCGCGGGCACGCCCGCGGTCTTCGTGCGTTTCCAGGGCTGCCCCGTGGGTTGCCCCTGGTGCGATACGCGCTACGCGGCGCATCTGGACGGCGCGACGCTGGACTTTGCCGCCATCCGCGCCAAGCAGGGAGCGGACGCGGGCTATGCCGACGTGGATCTGCCCGCCCTGCTGGCGGCCATCCGTCAGGCCGGGCCCCGGCATGTGGTCCTGACCGGCGGCGAGCCCTGCCGCCATGACCTGACGGAACTGACGACCCTGCTGGCGGCGGACGGCTTCCGGGTCCAGATCGAGACCAGCGGCACGCTGCCCGTCCGTTGTCACGAGGATGTCTGGCTGACCTTGAGCCCCAAGCTGGACATGCCCGGCGGCCTGCGCGTGCGGCAGGATGTCTGGGAGCGGGCCGGAGAGATCAAGTTCCCGGTGGAGAGTGCCGCGGATATCGGCCGCTTCGAACGGGCGCTGGACGCGGCCCGCGCGGCGGCCGCCCGCCCGCTGACGGAGCTGGTCTGGCTGCAGCCCGTCAGCCAGGGGCGGGAAGCCACGCGCCTGTGCGTGGCGGCGGCCTTTGCCCATCAGTGGCGCGTCAGCGTGCAGGTGCACAAATATCTGGATCTGCGCTGAGGTACGGGTGGCGGGCAGCTATCGGGACCAGGCCGGGGCGCGGACTTACGGTGGCTGTATATCGGGTCTGCGCCGGAGCACGGACCGTGACGGTTCCATATCAGGGCCTGCGCCGGGCGCGGGCTGTGAGGTGACAAGAAAGGCGGCATGCGTTGCATGCCGCCTTTGTCGTATGGCCTTGGGGTTGCCGCGCGCCTGAGCGGCGCAGCAAAAGAACACCCGCTTTGCGGGTGGTTCCCGGTGGGAGCGGATCTGCGGGAAAAAGCGGGGCTCGCCCGGGAAATGTCCGGGAAGCCCGGGAACTGGCGGGGAAGAGGCCGGAAAGCACGGCACCGGGAGCGTCCGGCGACGTATCCGGCGGGAGACGTATCCCCAAAGGGCAGGGCGCTGGCCGGGAGGACCGCCGCCGATGCGTCCCGGACGCGGGACCTGCGGCCCGTACCGCGAGCTAGCGGCGCTTCAGGCGCTGCATCTCGTCCTGCATCAGTTCCAGACCCACCAGGATGTTGCGGCGCATGGCCTCCATGAGCCGGGCCTCGTCCCTGGCCCGGATGGCCGCGAGGATGTCCTTGTGCTGCTGGATGAAGAGCGCGATGTCTTCGGGGGAATAGCGGCGGGTGTTGAGGAAACCTTCCACATAATCCAGCAGATGGCTGTCCACGGCCAGCAGGTGGTTCATGCGTGAAAGGGAGTACAGCTGCAGATGGAAGTCCCTGTCCTTGTGGAAGAAAAAGTCGGCGTCGCGGGTATCGGCCAGATCGCCGGCCAGCTGTTCCAGCTTGTCGATATCTTCAGCGGTGGCCTGCTGCATGGCTTCCCTGGCCAGGGCGCATTCCACCTGTATGCGCAGGTTGAAGATATGTTCGATCTCCTTGGAAGAGGGCGGCATCATGACGATGGCCCCCTTGTAGGGGATGTTCTGCACGAGCCCGGACCTGTCCAGGCGCATGAGGGCATCCCGGATGGGACCGCGGCCCACACCGAGCTTTTTTTCCAGATCCACCAGGACCAGACGGGTGCCGGGCAGGGCCTCGCCGGACAGGATCATGTCGCGGATCAAATCGTAGGCCGCCAGCGATTTGATGGTAGAAGCAGTACTCATGGAAACTCCTTCTGTAAGCTGTATAAAATTGATAAATAATTTATGAAATCATGTCAAATGCACCTCTTGCAACGGGAAAGGGGGAAAAAGCGTGCACTGCCAAAGCCCTATTGCGGCCGAGGAAAAGCGGCCGCCGTGCGCGCGGCGGAATGCAACGTATTGTAACAGCCCGGGCAGGCCGACGTCGGATACAAAAAAAGGGCTTTCCCTGTGGAAAGCCCGAAAATGCTGGAGCGGGAGACGGGATTTGAACCCGCGACTTCAACCTTGGCAAGGTTGCACTCTACCACTGAGTTACTCCCGCGCGGGGTGCGGCATGACCGCTATGGCAAGGACTCGCATGAAGTCCGTATCGGCTTGTGGAGCGGGAAACGGGACTTGAACCCGCAACCTTCAGCTTGGGAAGCTGACACTCTACCGTTGAGTTATTCCCGCCCGAAAGGGCAGTTTTGTGGAGCGGGAGACGGGATTTGAACCCGCGACTTCAACCTTGGCAAGGTTGCACTCTACCACTGAGTTACTCCCGCATCTGGGACTGTATGGTCTCGATCGTTTTTATGGAGGCGACATCCAGATTTGAACTGGAGAATGGAGGTTTTGCAGACCTCTGCCTTACCACTTGGCTATGTCGCCTCATTTTGTGGAGCGGGAGACGGGATTTGAACCCGCGACTTCAACCTTGGCAAGGTTGCACTCTACCACTGAGTTACTCCCGCGCATATGCACGGCATATCCACCGATCGTTTTTATGGAGGCGACATCCAGATTTGAACTGGAGCATGGAGGTTTTGCAGACCTCTGCCTTACCGCTTGGCTATGTCGCCTCATTGTGCTGGAGCGGGAGACGGGATTTGAACCCGCGACTTCAACCTTGGCAAGGTTGCACTCTACCACTGAGTTACTCCCGCTCAACGAAAGAGGGTTCTACGCTAGAGACCCCCTTTCTGTCAAGCAGCTTTTCCAAATTTTGGGAGAAATAAAAAACAGGCTCCCAAGCCGCTGTTTTCCAAACGGATCACTCCGTGGGACGCTTGTCGATGATGCGCTTGGCCTTGCCTTCGGAACGCTGGATGGAATGCGGTTCCATGAGGCGCACCTTGGTGGTGACGCCCAGGAATTCCTTGATGCTCTTCTGGATGGAGCTTTCCAGGCTCTGCAGCTTGCGGATCTCGTCGGCGAAGAGGGTGTCGTTCATCTCCACCTGGACTTCCAGGGTGTCCAGGTTGTTCACGCGGTCCACGATGATCTGATAGTTGGGGCTCAGGCTCTGGTTTTCCATGAGCAGGGCCTCGATCTGCTGCGGGAAGACGTTGACGCCGCGGATGATGAGCATGTCGTCGCTGCGGCCGCGCAGACGGGTCAGGCGCACATGGGTGCGGCCGCAACGACAGGGCGTGTAGTCCAGGCTGGTCAGGTCGCGGGTGCGGTAGCGGATCAGCGGGATGCCTTCCTTGGTGAGCGTGGTGATGACCAGCTCGCCCGTTTCGCCTTCCGGCAGCTGCTCGCCGGTGACGGGGTCGATGATCTCGGGCAGGAAGTGGTCCTCCCAGAGGTGCATGCCGCACTTGGCATCCACGCATTCCATGGCCACGCCGGGGCCCATGACTTCGGAAAGGCCGTAGATGTTCAGGGCGTTGATGCCCATTTTTTGTTCCATGTCCTGGCGCATCTCCTCGGTCCAGGGTTCGGCGCCGAAAACGCCGGTGCGCAGGGGCAGGTCGCGGAAGTCGATGCCCACTTCCTGGCCGGCTTCCCACAGGTGCAGGGCGTAGGAAGGCGTGCAGCAGAGGGTGGTGGCGCCGAAATCGCGCAGGAGATAGGCCTGGCGGCGGGTGGCGCCGCCCGAGGCCGGGACCACCGTGGCGCCGATGCGTTCGGCCCCGCCGTGGGCCCCCAGACCGCCGGTGAACAGGCCGTAGCCGTAGGCCACATGCACGATGTCCGTCTGGTTGACGCCGGCGGCGGAGAGGCTGCGCCCGGCCAGTTCGGCCCAGTTGTGCAGGTCGCGGGCGGTATAGCCCACCACCACGGCCTTGCCGGTGGTGCCGCTGGAGGCGTGCAGGCGGACGATATTGTCGCGGGGCACGGCGAACAGGCCGAAGGGATAGTAATTGCGCAGGTCCTGCTTTTCGGTGAAGGGCAGGTTCTTCAGATCGGCCAGGCTCTTGATGTCGCCGGGCTTGATGCCGCTCTCGTCGAAGCGTTTGCGGTAGAAGGGCACATTGGCATATACGCGGGAGCAAAGATCCTGCAGACGGCGCAGTTGCAGGGCCTCGAGGTCCTCGCGGGGCAGCGTTTCTTTCTCGATATTGAAAATCACGGCGTTTCTCCTTGAATCCTGAGTAGTCTATGGATGACGCAAAAGCTGCCCAAGGTCAAGATATCTGCTTGAAAAACATGGATAACATATTGCAATGCAATGTCTTTTTTTATGCCCGGCAAGGGCCGTCCGGGGCGGGGCCGGGCGGGATTATTGCCCTCGGATACGCTTTGAGGTATGGGAGGGGCATGCAAGACCTCATCTCTACCCCCAAAAAATATTCGGAACTGCCCACGGCGGAAAAAATGTCCGTCATCAGGGCATGGCTTGAGGAACACAAGGCCGTCGACGTGGCCGGGATCGACCTTGCCGGACAGGGGGCCTTCACGGACGCCCTGCTGGTGGTCACCGCCACTTCCGTGCGTCACGCCCAGAGCCTGGCGGACGGCATCGCGGCCCTGTGCCACGAACAGAATTTTGAATACCTGCGCATGGAAGGCTACACCACCGGCCAGTGGATCCTGGTGGACTGCAACGACATCGTGGTCAATATCTTCCAGCAGTCCGTGCGCGACCTCTACCAGCTGGAAAACCTGTGGGGCGCGGCCGCCGCGGCCCTCAGCAAGGAGCCCCGTGCATGACGCCCGCCCTGTTGCTCATCCTTGACGGCTGGGGCCTGGCGGAAAAAGGGCGGGGCAACGCCCCCTGGGTCGCGCCCACGCCCCATCTGGATGCCCTGCTGGCGCGCTGTCCGCACAGCCGTCTTGCCGCCTCCGGGCGCGAGGTGGGCCTGCCTGCCGGTTACATGGGCAACTCCGAGGTGGGACACCTCAATATCGGCGCGGGACGCATCGTCTACCAGGACATGACGCGCATCGACGTGGCCCTGGAGGACGGCTCCCTGTTCAGCAATCCCGTGCTGCAGGACGTGCTGGACAAGACGCGCCGGAGCGGCGGCCGCCTGCATCTGGCGGGCCTGCTTTCCGACGGTGGCGTCCACAGCCACATCAACCATCTGGTGGCCCTGTGCGCCATGGCTTCCGCCGCCGGCGTGCCGGTGCGCATCCACTGCTTCATGGACGGGCGCGACACCCCGCCCCGCAGCGGTGCGGGCTATGTGGCCAGCCTGCTGGAACAGATCGTGCCCATGCGCGACGTGCGCGTGGCCAGCCTGGCGGGGCGCTTCTACGCCATGGACCGCGACAAGCGCTGGGAGCGCGTGGCCGAGGTCTGGGACATGCTGGTCCACGGCAAGGGCCCCAGGGCCAGGGATGCCGTGGAGGCCGTGGAAGCCTCCTACGCCGCGGGCATCGGCGACGAATTCATCAAGCCCGTGCTGCTGGAAGGGGAGGACGCCTCCACCCTGCAGGACGGGGACGGCCTGTTCTTCTACAATTTCCGCGCCGACCGCATGCGTGAGCTTTCCCAGGCCTTCGTGGACACGGCCTTCACGGGCTTCGAGCGCGGCCGTGTGCCGCAGCTGGCGGCCGTGGCTTCCATGACCGCCTATGACGCGCATTTCCCCCTGCCGGTGGCCTTCCCCAAGGAATCCGTGACCATGGGCTTGGGCGAAGTGGTCTCGCGCCGGGGCATGCACCAGCTGCGTCTGGCCGAGACGGAAAAGTACGCGCACGTCACCTATTTCTTCAACGGCGGCGTGGAAGAGCCCCTGCCCCTGGAAGACCGCATCCTGGTGCCGTCGCCGCGCGATGTGGAGACCTATGACCAGAAGCCTGCCATGAGCGCCCGCGAGGTCACGGACAAATTCGTGGCGGCCTGGGAGAGCGGCCAGTACGATCTGGTGGTCTGCAACCTGGCCAATGGGGACATGGTGGGCCATACGGGCGTACTCTCCGCCGCCGTGGAAGCCTGTACCGTGGTGGACGAATGCGTGGGCCGCATGGTGGCGGCCGTGGAGGCCCGCAAGGGCCGGATGCTGCTCATCGCCGACCACGGCAACTGCGAGGTCATGCTGGATGCCCAGGGCAAACCCCAGACGGCCCACACCACCAATCTGGTGCCCTGCATCCTGCTGGACGCCTCGGGCAGGAAGTGGCGTCTGCATGACGGCAAGCTGGCCGATGTGGCGCCCACCCTGCTGCGCATGTGGGACATGGACAAGCCCGAAGCCATGACGGGCGTGCCGCTGGTGGAGGAAGACCATGCCAGCTAGCCAGAAACCGCTGGAGCCCGTGGCCCCGGACGGCATGGAGCTGCTGTTCTTCTACCGCTGCCCCCACTGCCTGCGCCATGTGCCCCTGGTCAACCCGGTGGAGCCGCGCAATGTGCGCTGCGACGGCTGCGGCAAGCAGTTCCCCATCGTCCCGGTGGACGAGCACGGCCTGCACTATGTGCGCATCATGCTGGCCAACGGCAAGGCGGCCACCAACCCCGACTATCTCTAGCAGATATCTGTCCGGCCGGAGGGCTTCGGCTTTCCGGCCGCTTCGCTTTCCGTCTCCCGGCGGGCCTGTCCCGGGATGCCGGTCCTGAAACGCAACGAGCAACACCATGAAGATTTGTCCCATCATCCTGTGTGGCGGCGCGGGCACGCGCCTCTGGCCCCTTTCGCGGCGCAAGTATCCCAAGCAGTTCATGGACATGGGCGGCCATACCCTGTTCGAAGACACCCTGCGGCGTCTTGCCGCCGTGCCCGGCCTTGCCGCGCCCGTGGTCATCTGCAACGAGGAGCAGCGCTTCCTGGCCGCCGCGGCCCTGCAGCGTCAGGGCATGGACGGCCGGATCCTGCTGGAGCCGGAACCGCGCAATACCGCCCCGGCCATCGCCGCTGCCGCTCTGGCCGTGACGGCCGCCTGTGACGTGGAGGACGGGGACCCGCTCCTCCTGGTGCTGCCCTCGGACCATGTGCTGGAAGATCTGCCCGTCTTTGCCGCGGCCGTGGCGCAGGCGGCGGAATGCGCCCGCGAGGGCGCCCTGGTCACCTTCGGGGTCACGCCGGACCATGCCGAAACGGGCTACGGCTATCTGGAAAAGGGCGAGGCCTTCGCGGCCGGTTTCAAGGTCAGCCGTTTCGTGGAAAAGCCCGGGCAGGCGGAGGCCGAAGCCATGCTGGCCAACGGCGGCTATTTCTGGAACAGCGGCATGTTCGTCTTCCGCGCCTCCCAGTATCTGGCCGAACTGGAGGCCCAGGCTCCGGCCATCATGGCCGCCGTGCGCACGGCCTGGGCCCGGCGGCGGGCCGATTACGATTTCATCCGCCTGCACCGCGAGGCCTTCGCCGCCTGTCCCGCGGATTCCGTGGATTATGCCCTGATGGAAAAAAGCGCCCATGTGGCCATGGTGCCGCTGCCCTGCCACTGGAGCGATCTGGGCTCGTGGGAGGCCGTGTACGAGAACAGCGAGCGCGATGCCGAGGGCAATGCCTGCGTGGGCGACGTGCTGGCCCAGGACAGCCGGGGCTGTTACCTCCATGCCGCCAGCCGTCTGGTGGCCACGCTGGGCGTGCGGGATCTGGTGGTGGTGGAGACCGGCGATGCCGTGCTGGTGGCGGACAGGAGCCGCAGCCAGGACGTCAAGGCCGTGGTGGCGCGGCTGGTGGCCGGGGAGCGGCGCGAGCAGGACATCCATCTGCGCGTCTACCGCCCCTGGGGCTGGTACGAGACCCTGGCCCTGGGCCAGCGCTTCCAGGTCAAGCGCATCCAGATCGATCCCGGCGCGGCCCTCTCGCTGCAGCGGCACCAGCACCGGGCCGAACACTGGGTGGTCATCGCCGGGGAAGGCCTGGTGCGCGTGGGGGACGAAGAGATGCACCTGCATGTGGACGAATCCGTCTATATCCCGCAGAAGACCATGCACCGCCTGAGCAATGTCTCCACGCAGCCGCTGGAGATCGTGGAGGTGCAGACCGGCGACTATCTGGGCGAGGACGATATCGAACGCTTTGAAGACAGCTACGGGCGGGACTAGCACCGCCTTCCTCCATGGAGCGCGCCCGGCGCTGCTCTTGTCCTTCTGGGGCCGCGGGAGAGATCCCGCGGCCCCTTTTGCGTCCGCGGATCCCGGAGCCGGGCTGCGATGAAGATGCGCCAGCCCGGCGTCCGTGCCCTCTCCGGGCCTGCCGCCCATACGGCCGCAGACAGGGGACGGCGTTTCCTGCAAAGACGGCGGCACAGGCGGTGTCCTGCGGTCGCCTGCTGCGCGCCCCGGCATCCGGCAGCATGTCCGGGCGTGGCGGAGGAGGCCAGGGCCGGGCTCCCCCGTTAGGGAAGAAGGGCGAGCGGCAAGGCTGGCGGGGACGAAGGCCAGGATACCGCGCATGCCTCCGGCGATCCTTGCCCGCTGCGGCCGCTGGCAAACGAAAAGGGCGACCGCCGTGTGCGGTCGCCCTGATGCATGCTGAGAGCGTGCGGGGGAGCGGGCCTACTGGCCCAGGTCCACCAGCACCGGGTTCTCTTCCAGGTCTTCCAGGAACTTGTCCGGGCGTTCCTTCTGGTCGGGCACGGTGATGTCGCCGTGGACATATTCGCGGTAGCCCGTACCGGCCGGGATGAGACGGCCCACGATGACGTTTTCCTTGAGGCCGCGCAGGTAGTCCATCTTGCCCTTGAGGGCCGCCTCGGTGAGCACCTTGGTGGTTTCCTGGAAGGAAGCCGCCGAGATGAAGGACGAGGTGGTCAGCGAGGCCTGGGTGATGCCCAGCACCAGCGGTTCGGCGGTGGCGGGCTGGCGGCCTTCGGCGATGGCCTTGTGGTTCTCGGCGCGGAACTCGGCCTTGTCCACCTGTTCGCCCACCAGGAAGCTGGTGCCGCCGGAATCCAGGATGGTCACCTTCTTGAGCATCTGGCGCACGATGACTTCGATGTGCTTGTCGTCGATGCCCACGCCCTGGAAGCGGTAGACTTCCTGGATCTCGTCCACCAGATAGCGGGCCAGGTACTTTTCGCCGCGGGTGCGCAGGATGTCGTGCAGTTCGGGCGAGCCTTCGGTCAGCGGGTCGCCGGCTTCCACGAAGTCGCCGTCGGCCACGGTGATGTGCTTGCCCTTGGGCACCAGGTATTCCTTGGCGTCGCCGATCTCGGGGGTCACCACCAGCTTGCGCTTGCCCTTGGATTCGCCGGCGTAGGACACGGTGCCGGAGATCTCGGAGACCACGGCCATGTCCTTGGGCTTGCGCACTTCAAAGAGCTCGGCCACGCGGGGAAGACCACCCACGATGTCCTTGGTCTTGGAGGTCTCGCGGGGCTTGCGGGCGATGATGTCGCCGGCCTGGATGGCCTCGCCGTCCTTGACCATGATGATGGAGCCCACGGGCAGGCTGTACACGGCGGACGCCGCGCTGTGCGGGCGCTGCTTGACGTTGCCGTTCTCATCGCAGACCGAGATGGAGGGCCGGTAGTTGGTGGTGCGGTATTCCATGATGGTCAGGGAGGCCTGACGCGTCACGTCGTCCACCTTTTCCTGCACGGTCTTGCCGTCCACGATGTCGGTGAAGCGGATGATGCCCTCTTCTTCGGACACGAAGGGTTCGTTGAAGGGGTCCCATTCGGCCAGCACGGTGCCCTTGGTCACTTCCTGGCCGTCATGCACATGCAGGCGGGCGCCGTTGGGCAGGATGTACTTCTCGCGTTCGCGGCCCTGCGGATCCACGATGGTCAGCTGGCCGCTCTTGCCCAGCACCAGCTGGACGCCGTCGCGGTTGGTGACGGCGCGCACGCGGTTGAGGATGACGCGGCCGGTGTTCTGGGCCTCGAACTTGTTCTTTTCGATGGTGCTGGATGCGGTACCGCCGATGTGGAAGGTACGCATGGTCAGCTGGGTGCCGGGTTCACCGATGGACTGGGCGGCGATGATGCCCACGGTCTCGCCGGTGTTGACCAGATGCCCGCGGGCCAGGTCGCGGCCGTAGCACAGGGCGCAGATGCCGCGCTCGGCCTGGCAGGTCAGGGGCGAACGCACCGTGACGGAGCTGACGCCGTGTTCACGCAGCACGGCGGCCTCGGCCTCGTCGATGAGGGTGTTCTCGGGCAGCAGCACCTTTTCCGCGTTTTCGGGATCGTACACGGGGTAGAGCAGCACACGGCCCATGGCGCGTTCCCAGACTGGCGTCTTGATGTCGCCGCCTTCACGCAGGTGGGCCAGCTCGATGCCGTCCACCGTGCCGCAGTCGTGTTCGGAAACGATCACGTCCTGCACCACGTCCACCAGACGGCGGGTCAGGTAACCGGAGTTGGCCGTCTTGAGGGCCGTGTCGGCCAGCCCCTTGCGCGCGCCGTGGGTGGAGGTGAAGTACTGCAGCACCGACAGGCCTTCGCGGAAGGACGAGGTGATGGGCGTTTCGATGATCTCGCCGGAAGGCTTGGCCATCAGGCCGCGCATGCCGGCCAGCTGGCGCATCTGGTCCTGGTTGCCTCGGGCGCCGGAGGTGGACATCATGAAGATGGAGTTGAAGCTCTGGTTCTTCTCCTCGCGGCCGGTCTTGGGATCCTTCAGGATATCGTAGGAGATCTCCTTGATCATTTCCGTGGAGACATCCTGGGTGGCCTTGGTCCAGACATCGACGACCTTATTGTACTTTTCGGTGCGGGTGATGATACCGTCGCGGTACTGGTGTTCGATGTCGTCCACCTCGGCCTGGGACGCGGCCAGGATGTCCTTCTTGCGGGCCGGGATGATGAGGTCCTTCACGCCGATACTGACACCGGCGCGGGTGGCGAACTCATAGCCCATGTTCTTCAGGTTGTCGCAGAGGATGACCGTGGCCTTGATGCCGCACTGGCGGTAGCAGTTTTCCACCAGCTTGGCGATCATCTTCTTGGACAGGACCTTGTTGACATGCTCGAAGGACATTTCCTTGGGCAGGATGTTGCTCACCAGCACGCGGCCGGGCGTGGTCTTGTACTTTTTGCCGTCGGGCATGCGTACCTCGATGCGGGCGTGCAGGGAGACGGCATCGGCATCATAGGCGGCTTCCACTTCCCAGGGGCCGCAGAAGGTCATGCCCTCGCCCTTCTCGAAGCTGCGCTCGGAGGTCATGTAGTACAGGCCCAGCACGATGTCCTGGGACGGCACGATGACAGGACCGCCGTTGGCCGGCGAGAGGATGTTGTTGGTGCTCATCATGAGCACGCGGCATTCGATCTGCGCTTCCACGGACAGCGGGATGTGCACGGCCATCTGGTCGCCGTCGAAGTCCGCGTTGTAGGCCGAGCAGACCAGGGGATGCAGACGGATGGCCTTGCCTTCCACCAGCAGGGGCTCGAAGGCCTGGATGCCCAGACGGTGCAGGGTGGGGGCGCGGTTGAGCATGATGGGGTATTCGCGCACCACTTCCGAAAGGATGTCCCAGACCACCAGCTCTTCGCGTTCCACCATCTTCTTGGCGCTCTTGATGGTGGAGGCGTAGCCGCGCTTTTCCAGCTCCGAGTAGATGAAGGGCTTGAACAGCTCCAGGGCCATCTTCTTGGGCAGGCCGCACTGGTGCAGCTTGAGGTAGGGGCCCACGGTGATGACCGAACGGCCGGAGTAGTCCACGCGCTTGCCCAGCAGGTTCTGGCGGAAGCGGCCCTGCTTGCCCTTGATCATGTCGGACAGGGACTTGAGCGGACGACCGTTGGTGCCGGCGATGGCGCGACCGCGGCGGCCGTTGTCGAACAGGGCGTCCACGGCTTCCTGCAGCATGCGCTTTTCGTTGCGGATGATGATGTCGGGAGCGCCCAGTTCGATGAGGCGCTTCAGACGGTTGTTGCGGTTGATGACGCGGCGGTAGAGGTCGTTGAGGTCCGAGGTGGCGAAGCGGCCGCCGTCCAGGGGCACCAGGGGACGCAGCTCCGGCGGGATGACGGGGATGACTTCCAGGATCATCCATTCGGGCTTGTTGTTGGACTCCAGGAAGGCCTCGACGATCTTCAGGCGCTTGGTGAGCTTTTTCTTCTTGGTCTGGCTCTTGGTGGTCTCGCTTTCCTCGCGCAGTTCGGTGCGCAGCTTCTCCAGATCCAGCTCTTCCAGCAGGGAGCGCACGGCCTCGGCGCCCATGCCCACGGTGAGGGCGTCTTCGCTGCCGTAGTGGTCCAGGATCTGCAGGTACTGGTCTTCGGAGATGACCTGGCGGCGCTGCAAATTGGTCTGGCCGGGATCGAGCACGATGTAGGAATCGAAGTAGAGCACCTTTTCCAGATCGGCCATGGTCATGTCCAGCAGGGTGCCGATCTTGGAAGGCAGGGTCTTGAGGAACCAGATGTGGGCCACGGGCGCGGCCAGCTCGATGTGGCCCATGCGTTCGCGGCGCACCTTGGAGGCAATGACTTCAACGCCGCACTTTTCGCAGACGATGCCGCGGTGCTTCATGCGCTTGTACTTGCCGCAGTTGCATTCGTAGTCCTTCACGGGGCCGAAGATTTTGGCGCAGAACAGGCCGTCGCGCTCCGGCTTGAAGGTACGGTAGTTGATGGTTTCCGGTTTCTTGACCTCGCCGTAGGACCATTCGCGGATGGCTTCGGGCGAGGCGATGGAAATCTGGATGGCTTTCAGGTTGCGGATGTTGGTCACGTTGGCCGACGTGCCGCGTGCAGTGAAGAGATCGTCCAGGCTCATATATCTACCTTGCTTGTCAAAAGCTCGTTACAGTCATTGTGGCGTACGGGTGACGCTCCGTCCCGGGGAGTGCCGCCGGGCATCGCACAGCAGGCGACGCCCGGCGCGGGCAAACTATTCCTCGGGTTCCTGGTCGCGCATGAAGCCGATGCGCCTGGGCTTTTTCTTGCCGTCTTCCTGATGCAGGGTCACGTCGAGGCCCAGGCTCATGAGTTCCTTGACCAGGACGTTGAAGGACTCGGGCAGACCGGCTTCCAGGAAGTTGTCGCCCTTGACGATCTTCTCGTACATCTTCACACGACCGGTCACGTCGTCGGACTTGACGGTGAGGAATTCCTGCAGGAGATAGGCGGCGCCGTAGGCTTCCAGAGCCCAGACTTCCATTTCACCCAGACGCTGGCCACCGAACTGCGCCTTGCCGCCCAGCGGCTGCTGGGTCACCAGGCTGTAGGGGCCGGTGGAGCGGGCGTGGATCTTTTCGTCGACCAGGTGGTGCAGCTTGAGCATGTACATGACGCCGGTGGTCACGCGGTTCTTGAAGGGCACGCCGGTGCGGCCGTCATAGAGCACGGTCTTGCCGTCGCTGTCCTTGCCGGCCTTTTCCATCCAGCCCCAGATCTCTTCTTCGGTGGCGCCGTCGAAGACCGGGGTCTTGGTCACGATGCCGTTGCGCAGCTTCTTGACCGAGGCGATGAACTCCTCGTCGTCCATGCCGTCCACCAGGTCGCTGATGGACTGGGAGGCGAAGACGTCCTTGACCTCGTCGCGCACCACCTGCAGGGCCGCGCCGGAGTCCAGCAGCTCGGCCAGCTGGCGGCCCAGCTCCTTGGCACCCCAGCCCAGATGGGTCTCCATGATCTGGCCGATGTTCATGCGCGAAGGCACGCCCAGGGGGTTGAGTACGATGTCCACGGGACGGCCGTCGGCGAAGAAGGGCATGTCTTCTTCGGGCAGGATGCAGGAGACCACGCCCTTGTTCCCGTGACGGCCGGCCATCTTGTCGCCCACCGAGAGCTTGCGCTTGATGGCGATGTGCACCTTGACCATCTTGATGACGCCGGGAGGCAGGTCGTCACCTTCGGTGACCTTCTCGCGCTTGGAGTCATAGATGGCGTGCAGGTAGTCCACCTGATGGTCGTAATCGGCCAGATGTTCCTCGACGATGTCGTTGACTTCCTTGCTCTGGAACAGGCCCTGCAGCTTCTTGACCGGCAGTTCGTCCAGCTGTTCGCGGCTCAGGGCCACGCCGGCTTCCACCAGCACTTCGCCCTTTTTCTTGCCCGGGACGCTGACGGCGGTCAGCTTGCCCAGCACATGGGGGGCCAGCACCTGGCGCAGACGGTTGCCCAGGGAGCGCATGTGGTCGGCTTCCTTCTGGTCCAGCACGGCGATGTCATGGGCCTCGATGGCCAGGGTGCGGTCGTCCTTTTCACCGGAACGGCGGTTGAAGACCTTGACGTCGATGACCGTGCCTTCCACTCCCGGGGGCACCTTGAGGGAGGTGTTCTTCACGTCGCGGGCCTTCTCGCCGAAGATGGCGCGCAGCAGCTTCTCTTCCGGGGTGAGCTGGGTCTCGCCTTTGGGGGTGATCTTGCCCACCAGGATGTCGTCGGGCTTCACGGCCGCGCCGATGCGGATGATGCCGCTGTCGTCCAGGTTGCGCAGCATGTCCTCGCTGACGTTGGGGATGTCGCGGGTGATCTCTTCGGGTCCGAGCTTGGTGTCGCGGGCCACCACTTCGAATTCTTCGATGTGGATGGAGGTGAAGATGTCCTCTTTCACCGTCCGTTCGGAAATGAGGATGGAGTCTTCGTAGTTGTAACCGCACCAGGGCATGAAGGCCACCACCAGGTTCTTGCCCAGGGCCAGCTGGCCTTCGTCGATGCCGGGGCCGTCGGCCAGGATCTCGCCTTTTTTGAAGACCTGGCCGGGATAGCAGGTGGGCTTCTGGCCGAAGCAGGAGTTCTGGTTGGACTTGTGGAACTTCAGCAGGTCATAGGCGCGCACGCCGCCCTGTTTCTTGTACAGGTCGCCTTCGTAGGAGACCACGATGCGGTCGGCGTCGGCATATTCCACCTTGCCGTCGGCCTGGGCCACGATGCAGGCGCCGGAGTCGCGGGCCACATCGATCTCCATGCCGGTGCCCACCAGGGGCTTTTCGCTGCGCAGCAGGGGCACGGCCTGACGCTGCATGTTGGAACCCATGAGGGCGCGGTTGGCGTCGTCGTGTTCCAGGAAGGGGATGAGCGCGGCCGAGATGGAGACCATCTGGCTGGGCGAGATGTCCATCAGGGTCACTTCGTCACGGGAACGCATCTCCACTTCGCCCTTGACGCGCACGGTCACGAACTCGTCCAGGAAGTTGCCCTCGGCGTCCACGCGGGCGTTGGCCTGGGCCACCACCTGGTCGCCTTCGCGGGAGGCGTCCAGATGCACGATCTCGTCGGTCATGCGGCCGTTGCGCACCACGCGGTAGGGGGTCTCGATGAAGCCGAAGTCGTTGACCTTGGCGAAGGTGGTCAGGGACACGATCAGGCCGATGTTGGGACCTTCGGGCGTTTCGATGGGGCAGATGCGGCCGTAGTGGGAGGTGTGCACGTCGCGCACTTCGAAGCCGGCGCGCTCACGGGTCAGACCGCCGGGGCCCAGGGCCGACAGGCGGCGCTTGTGGGTCACTTCGGACAGGGAGTTGGTCTGGTCCATGAACTGCGAGAGCTGGGACGTGCCGAAGAATTCCTTGAGCACCGCGGCCACGGGCTTGGGATTGATCAGGTCGTGGGGCATGAGCGTGGAGATCTCCTGGATGCTCATGCGCTCCTTGATGGCGCGTTCCATGCGCACCAGACCGATGCGGTACTGGTTCTCCACTAGTTCGCCCACCAGGCGCACGCGGCGGTTGCCCAGATGGTCGATATCGTCGGCCGGGCCGTGGCTGTCCTTCAACTGCACCAGCACCTTGATGGCGGTGAGGATGTCGTTGTCGGTCAGGGTGCGGGAGTCTTCGCTGTCGGGCAGGCCCAGGCGCTGGTTGAGCTTGTAGCGGCCCACCGGCGACAGGTCGTAGTAGTCCGGGCTGCGGAACAGGTTGTCGAAGAAGCTGGCGGCGATCTCGGCGGTGGGCGGGCTGGAAGGACGCAGACGACGGTAGATCTCCTCCTGCGCCTTTTCCTGATCGGGGATGCGGTCCTGCATCAGGGTGTCGCGGATGGAGGAGGAGGTGTCGGTGCCCTTGGTGTGCAGCACGGCGATGCGCTCGATGCCGGCCTCGCGCATGCGCTCCAGCAGGCCGGGGGTGATCTCGTCGGCGGCTTCGGCCAGCACTTCGCCGCTGCCCGGGGCCACCACGTCCTCGGCCAGGAACATGCCGTCCAGGGTGTCGGGACGCACTTCGATGGCCGGGATGCCGGCTTCGCAGATCTGGCGCCAGCCGCGCTTGGTGATGGGCTTGCCGGCCTTGATGAGCACATGCCCGTCAGCGGTCATGATGTCGGAATAGGCGTTGTCCTTGCGGTACAGGGACTTTTCCACTTCCCACATCAGGGTGTTCTGGGGCTTCAGCAGATAGTGCTCGCGGGTGTAGAAATACTCCAGGATGTCCATCTTGCTCATGCCCATGGCCTTGAACAGGATGGTGGCGGGCATCTTGCGGCGACGGTCGATGCGGACGTAAAGGATGTCCTTGTGGTCGAAGTCGAAATCCAGCCAGGAGCCACGCATGGGGATGACTCGGCAGGAATAGAGCACCTTGCGGCTGGTGTGGGTCTTGCCGCCGTCGTGTTCAAAGATGATGCCGGGAGAACGCTGCAGCTGGTTGACGATGACGCGCTCGGTACCGTTGATGATGAAGGTGCCCTTCTCGGTCATCAGGGGCAGGGTGCCGAAGTAGATGCCCTGTTCCTTGATGTCGCGGATGGTGCGGTTGCCCGTGGCTTCATCGGTGTCATAGACCACCAGGCGCACCTTGATGTGCACCGGGGCTTCGTAGGTCAGGCCCTTGGAGATGCATTCGGCCTGGTCGTACTTGGGTTCGCGGATTTCGTAGCTGACGAATTCCAGACTGGCGGTCTTGTTGAAATCCTCGATGGGGAAGACGGTGTGGAACACGCCTTCCAGCCCTTCCTCCTTGTTGCGATCGGCTTCGGCCACGCCTTCCTGCAGGAACTTGCTGTAGGAGTCGATCTGAAGATTGAGGAGGTGCGGAATGGGGAGAGTAACGTTGATTTTGCCGAACTGTTTGGTAAGCTGGCCCATGCGATACCTCAAGGTAGGTAGCGGTTGCGCTTCGGCTGCCGGCGCTGCACCGGGATGTCCGGTCGGCATCCTGCCCAGCAGACCTCTGTGGACAGACTGCCAAAACGCCAGTCATGCCGCGATCCGAAGCGTACGATCTATATCTCTCAGTGGGATCCGGTTTTCACGACGCGCAAAAAGGACAAACGACACTCCCCCGCCATCCGGCAGGGGCAAGGCCGCTTGTCTCTGAAAAAAGGCTAGGCGCGTCGGGTGCTGTTTACCAGAAAAACCAGATACTTCTCCCACAACAGTTTTGGAACGAAGAGAGATACCGCAAACGCATGGTTTTTGCAACAACTTTTTCCGCAGCCGGAGCGTCCGCAGGAACGGACGCGGCCAGCGGACAGGGGGCCGGAAGACGGCGCGGGCGGTATCCGCCATGACCGGGCCGCCGGGGCAGGGCGAAAAAAAGATCCCCTTCTTTTGTGTATGGAAAACGGCCGCACGTCAATGGAAAAAACGGGCCAGGGCAAAAGCGCCTGAGGACGCGGCGAACGGCCCGATGCGGGGGCAAGGAGATCGTGCCGTGCGGCCGGCGGGGGAAAGAAGCGCTGATGGCCGGCCCCGCTGCCGTCGCCGACAGGGACGGGCCTGACAGCACCGGGGCCGCCAGGCGGCGGAGACGACGGCCGCCGCTGGGAGCAGGAGACGATCCCGGACGAAGGGCAGGCAGGGAAGGGCCCCTTGTTGCCGGGCACGACTTTTCCCGGCAACGGCACGCGGAAAGGAAAGTCAACGGGGCGTCCGGCTGTCCTCAGCCCGCAGGGACGGCGCCGAGGGCGGAGACGACGGACGTCATGGAGCGGGAGGCCGCGCCGTCGGGCGACGGGGAAAGGCCGGGAAGGCGTCCCGCGCTGCACGGCATCATTCTTGCTCCGGGACTGGCAAGGGCGCACAGGCAGGGCAGCCCCGCTTCCGCCGGCAGGGATCCGGGCGGCGGAGAAAGGGCAACAAAAAAAGGCGGGGTTCGCACCCCGCCTTCACAACGATCGGAAAAACCGAACTTACTTCACTTCGACGACAGCGCCGGCTTCGGTCAGCTGCTTCTTGGCTTCTTCGGCTTCTTCCTTGCTCACGCCTTCCTTCAGGGTGGAGGGGCAGCCGTCGACCTTTTCCTTGGCTTCCTTCAGGCCCAGGCTGGTCAGGGCGCGCACGACCTTGATGACGCCGATCTTGTTGGCGCCGGCTTCCTTCAGGATGACGTCGAATTCGGTCTTTTCTTCGGCAGCGGCAGCGGCGCCACCGTCAGCGGGGGCGGCCATCACCATGGCAGCGGCGGGGGCGGCGGCGGACACGCCGAACTTTTCTTCCAGTTCCTTGATGAATTCGGACAGTTCGAGGACGGTCATGTTGGAGATGAACTCAACAACCTGTTCTTTGGTCACGGACATGGTAAACTCCTAGCTCTTTGGCTGAAATTTGGTTGATTGCTTTTTTCTGCTGCGAGGGCCCTAAGCGGCCTCGCCCTTTTTTTCTTCAATGGCCTTGAGCGCATAGAGCAGGCCGCGAAGAACGTTGGCGAACAGCGAAACAAAATTGGTGGGCACGGCGTTCATGGTGCCGAGCAGCTGGCCAAGGAGCTGTTCCTTGGACGGCAGCTTGGCCAGGGCTTCGACCTGTTCGGCAGACATTTCCTTGCCTTCCAGGCTGCCGCAGCGCAGCTGGAACAGCTTGCTCTGCTTGGCGAAATCACTCAACGCCTTGGCCACCGCCACGGGGTCGTCGAAACCAAGGGCAATGGCGCTGTTGTCATGGAACTTGTCCTTGACGACGTCATGCGTGCCACCGGTAAAAGCGATACGGGCCAACGTGTTCTTGACGACGTAGAATTCGCCGCCAGCCTTGCGCAGGTTCACACGGAGGTTCGTCAGCTCTTCCACCGTCATGCCCTTGAACTCGGTCAGCACCGCAAAGGAAGCGCGCTCAGCATTGGCTTTGATCGCTTCGATGACGGCTGCTTTTTCAGACCTGGTCACGTGATACCTCTCACGTTCGGGGTTGCCGGGTGGAATGCCGAGCCAAAGATAAGTCTGGACAGGATGATTAAGGGCCCTGCGGTCCGCCTGCCGTCTTCGACTCGAATTCCCTTGCCTTAGCCAGTAAATATAAATGCGGGGATTGCTATTACTGCAATCCCCGCACGATGTCAACTAAAAATCAGGCTTAGCCTTCCAGGAATTTTTTCACCTGGGACATGTCGATCTTGAAGCCGGGGCCCATGGTGGTGGACACAGCCATGGAGAGCATGTAGGTGCCCTTGGCGCCGGAGGGCTTCAGACGATTCACGGTTTCCAGCAGGGCCTTGAGGTTACCCAGGATCTTTTCGGGACCGAAGGAAACCTTGCCCAGAGGAGCGTGCAGAACACCAGCCTTGTCGACCTTGAAGTCCACGCGACCGGCCTTCAGTTCGTTGACGGCCTTGGTCACGTCGAAGGTCACGGAACCGGTCTTGGCGTTGGGCATCAGGCCGCGGGGGCCGAGCAGACGGCCGATCTGGCCCACCAGGGCCATGACGTCAGGGGTGGCCACGGCGGCGTCGAAGTCCAGCCAGCCTTCCTTGATCTTGGCCACCAGGTCTTCAGCGCCCACGAAGTCGGCGCCGGCGGCGGTGGCTTCGGCCTGCTTTTCACCCTTGCAGAACACGGCCACGCGGACGGTCTTGCCCAGGCCGTGAGGCAGGGTCACGGCGCCGCGCACCATCTGGTCGGAGTACTTGGGGTCAACACCCAGGCGGATGGCCACGTCGACGGTTTCGTCGAACTTGGCGAAAGAGGCGCCCAGGGATTTGCTCACAGCGTCTTCAACGCTCAGGCGTTCCTGCAGGTTCACGCCTTCGAGAGCTTTGCGAAAATTTTTGCCATGCTTGGGCATGTTTGTATCCTTTCGTTTTATCTCCTGCCACACACGGACTTGCGCCGTGCCTGGCAGTACAATTGATCAACGAGGGGCAGCCAGGCTGCCGTCATCCGGTAAACCGGTCCCTACTTGATTTCGATGCCCATGCTGCGGGCGGTGCCGGCGATGGACTTCACCGCGGATTCCAGGGTGGCGGCGTTGAGGTCGGGCAGCTTCAGCTTGGCGATCTCTTCCACCTGGGCCATGGTCAGGCTGCCCACCTTGTTGCGGTTGGGTTCGCCGGAGCCCTTTTCGATCTTGGCGGCCTTCATGATCAGCACCGCGGCCGGGGGGGTCTTGGTGACGAAGGTGAAGGAGCGGTCAGCGTAGACCGTGATGACCACGGGGATGATCATGCCCTTCTGGTCCTGGGTACGGGCATTGAATTCCTTGCAGAAGCCCATGATGTTCAGGCCATGCTGACCCAGGGCGGGGCCCACCGGCGGGGAGGGGTTGGCGGCGCCGGCCGGGATCTGCAGTTTGATTTTGGCAACTTCTTTTTTGGCCATGATGTTCTATCCTTATGACTGGAACAGCGCCCTGCGGCGCTGCTCCGATGCTAGCCCTTGGAAACCTGCACGAAATCCAGTTCCACCGGGGTCTGTCTGCCGAAGATGGAAACGGACACGCGCAGCTTGCCCTTTTCGTAGTTGACATCGTCCACGACGCCATTGAAACCCTCGAAGGGACCCTCGATAACCCGTACGTCGTCGCCGCGTTCAAAGTTGAACTTGGGCCGGGGGGTTTCCTGGCGACTTTCCATCAGCGAGAGGATGCGCGTGGCGTCGCTTTCGCTCATGGGCGTGGGGCGGTTCTTCCCCCCCACAAAACCGGTGACCTTGGGGATGGACTGCACCAGATGGCAGGAAAGATCCGTCATGATCATGCGGATCATCACATAGCCGGGGTAGAATTTGCGGGTGCTGGTACGAGGCTGCGAACCATTCTTGGAAGGTTCGATCACCTTTTCGGTCGGCACGACCACTTCCTGGATAAGGCCGTTGTCCTCGCCGGAGTCCATCATCGCCTTGATGGTCTTCTGCACGCGCTGCTCGAAACCAGAGTAGGTGTGCACGATGTACCAGCGAGACTTCTTTCCCAGTTCGGAGTTCTCGTCGATAACGGGAGTGTTCATATGAGCCTTCAGGAGAGGATGGACTTGATGATGGCCGAAAGCCCCAGATCCACGAGGCCAAGCACGATCGCCATGACGGCAACAAAGCCCAGAACCGCGAACGTCGCTTTGCGCGTTTCCTTGAGCGTGGGCCACGTAACCTTACGCAGTTCGCCGCGAGAATCTTCGATGTAGCGTCCCAGGCGGGAAATGGGGTTGGGGGTCTGTTCGGTCTTGGAGTCGGCTTGCGCGGATTTCTTTGCCATGGTGCTTCCCACAAGATAAAAAATGGCAGGGCAGGAGGGATTCGAACCCCCAACTTGCGGTTTTGGAGACCGCCGCTCTAGCCGTTAGAGCTACTGCCCTGCGTACCGTCCGGGGGGAGGGGTGCTCCCCCCGGCGGAAGTATTGTTACCTGGTTTCTCTGTGAAGCGTGTGCTTCTTGTCCCAGGGACAATATTTTTTCATTTCCAGACGCCCGGTGGTGTTCTTCTTGTTCTTCCGGGTGCTGTAGTTGCGACGCTTGCACTCAGTGCAGGCAAGGATGATGTTCACTCTCATGGTACTACTCGATGATTTCGGTCACCACGCCGGAGCCCACGGTACGGCCGCCTTCACGGATGGCGAAGCGCAGACCGGCTTCCATGGCGATGGGGGCGATCAGTTCCACCAGGAACTGGCTGTTATCGCCGGGCATGACCATTTCCACGCCTTCGGGCAGGTTGATCACGCCGGTGATGTCAGTGGTGCGGAAGTAGAACTGAGGACGATAGCCGGAGAAGAACGGGGTGTGACGGCCACCTTCTTCCTTGGACAGGACGTACACTTCAGCCTTGAACTTCTTGTGGGGCGTGATGGACTTGGGAGCAGCGAGCACCTGGCCGCGTTCCACTTCGTCACGCTTGGTGCCGCGCAGCAGCACGCCGATGTTGTCGCCGGCTTCGCCCTGGTCCAGCAGCTTGCGGAACATTTCCACGCCGGTGCAGGTGGTCTGGGCGGTGGGCTTGATACCCACGATTTCCACCACGTCGCCGACCTTGATCACGCCGCGTTCCACACGACCGGTGACCACGGTACCGCGGCCGGAGATGGAGAACACGTCTTCGATGGGCATCAGGAAGGGCTTGTCGATGTCGCGTTCGGGATCGGGGATGAAGTCGTCGCAGGCCTGCAGCAGGTCGATGATGCACTTGGCTTCAGGAGCGTCGGGGCTGTCGCATTCCAGGGCCTTCAGGGCGGAACCGCGGATGACGGGCACGTCGTCGCCGGGGAAGTCGTAGGAAGACAGCAGTTCGCGCACTTCCAGTTCCACCAGTTCCAGCAGTTCTTCGTCGTCCACCAGGTCGCACTTGTTCAGGAAGACGACCAGCTGGGGCACGCCGACCTGACGGGCGAGCAGGATGTGCTCACGGGTCTGGGGCATGGGACCGTCGGTGGCGGCCACCACCAGGATACCGCCGTCCATCTGGGCGGCGCCGGTGATCATGTTCTTGATGTAGTCGGCGTGGCCGGGGCAGTCCACATGAGCGTAGTGACGCTTTTCGGTTTCATATTCCACATGGGCGGTGGCGATGGTGATGCCGCGTTCCTTTTCTTCGGGAGCCTTGTCGATCTCGTCGTAAGAAACGAAGCTGCCTTCGCCCTTCAGACCGGCGATCTTGGTGATGGCGGCGGTCAGAGTGGTCTTACCATGGTCGATGTGGCCGATGGTACCGATGTTGACATGGGGCTTTTTGCGTTCGTATTTTTCCTTGCCCATTGTACGTCTCCCTGAGGATAAAATTTGTTGCGGTTACTGTACTTTCAACCTTGAGCACGGTTTCGAACGCCTGCTCCCGGTTTCTTGCCACTGCCCGCATAAGTCCCTGTGTTTTTGCCCAGGGAACGTGCTTTGACAGGAAAAGGATGACGAGAGGGGAAAAATGCAGGAATGGAGCGGGAAACGGGATTCGAACCCGCAACCCTCAGCTTGGAAGGCTGATGCTCTAGCCGTTGAGCTATTCCCGCACTTTCGAGGCGCGTTGTTGCAGGCCAGCCTTGCTGACCCCCGGGCATCGGCATGCCCGGTACTGCACCGTAGTTCCCGACAGTCAACCTGTCTCCTACAGCCAAGGCAGTTGTTAGCATGTGCCGCACTTCTTTGCAGAAGTGGTGGAGGGGGGTGGATTTGAACCACCGAAGTCTTACGACGACAGATTTACAGTCTGTTCCCTTTGGCCACTCGGGAACCCCTCCACTCTGAGTTGCAAGCGATGTGGGCTTGCAAGATTTTCAGTCTGGCGTGGGCTTGTCCGGCGTATCTTCCGGTGCCCTGCTGCCCCGTCCGGCTTGCGCTTTCGTGAGGCATTCGTCAGCAGCAAGGTTGTGTTTACGGAAAAGCCGTCCCTTTGGCAAGCACTTTTTTGCGTTTTTTTGATTTTTTTCACAGGTCGATAAAATATATAATAAAAACAATAAGTTCAAAGGATGCACGGCGGATTTTCGATCAGGCGGGCAGCGGCCAGGTCCGCAAAGAGTCGTTCCAGATCCCTGCGGATGCGTACCTCGGGGATGTCCGGGAATGTCTCGGCCAGCAGGGCACAGGCCTCCCGGCGCGAGAGCGGCTCGGCCAGCAGTTGCCAGATGACGGCGGCGGTGCCGTCCAGGCGGAAGATGCGCCTGCCCTGGCTGTCGCTGAGGAAAAGGCAGCCCCCGGCGGATTCCACGTCCAGGCCCGGGGCCTGCCGCCAGAGGCGCAGCGCGTCGTCTGTCCCGGCAACCATGCGGCGGGGCCTGCACGCTCGCAAGGGCCGGGCGGCAGTGCGTGCTGCTGCGCTGCGTGCTGGGGGGACGGGGCAGGGATCAGGCCCAGGGATGGCAGGAGCAGGGACAGGCGCAGCGACCGGGGCCACGGCAGGGACGGCGGCGGAGGCAGCCGTCTGGACAGCGGCCGGATCAGCAGCAGGGACGGCGAGCGGAGCAGGGACGGTGGCAGAGGCGTGAACAGCGACCTGAACAGCGCTGGGCCCCGGCGCAGGGCTGGCGACAGGGGCCGTCACGGGCGTGCAGGCGGCGGATGTCTCCGCCGGCTCCCCGGCCGGCGGCAGGGCGGCGGCCCAGTCGTGCAGCAGGGCCGTGGCGCTGTCCAGATCATCATAACGGAGGATGCGGCAGGGCAGATGTTCCAGCCAATGCTTCACCAGCCGGAGGATGGCGGGAGCATCGCCGTCGCGGATCAGGAAGCGGGCCAGGATGCCTTCCATGCCGGCGGCAGCCGTTGCGGGCCGCAGGGAGGCCGTACTGCCGGGGACACGCTCCAGCAGGATGACGGCATGGGCGCGGCCGGCCTCGCCCCAGGGGGCCACCATGTCCGCGCAGGCCGCCAGATAGCCGTAATGGCGGTCCGCCACGGCGGCGTGCCGCTCCGCGAAGCGCCGCAGGCAGGGCGAGGCGGGCAGGGGCAGGCGCAGGCGCGGAGCCACGCCGAAGGAAAGGAGGCGCCCCCGGTACAGGCCCAGCATGTCATCCCCGAAACTGCGGGCCCCGTCGGCCATGAGCCGGGCGACGAGGGTGCTCTTGCCCGCGCGGTTGTCACCGCAGAAGAGCAGGCCGCGACCGTGCAGCCGTACCGCGGCGGCATGCAGGGAGAGCAGCTCCGGGCAGGCGTGGCAGCAGGACGTGACCAGTTCGATGGCCAGACTGCAGAGCAGGCAGGCTGGGCCGGGTTCCCGCCGGGGGCCGGGCAGCCAGGGGGAATGCAGACGGAACTCCCCGTCCCGGGCGACCACCCGCAGCAGGGGAGGCGTATCGGCAGGAGGCTGCGGGGGCATGGCCGCAGAGGGCGGGGGGAAGGGCAGCTGGCCGGCGGCAGGGAGCTGTCCCGGCCGGCGGGCATGGGGCCAGAGCCGGAAGAAGTCCTCCAGCGCGGGCAGCAGGGCCGCGCATCCCTGCAGGCGCAGCGGCCCGGGGACCCCGGCGAAAAAGATATCCTCGCAGCTCATGCTCTTGCCTCGCAGCGGCCCCCCGCACGCCGGGCCTTCGGCAAAGCGGTGGCGGGACCGTCGCCACAGCCGTCGCTACGGCAGGCGGGGGCCGTCTCCCCGGCTGCCGTAGACGTGGCCGGACCTAGGGCCGTCGCAGGGCCTCCCGGACGGGGCCGCGGCACAGGGAGGGCGTGCATCGCGGATCCTTGCCGGCAGCGCCCCGGCGGCGGAGAGCAGGACACGGCGGAGAGAGGCCGCGTCAAAGAGCGCCGAAGATCAGGGACGGAAGCCGCCCAGCGATTCCTGGACGGTGTCGCGCAGGCGGTCGCCCGCCTCGCGCCCCCAGTCGCCGGGGCGTCCGTCATAGCGTCCGTCGTAGCCGTCATGGCGTCCGTCATAGCCGTTGTACGAACGGGAATAGCGGGAATAGCGGGAAGGCCGCGACGGGCGTGAAGGGCGGCTGCGCCGTGACGGCCGGCTGCGGCGACTGGGGCGGCTGCGGTAGGAGCCGTGGCCGTGCCGCCGGTGCGACGGCCGGGAATGGGCTTCGGCCTCATTGACACACAGCAGGGCGGGGGTGGCGTAGATCAGGCCTGTGGCGGCCAGACCGGCCAGGAAAGCGCGACGTCTGCGACGCAGTCTTTTAGCGGAAGGGGATGACGATACAGTCTTCATGGCGTCCTCGGGCCCGGGAACGGGCAGGTAAAACCATCCTGGGAAGCGGAAGATGACCGCTTTGCCGGCGGGATGCATCCAGAAAAACAGAAAGCCGCCGCCGATGCAAGCAAAAGCCGCGCACTTGCAAAAACAGCCTGCCGTGGCAGCCATGAGCGCGGCCCCGGACCGCACCGGAGCGCGGCAGGCTGCGTCCTCCAAGCTGTGTCCCTCATGCCGCATGCCGGAAATACACCCGCAGCGGGAGCGGCGGGATCGTCGTCCGGGCGCTCCTGCCCGGGGCATCGGTCCGGGCGCATCTGCCCGACCGCATCTGTCTGGCCGCATCAGTCCGGGCGCATCAGTCCGGGCGCATCAGTCCGGGCGCACGGGCGGCAGGCCGCGGCCTGCGGAAGACCGGCCCGGACGAGACGATGGCCCCGGCCGGGCAGGAGGGCCGCGGGCCATGTCCTGCCAAAGCGCCGGTGGCGTCCTGGCGGATGGGGCGGCGGTCCGCCCGGAAGGCCGGTGGCGTGATGCCCGCGCGGTGGCTGCGGGACGGCGAGGCCCTGTCCCGTGCAGGGCGCCCCGCCTTCTCCTGCGTCCGCAGCCCTGCCTCTCCCGTCCCTGCCGCAAAGTCCTTGCCAAGCGTCCATGATTCATCTAAAAGAGGAGAGATGCTGGTGTGGCTCAATCGGTAGAGCAGCTGATTTGTAATCTGCAGGTTATGGGTTCAAGTCCCTTCACCAGCTCCAGCGAACGCAAGCGGCCCTTACGGAATTTCCGTAGGGGCTTTTCCTTGTCGCGCTCTCGAGGTCCCATGTTCGCCCGTATCGCCCTGCTTTCTTCCCCCTACAGCACGCTGACCTACGCCCTGCCGGACATCTTCCCCCGGGAGCTCTGGCAGGAGGGCCTGCGCGTGGCCGTCCCGCTGGGGCGCGGGGCCCTGCGGGCAGGTGTCGTGCTGCGCTGTCTGGAGCAGAGCGACCTGCCGGAAGGCGTGGCCTGCAAGGAGGTCTTCTGGCCGCTGGAGACCACGCCCCTGCTTTCGGAAGAGATCCGCGCCCTGGCGCAGGACCTGGCCGTGCGTCAGGGGCTCGAACCCGGCTGCGTGCTGGGGCATGTGCTGCCCCAGGGCCTGCGGCAGGTGGATCTGCGCATCCGCTGGCTGGCCGCGGACCGGGATCTTTCCTGCAGCGTGAAGCAGACCGGGGCGCTGGAAGCCGGATCGCGGCAGGCCCTGGCCCTGGCCCTTTGGCGGGGCGAGGCCCGTCTGCTCCCTCCGGGCCGGGACGCTGCCGGGGAAGAAATGTGTCTGCTGCGGGTGGACCCGCCCTGGCCGGTACGGCCGCAGGCCGTGCGCCAGCGCGCCATCCTGGACCACCTCCATGACAGGGGGCAGGTCAGCCGACGCGAGCTGACGCGCGCCCTGGGCGAAGGCTGTGCCGCGGCCCTGCGCTCCCTGATCCGGGCCGGTCATGTGGCCCTGCGCCATGCCGACGCCGGGGAGCCGGACGACAGCCTGCTGCCGCCCTCGCCACGGCCTTTCGCGCTCAGCGGGGACCAGCAGCGGGTCCTGGAGGAGCTCTGCACGGCCCTGGACGCGGGCCGGGCCGGATCGTCCCTCCTGTTCGGCGTGACCGGCAGTGGCAAGACGGCAGTCTATCTGGAGCTGGTGCGCCATTGTCTGGCCCGGGGGCAAAGCGTCCTTTTGCTGGCGCCCGAGGTGGCCCTGGCCTGCAAGCTGCGCCGGGACGCATCCTGCGTCCTGCCCCATGTCCCCCTGTTTTTCCATCACGGTTACCAGACGCCCGCCCGGCGTGAGGAGACCTTCCGCCGTCTGGCGGCCCGGCAGGACGCCTGTCTGGTGGTGGGCACCCGCTCGGCGCTCTTCCTGCCCGTGCCGCGTCTGGGCTGCGTCATCCTGGACGAGGAACACGACAGTTCCTTCAAGCAGGACGAGTCCCTGCCGTATCAGGCCAAGGAGCTGGCCTGGTCCCGCATCGCGCGGCGGCACGGCCTGCTGGTCCTTGGTTCGGCCACGCCGGACATCAAGACCTTTTACGCCGCAAGCCAGGGCCATGTGGGGCTGCTGCGGCTGCCGGAACGGGTGGGGGGCCGTCCCCTGCCGCCCGTGGAACTGGTGGATACCGGCGGCCTGACGGGGGAGGGGCTGCTGGCGCCGCGCAGCGAAGATGCCCTGCGCGAGGTGCTGCGGCGCGGCGAACAGGCCGTGGTCCTGCTCAACCGCCGGGGCTATGCGCCCCTGCTGTACTGCCTGGACTGCAAGGAGACCGTCAGCTGCCCGCACTGCCACATCGCCCTGACCTATCACAAGGGGCGTGGCCGTCTGGTCTGCCACTACTGTGGCTATGCCGTGTCCTTTCCCAGCCCCTGTCCGCACTGCCGCAGCATGAACTTTTTGCCCATGGGCGAAGGCACCGAGCGTCTGGAGGAATACCTGTCCACCCTGGCCGGGCAGCCGGTGCTGCGCCTTGACCGGGACAGTACCCGGCGGCCCGGGCGCATGGAGGAGATACTGGCAGCCTTTGCCCGGCACGAGTCGCCCGTCCTGGTAGGGACGCAGATGCTTTCCAAGGGCCATCATTTCCCGGACGTGACCCTGGTCATCGTGGCGGACGGGGACCTGGGCCTCAACCTGCCGGACTACCGGGCCGCGGAGCGCTCCTTCCAGCTGCTGGTCCAGTCCGCGGGCAGGGCGGGGCGTGGGGACAAGCCGGGGCGGGTGCTGATACAGACCCGCAATACCGGGCATTACTGCTGGGAATACGTCCGCACGGCAGATTACGAGGGTTTTTATGCCGCGGAACTGGAGCGGCGGCGCAAGTATGCCTACCCGCCCTTCGTCCGTCTGGCCCTGCTGCGCATCTCCTTCCCGGTGGAGGATGCCCGGGGGGCGGCGGCGCTGGGCGAACTGGCCGGTATCCTGCAGCAGAAGGCCCGCGAGCTGGGCCTGCGCCTGCTGGGCCCCATCCCCGCGCCCCTGTCCGTGCTGCGCGGCAGACGTCGCTTCGCCTGCCTGGTCAAGAGCGCGGACTGGCAGTCCGTCCGCGCCCTGTACCATCAGGCCGCCCGGCAGCGTTGTGCCGCCCATTTGCGTCTTTTTCTTGACCTTGACCCTGTCAATATGCTCTAACTTTCAGGTTTGTTTTGCCCATCACGGGATTTGACGGGGGAAAGCCCCGTCGTGCCCGCACGCGCCGTCGCGGTCTTGGACCGGCCGGGATGGCGGCGCGGGCGGCTGTTGTCCACGAACAGCCGGTCACGACGGGGGAGGAGCCGGCACGGGGGAGGAGGAGCCCGCCCGTGCCCCATGGTCAAGGGAGGAAGAATGAAAGTTTTGCGTGTGGCGGGCCTGTGGATGGCCCTGGTTCTGGGGGTGGCGTCGTCCGCCATGGCTGAAGGTTTTGCGCTGACCGAATGGAGCGCCCGCGGGCTGGGTCTGGCCAGCGGTATGGTGGGGCGCGCCGACGACGTTTCGGCCATCGCCTACAACGCGGCCGGCATCACCCAGCTGCCCGGCGTCCAGGTCATGGGCGGCATGGGCCTGATCGCCCCCATGGGCACGCTTTCGCTGGATACGGTCGGTGGCGGCAAGGCCGAGACCACCACCAAGCCCGCCGTCTGGGCCGCGCCGCATGCCTATGCCAGCTGGCAGCTCAACGACAGCCTGTGGCTGGGCCTGGGCGTGTTCTCGCGCTTCGGCCTGGGCAACAGCTACGACCAGAACTGGACCGGCCGCTACAACCTGTACAGCGTCAATCTGCAGACCGTTTCCGCCGTGCCCACCCTGGCCTGGAAGATCAACGACATCCTCTCCGTGTCCGCCGGTCTGGAGATCATGAACGTCAACCTGACCACGGAACAGAAGATCCCTTCCCCGTTTGGTGTGCCGAATCCGGCCACTGACAGCGATATCGAAGTCCAGGCCTCGGGCTGGGGCGTGGGCGGCCATTTCGGCCTGCATGCCCGCCTGAACGATGAATGGTCCATCGGCCTGGCCTACAAGACCCAGGTCACGGTCAATGCCTACGGTGAAGCCAAGCATGACGGTGCGCTGAAAGATGCGGGCATGCTCAGGGACTGCGATGCCCACGGCACCGTGCAGCTGCCCGACTCCCTGGCCCTGGGCGTGGCCTACAAGCCCCTGGACAACCTGAGCTTCGAAGTGGGCGCTGTCTGGACGCGCTGGTCCACCTACAATTCCCTGAACATCTATATGGACAACGGGAACCAGTCCATCAGCCACAAGAACTGGAACGACGGCTGGAACTTCAATGCCAGTGTGGAATACAAGCCTCTGGACTGGTGGAGCCTGCGCGCCGGCTTCTGGTACGAGACCCCGGTCATCAACGAGGACCATTCCGACTTCATGGTGCCTTCCAACGGCCGCACGGCCCTGACCCTGGGCACCGGCGTGGAGTGGAACGACTTCACCATCGACTTCGCCTACTGCCACATGTGGATCAACCCCACCAGCTATGACAGCACGGACGGGCACGGCATCCTGGATTCCAATTACATCACCGGCGGCAATTCCAAGGATACCGTGGCCAACATCTACATGCTGAGCTTCGGCTACAAGTTCTAGGCCCGCTTTTTTCGGCTGTCCAGGCGTCGTCCTTCGGGGCGGCGCCTTTTTTTGTCCCGGGCAGGCAGAGAGTATTTGACCATGCGCTAGAAACTCTCTATAGTCCCGTTTGACAAAGTCTAAACTTTTACCCAGCCTGAACAGGCCCTGCTCTGCAGGAAAACTTTTTTGGAGGAGAGCAATGAAGCGTGGCATTCTCGCACTGGCTCTACTGGTGGCTCTGGTCCTGCCCGGCATGGCCAAGGCCGAAGGTACCGGCATGTACCTGGCCCCCAAGTTCCTGATGACCATCCAGGAAACCGGCACCATCGAACGCTCCGGCATGGGCGGCGTGGACGAATACTCCCAGTTCACCCTGGGCGGTGCCCTGGCCGCCGGTTACGACTTCTGGCCCCAGTATCTGGTGCCCCTGCGTGTGGAACTGGAATACGCCCTGCGCGGCAACAGCGAAAAGAGCTGGGGCGGCCATTGGGGCAGCGTGGACTGCACCTGGAACAGCTCCACCCTGTTCGCCAACCTGTACTATGACTTCCGCAACGATACCGCCTTCGTGCCCTACATCGGCGCCGGTATCGGCATGTCCTTCAACTACATGGGCTTCGACCTGCACCGGGCCGGCAATGCCGTTTCCCGCGACGAAAGCACCACCAACTTCGCCTGGAACGTGGGCGCCGGTGTGGCCTACAATGTGAACGATTCCCTCTACATCGACGCCGCCTACCGCTATGTGGACCTGGGCTACACCGAAGCCAGCGGTACCCTGAACGGTGAGCAGATCAAGGTCGGCAGCCGTCCCTACAACCACGAATTCATGCTCGGCCTGCGCTTCGCCTTCTAGGGCCCGCAGTCCCGGACCTTCAAAAGGCCGCCCTCTGGGCGGCCTTTTTTCGTGCGTGACGCTTCGGGCCGGCTGCCGGAAAAAATGCATCCTCGCGGTGTGGAAAAAGCTCTGTTGTGTAACCGTTCAAATAGCAGTAAAAGCGTATTATTTGCGCTGCCTATATTGCCGGAACAAAAAACAGGCAATAAAAAAGGGCTGTTGGCTGATGATATCGGCCATTTTTCGACTGTAGCCAAAAATCGGCAAAAAAAGCGGGCCATTGTATTATCCGAAATTATCAGTTTGAAATTGTTTTTCCGCATGGCGATGGGGCCAAGCCGGAGCGGACAAAAGAAGTGTTGAACGATAAAACAAATTATATTAATATATTATGAAATATTACAGATAATAATCGTTCTTGAGTATCCCTGCTCTCCATGCTAGGAGGGATGATCCCAAATCCTGCCTGCCATCACGGATCGCGGCAGGCGGACTCCCCCCCAAAAAAAGGAGAGAATCATGAAACGTTGTTTTGCCGTCCTTGCCCTCGTCTGCGTCCTTGCCCTGCCGGGCATGGTCAGGGCCGAAGGGACCGGGCTTTATCTGGCGCCCAAGTTCCTGATGAGCATCCAGAGCAATTATCCTTCGCTGGAGATCGGCCGGGAGAGCCGGGACAAGGGCTACAGCCAGTTCACCCTGGGCGGCGCCCTGGCGCTGGGCTATGACTTCAATGCCCTCTGCGACGTGCCCGTGCGCGCCGAAGTGGAATACGCCCTGCGCGGCAACAGCCAGAAGAGCTGGACCGAAGACGGGCTGGGCATCAAGGGTGCCTGGAACACGTCCACCCTGTTCCTGAACCTGTATTACGACTTCCGCAACAGCACCATCTTCACGCCCTATGTGGGTGCCGGTCTGGGCATGGCCTTCAACTATGCCAACTATACCTTCGCGGCCGGCGATGGCAGCGTCAACTTTGATGATCACGTCACCACCTTCGCCTGGAACGTGGGCGCCGGCATTGCCTGTGACATCACCGACAACCTTGCCGTGGACCTGGGTTACCGCTATGTGGACCTGGGCTACTATGAAGTGGATATCGCCAACGTGGGCAAGGCCAAGAACCAGCCCAGCAATCACGAGGTCCTGCTCGGTCTGCGCTATACCTTCTAGGCCGGATGGAAGCCGTCTGCAGGCCGCCCTTCGGGGCGGCCTTTTTGCGTTATGGCGATCGGACCAGCGGCCCTGCATACGCTTCCGCGCCAGCGGCCTCACCTGGACCGGCAGCCGCCCGCCTGTATGGGCGCTGCGGGCTTTTTCTTGACGAAACGCCGCAAACAGCCTATGAATCACAATTCTGTATGCGCCGGCCGGGCCTGCGTGTCCTGTTGCCGTGCCCTGTGGCGGCACGGTCGCCGGTGTAACCTGATAGCGGGGTCCTCATGTTCGAAAGTCTTTCCGATCGCCTCTCCGGTGTGTTCCGCTCCTTCGGCGGACGCGGCCAGCTGACGGAAGAAAATGTCCAGGCCGGTCTGCGCGAAGTGCGTCTTGCCCTGCTGGAGGCCGACGTCAACTTCAAGGTCGTCAAGGACTTTGTGGAGAACGTCCGCCAGAAATGCCTGGGACAGGAGCTCATCAAGGGCGTCAGCCCGGCGCAGCAGGTCGTCAAGATCGTCCATGAGGAGCTGGTGGGCCTGCTGGGCGGCGAGACCGCCGGGCTCAACCTGCAGGGACAGGAACCGGCCGTCATCATGCTGGTGGGCCTGCAGGGCTCCGGCAAGACCACGTCCGCGGGCAAGATCGCCAATCTGCTGCGCAAGCAGAAGATGCGGCCCTATCTGGTGCCCGCCGACGTCTACCGCCCCGCCGCCATCGACCAGCTGACCGTGCTGGCGCGGCAGCTGGACATGCCCTGCTTCCCCTCCACGGTGGACATGGATCCTGTGGACATCGCCCGCCAGGCCATGGAGGCCGCCCGCGAGCAGCAGGCCACGGTGGTCCTGCTGGACACCGCCGGCCGTCTGCATGTGGACGAACCACTCATGCAGGAGCTGGCCTCCATCAAGGCCGCGGTGGACCCGCAGGAGATCCTCTTCGTGGCCGACGCCATGACCGGTCAGGATGCCGTGACCGTGGCGGAGTCCTTCAACGAACGTCTGGGGCTCACCGGCGTCGTCCTGACCAAGATGGACGGCGATGCCCGCGGTGGCGCGGCCCTGTCCATCCGCGCGGTGACCGGCGCGCCCGTGAAGTTCGTGGGCATGGGCGAAAAGCTTTCCGAGATGGAGGTCTTCCATCCCGACCGCATCGCGGGCCGTATCCTGGGCATGGGCGACGTGCTCACCCTGGTGGAGAAGGCCCAGGCCACCATCGATGCCGACGAGGCCGAAGCCCTTGCCAGGAAGATGCGCAAGGCCAGCTTCGACCTGGAAGATTTTCGCACCCAGATGCGCCGCATCAAGAAGCTCGGTTCTCTGGACAGCATCTTGAAGATGATCCCCGGTCTGGGCGGCCTGCGCGAGAAGCTGGCCGAGGCCAACGGGGCCATGCCCGAAAAGGAAATGGCCCGCACCGAGGCCATCATCAATTCCATGACCATGGCCGAGCGCCGCAATCCCGACATACTCAACGGCAGCCGCCGCGCGCGCATCGCCAGGGGGGCCGGGGTCACGGTGCAGCAGGTCAACCAGCTGGTGCGCCAGTTCGAGCAGATGCGCCAGATGATGAAGGGCATGATGGGCGGCAAGGCCAAGGGCATGCCCGCCATGCCCAGGATGCCCCGGGGCATGAACATGCCTGGCGGCATGGGCGGGATGCCCGGCATGATGCCGGGTATGGGCGGCATGCCCGGTATGCCGCCCATGGGACTGCCGGAAGCCGGAGGGCACGGCAAGCCGGCGGCCAAGAAGCGCAAAAAGCGCGAACGGCCCGCCAAACGCAAGAAAAAGTAGGCCCATCCGCGCGGTCCGGCCGCGCGGGACAGCGCCCGTCCCCGGGTGGAGCATGGCGACACCTCATCGCCAGACGGCTGCAGCGATACCGGGGGACGCGATAAAAAATCGTTGCGGCGCTTCGGGCATTGATATAATGGGGGGAGGGCAAACTTGCTCTTTTGCCCCCGCAACGCTAGCATAGTACAAATAGGAGACAACCATGGCTGTTAAGCTGAAATTGACCCGTCTGGGCAGCAAGAAGCATCCTTTCTACCGCGTCGTGGCCGCCAATGACGAGACCCGTCGTGATGGCCGCCCGCTGGAATTCCTGGGCTATTACAACCCCATGACCGACCCCGCCGAAGTGAAGCTGGACGCCGAAAAGGTGAAGGCGTGGCTGGATCGTGGTGCCGAGCCCACCGACACCGTTCGCGCCCTCATCAAGAAGATGGCCTAGGTATTTCAGGTGCCCGGTCCGGCGGCCGGGGCGGTAGCGCGCGGGAGGCTTCCCGCGCGACCGCATGCTGCCGGCAGGGTATCCGTGTCAGCCTGCGCCGGGTGAGAGGGGCAGGATGGCCCTCTGTGCGGGCATGCCGCAGGGGCCGCCTGCTCACTGCAAGAGGTCCTGCTGCCGCAGGGCTTGCGGGAGGCCAGCAATGAAAGCTTTGATTGAATTTATCGCCAGATCGCTCGTGGACCATCCCGAACAGGTCCAGGTCAGTGAAGTGGAAGGCGAACAGACCACTGTGCTGGAATTGAAGGTCGCCAAGGAAGATCTCGGCAAGGTGATCGGCAAGCAGGGACGTACGGCCCGCGCCATGCGTACCTTGCTCAGCGCCGCTTCCACCAAGGCCCAGAAGCGCGTCGTGCTCGAGATCCTGGAATAGGCTCGCATGGCACGGCGCATCCATATGGGCACGCTCGCGCGCCCGCACGGTATCAAGGGGGAGATCTGCGTCGACTGGTACGCAGACTCCCCTTCGTTGCTGGACGGCCCTTTCTGGCTGCAGGCGGGCGACGCGCCGCCGCGGCCCGCCCGGGCCCGTTCCTGGCGCATGCACAAGGGCCGCCCGCTGCTCCTGCTGGAAGGCATTACCGACCGCGATGCCGTCGAGGCCCTGCGCGGCCAGAAGATCCTGGTGGATCGCGAGCTGCTGCCTCCCGTGGACGAGGATGAAGTCTATGTGGAGGATGTGCTGGGCTTTGCCGTCATCCTGCCCGACGGCTCCCGTCTGGGCGTGCTGGACCATGTGGAATATCCCGCCGGTCTGGAGGTCTGGAGCATCCTCACCGATAACGGCCGCGAAGTACTCTTCCCCGCCGAGGCCTCCTTCATCGAGGGGTTCGACCTGGAAGGGGAGCGTATCCATATCGCACCGCCCGAAGGCCTGCTGGACGTCTATCTGGAAGGCGACAGCCGGGCATAGGCCGCCCTTTCGGGCAGCCCGTCGCGCCTGGTCCCGGCCGGCCTTCCCCGCATCGGGCAGGGCATGGCCTGCGGGCGTGTCCTGCCGCCGTCGTCCGGGAGGGGCATTGCCGTTCTGGCGTTCCGGCGGCCGTGCCCGCCTGTGCCGGGCCGCTGTCCCGCCGTTTTTCGTGCCCGGATGGCGGTGGCCTGCCGCGTCGCTGGCGTCCGTTTTTTCCCTTGTTTGTTGCCTGTCTGACCTGCCTCGGACAGGTTTTTTCGTATGAGGTGGATCATGCCGGAACTGCCGGAAGTGGAGACCGTTGTCCGTACCCTGCGACCGCAGGTGCAGGGATGCCGCATCACGGCCGTGGACGTGCTGCGCGAGCGTTCCCTGCATCCTTCGGGCCTGCCGCCCGAGACCCTGGTCGGCCTGGGCATAGGCGCCGTGCGCCGCCGGGGCAAGCTGGCCCTGCTGGAGCTGGAGGCACCCGCCGCTGCCTGCGCTGCCGCCGCACCGGATGCCGGACAGGGCGGGCCGCGACCTTCGCTGCTGGCCGTGCATCTGCGCATGACGGGGCGCTTCATGGTCCATGCCGAGGGGAGCGCGCCGCTGCGGCATACGCGCATCATTTTCCATCTGCGCCGGCCGGACGGGACCGGTGCACAGCTTTTCTTCGATGACGTGCGCGCCTTCGGCCTAGTGTTCATTGCCACGCCGGAACTGCTGGACGGCTGGGATTTCTGGCGCTCGCTGGGCCCGGAACCGCTGGAGATGCGGCCCGCCGACCTGGGGCCGCGCCTGCGCGGCCGCCGCGCGGTCAAGGCCCTGCTCCTGGACCAGACCGTGCTGGCCGGTGTGGGCAACATCTACGCCGACGAAAGCCTGTTCCGGGCGGGCATCGATCCCCGCAGGCCAGCGCAGTCGCTCACGGCCGCCGAGGCGGAAAGCCTGTGTCTGGCCCTGCAGGATGTCCTGCGGGAGTCCATCGCCCAGTGCGGCAGCTCCATCCGGGACTACCGCGATGCCAACGGCGATGTGGGCGCGTTCCAGAATTCCTTTTTCGTCTACGGGCGCGGCGGCCAGGCTTGCCGGCGCTGCGGCGGCAGACTGGAAAAACATCGCGTGGCCGGACGGGGCACGGTCATCTGCCCGCATTGCCAGCACTGAGGCCGCGGGCGGTGCGGGGAAGCCTCCGTTTCCCGGGCGTGGGGCGCGGTGATGGGCAGGGCCTGGGGGCATTGTCATGCAGCCCGCCTCCCGGTCGTGGGGGCGGAGCCGCTCTTGCGCCGGGGCGCTCAAGGTGCGGCCTTCTTTTGACAGCGCACGGCCCGGGACAGGGCGGCAGGCGCGGACGGTATTTCCAGACGACCCGATGGGAAGGACAGCCGGGGGACCCTTGTGGTCCCTTTTTTTGTGCCTTGTCCGGGCAGTGTCGGCTGCGGGCGGCCTGTCCTGTGACAGCGGCAGCGTGCTCCTCCGCGGGGATGCCATCCTGACCGGGGCCGCTGCGGCGGTCGTGCGGTGCGTTTTTTTCGGGGCAGACGCTTCCTGAGGATCGGATATCCTGTGCGGCGGAGCGTCATCCGTCGCCGGACACGACTGCCGGACGCGACAGCAGGCTGCCTTGCGCGTCAGGTGCCGGTACGGGAGAGGGAAGGCGCGGCACAAGCTCGTGCCGCCGGAACGTCAAACGCCGTCCGTCGTCAGGGGCGAATCAGTGAGGTTCAGATCTTTCAGGGCTGGTCTGGGGACTGTCCGGGTGCCGGCCCGGGCACTGCTTGGGGGGCTGTTCCGGCCGGGCACACCACCAGAGCAGGGGCAGCGCGTCCTGTCCCGTCCCGCCGGGCAGGGGCCGGAAGCCCTCCCGTGTCAGGCCGCAGCCGCGCAGCAGCGGCAGGGGGGCGGGCAGGGGCCAGACCAGACGGACGTGTCCGTGCAGCCCTGTCTGCAACAGGGGGACATGCCGCGCGTCCAGCCACTGCCGCAGTTTGCGGCCGGGATGGCCGAAACGGTTGTGGGCTCCACAGGAGGCCACCACCAGTCGTGGCTGTACGGCGTCCAGGAACTGTGGCAGGAAGGAACCGTCCGAACCGTGGTGCGGGGCCACCAGGACGTCGGCCCGCAGTTCCTGCCCGCTGTCCAGCAGGCGGCGCAGGGCGGCTGCATCCGCGTCGCCGGGCAGGAGGGCCAGCCCCCGGCCGTGCCTGACCAGGCGCAGCACCAGCGAGGCGCTGTTCCCCTGCCATTTCTGGCGGCCCGCTTCCGGCCGGGGAGGGTGCAGGACCTGGAGCAAAAGCCCGTCACCGGGATCGCCCAGCCGGATCACGTCCCCGGTATGGAGCGCGTTCCGGGCCTGCCGGAGCGGAAGCGCCTGCCAGATGTCCGCCATGCGTCCCGTGCCCGGCTGGCCGTTGTGCAGCAGCGGCGCATGGGGAAAAGCCGCCAGCAGGGGCGGGAGGCCGCCCGCGTGGTCGATGTCGGGATGGCTGAGGATGACGGCATCCAGTCCGGGCCGCCGGTTGTCGGCCAGCAGGGGCAGGAGGATCTCGCGGCCGGGGTTCCAGCGCCGGGAGGTGCTGCCCGCGGCATCGATGAGCAGGGTCCGGCCGTGCGGCGGCCGCAGCAGCAGGGCCTGGGCCTGCCCGGTATCGGGGATGGAAAGTTCCAGACGCGGGCCCAGGCTCTCCTGCAGGCGCAGGGCGGGCCCCACGCAGGTCAGCAGCAGACCGCAGGCCAGCAGGCGTTTGCCCGCCGGCGGCAGGGCCGGGCGGCCGGCTTTCAGGGCCGCGGCCAGGAACAGACAGGCCATGGCGGGCAGGGCCGTCCAGTGGGGCCGCAGCACGGGCAGGGCCTCCAGCCAGCCGTGCTCCTGCAGGAAGAGCAGGCCGTCCACCAGCCACTGGCAGGGCAGGGCGGCGGCCTCCAGCACCGGCACCGCCAGCTGGGGCAGGCCGCACAGGCTGAGGCCAAGGCCCAGGAAGGCTCCCGGCAGGACGAGGCTGCCCAGCACGGGCAGCCAGAGCACATTGAGCATGAACCAGAGCCCGCTGTTGTTGAACAGCAGCAGCGAGAGCGGCAGCAGGGCCAGCTGGATCAGGAAGGAGACCAGCAGGATGCCGGCCAGCGGCCGCAGCACGCGACGGCAGAAGGGCCGTTCCCGCGGGATGCGTCGCAGTATCCGTCCCATGAGCGGCGTGGCGCAGCAGATGACGGCCACGCAGAGGGCGGAGAGCTGCAGGCCGGTGTCGAAGACGGCCAGCGGGGAAAGGAGCGTGATGCAGAGCAGGGTGGCGCACAGGATGTCCAGGCCTCCGGCCGGGAGGCGCTCCCGCAGTCCCCGGGGCAGCGGGGCGCAGCGCAGGTGGGCCAGCGTCAGGCCCAGGGCCAGCAGCAGGAGCATGCCGGCCGCGCGCAGCAGGGAGGGCGGGGCATTGCCCAGCCAGAGATAGGCCAGGGCCGCCGGACAGGCCGCCAGCGGGATGAGCGCATGACGGGGCCGCCAGAGGTAGAGGCCCGGATGCAGGCGGGCCGCCAGCCAGACGAGGAACATCCCCGCCAGCCCCGCCACCAGCAGATGCTGGCCGGAAAGCGCCAGACTGTGCGACAGGTTGCCGGCGTTGAAGGCCTGTACGGTGGCCGTATCCAGCAGGAAGCGCTCGCCGAAGAGCAGGGCCAGCAAGATGGCCTTGCCCTGGGGCACAGGCGCGGGCGTCGGGAGCTGGGCGTCGGCCGCCGCAGCTTGCGGACCGGCCCCGGCGGCGGGCGGCAGCGGGCAGGCCCTGTCCGGCAGCAGCACGCCGAGGAAACGCCGCATCAGCTCCAGCCGTTGCAGGGCGGCAGCGGAAGGCTGTCCGCTGACGACGGGCCCCCCGTCGTCGCTCCGGCTCCAGAGGCGCCAGCCGGTGCCGTGGCTGCGCCACCAGAAGCCCCAGTCCGTGAGGCCCGCGTTGCGCTGGCCGTCCAGCGGCAGCAGTTTGCGCTGCAGCCGCACGGTCTGGCCCGGCAGGGGGAAGGCTTGCGGCTCTTCCCAGGTCCAGGAGGCTTTGCCGGGCAGGCGGACCAGGGGCTGCCCGTCGGCCCGCAGCAGGCGCAGGTCCGTCAGGCTGATGCGCAGGCGCTGGTCCGGCAGGGTGCGCACGTCGGCGATCCCGGCTTCGAGCACGGGCCAGCGGCGGGTGGGGATGCGTCCTTCCAGCAAAGTTTCCAGGGCGGGCGGCGGGGAAAGATCGGGCAGCAGTGCTTGGGCGGCAAGACAGCCCAGCAGGGCGATGCCCGCGCCCAGCAGCAGGCGCGGCAGCCGCCACAGGCGACTGTCCGCTACCAGGACGCAAAGACCCGCGCAGAGCGCGGGTCCGGGCCAGCGTGCCGCCAGCAGGCCCAGCAGCCAGCACAACAGCCAGCTTTGCCAGAGCAGGCCCGGGGCCAGCGGCGGTCGCCACATGCCGTCAGGCCATGTCGCGGGCGGCGTCGCGTTCTTCGGCGCGGCGCTTGAGCGTTTCGCGATGGTCAAAGAGTTTCTTGCCGCGTCCCAGGGCGATCTCCAGCTTGACCTTGCCCTGCTTGAAATACAGGCGCACGGGCACCACGGTCAGGCCCTTCTGCTCCACGCGGGCGCTCATCTGGCGGATCTCGGCGGCGTGCAGCAGCAGGCGGCGGGGACGGTCCGGGTCCTGCGCCACATAACCGGCATTGTCATAGGGCGCGATGTGCATGGACAGCACGAAGGCCTCGCCGTCGCGGAAATCCACATAGCTGTCCAGGAAGTTGACCTTGCCTGCGCGGATGCTCTTGACCTCGGGGCCGGTCAGGCTGATGCCCGCCTCCACGAAGTCCGAGAGTTCGTAGAGGTGGCGCGCCTTCTTGTTGACGGCGATGGTGGACGGGGATGTCTTTTTGCTCATATCCTAACTGTTCGTCATGATGCTTGTGGTATGGAAGGCCAGCTCCGAGCCCAGGCTTTCCTGCAGGCGTTCGCGCAGCATGCGCTGGGAGGCGGTCACGTCGGTGCTCATGAGCACGCTGTGGGCCATGTCCATGCAGGTCCGGGCGTCCAGGCGGCGGATCATGTGCTTCATGCCCGGCACGAAGCGCGGCGAGGCCGAGAGCGTGTCCACCCCCATGCCCAGCAGCAGGGCCAGCCCGTAGGGATCGGCGGCCAGCTCGCCGCAGACCGAGACCCCGATGCCCTCGCGGTGGGCGGAGTCGATGATGCGTTTCAGGGAGCGCACCACCGCCGGGTGCAGGGCCTCGTTGAGATAGGCCACATGCAGGTTGTTGCGGTCGATGGCCATCAGGTAATGGATCAGGTCGTTGGTGCCGATGCTGAAAAAGTCGCATTCACGGGCCAGGGCGTCGGCGATGAGCACGGCCGCCGGGGTCTCCACCATGATGCCCAGGGGCAGGTCGGCGGCGTGGGGCAGGCCGGCGGCCCGCAGTTCCTGCTGCAGCTCCTGCATGATGCGGCGCACGCTCTGGACCTCGGCCAGACCGGAGATCATGGGCAGCAGCAGGGAGATGTTGCCTTCCACGCCAGCGCGCATGAGGGCGCGCAGCTGGCTGCGGAAGATCTTCTGATGCCGCAGGCAGAAGCGGATACCGCGCAGGCCCAGGGCCGGGTTGGGTTCCTTGAGGGCCTCCTGGGCGCGCAGCATCTTGTCCGCGCCGGCGTCCAGGGTGCGGAAGACCACCTGCGCGGGCGCGGCCTTGCGGGCCACGGCGCTGTATTCGGCATAGAGCTCTTCCTCGCTGGGCAGATGCTCCCGCAGGAAGGAGAATTCCGTACGGTACAGGCCCACGCCCTCGGCGCCGCTGGCCTGCAGTTCGTCCATCTCCTCCAGGCGCTCCAGGTTGGCATGCACGGCCACGCGCACGCCGTCGCGCATCTCCGCGGGCCAGTGGGATTCGCTGCGGGTGCGGGCCTCCCAGTCCTGATAGGCGCGCAGGCGCTCCTCATAGGCGGCCAGGTCCTCACTGTCGGGGCCCAGCAGCAGGCAGCCGTTGAGGCCGTCCACGATGACCTGCTCGCCGGGACGGCCGGTCTCCAGCAGGCCGGTGACGCCCACCAGGGCCGGGATGTGCAGGCCGCGCGACAGGATGGCCGTATGCGAGGTGGGCCCGCCTTCCGCCGTGATGACGGCGCGTACGTCCTTGAAATCCAGCTCCATGACGTCGGCGGGCGAAAGGTCCTGGGCCGCCAGGATGCTCGATCCGGCCGGGAGGGGCAGGGCGCAGCTGCCGGCCAGGCATTCGCGCAGGCGCAGGCCCACGGCGCGGATATCCTGCGCCCGGTCGCGCAGGTAGGGATCGTCCATGTTGCGGAAGATGCTGCACAGCTGTTCCACCGTGCTGTCCAGGGCCCAGGCGGCGCAGACCAGTTCCTTCTCGATGCGGGCAAGGGCGCTGCCCACCAGTTTGGGATCGCGTGCCAGCTCGATCTGGGCGGCGATGACCTCGCGGTATTCGGAAAGGTCTTCCGGGACCTTGGCCATGGCGTCCTGCAGGGCGGCGCGCACATTGGTCACGGCGGCGCGCAGCTGCTCCTGCTCGCCTTCCACTTCGCGCGGACTGATGCGGCGCATCTCCACGGTCTGGACATTGTGGGCGAAACGCAAGGCCCCGATGGCGATGCCGGGGGAAACAGCGGTACCGAAAAGAAGAGCGCGTGCCATATCAGTCCTGCAAATTTTCCAGATAGTCCGCCAGGGCGGTCAGCGCCGTGCGGGCATCGTCGCCCCTGGCCAGCAGGGTCAGGGAGCAACCCGTCGCGATGGCAAGGGAGAGGATGTCCAGCATGCTCTTGGCGTCGGCCGTGCCGTGCTCGCTCTTGATCTGGATGTCGGAGGAAAAGCGCTGGGCCTCCTGCGCCAGACGGGCAGCAGGCCGCGCGTGCAGCCCGCCACGCGTGTGCAGCGTGACGGGCAGGATGAGCCCTTCGGGCGTTTCCTGAACTTCAGCCATGATAGAGTCTCCCTGGTCGCCTCCCGGGCGACCGATACGATCCTTTTCCTGACGGCGGGGCCGCCGGCACAAGCGGCTCCGGCGCATGGCCGGGGCAGCCTCCGTCTTGCCGCCTCCAGCGGCGGTCCTGCACGGCGGCAGGCCCTTTCCTCCGGCCGGGGACGCCCTGACGTCGCGTCGCGGCCGCTGTCGCGCCCTGGCCCGGCGCTGGCCGGGTGCCTCGCCCCGCGCGGGCTGGCTACAGGCCCACCAGCCCCGTCTCCATGAGCACGAGGAAGGTCAGCAGCACAAGCCAGAGGATGATGCGGGGCAGGTGCAGGCGTCCTATGATCCAGGCGGCGGCCAGGACTGCGCCGCCGCCGCCCATACACCACAGCAGGGTGTGCCGGTCACCGCCGAGAGGCAGCAGCATAAGGCCCGCCACGGTCAGCAGGCAGGCGTTGACGATCTTGATGCGTCCGGTCCAGTTGATGAGCCCCAGGCGCTTGAGCCAGGTCAGCGCGGCCAGGCCGTGGCGCAGGGCGAAAAAAAACGTGCCGATGCGGAAGGCCAGCAGGGCCAGGGCCAGCAGCAGGGTCAGCACCATGGCCGGCACGGTCTGCCCGGCCAGCAGCAGGCAGATGCAGGTCAGGGACCAGCAGGGGAAGACCCCGCCCTCGAAAAAACCGTCCCCCACGGCGGAAAGCGTCGTGCCCAGGGTGCGCCGCACCATGTCCAGGGCGTTGGAAGGCAGCTTGCCGCCGGCCACCTGGTCCTCGATGTTCAGCAGCAGCCCGATATAGAGGGGGAGCATGTAGGGATGGGTATTGCTGTGGGCGCTGTAGTGGGCGGTCGCCTGCGCCCTGGCCTCCACGTCGGGATAGAGATGCCGCAAGGCCGGTTCCAGCGCGAACACCAGCCCCAGCTGCTGCATGCTGCGCGCCGTGACGGCGGCATTGATGCAGCAGCTGCGCGCAAGGCAGGCAAGGGCTGTGCGGGTGGGCAACATGGCGGGCTCGCTTGGGTTCGCTGGTTCGTGCCGGCAAGGCTCAGGAGCGCGTCAGGAGGTCGTAGAGTTCCTTGGCGCTCCAGCCGCCGGCCATCTCCTGGGCCCGGCGGGCCACTTCCTTGGGCTTGAGACGTCCGTCGGCCCCGGCCATGACGGCTTCCAGGGCCCGGCGCGCGGCGGCTTCGTCCACGCGCTCTTGCTGCTCCGGCGGGCCGATGATGACGGTGATCTCGCCCAGCAGTTCCTGCGGCAGTTCCTGCCACGTCTCCAGCCGTCCGAGTATAAATTCCTCGTGGGTCTTGGTCAATTCCCGGCACACGGCCAGAGCGCGCGGCCCCAGCAGTTCCGCAGCCTGGGCCAGGCTCTCGCGCAGGCGGTCCTTGCGTTCGAAAAAGATGAGCGAGCCCGGCGTGCGCGCAAAGGCCGAGAGCGTGGCCCGGCGGCCTGCGGCGTCGCGCGGCAGGAAACCCAGGAAGGTGTAGGGCAGGGGCGGGATGCCCGCGGCGGAAAGGGCCGTCACCGGCGCCGACGGGCCGGGCACGGGCGAGACGGGCAGGCCTTCGGCCCGGCAGGCGCGCACCAGACGGTAGCCGGGATCGGCCAGCAGGGGCGTGCCCGCGTCCGAGACCAGGGCCAGGTTCCGGCCTTGCCGCAGGAGGCGCAGGACCTCCTCCTGCCGTTCGCTCTCGTTGTGGTCATGGAAACTCAGGAAACGGCGGGCGGGGATGCCGCACTGGCTGCAGAGCAGCCCGGCGCGGCGGGTATCCTCGGCCAGGATGAGGTCGGCGGCGGCGAGGACCTCGCGGGCGCGGGGCGAAAAGTCACCAGGGTTGCCAAGAGGCGTGGCCACGATCCACAGATGGCCCGGAGCCGGAGAGGTCGAAGGCATGGCGGATATGCTCCAAGTGCGGGCCCGCGGGCCCCTGTTCGATACAGACAACGTCAAAACGGCAGGACAGCTGCCACTGGTCGTGCGCGGCCAGCCAGGCGCGGGCGGCACGGATCAGGGTGCGGCGCTTGCGCGGCCCGATGGCGTCCAGGGCGCTGCCCAGACTGCCCGGCCCGCGCGTTTTGACTTCCACGAAGACCAGAGTGTCCCCTTCCCGGCAGACAAGGTCAAGTTCCAGCGGGCCGCTGCGCCAGTTGCGGGCCAGGATGCGCAGGCCCCGGGAGCGCAGCAGGTCTGCGGCGGCTTCTTCCCCGGCCCGGCCCAGGGCGGCCCTGCGGGCACCGTCAGTCAGGGAGGGCGCGTCGTCCGCCCCTGCGGTAGCGGGCGCGGCAGAAGGGAAGAAGCGGGAGAGCAGCTTCACAGCAGGCTCCCCTGCCGGGCCCCGGGCCGTTCCTCCCCGTCGGGCAGCACGCCGCGAAAGGTCAGGCGGTGCTGGGGGCAGGGCCCCAGACGCCGCAGGGCCGCGTAATGCTCGGCCGTGCCGTAGCCCTTGTGCCGTGCCAGACCGTAGCCGGGATAGCGTTTGTCCAGATGCTCCATGAGCAGGTCACGGTAGGTCTTGGCCAGGATGGAGGCCGCGGAGATGGCGGGCACGGCGCTGTCCCCGCCCACCACGGCCTGCTGGCGGGGCAGGGCGGGGGCTTTGGCGCCGGCCTTGCGCCAGTGCGGCAGCAGCACGGGCTCCGGTATGGTCTTGTTGCCGTCCACCCGCAAAAAGTCCGGCCTGCGGCGCAGGCAGCGGACGGCCCGGCTCATGGCTTCGAAGGTGGCCTGCAGGATGTTGATGCGGTCGATGGTCCCGGGCCAGACCACGCCCAGGCCCCAGGCCAGGGCGCAACGGCGGATCAGGGGGGCCAGCTCCTCCCGCCGGGCCGCGCTCAGGGCCTTGGAATCCGTCAGGCCCGGCAGGTCGTACGCTTCCGGCAGGATGACGGCGGCGGCCACCACCGGTCCGGCCAGGCAGCCCCGGCCCGCTTCGTCGATGCCCGCCGCGAGCAGGGGCCTGGCGGGCAGGCGGCAGAGCAGGCCCTGCCGGGGGGCGGAAGCTGCGGGATGCTGTGTGCGCCGGACGGTCATCGCTGTGCCATGTGATCGCTGATCATGAAAACGCCAAAGACCTCACCCCGCGCAAGGCAGGGTGAGGTTCGTTCCATCGGTCGGCTGCCCGGGCATGTTCACAGGACCTTCAGGCCGCCATGGACATTCCGCAGGGCTGCGGATCAGAAGCGGCCGCGGGGCTTGATGCGGGCGGCTTTGCCCTTGAGGGCGCGCAGGTAGTACAGACGGCTGCGGCGCACGCGGCCCTGGCTCACCACTTCCACATGGTCGATGAAGGGGGAGTGCAGGGGGAAGATACGTTCCACGCCCACGCCGTCGGAGATCTTGCGCACGGTGAAGGTGGCGTCGGTGGTGCCGCGCTGGATGCGGATCACGTTGCCCTGGAACACCTGAATACGCTCTTTTTCGCCTTCCACAATGCGCAGATGCACTTTCACCGTGTCGCCGGAACGAAACACGGGCATATCCATACGCATGTTTTCACGTTCGATTTTTTTGATGATATCCATGCCCTACTCCTTGAATACGCAGCTTGGCAAAAGCTGTCGTCGTGAAGAAAAACTGTGGCGCTTAGTTGTAATCGCCCAAAATTCTGTCGGCCAGGATAGCGGCCGCGCTCCGCACCGAAAGGTGATTGTAGCCCAGATAGCGTATGGGCCGGATCACCCCGTCACACCGGGCGAGCACCTCAGGGGCCAGCCCCTGGGCCGTACCCAGCAACAGCAGCACAGGGCCGTCTTCGCACATGCGGCACACATCCGCCGGACAAAGCGGCGGGGGCGCGTGCTTGTGAGCGGGCCAGGAGGCGGAACTGGCCACCACTCTGGGCCGCGTGCCCGTGCGCTCCGTAAGATGCTCCACAGCGGCATCCACGGATCCGGCGGGACAAACCGTCGCGAGCGCCTGCGCCCGGTCCGGGTTGCCCCTGCTCCCCGCGCCCTGCGTCCAGTGCCGGACTATGGCCTGAAGCAGACGCTGCTGGTCCTCCAGCGGGGTCACGGCATAGAACGGTCCCATCGCATAGCTGCGGGAAATCCGGGCTATATCGTGAATATCCAAATTTGTCAAAGAGGAAACGCCGGAATTTTTCCGGCCCAGCAGGACAGGGTGATGGACGAGGCAGAACGAAAGGTTCCTCCCGGCCCTCGTGCGGGGCAATGCGGCCAGATAGCGGGCATCTTCCGCCACCAGGGGCGCGCTGTCCAGCAGGTCGGGCCGCACGCGCAGGGTGGTGGCCAGGGACTGCTCACGCCGCCAGCGCGCCACGGCGCCGTGGTCCCCGCCGCGCAGCACCTCCGGCACCTCGCGGCCTTCCAGCACGTCGGGCCGCGTATAGTGCGGATACTCCAGCAGGCCGTGGGAAAAGCTCTCGTCGTCCCCGGATTCCTCCTTGCCCATGAAACCGGGCACCAGCCGCGCCACCGATTCGATGACGGCCAGGGCCGCCGTCTCGCCGCCGTTGAGCACGGCTTCGCCCACGCTCACGGGCTCCAGGGGAAAGATGTCCAGCAGGCGGGCATCCAGCCCCTCGTAACGTCCGCAGACCAGGGTCAGATCATCTGCCAGGGCCAGCTCCCGGGCCAGGGCGTCATTGAGGGGGCGTCCGCTGGGGGCCAGCAGGATCATGCGTCCCGGCGTTTCGATGGAACGCAGCGCCGCGGCCAGAGGCTCGCCCTGCATGACCATGCCCGGGCCGCCGCCGTAGGGACGATCGTCCACATGCTGGTGGCGGCTGGTGCTGAAGCTGCGCGGATCGTGGAAGGAAAAATCCACGATGCCGGCCTCGCGGGCGCGGCCCAGCAATGCCGTCTCCAGCGGCGAGCGGAAAAACTCCGGGAAAAGGCTGACCAGATGAAAGCGAAGCATGGGCGCACAGTGACCCAAAAGCGGGCATAAGGCAAGCGGATGTTTGCGGCGGACAGGAGCGGGCGGACGGGAGGGGAAACGCGGGACAGGCCGCGGACAGGAGGGGAGAGGGCCCCCCTCCTGCTCTCCCGTCTGCCTCCGAAAACTTTTGTCCAGGTCCTTGAAGGGAAGCCGGACTGTCCGCAGGCGGCCGTCACCTCCGGTCCCGCAGTGCCACGCACAGCCAGTGGCCGGGGCAGGGCAGCAGCCGCCAGCGGTACGGGAGCGCATCCAGCGTCAGGCAGCCGCTGCGCTGGCCGCTGTGGCCGCTGTCCAGCAGGCGCGGGGGCCGGTCGCAGCCCGTGGCGGCCGCCTTGAAGACCGCTTCCTTGATGGTCCAGCGGCGCAGGCAGTCGCGCTGCCGGGCGGCGGGGACGAGGCCGGCGGGGAGCTCGCGGGCGGCAAAGGCCGACAGCGGCGGCGCCGGGCTCGTCAGGGCCTCGGCATCCACGCCGGGACTGTCCTGCGGACCGGACAGCAGACAGAACACGGCCCGCTCGCTGTAACTGAAGCTGATGCCGAACCCCTCCAGCCGGGGCTGTCCCGACGGCAGGCGCTGCAGGCGCGGGCAGGCGTGAGCGGAGAAAAAGCCTTTGGCCGCGCGCAGATGCTCCACCAGCCGGGGCGGCGGATACCAGTGGAGGACGGGGGCGGCAGGCAGGCCAAAGGACAGCGCGCGGTGCAGCAGCACCGCCAGCAGCAGCCGTGCCAGATGGCGTTTGTCACGCTCGGACGGAAGGTGGAAAGCCTTCATGTGAACCTGGTCTTCCGCCGCCGACAGCCCCCCAGGCAGCTCTGGCAACTGCATGGCAGGAGACTGGCCGGAGCAGGACGGCAAAGGACAGGCCGCCAGCAGCAGGGGCGGTAACGGGGAAGACGATAGGGGCCTGGACATGGTATGATGATGCCCGGCAGGCAGACAAAAGGCAATGCGCCGACGGTATCCCGGCGCGCCGTCTGCTGCGGGACAGAGGCTTTTTGCCGTTCTCCCGTCCCCGGCAGGAGGAGCGGGGGAACGGGCACAAAAAAGTCCGCAGGCACGAGGCTTGCGGACGGGATGTTCGCGGGATGGCGGAGACGTATAGGAGTCGAACCTACCGCAGACGGTTAAGCCTGCCACCGGTTTTGAAGACCGGGCGCCACACCGGTGACGACACGCCTCCCCACGTTTTTTTGTCTGCCACAAAGCCCGACGGAAAGCAAGCCTGCCGCGCGGGACGGCATCCGGGATGGCGACCATGCCCGTCCGCGCCTGAAGGAGAGCCTGCCCGCGCGGCGGCCGGGAGGACTTTTTCCCGCCGTCCTCCCGTCCGGCCATTGCCAGACGGGAAAATAGACTTACCATATCCCTGACTCCCGGGCGGCTCGATTGACACCGCACCACCGCTCAGAGTACCGTGACTCCTTGGCGCAGGCCGCTGCGCCATCAGCGAAACGCTTTACCGCTCTACAGTGGAGGCCGATTTGAATCAGTTTAGTCGCAACCTGATGCTCTGGGCTGCCATAGTCCTTGCGATGGTCATGCTTTTCAATATGTTCCAGCAGCCGCAAAGCTCGGCCCAGAAAGTGTCCTACACGGATTTCATCGGCCGTGTGGACGGCGGGCAGATCAGCTCGGTGGAGATCCAGGGCAACACCCTCATCGGGCGCGGCCCGGACGGGGTGTCCGTCCAGACCTATGCGCCGCGTGACAACGAGCTGGTGTCCCGTCTGCTGGACAAGAAGGTCGAGGTCAAGGCCCAGCCGCCGGAAGAACAGCCCTGGTACATGACCCTGCTGGTGTCGTGGTTCCCCATGCTGCTGCTCATCGGCGTCTGGATCTTCTTCATGCGCCAGATGCAGGGGGGCGGCGGCAAGGCCATGAGTTTCGGCCGTTCCCGCGCGCGCCTGCTCAACCAGGATTCGGCCCGGGTGACCTTCGCCGACGTGGCCGGTGTGGACGAAGCCAAGGATGAACTTTCCGAAGTGGTGGAGTTCCTTTCCAATCCCAAAAAATTCACCCGTCTGGGCGGCCGCATCCCCAAGGGCGTGCTGCTGGTGGGGCCTCCAGGCACCGGCAAGACCCTGCTGGCCCGCGCCGTGGCCGGTGAGGCCGGCGTGCCCTTCTTCTCCATCTCCGGTTCGGATTTCGTGGAAATGTTCGTGGGCGTGGGCGCCTCGCGCGTGCGTGACCTGTTCGTGCAGGGCAAGAAGAACGCCCCCTGCCTCATCTTCATCGACGAGATCGACGCCGTGGGCCGCAAGCGTGGCGCGGGCCTGGGCGGCGGTCATGACGAACGCGAACAGACCCTGAACCAGCTGCTGGTGGAGATGGACGGCTTCGAGAGCAACGAGGGCGTCATCCTGCTGGCCGCCACCAACCGTCCCGACGTGCTGGACCCGGCCCTGCTGCGCCCCGGCCGCTTCGACCGCCAGGTGGTGGTGCCCACCCCTGACCTGCGCGGCCGTCGCCGCATCCTCGAGGTGCATACCAAGCGCACGCCGCTGGCTCCCGACGTGGACCTGGACACCCTGGCCCGCGGCACGCCGGGCTTTTCCGGCGCCGATCTGGAGAACCTGGTCAACGAGGCCGCCCTGCAGGCCGCCAAGCTCAACGCCAGCAAGGTGGACATGCACGACTTTGAATACGCCAAGGACAAGGTCCTCATGGGCCGCGAGCGCCGCAGCCTGATCCTTTCCGACGAGGAAAAGCGCATCACGGCCTACCACGAGGGCGGTCACGCCCTGGCGGCCCGCCTGCTGCCCGGTTCCGACCCGGTGCACAAGGTCACCATCATCCCGCGCGGCCGCGCCCTGGGCCTGACCATGCAGCTGCCCGAGGAAGACCGTCACGGCTATTCGCGCAATTATCTGCGCAACAATCTGGTGGTGCTGCTGGGTGGCCGCGTGGCCGAGGAGATCGTCTTCGACGACATCACCACCGGCGCGTCCAACGATATCGAGCGCGTGACCCGCATGGCCCGCAAGATGGTCTGCGAATGGGGCATGAGCGAAGCCATCGGCACCCTGTCCATCGGCGAGACCGGTGAAGAGGTCTTCATCGGCCGCGAATGGGTGCAGAACAAGAACTACAGCGAAGAGACCGCGCGTCTGGTGGATGCCGAGGTCAAGCGCATCGTGGAAGACGCCCACGCCCGCTGCCTGACCCTGCTGCGGGACAACCGCGCCATCCTGGACCGCATCGCCCAGGCCCTGCTGGAGCGCGAGACCATCACCGGCGACGAGCTGGACCTGCTCATGGAAGGCAAGCCCCTGCCGCCGCTGGACGCCAACGGCAAGCCCGTGAAGCAGGCTCCTGCCGGGGATTTCGTGCTGGAGGCCGACGACGCGGACGACTCCGTCGCTGCTGCCGATGGCTCCGGGGACGGCAAAGCCGCGGAAGCTCCCGAAACGACTCCCGATGACAGCAAGGATGTGCGGACCCCTGATGAAAACGAACAGCGCAAGCAATAACATGCCGGAAAAGGAGCCGTCCCGCCGGGGCGGCTCCTGGCTGTGTCTTGGGGGCGGGGCGGTGACGACTCCTGCCCCCTTCGGCGTTATGGGCATCGTCAACCTGACGCCGGATTCCTTCTATGACGGCGGCACGCACGATTCCGCCGATCTGGGCCTGGCCCATGCCGTGCGCCTGCACGCGGAAGGGGCCGACATCCTCGATCTGGGCGCGGAATCCTCCCGGCCCGGAGCGCGGGCCCTGACGCCGGAACAGGAGCTGCTGCGCCTGATGCCCGTGCTGCGCGAGCTGCGGCGGGAGATCCCGGACGCCGCGCTCTCCGTGGACACCTACCATGCCGCCACGGCCGCCGCAGTGCTGGAGGAGGGCGCGCAGATCATCAACGACATCTCGGCCTGCACCTTCGATCCCGGCCTGCTGGACGTGCTCGTCCAGTACAGGCCCGGCTATGTGCTCATGCACAGCCAGGGCCGCCCGGACGTCATGCAGGACGCGCCCCGCTACGACGATGTGCGCAGCGAGGTCATGGCCTTTTTCGAGCGCGGGCTGCGCCGCCTGACCGCCGCCGGTCTGCCGGAAGAGCATATCGTGCTGGACCCGGGCATCGGCTTTGGCAAGACCCTGCGCCACAATCTGGAGCTGCTGTCCCATGCGGAGGACTGGCTGGCCTTCGGCCGTCCGGTGCTCATGGGCCTTTCCATGAAGTCCCTGTTCGGGCATCTGCTGGGACTGGCCACGCATGAGCGGGGCGACGCCACCCAGGTGGCCACGGCCCTGCTCTGGGAAAAGGGCCTGTTCTGGCACCGGGTGCATGATGTGGCCGCCACGCGCCGGACCCTGACCCTGGCGGCGGCCCTTCGGGATCCGGGCTTGGCCTGCGGGGCCTGATACGGCCGCCGGCCGCGCTGACGGCGCATTTTGCCTGTTGCGCCGGCGTGCGCTTGTTTTTATACTGCGCGCCGTCTGTCCCGGCTGTCTGTGCGGCGGGGCGGACGACGGGGGCTGCGTCGTCTTCGCGGCGAGGATCTTCTGATTCCCAAGGATGGGACCGTGCTGGAACATGTGGTTTTTGAATGGCGCGACGCGCTGGACATCCTGCTGGTAGCGCTTTTGCTCTATCAGGTCATCCAGCTGTTGCGGGGCTCGCGCGCCCTGACGGTGCTGACCGGTCTGGGCCTGCTGACCCTGCTGTACTTCATTTCGCGCAGCATGGCGCTCTATACGCTGACCTGGCTGCTGCAGCATGTCTTCGGTTCCCTCTTCCTGCTGATCGTCGTCATCTTCCAGAGCGACATCCGGCAGGCGCTGGGCGAGATCGGTACCAACAACCTTTTCCGCAAGCGGACCCTGCAGCATTCGGCCGTGGAAGAAGTGGTCATGGCCTGCGTGGAGATGGCCCGCCTGCGCATCGGTGCGCTCATCGTCATCGAGCGCGGCACCCGGCTGGACGACATGATCAAGCGCGAGGGCGTGCGCGTGGACGCGCTGCTGTCGCGGCAGCTGCTCATGAACATTTTTTATCCCAAGGCCCCGCTGCATGACGGCGCGGTGCTCATCAGCAAGGGCCGCATCACGGCCGCCGCCTGCATCCTGCCCCTGGCCGAAGCCAAGGGGCAGTCCTTCGGCACCCGGCACCGCGCCGCGCTGGGCATGACGCAGGAATGCGACGCCGTGGTGGTCGTGGTCTCGGAAGAACGCGGCGAGATCTCCGTGGCCATGAAGGGCGAGCTGGTCCGCAGCCTGGATGCCACGCGGTTGAGGCAGGTGCTCAATGATATTCTCTAAAAACGGCCGCAGGGCGCCCCATCTCCTTTCCCTGCTCGTGGCCTTTGCCGTTTCGGTGGGCATGTGGTATGTGGTCAGTGTGCGCGACCGTCTGGAAGTGCAGCTGGAAGTGGGCATCGAGTACAACGGCATCCCCTCCGGCCTGGTGGTGACGGACGGTCTGGTCAACAAGGTGCAGGTACGCCTGCGCGGGCCCGAGATCCTGTTGCGCTCCATCTCCTCGCGCAGCCTGACGGAAGCCATCAACCTGTCCAACATCAAGAAGGGCACCACCATCGTGCCCCTGACGGCGGACAATATGGGGCCGAGCCTGCGGGCCTTCGAACTGGTGGACGTGCAGCCGCCCCGCATCGTCATCACGGCGGATACCCTGGCCGAGCGCAGCGTGCCCATCCGGGCCGTGCTGGAATCGCCCCTGCGCAGCGGCGCCCTGACCGTGGAGAACGTGACGGTCTCGCCCGCATCCGTGACGCTGCGCGGGCCTGAGAGCGTCATCTCCTCCATCAACAACCTGCCCCTGAGCATTCGCCTGGATCCCAAGGCTGCCGGCACCACGGTGGAGCAGACCCTGCTGCTGGACACGCCCAGCCTGGTCACCTCCAATCCCGCTTCGGTGAAGGTGCAATACACCATCACCAGCGGGCGCACGGTGGTGTCGCGCCGTTGCCGGGTCTCCGTCGAGGCGCAGAACGCCGCGCAGTTCACGGTGGAGCCGGCCTATGTCGAGGTCATGGTGGAAGTGCCCGAGGCCCTGGCCCGCAATGCCTCCTATCTCAAGCGGCTGGAAGTGATGGTGGTGCCCCCGGCCCTGGAACCGGGACAAAAAGGCACGGCGGAGCCCCGAATCCAGTTGCCGGAAGGCATGACCATCTTGAATCCCTCTTTCGACAGCGTTACTATTACCCGCAAGAAGTAGCCTCCGGCGCGTGGCACCGGCAAGGAGATCCCATGGCAGAACGTCTTTTCGGCACCGATGGCCTGCGCGGCCCTGTCAATATCTATCCCATGACCGTGGATGTGGCCCTGCGTCTGGGCCTGGCCGCCGGGGTGCGCTTCCGCAAGGGATCGCACCAGCACCGCGTGGTCATCGGCAAGGATACCCGCCTGTCCGGCTACATGTTCGAGTCCGCCCTCACGGCGGGCCTGTGCGCCGCGGGCATGCACGTCATCATGACAGGCCCCCTGCCCACGCCGGCCATTTCCTTCCTGACGCGCAACATGCGCGCGGATCTGGGCGTGGTCATCTCGGCCTCGCACAATCCCTATTCCGACAACGGCATCAAGTTCTTCGACGCCGACGGCTTCAAGCTGCCCGACGAGGTGGAGAACGAGATCTCCGCCATGGTCCTCGACCCCGACATGCGCTGGCCCTATCCCGATCCCGACAAAGTGGGCCGCGCCAGCAAGATCGGGGATGCCGGCGGCCGCTACATCGTCTACACCAAGAGCTGTTTTCCGGCCCACCTGACGCTTTCCGGCCTGCGCATCGTCATCGACTGCGCCAACGGCGCGTCGTACAAGGTGGCTCCCCTGGCCCTGGAAGAGCTGGGGGCGGAGGTCTTCCGCCTGGGGACGGAACCCAGCGGGACCAACATCAACGACCACTGCGGCTCGCTGCATCCCGAGACCCTGGTGGCCAAGGTGCGCGAGGTGCGCGCCGACGTGGGCCTGGCCCTGGACGGCGACGCCGACCGCCTGATCGTGGTGGACGAAAAGGGCAATATCCTGGACGGCGACCAGCTCATGGCCCTGGGCGCCCAGGCCATGATGGAGCGGGGCGAGCTGCCCGGCAATCTGCTGGTGGCCACGGCCATGAGCAACCTGGCGCTGGAGATCTTCATGAACGAACGCGCCGGCCGGCTGTTGCGCACCAAGGTGGGCGACCGCTACGTCATGGAAGCCATGCGCAAGACCGGCGCCATGCTGGGCGGCGAACAGTCGGGCCACCTGATCTACCGCCAGTACAGCACCACCGGCGACGGCCTGCTTGCGGCCCTGCAGCTGCTGCGCATCATGCGCGAAAAGGAAAGGCCCCTTTCCGAGCTGGCCGGCCTGCTGCACCTCTTCCCCCAGAAGCTCATCAACGTGCGGGTGGAAAAGAAGCTGCCCTTCGAGGAGCGTCCTGCCATCGGCAAGGCCGTGGCCGACGTGGAAAAGGCCCTGGCCGGGCGCGGCCGCGTGCTGCTGCGCTACTCCGGCACAGAAGCCCTGTGCCGCGTGATGGTCGAAGCCGAAGACGAAGACAAGGTCAATCGCTACGCGCGGGATCTGGCCGACGTGGTCAGCCGCGAACTGCGTTAGGCATACTGTCCTCCCCTGGAGGAACGATGCATCCCGAAAGATGCCGCGGGCCCGTCCCGCGAGACACGCAAGAACCATGTCCCAAGCATAGCTCTGTGACGGGCATGCACTGATGGAGGAGAACATGAAGCATATTCGCAAGGTCGTCATACCGGTAGCCGGCTGGGGAACGCGCTCTTTGCCTGCCACGAAGAATATCCCCAAGGAGATGCTGCCCATCTACAACAAGCCTGTCATCCAGTATGTTGTGGAAGAAGCCCAGCGCGCCGACATCTCGGACGTGATCTTCGTCACCAACCGCGACAAGAACGTCATCGAAGACCACTTCGACCACAACCTGCAGCTGGAAGACGTGCTGCAGCGCGCCGGCAAGCTGGACAAGCTCAGGGAAGTGCAGGAAGTGGCCGAAATGGTCAACATCCTTTCCGTGCGCCAGAAGCGCCAGCTGGGCCTGGGCCATGCCGTCATGTGCGCCCGCAAGCTGGTGGGCGACGAACCCTTTGCCGTCATGGTGGGCGATGACCTGATGTTCAGCGGCGTGCCCGGCATCGGCCAGCTCATCGAGGTGGCCATGGCCGAGAAGATGCCGGTCATCGGCGTCATGGAAGTGCCGTGGGACAAGGTGAGCCGCTACGGCATCATCGACGGTGAGGAAGTGGCCCCCGGCGTGTACCGCGTGCGCGACATGGTGGAAAAGCCCAAACGGGAGGACGCGCCTTCCCGTCTGGCCATCGTGGGCCGCTACATCCTGACCCCGGATATCTTCGACTATCTGGAAAAGGTCACGCCGGGCCACGGCGGCGAGATCCAGCTCACCGACGCCCTGCAGGCCATGGCCAAGGAACGCGGCATGATGGCCGTGCGCATGGCCGGCATGCGTTTCGACGCCGGCGACTGGGCCGAATTCCTGAGCGCCAACATCTATTTCGCCCTGCAGGACGAGTCCCTGCGCTACGAGCTGCTGGGCCTGCTCAAGAATTTCGTGCAGTTCAAATAAGCTGATGTTACCGTGACCAGCGGGCCGTTGCCACGTCAGTGGCAGCGGCCCTTCTTTCGCGCATACGGGCCTTGCGGAGCCGGGGAAAAAAGGGCAGAATAGCAGAGGTTCCAGAAAAAAGAGGAATGATGCCGGTATGTTTTGAAAACCGGCACAGGCGCGGTCTTCCGCGGTCTTCCTGCGTGTCATGTGGTTGACAGAGGGGCAGGAAAAAAACTACACCGTAGCGGGCGCGCCGCCGGAAGAAGGGCCGGCGGTACTGACGGATGGACGGGGACACGACAGAGGCAGCGGGACACGGGAGAGCCTTTCCTGCTGGCGGCCACATTACACGGGCGGGCAATGGTACGCATGCAAGAGCAATGGCAGAAGATTTCTGAAAATTTGAAGGATGCCCTCAATCCCGGCATCTTCAAGGTATGGATCCACCCTCTGGACGCCCGCGTCGAGGGGAATAGTCTGTACCTTGCCGCGCCCAGCGAGTATGTGGCCCGCTGGCTGCGCGACCGCATGCAGGACACCCTGCGCGCTGCCGCCGCTCCCGTCCTGCAGGTGGCGCCCGAGACCGTGGATATCCGCATCTCCTGCCAGAGCGCCGCGCCTGCGGCCTCCGATACCGCCGCGCCCCATGCCGCAGCTGCTTCGCCGCTCACGGACGCCCTGCCGCTCCAGGAGGAGCGCGCGCCGCTTTCTTCCCGGCCGCAGCCGGCACCTCCGGCCCAGCCCGCCTGGCAGCCCAGCCAGTGTTCCCTGCCCCTGTCCGCGCCCAGTCTGCGCCCCCGCTCCCGTCAGCGCTGGCGCTTCAGCTTCGAGGATCTGGTGATCGGTCCCTGCAATGCCATGGCCGTGGCCGCGGCCAAGGACATCTGCCATGACGGCGGCTGCGTGGAGACCCTGTTCGTCAGTTCGGCTTCCGGTCTGGGCAAGACCCATATCATGCAGTCCGTGGGGCGCGCCGTGCAGGAGCAGGGCGGTCAGGCCCGTCTGGCCTACCTTTCCGCCGAGGATCTGGCCTCGCGCTATGTGGCGGCCCTGCGCAGCAACGACGTGGAAAGTTTCCGCGCCCGCCTGCGCGACCTGGACGTCCTGCTGCTGGAAGACGTGCATTTCCTGCAGGGCAAGGAAAAGATGCAGGATATGGTCCTGACCGTCATCAAGAGCCTGCAGGACCGTGGCGGCCGTGCCATCTTCAGCAGCAGCTTTTCGCCGCGGGAGCTGGAAAAACTGGACAGCCAGCTGGTCTCCCACTTCTGTTCCGGCATCGTCTCGCCCCTGGAGCGGCCCGATGCCGAGATGTGCCGCCACATCCTGGAGCGCAAGGCCAAGAGTTTCCAGGTCCTGCTGCCGGACGAGGTCTGCGACCTGCTGGCCGGACGCCTGCAGGGCGATGTGCGCCAGCTGGAATCCTGTCTCAAAAGTCTGGTCTTCAAGGCGCGCATGCTCAACTGCGGCCTGAATCCCGAGCTGGCGCTGGAAGTGCTGCAACAGTACGCCACCGTGGATTGCGGCCCGGATTTCTCCGCCATCGTGCGCCTGGTCTGCGAAAGCTACGGCCTCAACGAACGCCAGCTGGCCTCGCGCTCGCACAAGCAGCAGTATGTGCTGGCCCGCAACACCATCTATTATCTGGCCCGCAAGCATACGGACCTTTCCCTCAAGGAGATAGGCGAACGCTTCAACCGCCGCCACTCCACGGTCATCAAGGGCATCACCTCCCTGGAACGCGAGATAGCCAACGAGTCCCGCGTGGGGCGGCAGATCTCCCGCGCCATGGAACTCATCGAGCGTAATGCGGGCATCCGCCCCGCGGCGGGCCTGACGGACAAGGGCCCCACGCTCCAGCCGTCGGCTCCCCGCCTGCTTTCCCTTTAGACCACCGTCAGTTACAGGGCCCCTCACGGGGCCCTTTTTTCGTCAGGGTCTCCAGCCGGCCGTGTCCGGCAGGCACGCAAGCTCGTGCCTCCGCCGGGATGTCTGCGCCCGTCCGGCAGCCGTCTCTCCCTGCCGTCTGCATCACGGACCGGGGCCGCGCCCTTTCCACGCGTCCAGGCAGGACATGCGGCGGTCTGTGGTCGTCGCGCTCCCTTCGGGCCAGCCTTTTTTCCTCCCGTCCGCAGGGAGCATGGGCCACCGGAGACGCAAAAAGGCCACCCGCATGGCGGGTGGCCTTGGACTTCAGGAAGAAGTTTTGCCGTCCAGGCGCGTGCCGGGCCTTATTCGCCGGCCACGGCCTTCTGGTGTTCGGCGATGACCTTGTCGGCCACGGGCTGGGGAGCTTCCTCATAATGGGCGAATTCCATGGTGAAGAAGCCCTGACCGGCGGTCATGGAACGCAGGTCGGGAGCGTAGCGCAGCACTTCGCTCATGGGCACATGAGCCTTGATCTCGGTGACGCCGGCGGCGGAGTCGGAACCCAGCACCTTCCCGCGACGCGAGGAAAGGTCGCCGATGACGTCGCCCATGCATTCGTCGGGCACGGAGACGGTCAGCAGCACGATGGGTTCCAGCAGCACGGGCTTGAGGCTTTCCATGGCTTTCTTAAAGGCCAGGGAACCGGCCACCTTGAAGGCCATTTCGGAAGAGTCAACGGTATGGTAGCTGCCGTCATAGACCTTGACGCGGAAGTCCACCACCTGGCAACCGGCCAGGAAGCCGCGGGCGGCCGCTTCCTGGATGCCCTTGTCGATGGCGGGGATGTACTGGCGCGGGATCACGCCGCCCACGATGGCGTCTTCGAAGACATAGCCGGAACCGCGGGGCAGGCCTTCCATCTCGATCCAGCAGTCGCCGAACTGGCCACGGCCGCCGGACTGCTTCTTGTGGCGGCCCTGCACCTGCACCTTGCCGCGCACGGTCTCACGGTAGGGCACCTTGGGCGTCTTGAGGATGATGTCCACCTTGAAGCGGCGTTTGGCCTTTTCCACCGAAAGTTCGATGTGCAGCTGGCCCATGCCGGACAGCAGGATATCGCCGTTTTCTTCGTCGCGGGCCAGACGCAGGGTGACGTCTTCGTCCAGCAGGCGCTGGATGGCGGAGTAGACCTTGTCTTCATCGCCCTTTTCCTTGGGAGCCAGGGCGTAGGTGATGAGCTGCGGCGGTAGTTTGGGCATGGGCAGGGCGAAGGGCTGCTTTTCGTCGCAGAGGCTGTCGCCGGTGCGGGTGTTCTTCAGCTTGGCCACGGCCACGATGGCGCCCGGGCCCACAGGTTCCTTGCAGGGGGTCTGGGTCTTGCCGGTCAGGAAAAGCAGGCTGCCCAGCCGTTCGCTTTCGCCGCTGCGCATGTTCTTGAGAGTGGCGTCACCGGTGATGGTGCCGGAGAGGATGCGCACCAGGGAAAGCTGGCCGGAGAAGGGGTCGGCCAGGGTCTTGAAGACGAAACCGGCCACGGGGCCTTCGGGATCGGGCAGGCGTTCCTGGCCCTGGGCATCCATGAAGGCGGGGCGCTCGGTGGCGGCGGGCAGCAGGGTCTGGATGGCGTCCAGCACGGCCACGCCGCCCTTGTTTTCCAGCGAGGCGCAGACCAGCACCGGACAGAGCTCGCAGGCCAGCACGCCCTTGCGCAGGCCGACCTGCAGGTCTTCCAGCGACAGGCTGCCTTCTTCCAGGTACTTTTCCATGAGCTCTTCATCGCTTTCGGCGATGTTTTCCACGGTCAGGTCGCGCAGCAGGCTCACGTCGTCGCCCAGATCGGCGGGCACGTCGCATTCGCTGACGGCGCCGTTTTCGCCAAAGGCATAGGCTTTGCCGGTCAGCACGTCCACATAACCGGTAAAGGCCTCGCCCTCACGGATGGGCACCTGCAGGGCCACGGCCTTGACGCCCAGGGTGGACAGGCCGTCAAAAGCCATCTGGAAGTCGGCGCGGTCGCGGTCCATCTTGTTGATGACGAAGATGGCGGGCAGGTTCTCGGCGCGGGTGAGGTTCCAGAATTTTTTGGTCAGGGGGCGCACGCCGTCCACGGCGTCCAGCACGAAGACCACGCTGTCCACGCCCTTGAGCAGGCATTCCATATCGCCGGTAAAGTTGCCGTCACCCGGGATGTCAAGCATGAAATGGCGGTTCTTGTTCCAGAGGCAGGTAGCCACCGCGGGCTGGATGGAGCCGCGACGACGTACTTCTTCCGGTTCATAGTCGAGGCAGGTGGTGCCGTCTTCAATGGCGCCCATGCGGGTCAGCGCGCCGCTATTGAAGAGGAGCATCTCGGCCAGCGACGTTTTGCCGCAGCCGCCGGTGCCTACAAGTGCGTAAGTACGTTGGGTATCCACGGGGTTGGACATGCTAAAACTCCCTTAGTAAGCGATATGGCGGGCCCGGGGCCGCCGGATTTACGAAGGTAGGGTGTGACCTTTCACACACAAGTAGTAGAAGCATAGCCCGTCGCGGGCAAAAAGGGAAGTGCCCGGAATCTTTTGGGACGGCTTGACATCCGCGCCCGGAACGTCAAAATAGATGGCCTGCCTGCGCGGGGCAGGACGGCGGAAGCCGCCGTGAAGCCTGAAAATCCCCGGCCTGACGCGGGCTTTTGCCCCTTGCGGCCGGGCATGGCCCGGTACAGGGCAAAAAAGATCGTGGAAAATTTTTTCACTGCTACGAAAAAAGCCGGGGATCCCCCGGCTTTTTAGGCGGATGGCCTTCTGGCGGCTACTTCAGTTTGCCCATCAGGTCCCGCAGCCAGTCCGGTACGGCCACGGGCCGTCCCTGGCGGTTCACCAGCGCGTGCTGGGTGCTGCCGGAGGCCAGCAGGCGCGTCTTGTCCTCGTTCCACATCTCATATACAAAACGCAGGGACGCGCGGCCCCATTCGCTGATGGCCGTATGCACCTGCACCAGGTCGTCATAGTGGGCCGGGGCACGGTAACGGCACTGGGCCTCACGGACGGGCAGGATGATGTCCTTTTCCTCCACATCGCGGTAGCTCATGCCACAGGCGCGGATGAACTCGCTGCGCGCCCTTTCGAAGATGTGGAGGTACTCCGCATAATAGAGAACGCCCATGGTATCTGTTTCACCGTACGAGACCCGGTGAGTGAACCAGATGGCCGGGGAAGGAAAATCGTCATGCATCAGAAAACTCCTTTGCGTGTGGGGAGGGGGCTCCCGCGTCTGGCGCTGTGCGCCGTGCTGCTGGCCGCCCTGGCGCTGGCCGGCTGCGGTTCGCGGCAGCCGCGCGAGGAATACCTGATCCCCAAGGGGCCCGCCGTGGGCTTCGAGTCGCCCCAATTCTTCACGGAACACCTTGCGCCGCAGAACCAGGACCTGCAGTCATGGCGCGAGATGGCGCCTACGGTGCGGAAATCCCTGCGCTATGTCAAGAGCAAGCCCGCCGGGGGCGTGGCCGTCGACCGCCCCGGCCTGCGCCTGACCTGGGGCGACATGGAGCGCACCCTGCTGCGCCTGCAGGAACTGCTCCCCCGCCTGGACAGCGAACCGCAGCTCTTCCTGGAAAACTTCCAGTGGGTGGAAGTGCCCTCCGGCATCGCCTATTCCGGTTATTACGAGCCGCGCGTCAAAGCCAGCCGTACGCGCAAGCCCGGCTATGAGCAGGCCATCTACGCCCTGCCGCCGGACATGAAGCAGTACAAGCGCCGTCACAAGGGCCGCTACCATACCCGCCGCCAGATCGAGGAGCAGCAGCTCCTGGCCGGTCGGGGGCTGGAGCTGGCCTGGGCCGCCGACCCCGTGGACGTCTTCTTCCTCGAGATCCAGGGCTCGGGCCGTCTGGTCTTCGACGACGGCACCGAGGCCTTCGTCAACTACGCGGGCCAGAACGGCCACAAGTACAAGAGTTCGGGCCGCATCATGCGCGAGAAGGGCCTGCTCAAGCGCGGCGACATCTTCGAGCAGCGCCAGTGGTTCAAGGACAATCCCGAACGTGTGCGCGAGATCCTCAACGAGAACCCCAGCTACGTCTTTTTCCGCTATGGCAGCCGCGGCCCCACCGGCGCCATGGGCTATGTGGTGGACGAATGGCTCTCCCTGGCCGTGGACCGCAGCTACATCCCGCTGGGCGCGGTGGTGGCCTTTGGCGTCAACGTGCCGGACGAGACATACGGCAGCCTGCCCCTGCGCGGCATAGGCTTCGCCCAGGACGTGGGCGGCGCCATCAAGCAGCGCCGCATCGACCTGTTCTGCGGCGGCTCCGAACGCGCCAATTATGTGGCCAGCCATCTGGACGCCCCGGGACCGGCCTGGGTGCTGGTGGCCAGGTGATCTTGGGGGCGAGGCTTCTTGGGGGGAGATGGGCCGTTGCGTTGCCGTCGCTGCCCGCAGCTTTCTTCGTCGCAACGGGCCCGGCCCTGCGGGCCGCCTGCGGTCGCTCCAGGCGGGAAAAAGGTGGCCCTTCCCCGCAACTTCCCCCCCTTCTCCCAAAAATTCCCATACGATTTTTCCAGAAGGTCCCCGTCGTTGACTGGCGGACAGCATGGAAACGGACATCCCCGGGATGTCCGTTTCTGCTTTTGCGCCTTTGGGCCGTCGGCCGCAGGGCAGGAGCGGAGAGCATGGCTGCTGCGTGAAAATGCTCTTTGGACCGTGCCGGCCTGTTTTCAGGGCGGGTGATGCGTACGGTCGGCCCCTTTGGTAGTGCTTCACCCCAGTTCCCTGACGTTGTGGGGAAGAACAGGGCTGCCCGGCTCCCTGGTCTTCTCGGGTCAGGGGCCGGAGTCCTGACCGTCAGGCAGCGGCGGAGACCTGTCATGCTGACCTGGGGAATGTTTTTTCAGGGGTGGGGGAGAGTTTGAGGGGGGGGCGGGGACGGTGTTTTCAAAAAACGTCCCCGCCCCCCCCTCAACA
>NZ_CASDOY010000003.1 GCF_949282365.1 uncultured Desulfovibrio sp.
CGAAGGAAGCTACGGGCATCGACAGCAACGCGCGACCGGATGGCGGCCGGAGGCCGTGCCCGTTGCGACGAAGGAAGCTACGGGCATCGACAGCAACGCAAAGGGCTTCCTTATGCGTCCTGAGCCTAGTCGCCTTCGCTGAAGGGGAGCTGCGCGCTGCCAGGCGGTGGGGAGAGCTTGCGCGCCAGACGGCACAGATCGTCCCGGCCGCTTTCCGTCCAGTCGGTGAGGAAGGCCATGGCGTGGCGGTGCATCTCCTGTTCGCACCAGTCCGCGTAGTCCTGCAGTCCGTCGGCCTCCGGCAGCTGCCGCCGTTCTTCCGGCAGCCGCTGCAGATGGCGCAGGGCCGTGGCCGCGGCCACGGCATTGTCGTGCATCAGGCCCAGGCTCTCCTGACAGCGGCGGCAGAGGCGGATCAGGCGTTCGCCGTTCTTGCCGCCGTGCATGCCGAAAAAGACCATCAGATAACGCAGTTGCTTGAAGGCGATGCGCATATTGTGCAGCAGGTCTTCGGGCACCAGCTGGCCGTGCGTCCAGCGGTCGTGGGCAAGGATGTCGCGTGCCGCCTGGTCCACGCCGGAAGCCATGATGTCGTCCAGGGTCAGGGGCCGTGCCCGGCCGCGCCTGTCCAGGGCGGGACGGCAGGTCTTTTCCGTGCTGTTTTCGTCCAGCTTGCGCAGCAGCTGCCGGTAGGCGTCCGAGGCATAATGCGCGGCGGCCCGGGACAGGGCCCTGTCCCGCTCCTGCCGCAGGGCGTCGTGGAGGCCGCGCAGCCCTGCAGGCAGATCGTCCGGCCGGAAGCCGGCCGCCAGGGCCTCGTCGCTCTCGCCGTGCCCGCCGGCCGCCGGGGCTGGCAGTCCGTCCGCGGGGCGCAGGGCGTAGTCCCGGATATGGCCCAGGAGCACGTCCGTATCGCGCACGCCGCCCAGCAGCTTGCGCGCCGTCTTCAGGTCCGGGACGATGTCGGCCAGCCAGTCCTTGCGCAGATGGGGCCGCAGACTGCCGAAGACCGAGAGCAGGCTGCGCAGGATGACGCGGGCGTCGTGGATGGGCTCCTCGTCCAGGGCGCCGTCGCTGCGGGCCAGCTCATGCAGGGCCCTGGCCTGGCGTTGCAGGTAGGCGCTGAAATGGCTGGCGAACAGGCGTCCCGAAGGCGGCGCGGGGACGGGCGCGGCTTCGGTCTCCTCCGCATCGGAGGTCCAGAACCATTCCAGTGCGGCCTTGCCGTACAGGCGTTCCCAGAGCGGCGCGTGGATGACCAGCTGTTTGCGCAGGCGCAGGGGCGTGCGGACCCGGATGAGGAAGAGGACGGGGGGCTCGCCGGGCAGGCGCACTTCCAGCGGATCGAAGCGCAGGGCGAAGCGGGCCACCTGCACGACGGCCGCCAGCGCCAGCGCCGTCTGGCGCTGGGGATCGCCGGGCGGGCAGTCCATGGCGCTCAGCAGCTGTTCCCCTCTGTCCAGGCGTCCCCTGCCTACGGTCAGGATGGTCAGGACCCTGGCCAGCAGCCGGTTGTGCGCCGGGTCGAGGCGCTTCAGGGGATGGGTGAGCAGGATCTCGCCCGCGTCGGGCGAGCCAGCGCCCAGCCCGGTCAGGGTGTGGGCCAGAGCGGCGATGGGGGCCAGTTCCCGGTCCAGGCCGTGGATCGGGGCCAGGGCGGCGAAGACGGAATGGACCAGCCCGGACTCGCGGTTGCGGGCGGTCAGGTCGATGCCGAAGAGTTTGCAGAGGCGGCGGAGCCCGCAGGCCTGCAGGGAAGGGGAATCGTTGCGCAGGCAGCGGGTTCCGCGCCAGAGCAGGGTGCGGGGGACAGGGGATCCTTCCATGCGTTGCCTCCTTGGACGGCGTGTACCGGCACGGGACATGTCGGGCCGGAAGGCCCTGCGCGCCGGGCGGGGAGATGCCTCCAGCATAGCCTGCCCGGCATGGGCATGCAAGGGGAGCGCTGCTGCGGGCCGTCTTCCTTGCGGTGAAGGGGGAGGGCTTTGCCCTGTTCCCGTGTCCTCCGCCCGCCTGCGCTGTCATGCGACAGCTGCCGGTACCCACAGCGGGGAAGCGCATCCTGTGCCGCCCCGGCCCGGAGGGGCTCCGTCTGTCCTGTCCCGAAAGCTCGCCTCCGCGTCCTGCGGGCATGGGCGCAGGACGCGGCCGCTCGGACGGACGACCGGAAGACGCCGTGAGCCCTGGACATGGCCGGAACGCCGGACAGAAGAGGATGACGGCCCCTCCGCCCGCAACACAGGGCAAAAACGGCGCGCGGGGAAAGCCTCCGCCTCCCTGCGCGCCGCCGGCGTTGCCGTGTGCTGTGCGTCTAGACTTCGAAGAGCATCTCCAGATCCTCGCGGGTCAGGGACTTCCAGGTGTCCTGGCCGGGGATGATGGCCTCGGCCACGCCGCGCTTGGCCTCCTGCAGCTTGAGGATCTTCTCCTCCACCGTGTTCTGGCAGATGAGCTTGTAGGAGAAGACCTGCCGCGTCTGGCCGATGCGGTGGGTGCGGTCCGTGGCCTGGCTTTCCACGGCGGGGTTCCACCACGGGTCGTAGTGGATGACGTAGTCCGCGCTGGTCAGGTTCAGGCCCGTGCCGCCCGCCTTGAGCGAGATGAGGAAGATGGGGATGTCCGGGCTGTTGTTGAAGCGGTCCACCTGCTCGAAGCGGTCCTTGCTGGCGCCGTCCAGATAGCAGAAGGGGATCTGCGAGAATTCCAGCCACTGGCGGATGATCTGGAGCATCTGCACGAACTGCGAGAAGACAAGCACCTTGTGGCCGCCTTCCACGATCTCCATGACCATGTCCTTGAAGGCGTCGAACTTGCCCGAGGGCAGGTTGTTGGAGAAGCCGGGCAGGTCGATCTTGAGCAGGCGCGGATGGCAGCAGATCTGGCGTAGCTTGAGCAGGGCGTCCAGGATGGACATCTGGCTCTTGGCCAGGCCCTTTTCGTCCACGTCGGCCAGCACCTGGGCGCGCAGCTTGCGGGCCAGGGCGGCGTAGAGCTCGGCCTGGGCCTCTTCCAGCGCGCAGCAGGTGACGCTCTCCACCTTGGGCGGCAGGTCCTTGGCCACTTCGGCCTTGGTACGGCGCAGGATGAAGGGCCGCACGCGGGTGCGCAGGTAGTCCAGGGTCTCGGCATCGCCGTCCTTGATGGGCTTGACGATGCCGCGCTGGAAGGCGTGCTGCGATCCCAGGAAGCCGGGCATGAGGAATTCGAACAGGCTCCAGAGCTCGAAGAGGTTGTTCTCGATGGGCGTACCGGACAGGCACAGGCGCATGCGGGCGTTGATGCGGCGCACGGCGCGGGCCGTGATGGTATTGGGGTTCTTGATGTTCTGGGCTTCGTCCAGGATGACGGTATTGAACTCGTACTTCTCCATCTCCTCCAGGTCGCGCCGCAGCAGGGCGTAGGTGGTGATGATGAGGTCCGATTCGGCGATATGCTTGAACATGCCCTCGCGGCGCGTGCCGTAGATGGTCAGGCGGCGCAGGCCGGGCACGAATTTTTCCGCTTCGCGCTCCCAGTTGGGCAGTACCGAGGTGGGCAGCACGATGAGGTTGGGGCCTTCGAAGCGGTGTTCCACCATATGCTGGATGAAGGCCAGGGTCTGCACGGTCTTGCCCAGGCCCATCTCGTCGGCCAGGATGCCGCCGAAGCCGTATTCCGAGAGGAAGTTGAGGTAGGCCAGGCCCTGCAGCTGGTAACTGCGCAGGCTGGCGTGCAGGGCCCGGGGCTGCGGCACGGGCCGCACCTCGCGGAAGGAGCGGATCTTTTCGCGCAGGTTGTTCCAGAAGGAGTCCGTGCGCGCGCCGGGCAGGTCTTCCAGCAGGCTGTCCAGCACCGGGGCCTCGAACTGCTTGAACTTGGTCTGCGGCGGTTTGCTGGGGTCCAGGCCCAGGGCGGTGAGCTTGTGGGCGATCTTTTCCAGCCAGGATTCCGGCAGGCTGGTGTAGGAGCCGTCCTTGAGCTGCACATAGCGCTTGCCGCGGGTCCAGGCCTTCCAGATCTTGTCCAGGGGCAGGGACTGGCCCTCGTAATCCACGTTGATCTCCAGGGAGAACCACTTTTCCTTCTCATTGCTCACCACCTCGGCGGAGATGGTGGACTTGGCCGTGCGCATCTTGTAGCGCGAAAGGGCCCGCTCGCCGTAGACGCGGTAGTTTTCCACCAGGGTGGGGTAGGAATCCAGCAAAAAGGCGATGGCTTCTTCCGGCTCCAGGAACCAGAGCTTGCTGGAACGGGCCTGGAAATCCATGCCCGCCAGTTCGTTCATGAGCTGGGCCTCCTCCTCCTGATGGCGGCGCACCAGATAGGTCTGGCCTTCGTAGGTGTAGCTGCCGGTCTGGAAGTCGGGGTTGGGCCCGTTGAGGGTGAACTCGCCGTGGCGGGTCTGGTAGATGTTGTCGATCTCCAGGGTCAGCAGGCTGCCTTCCTCGTCCAGGAAGAGCTTGGGATTGTAGGTGGCCGGCTGGAAGACGGGCTCCATCATGCGCAGGAAGGCCTGGGGCTCGTAGAGTTCGGACGAGGGCAGGCGCGTCCAGACGCGGTCCAGGAATTCGGAGATCTCCTCCTGCGGCACCACCGGGCGTTCATAGATGAGGTTATGCACCAGCGAGGGGTAGAGGCCCGTCTGCACGGGATAGAAATTGTGCTGGTAGCAGACCCAGAGCGGCATCTGGCCGTGGAAGGTGATGGGCGCGTCCTCGGGGGCGTCGTCCCCGTGCAGGCGGTCGCTGGGCGCGCCATTGGCGCGGATGGGCAGGGGAGGGCGCCCTTCGCGCTTGAGCAGCACGTCGAAGCTGAAGCCGCTGTCGTCGAAATTGGGCTTGAGCTTGAGGGTGAAGGGCGTGCTCTCGATGCGGCAGGGCCGGTCCGTATCCTTCCAGAGCAGATAATATTCCTTGCGCACGGCCCAGAAGAACCACGAGGTCAGGCCGTCGGGGATCTCCACGCGGTGGCCGTAATAGTCCAGATGCTGGCCGATCTGGCGGGCCACATGCGGCAGCTGGGGCGAGAACTCGCACCAGTCGGGATTGTTGATGATCTGCTGCAGGGTGATCTCGTTATGCACGCTGGAGAGGCCGGATTTGTTCTGCCGGCCCCGGAAAAAGGAGACCAGCAGGCGCCCCTGTTCCGGCTCGAAGCGGAAGATGAGGTAATGCTTGCCGGGCTCCGGCTCCATGTCGGTGGAGAAGAAGGAGCGGAAGCTCTGCCGCCAGTCCTTGGCCGGGACCGTGACTTCTTCGGCGTCGCCCTGTTCCTTGCGCAGTTCTTCCAGCAGGCGCAGGGCCAGGGCCGCCACATGGCGGCAGGTGCTGGTGAAGGATTCCGAGCAGTTGCACTGGTGGCGCGTGCTGCGGTCCGTGATGGAAAAGGTCAGGCTGGGCGTGTAGACCTGCAGGTCCTCGCCCTGGATGACGCCCTGCGCCTCCCAGGTCTCGCCCTCCTGGATATTTATTTTTTGCACCCCGCCTTCGGACAGGATATAGTAAGCCGTATCACGGATATACTCCGGGACGGCGTCGTGCAGGAAGGTCTGGCACATCTCCCTGACGACGTTCTGTTCTGATCTGCTCATGCTTACTCTCCCTGCCCGGCTCTCTCGCGGGCACCGTTGAAAAAAGCGGTATAGATTCGGGACTAATAGCACAAGCATCACTTCAATGGCAATAGAAGCGCATAAGCTATGAAAAAATATTTTATGAAGACCGAAAGCGGCCTCGCAGGCCGTCCGGCGGCCTGCCGGAGACGTGCCGCAGGGGCGTCCGCCAGGATGATGGCGGGCATTTTCCTGTTCCTTTTCCTGTTCTGCCTGCCGGCGTCGGCCGCCGAGGACGACGACCGGGAAGCCCTGCAGCCGGCCTACGGCGACCGCATCCTGCTGGGCAGCATCGGCGAGGCCTCCAACCTCATCCCCTATCTGACGGCGGACTCCGCCTCGCATGAGGTGGCGGATCTGCTCTATGTGGCGCCGCTGCGTTTCAACAAGGATCTGGAACCGGAATGCTGGGCGGCGGAAACCTTCAGCATGGAGGACGAAGGCCGCCTGCTGCGCTTCCGCCTGCGCCGGGGCATCCTCTGGGAGGACGGCACGGAACTGACGGCGGCGGACGTGGAGTTCACCTACAAGCTGGTCATCGACCCGGCCACGGGCAGCCCCTATGCCGACGATTTCCTCCAGGTCAGGGAATTCCGGGTCCTGGACCGCTACAGCTTCGAAGTGCGCTACGATCGCTTCTTCGCCCGGGCCGTGTCCAGCTGGATGAACCCCATCCTGCCCCGGCATGTCCTGGAAGGTCAGAACATCCGCACCACGCCCTTTGCCCGCAAGCCCCTGGGCGCGGGGCCCTATCGCCTCAAGCGCTGGGAACCGGGCAGCCGCATCGTGCTCGAAGCCTCGCCCAGCTATTTCCTGGGCCGCCCCTATGTGAGCGAGGTGGTCTTCCGCATCATCCCGGATACGGCCACCATGTTCATGGAGACCCGTGCCGGACGCTTGGACGTCATGGAACTGAGCCCGCAGCAGTATCTGCGGCAGACCTCGGGCAAGCAATGGGCCGAGGCCTTCCACAAGTACCGCTATCTGGCCTCGGTCTACAATTTCCTGGGCTTCAATCTGGAGCATCCCTTCTTCAAGGACAAGCGGGTGCGGCAGGCCATCTCCTGCGCCATCAACCGCGGCGACATCGTCAAGGGCGTGCTGCTGGGCCTGGGCGAACCGGCCTTCGGGCCCTACAAGCCGGGCACCTGGGCCTACCATCCGCATCTGGGCCCGGTCAGCTTCAACCCCGACAGGGCCCGCAAGCTGCTGGCCGAGGCCGGTTTCACGGACAGCGACGGCGACGGCATCCTGGACAAGGACGGCAAGCCCCTGGCCTTCACCATCCTGACCAACCAGGGCAACGAGCCGCGCATCCTCACGGCCACCATCATCCAGAGCCAGCTGCGGGCCGTGGGCATCGAGGTGCAGATCCGCACCGTGGAGTGGGCGGCCTTCATCCGCGAATTCGTCAATACCGGCCGCTTCGATGCCATCATCCTGGGCTGGACCATCACCCAGGACCCGGACATCTACGCCGTATGGCATTCCTCGCAGGCCGTGCCCGGCGGCCTGAACTTCATCCACTACAAGAACCCCGAACTGGACAGGCTGCTGGAGGAGGCCCGCGCCACGCCGGACCGCCGGCGCCGTACGGAGCTTTATCACCGGGTGCAGGAGGTGCTGGCCGAGGATCAGCCCTACTGCTTCCTCTATGTGCCCTACGCCCTGCCTGTGGTGCAGAACCGTTTTATGGGCATCAAGCCCGCGCTGGCGGGCATCATGTACAATTTCGACCGCTGGTGGGTGCCCAAAAGCCTGCAGCGCTATGAGGTGACGCCGTAGGCGGGCGCTTGAAAGAGAGAAGACGACTTGAAGGGAGGGACCCCTCCCCTCAAACTCCCCCCTCCCCAAAAAACGCTCATAAGGTCTTACTGACAGGTCCCCGTCGCTGGCTAGAGGGGCAGGAAAAAAGCGGGCATCTCGACTGGGATGTCCGCTTTTGTATCTGGAACGTATCGTTGGTGAGACCGCCGTTTCACGATGGACTGGAAAAATTTAGCGGAGTAGCGTCCGGTAGCGAGGTCACCGACAAAAAAGAGGTGACATGCCGTTTTTATATACAGGAATTGCGCGATCATGCATGGTGAAAATAGCTGTTGCCTGCTGTCGTCCTCTGGGATAGCATCAAAATATATCTCGTTTCAGATATGTATATCAAGATAAGTTTTCTCTGAGGGGAAATATGATACACAAACTTTGCAGGATATGCAAGAATAAAAATCAATGGTGCTCCCCAACAGGTGACAAATTTGGAAATGGAGAAAGTTTTCCTGATAAGAACAATTTCGGCATTGAAGAATGGATTAATAGAAAAGAATGGCTGCTTAAAGGGTATGATGGGACAGATATAAATTGGCGCTATGCGCATATTACTGCTTTATGTACACAAAATCATGCGTATTGCGGTCAGGATGCCAGAGTCTTTCTTTTTACCTATACCGACGGGCAAGCACTGCTGGTCGGATATCTGGATAAGGTCCATATCCTCGATGCAAACGAAGCTGCATGGGCCGTCAGACGATTCCAGAAAGAGGGCTGGTTGGCTATAATGAGGGAGGAAGTACAAGAGGTCGGAGGAAAAGTTGCCCCTCTGTCAGATAAGAAGGTAAACGAAGATCCCCTTTGCCTTATCAATATACGCTTTCTTCCGAAAAATTTGCACCTTCTAAAAGAGCCTCGAGAAATTTCTGCTCCTTGGCGGTATACCAAGGCCTATGAATGCGCCAATTTGGAGGCGGCGCTTTTGTTGGACGAGTTGCCTGCACCGGCGGAGCCTACAGAACAGGGGCTGGCCAGGTATTCGGAAGCGGCCCGGCTGCGTCGGGCCATCAGTGCCAAGGAGTTCTTGCCCCGACAGGCTCCCATCCAGAATCGTCTGTATAGGCAGCTGGTGCGTGACTATGGCCCTGAGGGCTATCAGGTGCGCTGTGAAGATCACAGGGTGGACATCTCAATCCGTAGAAAAGGCTATACCGGATTTCTGGAAATAAAACCGGCAGACAGTGCCCGGGAGGCCATCCGTCTGGCCCTGGGACAGTTGCTGGAATACGCCCATTATCTGGAGGCGGACAGGGTGGATAATCTGGTGGTGGTCAGCGATGCCGCTCCCGAGGCTAAGGACATGAAGTATATCCGGCAGCTGCGGCAACGCTACGGCATCCCTTTGTGCTATGTGTACTGGCCCAGGAGAGCCGAAGAAATATCGCGGAAAGAGCTGGCGAAATGCGTGGAGCTTCCCGGCCGGAACGCCTGACGCCGGAAGGGAGACTATCCGTCAATTTTTACGGGAACCGTGCCTGTCTTCCTCAAAGAATCTTTTCTTTGGTTGCGGGTCGAAATCCCTCCCCGTGAGTCAGCGACGGGGACCTGCCATACAGACCAGAGGAAAGTTTTTTCGGGGGTGGGGGAGAGTTTGAGAGGGGGGCGGCCTTTGCAACGAGAAGCGCCATAAACGGAAAAAGCCCTTGCGAAAGATCGCAAGGGCTTGATCGTCTGGCTCCCCGAGACGGACTTGAACCGCCAACCTAGTGATTAACAGTCACCCGCTCTGCCGATTGAGCTATCGGGGATCGTTCAGATGTGCTTGTTGCAGCTTGGGGAAAGAAGGGCCTGCGCTCACGCGCAAGCCCCGATATCCTTTGTGGCTCCCCGAGACGGACTTGAACCGCCAACCTAGTGATTAACAGTCACCCGCTCTGCCGATTGAGCTATCGGGGAGTGCTGCAAAAGCAACGAAAGTTCTTGTACGGAAAACAGGCCTGTCCGTCAAGCGGAAAAAGCATTTTTTCAGGATTTTTTTAGCAGGCGCTGCAGTTTCTTGTCATAGCGTTCGGCCTCGCTGTAGACACAGCCGCAGTAGGGCTGGCGGTAGATGCCCCACTCCCGGGAAAGGTCGATGCCCGCCTGCCAGTCGGTGCGGAAATCGCGGTAGACGAAGCGGGGGCCCCGGCTCAGGGGCGCGTCTTCCGCGGCGGCGGCATGTTCCCCGGCGGCCCGGATGACGTCGTGGGGCTGGTAACGGGAGTAGAGCAGGCTGCTGCTCACATGGGCATAGCCGTGGGCGCGGGCATAGGCCACGGCGGCCTGCATGCGGCTGCCACAGCACCAGGCGCAGCGCTGCGGGGGCAGGTCGCGGCCGGCCACGGAGCGCAGCCAGGCCACCAGATCCCAGGTATCGTCCTGGCAGATGAGCCCGATGCCCAGCCGGGCGGCGCATTCCTCGGCGGCCTCGCGGCGGCGCAGGTATTCCATCAGGGGCTGGATGTTGGGGTTCATGTACCAGGCCGTGACCGTGAAGCCCTCGTCCTGCAGGCGCTTGACCGGCATGATGGAGCAGGGGCCGCAGCAGATGTGCAGCAACAGGCTGCGCTCGCCCTTCACGGGCGCAAATACAGGGGCCTGCCCCGAAGGGCAGGCCGCGGAAGTTTCGACAGGGCCGTCCGTTACGGACGGATACTGATTTCCAGACATTTGCCGTAGTCCTGTTCCATGTCGCGCAGGCTGTCGCGTTTGTGGTTGAGCAGATACAGGCCCAGTTCCCGCGTGGTCTCGAAGACGTACTTGTCGCCGCCGTGGGTGCGCAGGGCACGGCGCAGTTCACGCAGGGCCTGCAGGGCCTGCCATTCCAGATTGCGACGCTGGCCCGTGCCGCCGCAGAAGGGGCAGGGCTCCATGGTGATGGAAAGGGCCGAGGAGCCGGTGCGCTGGCGCACCAGTTCCAGCAGGCCGAAGGAACTCATGCGGCCCACGTCGTGGCGGGCGCGGTCGTTCTTCATGGCCGTGCGCAGGGTCTTTTCCACTTCCAGCACATGCTTCTTGTCGCGCATCTCGATGAAGTCGATGACCACCTGGCCGCCGATGTCGCGCAGCTTGAGCTGGCGGGCGATGGCTTCGGCGGCTTCCATATTGGTACGGTGGGCCATGGATTCGAAATTGACCTTGCCGGAGATCTTGCCGGAGTTGATGTCCACGGCCATCAGGGCCTCGGTCTGGTCAAAGACCAGGCGGCCGCCCGACGGCAGGGTGACCTCGCGGGAATAGATCTGGTCCAGCTGACGGCGCAGGCTGAAGCGCTCCCACAGGGGCATGCGCACGTCGGTATGCAGGCGCACCAGCTCCTTCTTGCGCGGGAAGAGCAGGGAAACGGTCTCGCGGATGCTGTCGGCCACTTCTTCGTTGTCCACCCAAATCTCGCAGACATCGTCGGTCAGGTAGTCGCGCACGGCCCGCTGCGGCAGGCCCGGCTCCTGATAGATGAGGGCCGGGGCCGAGACCTCGGTGGCCTTCTTGCGGATGTCCTTCCAGACGCGCTTGAGGTACTGCAGGTCGTTCTTGAGCGTGGTCTTGGTGGTGCCGGCGCTCACGGTGCGCACGATGACGCCCAGCCCCTGGCCGGGGTCGATGCCGTTCATCATCTCGCGCAGACGCGAGCGCTCCTCGTCATTGTCCACCTTGCGCGAGACGCCGATCTGCTCCTGCCCCGGCGTCAGCACCAGGAAGCGGCCCGCCAGGGACAGCCAGGTGGTGAGGAACGCGCCCTTGTTGCCGGTGGGCTCCTTGACCACCTGCACCAGTACTTCCTGGCCGGGCTTGAGCACTTTCTGGATGGGCGGGAATTTCTTGCCCTTGGTGGGCTCGTGATGGGCCAGCCAGTATTCGGGGTGGATCTCGTCGATCTGCAAAAAGCCGTTCTTGCCCGCGCCGTAGCTCACGAAGGCGGCCTGCAGGTTGGTATCTATATTATGGATGATGCCCTTGTAGATGTTGCCCTTGAGTTTGCGCTGGTGGAACATGTCCAGATAATATTCCTGCAGACGGCCTTCCTCGGCGATGGCCACTTCCACCTGCTCGCCGGGCAGCACGCTGATGAACATGCGGCGCTTGCCGGCAGCCACCTTGGCCTTGACCGCGGCGGCGCGCACGCTGCCTTTCTTGCTGCCTTCGCCGTCTTCGCCGCGACGGCGGGCACGGGGCTGGTCCAGGCTCTCCACATCGCCGGTGGCGGCTTCCCACAGTTCCTCGTCACTGGCGGCCCCGGCGGGAGAGGCCGTCCCGGCGGCCTCGCCGGCGTCGTTGCCGTCTTCGTCTTCCGTGCCCTCAATGGCCTGTTCCCGGTTCTTGCGATTGCGTCCGCGTCCGCCACGGCGGCCGCGACGGCTCTTGCGCCGGGGCTGTTCCCCGGCCTCGTCCTGTTCGTCGCCGGCGCTGTCCGCAGCGGCCGCGGCATCGGCACCTTCGTCCCCGGCCACGGCAGGGGGCAAGGGGGTGGAGGTCACGGCCTGCACGCCCATGGCGGCGTCGGGGAGCTTCATGGGTTCGGGCATTTGGCTCCCGGCTTCGGGAGCGGACCGGGGCGCATCCTGCGCGGCAGCTTCCGCCGCGCCGGTGTCCGCATTCTCGGTCTTCTTGTGCGGCGTGCGCTGGCGGCGCTGGGCACCGGGCGAACGGCGGGTCCCGCGACGGGGTGCCGCGGCATGGGGTGCGGCTTCGGCGGCTGCCTGGCCGTCCGCCTGACCATCCGCCTGACCATCCGCCAGAGCATCCGTCTGGCTGTCCGGCTGAGCGTCTGTCTGGTCGGGGGCGGGATCGGCTGTCCGCTGATCCCGCTGACTGGCCGCCAGAGCGTCGGCCGGGCTGGCGGCCTTGCCGGCCGCGGTCCCGGCATCGCCTGCCGCGGACAGGGGCCGGTCTTCCGGCGTCGCGGGCAGGGCAGTGTCCGCCACGCTGTTCGCGGTGTCAGGGGCATCGGCCGTTCCGGCAGGGGCGGCTTTGCGCCGGCCGGTCCTGCGGGCCGGTTTGGCGGGAGCCGCATCGCCCGGGGCCTCACCGTCGGGAGCGGCGGGATCGCTCTTCCTGCTGCGGCTGCGTCCCGGCTTGCGCGCGGGGCTGTCCTGGGCGGCCGTGGCCGCGGCGTCTTCCGCCTTTGCGGCGGCATCCTGCTCCGGGACCGCCGTTTCCTGGCTGGTCGTTTCCTGGGCGGGTGCGTCCTTGGTGCTGCTGCGACGGGAAGTGCGGCGTTTGGGAGTGGAAGGTGCTTCAGAAGTGTCAGGGGAAGCGGCCGTGTCAGGCACGGCCGGCGTATTTTCCTGGGTCATAAAAATCCTTTTGACCGCCTTGGGCGGTGAAATTTGTCAGCCTTTGTCCCGACTGGGGGAACAGGCCGTGCGACCGCAGTGGTCGCCATGCCCGCAACAGGGCACGGGCCTGTGGATGCCCGGGAAGGGCTCGGCGCGGAGACGGGAACAGGGGAGGGCGCCCGCCACAGACATGGCGGCGCTCCCGACGGCCGGGAAGGCCGCCGGAGGGGCAACGTCAGAGAGCGCGACACCGGGCCGCGCCTGACGGGCGGGATCAGACTGTCCGTCCCCCGCGGGAGCGCAAAGCTCCGCTAATCACGATTTTCAAGGACGCGCAGCTCCACGGACAGCGCGCCGCCGCGGGAACGCAGCAGCACATAGCCGCCCTGGGCCAGAGCGCCCGGATTCACCACAATGGTGCGACCCACCCGGTCCACGGCGCGCGCTTCGTGGATATGTCCGCACAGGCAGACATCGGGCTGGGCTTCTTCAAGGAATTCGCGCACGGCAGTAGAGCCCACATGGATATTGCCCGGGATCACGTCGCATGCGCTGTCCTTGGGCGGATTGTGCGAAACCAGCACGGTGTGGGGGTACTTGCGGGCTTTTTGCCAGCTGTTTTCCAGCCAGACGGCAAAAGCGGATTCAGGAAACTCGCTGGGCGTGCCGAAGGGCGTGAACGTGGACGCGCCGATGCCGAAGATGGCCGTATCGGGCGTGAGCTCGTGGACCTGGGTGTGCAGGTTGCAGCCCAGGCCGCTCAGCCATTCGTCCACTTCGGGGCGGTCCATGTTGCCGATCTGGGCCCAGATGCGGGGATTGTGCGCCCGCAGCACGTCCATGACCAGCTCGGCCTGCTTGACGCCGCCCGTGATGGTCAGGTCGCCGGTGACGATGATGCCGTCCGCCTGCGCCAGCTCAGGAATACGGGCAAACAGCCCGGGCTCGTCGTGAATGTCTCCAACGGCAATCCAGAGATGATCCTGTTCGTTGACGCTTGGCATGGCAGTGTTTCCTTTGTTATAAAGTCACTTCGCGAACTATGGCACATTTCAGCAAGGATGGAAAGACCTCTATGTCCCTTTCCCCCGATGACACCAAGAAGGAAGTGCGCGCCCGCATGCGCGTCCTGCGCCGGGAACAGGATCCGCTGCTGGCGCGGGAACGGGCCCGCGCGGCCCAGCAGGCCCTGCTGGACTGGGACGTCTGGCAGCAGGCGGAACGCGTGGCCCTGTATGTGGCCCTGCCCGAAGAAGTGCATACGGGCTATCTGCTGGCCGATGCCTGGCAGCGCCGCCTGCGCGTCTATTTGCCCCGGGTGCGGCTGGAGCGCGGCCTCATGGATCTGGTCCCCTGCACCCGCGTGGGCGACATGGCGGCCGGGCCCTACAAGATGCTGGAGCCCCATGCCGGGCTGCTGGGCATGGCCCCCTGCGTGATGGCCCATCCTGATTTTTGTCCCGATGTGGTCATCGTGCCCGGCGTGGCCTTCGACCGCTCCGGCAACAGGCTGGGCTTCGGCGGCGGCTATTATGACCGCTTCCTGGCGGCCCTGGCCGCCGTGTCCGGTCAGCACCGTCCCCGGCTCGTGGGCCTGTGCTATGCCTTCCAGGTGGTGGACGCCCTGCCTGCCCGGGACTGGGACAAGCCCGTGGACTGCCTGTGTACCGAAGAAGGATTGTCATGCCTGTAAGTTTCATCCCCTTTGTTTTTCCCGGCGTGGACCATGTGCGATGCGCCTTCCAGATCCGCCGGCAGGACGCCGGAGACGGCCCGTATGCCGGCGGCAACATCTCCCTCGCCACGGCCGATGACCGCCAGAGCGTCATCGGCAACCGCCGCGAGCTGCGGACGGCCCTGGGCCTTGCCCGCATGGCCGAGCTCAATCAGGTGCATGGCGACGCCATGGTCTTCGAGCCCGAGGCCGTGGAGCCCGACGCCGTGCCCTGCAGCGATGCCGACGGCATGGCCACCGCCCAGGCCGGGCTGGGCCTGGTCATCAAGACCGCCGACTGCCAGCCCATCCTGCTGGCCCACAAGAGCGGCCGTTTCGTGGCCGCCCTCCACGCGGGCTGGCGCGGCAACCGCTGCGACTTCCCCGGCTCGGGCGTGCGCCGATTCTGCGAGCATTACGGCGTGGAGCCGCGCGATCTGCTGGCCGTACGCGGGCCCAGCCTGGGCCCGGCCCGGGCGGAGTTCATCAATTTCGCAAGCGAGTGGGGCGACGGGTTCCGGCCCTGGTTCGATGACCAAAGCCGCACCATGGACCTGTGGGGCCTGACCCGCTGGCAGCTGGAGCAGGCCGGTCTGCTGCCGCGCAACATCTACGGCATCGACCTGTGCACGGCCAGCTGCAACCGCCAGTTCTTCTCGTACCGCTGCGTGAAAGCTTCCGGCCGTCAGGCCAGCGTCATCTGGCGTATGGACTAGGGCGGACGCTGGCCGCAGCTTGTTTGGGGAGAAGGGAAAGCCCGCATCTCTGCTGTCGATGCCCGTAGCTTCCTTCGTCGCAACGGGCACGGCCTCCGGCCGCCATCCGGTCGCTGCCCGCGCGAGAGGGCTTTGCCTTCCCCAGGTCCCCATCCTTTCTCCGGCGCGCTTTTTCCGAAGATCGCGGGATCCTGCGGCACGCATCCTGCGCTGGGAATGCGTGGCAGATGCTCTCTATTTATTTGAAATAAATTGTAAAAATCGTGCAATATGCCTGGGATGGCCGGAGACTTCGCTGGTGCTGAGGGGAAGGGGGAGAGCCCGGCTGGTGCACGGGGCCTTCCCCTTCCTCCTTGATCTGGGCCCGTCATGTCCCCTCTTCGTCACACGTTGACAAGCCGCGGCTCCCTGCCTAGAGTGGACGCGTCCATGGTCGCCGGAACCTGCCGGCGTCAAAAGGGAATCCCGTGCAAAGCGGGAGCGGACCCGCCGCCGTAAGGCCCGCAAGACCAGCTTCCTTCATGCGCCACTGGCAACGGGAAGGCCGGAAGCCGGGGGCCAAGCCGGAATACCTGCCGTGGACCGTGGCTGCGGGCCACGATACCGGTATCGGCACGGGTCTTGCCGAGGGAGCAAGGGAATACGGGCCTCTTCCACAAGTGTGGGAGAGGCTTTTTTTGCGGCCGGAGCACAGCCGGCGCAGCATACGGAAAGCAGGGGCGCGTACCTGTCCATGCGGGAAGAAGAAAGGATGTTTCATGACCCCGGCGCATCGCGGCGCCGCTGGTGCGCCCTGCTGCTGGCCGGGGTCTGGCTCTGTTCCCTGCCGCTGGCCTGTCTGCCAGGGCCTGTGCCCATCGCCGTGGGCGATGCGCTGCGGGCCCTGGGAGCCGTGCCGGGGCTCTGCGCTCCGGCGGACGACAGCATCCAGCTGGTGGTGGGCCAGATCCGTCTGGCGCGCGTGCTGCTGGGCCTGCTCTGCGGCGGCGCGCTGGCCGTGGCCGGGGTGGCCCTGCAGGGCGTGCTGCGCAATCCCCTGGCCGATCCCTTCACCCTGGGCATCTCGGCGGGCGCGGCCTGCGGGGCCAGCATCGCCATCGCGCTGGGCGGCAGTCTGGGCCTGTGGGCCGGAGGGCTGGCCGCAGGCCTTTCCGCGGCGGCCACGATCTCCCTCGCGGCCCTGCTGGGCTCGCTGCTGGCTCTGGGCGGGGCGCTCTGGCTGGGCAGCGGACAGGGTAGCTTCCGGCGCGAGACCGTCATCCTGGCGGGTATCGCCGTGGCGGCCTTTCTGGGCGCCGTGGTGGCCCTGGTCAAGGCCCTCAATGAGGAGTCCGTCACCAGCATCGTGTTCTGGATCATGGGCAGCCTGCAGGGCCGTGGCTGGGACAGCCTGCCGCTCCTGCTGGCCACCCTGCTGCCGGGCTTGCTGGTGGTGCTGCCGGGCTGGCGCAAGCTGGACCTGCTGGCCCTGGGCGATGAACAGGCCGCGCATCTGGGGCTGGCCGTGGGCCGCAGCCGCTTCTGGCTGCTGGCCGGAGCCAGCTGCATGACCGCCGGTTGTGTGGCGGTGGCCGGGGTCATCGGTTTCGTGGGCCTGGTGGTGCCGCATGTCTTGCGCCTGGTGCTGGGCAGTGCCCACGGTCCCTTGCTCTACGGTGCTTTCCTGGGCGGCGGCATCCTGCTGGTCTGGGCGGACGTGCTGGCGCGCGTGGCGCTCTCCGGCGGGCAGGAACTGCCGGTGGGCGTGGTGACGGCCCTGCTGGGCGGGCCCTTTTTCGCTTTTCTGGTACGGAGGCGCTGATGCTGCGGGCCACAGGCATCCGGGCCGCCTATGGCCGGAGTGGGCGGGAGATCCTGCACGGGGTTGACATCTCCCTCCAGCCCGGCGAGGCCGTGGCCCTGCTGGGGCCCAACGGCAGCGGCAAGACGACCCTGCTGCGCGTGCTGGCGGGCAGCCTGCCGCCCCTGGCCGGGACGGTCTGCCTGCAGGGGGAGGACATCCTCCGTCTTTCCCCGCGCGAGCGGGCCCGGCGTGTGGCCGTGCTCTCCCAGCGCAGCGCCGCCCCGCAGGGCATGACCGCCCTGCAGCTGGTCCTGCTGGGCCGCTACCCCTGGCTGGGCTGGTGGGGGGGCTACAGCGTCGGGGACCGTCGCGCGGCCTGCGCCGCCCTTGAGGAGACCGGTGCACTGGCCCTGGCCGGGCGGCAGGTGAGCGAGCTTTCCGGCGGGGAGCTGCAGCGGGTGGCCCTGGCCCGCATCCTGGCCCAGCAAAGCCCCGTGCTGTTGCTGGACGAGCTGGCCGCCGGGCTGGATCTGGCCCGGATGCTGGAACTTTTCGATCTGCTGGAGCGCCGTCGCAGGGCCGGTGCCGCGCTGCTGCTGGTGATGCACGACTGCAATCTGGCGGCCCAGTACGCCACGCGCCTGTTGGGGCTGCGCGAGGGGCGGGTGATCTTCGACGGGCCGGTGCGCCGTTGCTTCACGGCGGAGCGCTTGCGGGCGCTCTATGATGTGGAGGTGCGCCTGGTGGCGCATCCGGCCAACGGCCTGCCCCAGGCCCTGCCCCTGCGTCCCCGTGGCCCCGCATATCGCGGGGAGGCCGCCTGCGGAGGTGCCGCCCCTGGAGGCATGCCCCCCGGAGACGCGACCCGTGGAGGCGCCATCCGTGAAGATATCGTCAGTGAGGAGGCCAGCCGGGGAGACCGCCCCCGTGGAGACCGCCCTTGTGGAGAGGCCGCCCGTGACAGCTAGTTTTTTGCACCTGGGCTGGCGATTCGTCGCCCCCGGCTCCCGCCCGGGCCTCTGGCTGTGGCTGTGTCTGGGCCTCTGTCTGGTGCTGGGCTCCGTGCCGTCCGTCCGGGCGCTGGAACTGACGGACAGCCGGGGAGTGACGCTGCGGCTGGAGCGGCCCGCGCAACGCATCATCGCCCTGTACGGCGCGTTCAACGAGATCCTGCTGGCCCTGGACGCGCGTGAGGCCATCGTGGCCCGCACGGCGGCCGATGCGGTCATCCCCGGCCTGCGGGACCTGCCCGCCGTGGGCACGCACATGCGCCCCAATGCGGAGCTGGTGGCGGCCCGGCGGCCCGACGTGGTGCTGCAGCTGGCCGGGCGGCAGGAGGTGCTGACCCAGACCGAGGCCCTGGAGGCCGTGGGCATCCCGGTGCTGGTCTACGAGCTGCGCTCCTTTGAGCAGCTTTTCGCCGTGACCCGGGCCCTGGGCAGGCTCACCGGCCGCGAAGCGCGCGCCGGGGCCCTGGTGGCTGGCTGGCAGCAGCGTCTGGAGGCTCTGGAACGGCGCTACGCGGGACAGCCGCCGGTGCGCGTCTTCTACGAGGTGCGCTATCCCAATCTGCTGGCCGCCGGACGCGACAGCATCGTGGACGAGATCATCCGCCGTGCCGGGGGCCGCAATGTGCTGGACGCGCCGCAAAAGCTGGTGCGCTGCAGCGAGGAAGTGCTGGTGGCGCTGGATCCCGATGCCTACATCCTGCAGCAGGGCCCCATGAACCCGGCGCCGCAGGCCCCGGACCGGCGTCCCCATTACCGTGGCCTCAGCGCCGTGCGTCAGGGCCGCGTGCTGGTGGTGGACGAGCACCGTTTCGCGCGTCCCGGTCCGCGTTCCGTGGAGGCCGCCGAGCTGCTGGCCCGCTGGCTGCACGGCGAAGCGCAGGGCAGCGGCGGGGAGTGAGCGAGGTTTTTGGTTGGGGTGGGAAGGGCCCTTTGGCCGGAGCTCAAAGGAGCCCTCCCTCCCTCAAACTCCCCCCATCCCCCGAAAGCTCTTTTTCTGGTCTGCGGAAGGCGGCTGGGTCGCGCTGGGCGTTGCTGTACCAGCGGTCTCCGGGAGGAGAGGGCTGGAGCTGATTGGGGGCTGTGCTTTCAGGATCGGTAAAGGCCGGTCTTCGCGAAGAAAGAAAGGAAAACAGAAGGCTGTTCTCCGGGAAAAAGGGCGAAAGGGCGGGATACCGTCAGTCTCCGGGGAGAGATGCGGGCCAGATTTTTGAGTGGCCGAGCTTCGGACAGGCATGTTACCTGCCGGACGTGGGCCGCCCCTGAAGGGATAAGCGACGGAGGGGTGTCGTACTCTCATGTAACGGCGGCTAGCCTCGTTTTCCCTGTGGAAAGATGAAAGGAACAGTCTGTAACCGGGCGTGGGCCCGCAACGAGACGAGATGACCATGACAGGAACCCTGTACGCTGTGGGCGTGGGCCCCGGCGCTCCCGACCTGCTGACCCTGCGCGCCGTGGAAGCCCTGCGACGGGTGGACGTGATCCTGGCGGCGGCCTCGCCGCGCAATGACTATTCCCGGGCGCTGGAGACCGCCCGTCCCCACTTGCGGCCCGATGTGCGCCTGCAACGGCTGGAATTCCCCATGACGCACGACAGGGCCACCTTGCGGGCGGCCTGGGGAAAGGCGGCGGGCATCACGCGCGACGTGCTGCGCGGCGGCGAGAACGCGGCCTTCCTGACCATCGGCGACCCGCTGGTCTACAGTACTTTCGGCTATCTGCTGAAAACGCTCAGGGAGCTGGATCCGTCCCTGCCCGTGGAGATCGTGCCGGGCATCACGTCCTTCCAGGCCGCGGCCGCGCGTACCCGCACCATTTTGTGCGAGAGCCACGAGACCCTGTGCATCATCCCCGGCATCCGTGACGAAGGGAGCCTGACCCGAACGCTGGATCAGGCCGATTCCGCCGTCATCCTCAAGGCCTACCGGAATTTCCCGTCCATCGTCGCCGCGCTGCGCCGCAGCGGACGGCTGGAAAGCAGCCTGATGGCCAGCCATGTGGAGCAGCCCGAAGAACGGCTGGCCCCTGTGGCTGCCGTGGCTGATGAAGACGGCACGCCGCCCTATATGTCCCTGATCCTGAGCCGGAAAGGCCCGGGACAGGATGCCTGAGCCCGTCCGCAAAGCCTTCGCCCGTGCAAGATGGAGGCGGCACGTCCCCGGCCTTCCCCATCCCGGACCCGTCGGGCCCGGTGTCCTTTGCTCCGGTCAGGCCACGGTTCCGGGAAAGGCTGCTTCGCGCGTCCGGGGCCTGGGCTTCCTTGACTCCAAAAACAAAAGGACGCCGCAAGGCGTCCTTTGCTGTCCGCTCTCCGGCCCATGCCCTCTGGCACGGAGCCGGCGGTGCCTTGTGCCGGTGTGCCATGGCGTTCCCTGCCGCGTGCACGCCTCGCCGCGTGTCAGGCTCCCATGCCGCTGTCCGGCGTCGCGAGGCCCCGGGCGGTGAGGCCCCGGGCGATGGCTTCCAGATGTCGGCCGTCCGTGCCGCAGCAGCCGCCAAAGATCTTCATGGCCGTCAGTTCCCGCAGGTCCAGCATGCCGCGGGCCAGATCGTCCGGTGCGGAGGTCAGCAGGCTGGTGGCGTTGTCCATGGCCGCGTACGCCAGGGCCGCGGCATTGGCCTGGATGCCCTGAAAGCGCTGCCGGACCAGCTCCGTACGGTTGACGGGCTGGAGCAGGGCCTTGCGGACGATGTCGGGATGCACGCAGTTGGTCATGTAGCACAGCGGGGGCCGTTCCGTGCGGCTGTCGATGTGCCGGATGGCCGTATGCAGCGGGGTGCCGTCCACCAGCGTCCCCCTGGCCAGCAGGGTGAAGCTGATGATGTAGGGCAGGCCTGTGGCGGCCAGGGCCCGCGCCATGCCCAGGGCTTCCGGCAGGGTGGGCATGATGCCCGCGTACAGGAAATCCGCTCCGGCATCGGCCAGGATGTCGGCCTGCCAGGCATGGAAGCGCCGGGCTCCCTCCTCGTCCAGGGCGCCTTCGCCCGTATAGGCATCCCCTTTGCAGCCCATCAGGCCGCCGGCATAGGCGGGCGTCCGCCCCCACCGGGCCTTGAGACCGGCCAGCAGGGCCATGCAGTCGCGCAGCAGGCCCGCATCTTCCCCGGCCTGCCGCGTCCGTTCCCTGTTGGCCCGGCGGGTGGGCGTGGTGGCGAGGAAGGGCAGGCCGTGACGGGCCGCTGTCTGCCAGTAGCCCTGCCAGAGTTCGCACAGGGCGCGGCGTCCGGCCTCAGTGCGTGCAAAGGCGGCCAGCGCCACATGTGGATCGGGCGTGAGGGCGTATTCCCGCTTGAGGCGCTCGCCCAGCGCGCCTTCCAGCAGCAGGGCCTCGTACTGTTCGAAACAGCGGGCCAGGGGCAGCGGTCGTGTTACGCACGGCGTCGTGTCGGCATCATCCATGATGTGTTTTTCCTTGTGCTTCCCTGTTCGGGCTGCGCCGTCCCGCTCCGGCATCGCCGGCAGCGTTCGGGACAGCGGGACGGGGGGAGCGTCTGAGCGCTGTTCGTCCGCGCTCCGTGCCGCCCTCCCCGAACGGCCTTCGCCGTACGGCCTTTCCTTGCCTGGCGGGCGTTCCCGGAGAAAATGCCTGTCCGCAGCGGCAACAGGCACGGTCTGCGCGGCAGGGCCCCTGCCGGCAAAGCGCCGCAAAAGCGCGTCCTCCCGTGCAGGGGGCTTTCCCCCCCGACCGGCGACGGGGACCGGCCATGCGGCCCAAACAAGGTTTCGGGAGGGAGCGCGGGGGAGGGAGGATCCTTTGCCCACGAAAGCCTGACCTCTCCCGCATCCTGTCCTTTTCCCCCAAACCCTCCTTTCTAGCAGATGCGCGGCAGCTGGGCGCCTTCGAGCATGCCCAGCAGGCGCTGGCCGCCGATGCGGGTGCGCAGGCGCACCTGACCGGGCTTGCCGTCGTCGGCCACGCGGCCGATGATGGCGGCTTCCGTGCCGTAGGGGCTGGCCTGCATGGCGCGCAGGGCGGCTTCGGCCCTGTCCCGGGGCAGGATGCAGATGCATTTGCCCTCATTGGCCAGATAGAGGGGATCGAGCCCCAGGAAGGAGCAGCCGTTGCGTACGCTCTCATGCACGGGCAGCAGGTCTTCCTCGATGTCGATGCAGACGGCAGACTGCTCGGCTATCTCGTTGAGGGTGGTGGCCAGACCGCCGCGGGTGGGGTCGCGCAGCACATGCACTTCGCCGCAGGCGGTGATGATGTCGGCGATCATGTGGTTGAGGGGGGCGGAGTCCGAGGCCACGTCGGTGAGGAAGGACAGGCCTTCGCGGCTGCCCATGACGGTGAGGCCGTGATCGCCCAGGGCGCCGCTGACCAGCACGGCGTCGCCGGGACGGGCGGCGTGGCCGGAGGGCACGGGCGAGGCGAAGACCTCGCCCACGCCGGTGGTATTGATGAAGATCTTGTCGCACATGCCGCGCGGGACCACCTTGGTGTCGCCGGTGACGATATGCACGCCGGCGCTCTGCGCGGCGGCGGCCATGTCGGCCACCACACGGTCGAGGATGGAGAGCTCCAGCCCTTCCTCGATGATGCAGGCGCAGCTCAGATAACGGGGCCGGGCGCCCAGCATGGCCACGTCATTGACCGTGCCGTGCACGGCCAGGGTGCCGATGCTGCCCCCGGCGAAGAACAGGGGGGTGACGGTATAGGAGTCCGTGCTCATGGCCAGCGGGCCCCTGATGTCCAGCAGGGCGGCGTCGTCCATGCGGTCCAGCAGGGGGTTGGAGAAATGGCGCATGAAGCACTGGGAGATGAGCCGTTGCGAGGCGCGTCCGCCGCTGCCCGCATCCAGCAGAATGCGATCGTCCATGATGATCCCGGTGGTCTTGGAGTTGCGGCCGGGCGTCGCTGCGGCGCGGGCCGGAAAGGACGGGGAAGGCGGGCCTTCCCCGTCTGTCCAGAGGCGGGATGCCGTCGCCGTCCGCGCAGGACCGTCGCGCGATGGGCCTGCACGGCAGACGGACGGCAGCGGCCCGCCCTATGCCATGTACTTGTAGTAGGCCGCGCAGCTGCCTTCGGTGGAGACCATGCAGGGCCCCACGGGGCTGGCCGGGGTACAGGCCTTGCCGAACAGGGGGCACTGCGGCGGCGTGATGCGCCCTTTGAGCACCTGACCGCAACGGCAGCCCGGCAGGGGCGGCACGTCCGGCAGGGTGAGGTCCAGGCGTTTCATGGCGTCGAAGCGTTCGTAGGCGGGGCGCAGGGCCAGCCCGCTGCGCGGGATGCGGCCCAGGCCGCGCCACAGGGCGTCGGACGGCATGAAGTAGGTGTCCAGCAGGGCGCGGGCCCTGGGGTTGCCCTGGTCGCTGACGGCGCGCCGGTAGGCGTTGACCACGGCCGGGGCGTCGTCGCGGCGCTGCTCGGCCATGATGCAGAGGGCCTGCAGGATGTCCGCGGGCTCGAAGCCGCCCACCACGGCCGGGACGCGGTATTCCGAGGCCAGGAAGCCGTAGGGCTCCAGACCGAGGATGGTGGAGACGTGCCCCGGCAGCAGGAAGGCCTGCACGCCGCAGCCTTCCTTGTCGTCCAGCAGGGCGCGCAGCACGGGCGGCACCAGCTTGTGCAGGGAGAGCACGCAGAAGTTGTCCAGCCCGCGCTGTTCGGCCATCATGAGGGTGGCGGCCACGGTGGGCGCTGTGGTCTCGAAGCCGATGCCCAGAAAGACCACGGTGTCGCCGGGATTGGCGGCGGCCAGGTTCAGGGCGTCCAGCGGCGAGTAGACGATCTCGATGCGCGCCCCTTGGGCCTGGGCGTGCTTGAGGCTGCGGCCGCCGGGCCCGGGCACGCGCAGCAGGTCGCCGAAGGTGGCGATGATGACGCCGTCGCGACCGGCCAGATCGAGGAAGACGGCCACTTCGGCGTCATGGGTGACGCAGACGGGGCAGCCCGGCCCGGACAGATGCGTGACCTCACTGGGCAGCAGGGAGCGCAGGCCGCTCTGGAAGATGGCCACGGTGTGCGTGCCGCAGACTTCCATGAAGCGCAGCTCGCGGCCGTCCAGGGCGCGTCGCAGGCGCTCCAGCAGGGCGCGGCAGAGCGCGGGGTCCTGATAGGGAGAGGAAAGCGACATGGCCGTCCCGCCTTAGGGCATCATGGGTGCGGCGCTGAGGCCGCAATCCACGGGCAGGCCGCACATGAGGTTGGCATTGGCCAGGGCCTGGCCGGACGCGCCGCGGCAGAGGTTGTCGATGGCCGAGACCACGATGAGGCGGTTGGTGCGCGGGTCCACCACCAGGCCGAGGTCGCAGAACATGCTGCCGCGCACGAAGCGGGTCTCGGGCAGCTTGCCCTTGGGCAGCACGCGCACCCAGGGGCTCTGGGCCCAGGTCTCGCAATAGGCGGCATGGACGTCGTCCAGCGTGGTGCCGGGATCGCGCAGGGTGGTGTAGATGGTGGACAGGATGCCGCGCACCATGGGCACCAGATGCGGATTGAAGGAGACGCGCACGTCGCAGCCGGCGGCAAGGCTGTATTCCTGCTCGATCTCGGGCGTATGGCGGTGTTTGCCCAGCCCGTAGGCGCGGAAGGTGTCGTAGACTTCGCAGAACAGGGAAGGCACCACGGGCTTGCGGCCCGCGCCGGAGGTGCCGGACTTGGAGTCGATGACGATGTTGTCCGGCGAGATCAGCCCATGCTTGAAGGCCGCGTACAGGCCCAGGATGGCCGAGGAGGGGTAGCAGCCGGGATTGGCCACCAGCCGGGCCTTGGCGGTCTCGGCGGCGTAGAGTTCGGGCAGGCCGTAGACGGCCTCGGGCAGCAGTTCGCGCCGGGTGTGGGGCACATACCAGTCTTCGTAGACCTTGACGTCGCGCAGGCGGAAGTCGGCGGAAAGGTCGATGACCCGGGTACCGGCCTTTAGCAGTTCCGCGGCCATTTCCATGGCCTTGCCGTGGGGCACGGCCAGGAAGACCAGATCGCAGCGGCGGGCGGCTTCCTTGGCGTCGAAGATGCTGATGACCACGTCCGAGCCGGGCAGGCCTTCGAGGAAGGGATAGAACTCGCCCAGGCGCAGCCCGGATTCGGTACGGGAACAGGCCATTTCCAGTTTCATGCGCGGATGGCCGGCCAGCAGCCGGGCCAGTTCCATGCCGGTATAGCCGGTGACGCCCACAAGACCCACTTTGTAGATTTTCATCTGCCCCTCCTTTATTGGCTGTCCGGGCCGCATTTGATGACGTATTTCATGCGCAGTTCATAAAGGATGCTTTCCAGCATCTTGCGCTCCTGTTCGTCCAGTCCCTTGGTGGTTTTTTCGTGCAGCATCTCCAGCATGCTGATGCTGTGCCGGGCCAGCTCCGGCTGCCGGCCGGTCTGGCCGGTCTCGGGATCGGCCACCTCGCCCAGATGCACGAGGGCGGCGGAGGCCAGGGAAAGGACGAAGGTGGAGAAGGTCACTTCCGGCAGGGGGCCCTTGCCGTCGCAGCCGCACTGGTTCTGACTCATGCTGTTCTCCTGCTGATGCGCTCCCGGGACCGGCGCACGGCCCCGGGGCCTGACACGGCCGCCGGGCGGCCGGTCCTGATCCTATCTGACGGCGGGGCAGCTCACGGGCGTGCCCGGGGCCACTTCCAGAGCGGCCCGGTAGATGGCCAGGCCCTGTTCGAGATAGTTGCGCGCGCCGATGTAGCCGCCGGCGTCCACGATGCCGCGTTCCAGGGCGTGGAGGCCCGCGGCCACGTCGGCCCAGTCCACCCAGCCCATGTGGCCGATGCGCACGATGCGGCCCTTGAGCTGGTCCTGCCCGCCGGCCATGCAGACGCCGTATCTTTCGGCGGCCAGGCGCAGCACTTCGTTGCCGTCCACGCCTTCGGGCAGCAGCACGCTGGTGATGCCCCAGGCGAAGTCATCGGCCGCCAGCAGTTGCAGGCCCATGGCTTGCACCGCGGCGCGGGTGAACAGGGTCAGGGCCCACTGCTTGCGGTAGACGGCATCCAGACCGTCGGCCAGCAGCATCTCCAGGCTCACGTCCAGGCCCACGATGAGGTTGACGGGCGTGGTGAAACGGGTCTGGTTCCTGAGCACGTTGTCGCGTTCGCGGCAGAGGTCGAAATAGAAGCAGCCGGTGCCGGTCTGCTCGGCCCTGGCCCAGGCGCGGGCGGAAAGGGCCAGCAGGGCCAGACCGGGGGGCAGCATCAGGCCCTTCTGGGAGCCGGTGAGCAGGCAGTCCACGCCCCACTGGTCCATGGGACAGGGGGAGAGGCTGACGCCGGAGATGCCGTCCACCACGCAGAGCACATCGCGCTTGCGGGTGACGGCGGCCACCTCGCGCACGGGATGGAGCACGCCGGTGGAGGTCTCGGACATCTGGATCAGCACGCCGCGGATGCCGGGATCGGCGTCCAGGGCGGCGGCCACGTCCGCGGCCTTGACGGCCTGTCCCCAGGGGGCGGACAGCACGGTGCAGTCCAGGCCGCGGGAGCGGGCGATCTCCAGCCAGCGTTCGCCGAACTTGCCGGCCTCGGCCACCAGGACCTTCTCGCCGGGGGCGAAAAGGTTGTAGACGGCGGCGGTCATGGCGCCGCTGCCGGAGCAGGAAAGGGGCAGGACAGGCTGCGTGGTGCCGAAAAGCTCGCGCAGATGGCCCTGTACGCGCTGCATGATCTCCTTGAACTGGCTTTTGCGATGATGGATCATGTCTTGGGCCAGGGCAAGGCGGACTTCTTCGGGCAGGGGCGTGGGACCGGGAGTCAGGAGGCGTTTTTTGTTGAGCATGATGCGTCCTTTATGCGCCGCTTACGGCAGCAGATGCGCGATGAAACATTTGAGATAGGCGGTCTCGGGCATGGCGGCATGCACGGGATGGTCCGCCCCCTGTCCGCCCGCATAGAGGATGCGGGCCTGCCACTTGCGGCGGGCAGCGGCCTGCTGCACGCAGGAGCGCAGCGACTCGGCGGGCAGGTGGTGTGAACAGGAACAGCTTACAAAGACGCCGCCCGGCGTCAAGAGCTGCATGGCCAGGGCGTTGATCTTGCGGTAGGCGGCCAGGCCCTGGGCAAGATCCTTGCGGCGCTTGATGAAGGCGGGCGGATCGAGGCAGATGAGCGAGAAGCGGCGGCCCTGGGCGTCCAGCTCGGCCAGACGCTCGAAGGCGTCGCCGCACAGGCCTTCGACGGCCTTGTGGCGGGCCAGCTCCGGTGCGTTGCGGGCCGCGTTCTCTGTGGCCAGGGCCAGAGCCTGCGGCGAGGCGTCCAGGAAGGTCACGGAGCGCGCCCCGGCCGCGGCGGCCGTGCCGCCGAAGCCCCCGGCGTAGCAGAAGATGTCCAGCACGTCGGCGCCCGCGGCATAGCGGGCGGCCTCGCGGCGGTTGCGGCGCTGGTCATAGAACCAGCCGGTCTTCTGGCCGCCCTGCAGGGGCGCGCGGAAGATGCAGCCGTTCTCCGGCACTTCCAGCACGTCGGGCACGGGGCCCTCGCTCTGGTTCTCGCGGGGCAGGCCTTCCAGGGAGCGGGCGGCGATGTCGTTGTCCCAGAGGATGGAGCGGGGCCGCAGCAGCTCGTCCAGGACCTCGCGCAGTTCCTCCTTGTGCGCTTCCATGCCCCAGGTGCCCACCTGCACGGTGAGGTGGTCGCCGAAGCGGTCCATGACCAGACCGGGCAAAAGGTCGCCTTCGCCGTGGCAGAGGCGGTACCAGGGCTGGTTGTAGAGGCGCTGGCGCAGGCTCAGGGCGCTTTGCAGGCGCTGGCGCAAGAGGTCCGCGTCCAGGGGCAGGTCGGCCTTGCGGCTGTAGAGGCGGGCGCAGATGAGCGAATGCGGATTGACGAAGACGCTGCCCAGCACGGCCCCGCGCGCGTCGCGCAGGGTGGCGTTCTCGCCGGGCTCGAAGCCGGGCAGGGGACTTTTGTCGCTGTCTATCTCGTTGCTGAAAATCCACAGGTGGCCGGCGCGGATACGGCGGTCTTCCCCTTTTTTCAGCCAAAGTGTCTTCATGATGACTCCCGATGGGCAAAATGTCCGGCAGGGCGCACAGACAGGCCCTGTCCGCTGCCGCACAGCTGACTATGGCTGAAAAAAGGATTTTTCGCCAGCACCATGATGCCCCGTGCCCTGCGGGACGGCGGTGCCTTGTCTGTTGCCGGATGTCCGGCGCCGCCTGCCGCTGGTACGAAAAAAGGAACGCTCCCCGAAGGGAGCGTTCCTGTCAGTCTGGGCCGGGCGGCGGCGTTCCGGCCGGTCAGGGCCTATTGGGCCGAAAGGGCCTTCATCTGCTCCACCAGGGACTTTTCGCCGGGCGTCGCGGTGAAGACCAGCGCGCGGCCCAGGGCGGCGGCATCGAGGAACTGGAGCCAGGGGATGCGCCGGGCCGGATCCTCGCTGCGGATGGACAGGGTGCCGGGCTGGTTCAGGAAGGTCTGGATGGCTTGCGCATCCTTGAGGTCGCCGAAGTCCTTGCTGAGGGAGGCGCCCAGCAGGGGCATCATGGTCGCCATGGCCTCGGGACGGGGGTCGATATTGTAGGCCAGGACAGCCGTCAGGCCGTGGTCGTGCAGGTCCAGCGACAGGTCGGAGAGGGCGGCGTCGAACATGTTGGGATCGTCGCAGAAGAAGTTGTAGGCGTAGTCCAGATCGGCCAGGCCTTCCAGACGCAGCCGGCCCGTCTGGCGATAGTGGTCACCGCCGGGTTCTCCGGTCTTTTCGATGTTCTCATCCTGCAGGTGCAGGACCAGACGATCCTTGCCCGGGATGCGGACCAGACTGCTGAAGGTCTTCGCGGGCAGTTCGCAGGACAGCTTGCTTTTGAAATGATGGGGCGCGATCCCCAGCCAGTCGAAGCTCATCTCGCTGAGATGGAACAGGCTCGCGTCCTTTCCGGGCAGATCGATGACGTCGATGTCCTTGATCTGCAGCGAGCCGAAGGGGGGCTTGCCCGTCTGCTTGCCGGTGGCATCCTTCTGCGGCCGTACCAGCGTCAGGAACAGGTCTTCGAGGGAGCTCTGGAATTCCTCCTCGCTGATCCTGCCGGCATCGGCACTCCGGGTCAGTTCGAGGAAGCGCTTGAACCAGTCGCCATCAGGCAGGAAAAGGTCCCGGATCTCCAGGGAGCCCATGGTGAAGCCGAACTCGGGCTCGAAGTCGAACACGGAGTCGTCGAACACCAGGCGCTTCCAGTTGCGCCGGTCCACGCCCTCGATGCTGACCCTGGCGACGGTGAGCAGCTTCTTGTCCTGGCCCTTGCGGTCCTTCTCATAGACGCTGGCGGGCCCGTAGGTGATCTTTTTCGCGATGATGGCCAGCATGACCTCATCGCCGGGCACTTTCTCCCTGTTCAGCAGACGCTTGAGCACGCCGGCATCCAGGGCCACCGAGCCCAGGCTGATGGCTTCTGTCTTGCAGGTCATGGACTCTCCCGGTATCAGGGCACGCTGGGTGAGATCGCGGCCCTCGGCGCTGGTGATCAGGGTGACGTCACCCGAGGCAGGCAGGAAGGTGTCGCGCAGGGCGGGCACACAGGCCAGGACGAAGCGGGGGCTGACGTTCAGGGAGAGTTCCTTCATGTCCAGATTGAATGTCTGTTTGTCGGAGAAGCGGAGATTGCCGAGCTTCAGATTGAAGGTCAGGGGATTGACCTCCACCGTATCCACGCTGCAGACGCCGGCATTGGAACCGGCACGGTGCAGGGCGTCCCGGACAGCCTGTTCCATCAGGGGCTTGCTGGCGTACAGGCCGCCCGCGGCGGCAAGGATACAGATGATGAGCACGGCCACAAGGATCTTAGCTGTTTTCGACATGGCATTTCCTCGGCAAATGATTGGGATGGCCCCGGCAGGAGCCCTGACAAAATAGCCGGGCTCCGGCCGCTTGTACAGAAAAAACATCCGCCCAGGCGGACGAAGGAAAACGCCGCGGCCCGGGGGCCGCGGCGTTCTGCATGATGCGGGGGAGGACCTAGTCCACGCGGTGGTGGCAGCCGATGCTGTTCTTGTTGCGCATGGCGGCCTGGGTGATGACGTAGGCCGTCTGCGAGCCGTGGAAAAGATCCACCAGCGGCTTGGAGATGCGCGTGCCCTTGTAGAAGTCATGGATATGGCGCACCAGGTCGCGCAGGTCCTCGAAGGCCCGGCGCAGACGCGCCGTGGAACGCGAGATGCCCACATAGTTCCACATGGTGTTGCGGATATTGGCCCAGTCCTGGGCCACCAGGGCCGGGTCGTCATGGTGCTCGTTGCCTTCATGCCGCCAGTCCGGGATGGCGGCCGCCAGCCCGCGGGGGATGGCCTCGCGGCCGGAGGCCGTGACGCGCGCCAGATGCTGGCCGCAGCTCTGGCCCCAGACGGCCGCTTCCAGCAGGGAGGTGCTGGCCAGACGGTTGGCCCCGTGCAGGCCGGTGCAGGCGCATTCGCCGATGGCGTACAGGCCGGGCATGGAGGTGCGGCCGAAGGTATCGGTGAGGATGCCGCCGCAGAAATAATGGGCCGCCGGCACCACGGGGATGGGTTCCTTGCGGATGTCGATGCCGATCTCCAGGCACTGGTTGAAGACCGTGGGGAAGCGCGTGGGCAGGTCCTGCTTGACGCCGCTCACGTCCAGATACAGGCAGGGCACGCCGCGGCGCAGCATCTCTTCCACCATGGCCTGGGCCACCACGTCGCGCGGGGCCAGGTCGCCGCGCTTGTCGTGGCGCAGCATGAAGGCTTCGCCCTTGTCGTCCAGCAGGCGGGCGCCTTCGCCGCGCATGGCCTCGGTGATGAGCGGGCGGCGGTAGCTGCGCTCCTCATACAGGGCCGTGGGGTGGAACTGCATGAACTCCAGGTTGGCCAGCTCCACACCGGCGCGGAAAGCCATGGAGATGCCCGCGCCCACACAGCCGGGGGAGTTGGTGGAATGCAGGAAGACCTGCCCCACGCCGCCGGTGGCCAGGACGGTCCAGTCGGCCAGGATGGTCTCGGGCTCGCCGGTCTCGGCATTGAGCACATAGGCCCCCAGGCAGCGGTTGCTGACGCCGTAGCGGTACTGGGAGTTCTTGGCGTGGTGGTGGGTGGTCAGCAGGTCGATGGCCGAATGGTTGTGCAGACAGGTGATGCGCGGGTGGATCCTGACCTGGGCGGCCAGACCGTCCATGAGGGCGCGGCCGGAATAGTCGGCCTTGTGCAGGATGCGGTGGGCGCCGTGGCCCCCTTCGCGGGTCAGGTTGTAGCTGCCGTCCTCGTTGCGGTCGAATTCCACCCGGGCGCGCTCGATGAGCATGCTGTCCACACAGTCCGGGCCCTGGCGGCAGAGGAAGCGCACGGCACGGTTGTTGTTGTAGCGGTGCCCGGCCACCAGGATGTCATGCTCCAGGGCGCGGGATTCCGCGTCGCGGGGGGTGTCGGCGGCCTTGTAGATGATGCCGCCCTGGGCCAGGGGGGTGTTGCCGTCGTCCAGATCGGGCCCGGCGTTGATGAGCAGGACATCACGCCCGGCATCCGCCAGCGTGAGGGCGGCAGTACATCCGGCGATGCCGGAACCTATGATCAGGATGGTCACATGACGACGCGTCGAGCTCATCTCAACTCCTTTTGTCTCGCGCTAGCGCTGGGCCGCGCATACCTGGAGCATGCGGGTCAGGGATGCCCGTGCGGGCGCCCGCTGCTCATCCTGCAGCGTCATGGTCCGGGCCGTGCCGGCAGCGACGCTTTGCAGACATGCCAGCAGGTTCGCCTCGGTGACCTTGGCCATATCCGGGCAGATGGCGGGCGCCAGCGGCTCGATGCGGCAGTGCCCGTCAAAGCGGTCACGCAGGCGGTGGACAAGATTGGTCTCCGTGCCGATGATCAGGGGGCCGCTTTTCGCGGCGGCGGCCTTTTCGGCTTCCCTGATGAGATAGGAGGTGGAGCCCGCGCCGTCGCAGAGCCTTATGAGCTCGGGACGGCATTCGGGATGGGCCAGCACGCGGCAGCCGGGATGGGCCGTACGGGCGGCCTGCACGCTTTCGGGGCGCAGGCGGCCGTGGATGGCGCAGCAGCCCGGCCAGAGCAGCAGGCGGCGGCAGGCGGCGGCGCTGCCGGGCAGGCGTTCGCTGCCGGCCAGGCCCTTTTTCCCGCCCAGGCGCAGCACATGCCAGTCATCGGGGCCCAGGCCCAGCTGCAGGCCGGTGTTGCGGCCCAGATGCTTGTCGGGCATGAAGAGCACCGCCCCGTCGGGCCCGGCTTCTTCCAGGGCCCAGGCCAGCATGGTGCGGGCATTGGCCGAGGTGCAGACCGCGCCGCCGAACTCGCCCACCACGGCCTTGAGGGCCAGCGTGGTGTTCACATAGGCCAGGGGCACGATCTTGCGGCCCGCGGCCTGCAGCTGCAGCAGCACGGTACGGGCCAGGGCGGCCGGCGTCATAAGCGACATCATGCAGTTGGCGTCCCAGGCGGGCATGTGCACGCTCTGGCCGGGCTTGGCCAGCAGGGCCGCGGATTCGCCCATGAAGTAAACGCCGCAGAACACGATGTGCGCGGCGTCGATGCCCTCGATGCGGCGGGCCAGTTCCAGGGAGTCCCCGGTCACGTCACAGTGGCGGACCACGTCGTCATGCTGGTAATGATGCCCCATGATGCACAGGCGGTCGCCCAGTTGCTGCTTGATGGCGGTGATGGCGTCGGAGAAATGAGACATGGTATCCTTCGGGGTTGGGGATGATCAGGCGTTGGCCAGGGTCATGCTGAAATCGGCAGCCACGGCGGAGTGGGTCAGGCGGCCCACGGAAATGAAGTCGGGACGGCGGGGGCCGGTCAGGGCGATGGCACGGATGGTCTCCAGGGTCACGCCGCCGCTGACCTCGGCCTCGATGGCGGCCGGGACCAGGGCCAGGGCCTGGCCCAGCAGGGGCGCGCCCATATTGTCCATCATGATGCGGTCGGCGCGGGCCGCCACGGCCTCGCGCACATGCTCCAGGGTGCGGCACTCCACCTCGATGGGCGGGCAGGGAGTGTATCTTTCGCGCAGACGGGCCACGGCGCGGGTGATGGAACCGGCCGCGTCGATGTGGTTGTCCTTGAGCATGAGCATCTCCGTCAGGTCCTTGCGGTGGTTGCAGCCACCGCCGGCCTGGACGGCGTATTTTTCGGGCCAGCGCAGGCCGGGCGTGGTCTTGCGGGTGTCCAGCAGGCGCACGCCCGTGCCTTCCAGCTCGTGCACATAGCGCGCCGTCAGGTTGGCGATGCCCGAAAGATGGGTGATGAAGTTGAGGATGACCCTTTCGGCCTTGAGCAGGACGATGGCCGGTCCTTCCATGCGGGCGACCTCGGTCATGGCCCGGACGGCGGAGGCTTCCTCCACCAGCAGTCCCACCCGGGGCTGCGCGCCCATGGCCGCGAAGACCTCATGGATGACGGGCAGGCCCACGACACGGGTATCTTCCTTGGCGCGGATGACGGCGCGCATGGGGGCGTCCGCGGCGAACAGGCCTTCGGCCGTCAGGTCGGGGCCGTCCTCGTCCAGGGCCAGATCGATGGCGCGGCGCAGCCAGCGCCGGCCCTCATCGGAAAAAAACGTACTCCAGGGGGTGAACATTCTTCTTGTCCCGTCTATGGTGTGCATGGTAAGCCCAGCGCAGAAGCGCGGTATGGTCATAGTGATAAATGGCCCGTTGGGGCGCGTCAAGTTTGGGAGCTTTTTCACAACGATGCCGCAGAAAAGCATTCTGTTTGCCGCGATTCTGCGCTATACTGCCGCCGTATTGTGGGGGAAGCCCGCGGGACAGGCCGGGGAGCGGCCCCGCACGCGCAGCAGCGGGGCGGGTGGCCGGCAGGGACCAGACGGACAGTCTGCTGGCCCCGCACGCGTACAGACGAGGGAGCTTGTTGCCATGAATGAAGAAGAAAAGATCGTGTCGCAGGCCGGGAACGGACAGCCGCAGGGCGCGGTCCCGCTCCCCGATGATGACGGGCATGGCATCAGCATCCCGGAGGCCTGTCGTGACGCGGGGGACGAGGCCGAGTTCGTCCACCCGGCCGACCTGGCCGACCATCTGGAGAACCTGAGCCTGGAAAAGCAGGTCTGTGCCCTGCGTCACATGCCCACGGAGGATGCCGCCGAGGCCCTGGCCGAACTGGAAGGCAGCGTGGCCGTGGACGTGCTGGAAAACCTGGACGCCGACGTGGCCGCCCAGATCATCGCCGAGATGGAGCCCGACGACGCCGCCGACGTGCTGGACGAGCTGGACGAGGAGCATCGTGATGTCCTGCTGGGCAAGCTGACGCGCGAAGATTCCGAAGAACTGCGCAACCTGCTGAACTTCGACCCCGACTCCGCCGCCGGTGTCATGAACACCGAGCTCATCCTGCTGGAAGAGAACATGACGGCCGACGAGGCCATCGGCCACATCCGCAGCGAGATGGAGGACAAGGAGAGCCCCTACTACGCCTATGTGGTGGACAGGAACGACAAGCTGGTGGGCGTGCTTTCGCTGCGCGACCTGATGCTGGCCCGTCCCGGGACCATCGTGGGCGACGCCGTGGCGGGGCAGAGCGTTGTCTCCGTGCCGTATGACATGGACAAGGGCGAGGTGGCCAACCTGCTTTCGCACTACAATTATCTGGCCATGCCCGTGGTGGATTACGAAGGCCACATCATGGGCGTGGTGACCTATGACGATATCATGGACATCATGCACGAGGAGGCCAGCGCCGACATGCTGGGCATGGTGGGTGCCGACCCCGAAGAAAGCGTGGACACGCCCTGGAAGGAGAGCGTGCGCAAGCGCCTGCCCTGGCTGGTGGTGAACATGGTCAATTCGGCGCTTTCGGCGTCGGTGGTCTACATGTTCGAAGGCTCCATCGCCCAGATGGCCGCCCTGGCCGTGCTCATGCCCATGGTGGCCAATCAGGCCGGCAATACCGGCCAGCAGGCCCTGGCCGTCATGATCCGCCAGCTGGCCACGGACCGCTTCGAGACCAAGAAGGCCTGGATGGCCGTGCTGCGCGAGGCCAAGATCGGCCTGGTCACCGGCCTGTTCATGGCCATACTGGCGCTTTGCGGGGCCTGGGGCTTCACAGGCAACCCGCTGGTGGGTATGGTCATGGCCGGCGCGCTGTTGTGCGACATGATGCTGGGCGCGGTGGCCGGCGGCTCCATCCCCCTCATCTTCCGGGCCCTGGGGCGCGACCCGGCCCAGGCCTCCAGCATCTTTTTGACCACCATCACCGACGGCGCGGGTTTCTTCATCTTCCTCGGACTGGCCACCATGTTCCTGTTCTAGGCCCGTCCGCATACGACGCAAAGGCAGGTAGCCATGCATGACGTTTGCCGCATCCTGCTGGTGGACGATCACAAATTGCTCATGGAGGGCATCCGCAGCCTGCTGGCCCCCCACAGCCATTTGCGTGTGGCCGGCATGGCGCCCGACGGCAAGGAGGCCGTGGGCCTGGCCGCCACCCTGTCGCCCGACCTGGTCATCATGGACATCTCCATGCCCGGCATGAACGGCGTGGAAGCCAGCCGGGCCATCCTCCAGATACAGCCGGAAACGCGCATCCTCATCTATACCGGGCACGAGGACCAGCGGCATCTGCTGGAACTCATCCAGCTCGGCATCATGGGCCATGTCTGCAAGAGCGACCCGCCCTCGGTCCTGCTCCAGGCCATCGATGCCGTGCGGCAGGGCGAGGTCTTCCTCAGCTGCGCGGATCCCGGCGGCTGCATGGCGGCCCTCATGCGCCAGAACCGCCAGCGCCTCAGCAATGCCGGGGCCGGACAGGACATCGGCATGCTCTCGCCGCGCGAGAAGGAGATCTTCCGTCTGCTGGCCGACGGCTACAGCGTGCGGCAGATCGCCGACGTCCTCAACATCAGTCCCAAGACCGTGGAGACCCACAAGTACAGCGTGCTGACCAAGCTGCGCGCGGGCTCCATCAACGAGCTGACCAAGCTGGCCATACGGCTGGGCCTGGTCTCGCTCTAGGCCTGTCGACACCAATTTTACAATTTTTCTCAAATAAAGAGAGGAGAGCGGCCACGCATGTCCCGTGAAGGATGCTTGCCGCATGTCCCCGCGCTCGTCTGAAAGAGCGCCCGGGGGAAAGGCTGGGGCTTTGGGGGAAGGGAGCCCCAGCAAGCAGCCACCCAAAGGGCGGCCTGCAGGGCCGTGCCCGTTGCGACGCAGGAAGCTACGGGCATCGACAGCAACGCGCGACCGGATGGCGGCCTGCAGGGCCGTGCCCGTTGCGACGCAGGAAGCTACGGGCATCGACAGCAACGCGAGGGCCTTCCTTCCCCCTCAAAACAAAGCGTCACGGGGCCTGAGCTAGTCTTCGCTCAGGGCCGCTCCCCGCTGGGGATCAAAGTCGTTCTCCATGCGGGAGATGAAGATGGCCGCCGTGGCGTCGCCCAGCACGTTGATGGTGGTGCGGGCCATGTCCATGACACGGTCGATGCCGGCCACCAGGGCGATGGCTTCCAGCGGGATGCCCACATGGGTGAAGATCATGGAGAGCATGATCAGGGCCGCGCCGGGCACGCCCATGGTGCCCACGCTGGCCAGCAGGGCGATGAGCAGCACGGAGAGCTGCTGGTCCAGGGGCAGGGGAATGCCGTAGATCTCGGCGGCGAAGATGGTCACGATGCCCATGTAGATGGCGGTGCCGTCCATGTTGATGGTATTGCCCAGGGGGATGGAAAAGCTGGAGACGCTGCGCGAAGCGCCCAGCTTCTGGACCGAGGTCAGGTTGGTGGACAGGGCCGCGGCGCTGGAACAGGTGGTGAAGCTGGTGAGCAGGGGGGCGCTCAAACCGCGGAAGAAGGTGCCGGGCCGGAGACCGGCATAGCGGACGCAGGGCAGGTAGGTGATGATCACGTGGATCAGGCAGCCCAGGTACATGATGCCGATGAGCTTGATGAGCGGCAGCAGCACTTCCAGCCCGTGGTTGGACACGGTGTAGGCCATGAGGGCGAAGACGCCGATGGGCGCATAGAGCATGACCATGCTGGTGACGCGGATCATGACTTCGCTCATGGCATCGAAGAAGGCCGCGGCGGGCTTGGCCTTGTCGCCGCAGAGGCTGATGGCCATGCCCACCAGCACGGCGAAGAAGATGATCTGCAGGATATTGCCCTTGGCCAGGGCGTCCACGGGGTTGAGGGGCACGATGCCCATGAGCACCTGCACCAGGGAGGGCGCGGCCACTTCCTTGGCGGTCAGGTTGGCGGTGGACAGGTCCATGCCCACGCCGGGCTGGAAGACATTGCCCAGCGCCAGGCCGATGACCACGGCCAGGGCCGTGGTGGCGAAGTAGAAGATCAGGGTCTTGGCGGCCACACGGCCCAGGCGGCCCACGTCGCCCACGCTGGCCGCGCCGGAGATGAGGGTGGCCAGCACCAGGGGGACCACCACCATACGCACCAGATTGATGAACAGATCGCCGAAGGGCTTGAACAGGGCGGCGCTGATGCCGAGTTTGGGGGCCAGTGTCCCGATCAGGATGCCCAGCACCATGCCGATGCCCATCTGGAGCGGCAGCCCCAGCTTCTTGCGTGCGCTCATAACGTCCTCACTGCATGTTTCATAGCGTTGACAGGATGATCGCCGACAGTAGGCGAGAATCGTTTTGTGCGCAACGTTTTCTTGCGCGGGACGGCCGCCGGTCTTTTACAGGGGGCAGCGCATGTCGTACCAGCAGGCCTGGCCGTGCACGCTGTCGGAGCGGCCCAGCAGGACGAAGCCCAGGGCGCGGTAGAAGGGGATCAGGCCTTCCTTGCAGGTGAGGACGACGCTTTTTTTGCCGCGCTGGCGGGCAATGTCCACAAAATGGCGCACCAGGGCCGTGCCGATGCCCTGATGCCGCCGTTCGGGGTCCACCGCCAGCCCGAAGACGGCCTGATGTGGCGCATCGTCCCGGTGCAGGGAAGCGTCGTGATAGAGCTCGTCCCGGCAGGTATCGAGACCGGTCATGCAGCCGTTGATGTGGCCCACGATGCGGCCGTCTTCCTCGGCCACGAAAAAACAGTGCGGGAAGACGGCGAAACGCGCGGCGAAACTTTCCGGGGAGGCGGCTTCGGCAGGCGGGAAGCCGCGGGCTTCCAGCGCGGCGATGGCGGGCAGGTCCTGGACGCGGGCTTGTCGGATATGCATGGGGACTCCTGAAAAGGGCCCCGCCGGGGCGGGGCCGCGTGGTCGGGCGGAAAGGGGAAGGGCCCGGGCTGCGGATCCGGCAGCCCGGCGGGCAATGGACCGTCTGCGCGGCGGAGCGGGCTCAGGCCGCCGGGCTCAGGACATGGCCCCGGCGCGCGGCCTCATGCAGCACTTCCTTGCAGTAGCTGTCCTGCTGGCGCAGATAGAAGGCCAGGGCATTGGCAAAATTGTCGCCCAGCAGGCCGTCGAGGACCTGGGTGGTGATCTCGCGCTGCAGGGGCAGCAGGGAATGCAGGGCCAGGATGCCCTGCACTTCTTCCGTGGGCATGCTGTCCAGACGGCGCCAGAAGACGTCGCGCGAGCGGGGCAGGTAGTACCACATGTACATCAGGTCGAGCAGGTGGACGATGGCCTGGCGGGCGGCGTCCTGGTCCTTTTGCAGCAGCTGCCGCCAGAAGGCGGCGGGCTGTTCCAGCAGCAGGCGCCGGATGGTCGCCTGGGGGAAGAGCATGGCCAGCCTGACGAGATTGCTGAAGATCTGGCTGAACTTGCCGTCGTATTCCAGCGTGCGCATGCGCAGGTACATGTTGCGGTCCGCAAAGCCTTCGATGACGGCGGCCACGATGTCCGAGGAGCACTTGGAGACGATGGCGGCGCAGTTTTGCAGGGCGCCCACGGGATCGGCGATGCCCAGCCAGAAGAAGCAGAGCAGCAGGCCTTTGCCCAGGACGATGGACAGGGGGATGGAGACGGCGCTGCGGAACAGGTTGCCCACGACGGCTTCCTTGGGCAGCCCGCGGAAGATGTTGTGCCCCGAGATGTAGACGCTGTTGACCATGGCGATGACCGTGTACACGGCCAGCTCGCTGGTCTGGACCGTGATGCCCAGCCAGTCCTCCAGCAGCCACATGCGCACGACCACCTCCAGCAGCGGCACGGAGATGCCCGTGTAGAGCAGGGAGTCCGCCATGCGGCTCCAGCTCACATAGCGGTTCCAGGACAGGAGCATGGAACGGCAAAAGGCCCCGCCGCCCACCATGGATTGAAGGACGTTGCGCACGGCCGTGATGGCGAACCAGAGCAGGGCCCCGATCCAGGTCAGGATCCACCAGCTGTCCACATACCAGAAGGCCCACTGCGCCGGGATGAAGCCCAGCACGATCTTGAGCAGGTTCACCAGATTGCTGTTGAAGTAGTGGACGTTCCAGGCGGTGGCGGTATGGCGCATCATGCGCACGGGGTCGTGCTGTTCCGCATTGATGCCGCGGGCATCCACGCCGCCCAGGGTCACCAAATTGCCGTCAGGGCTGATGGTGGTGGTCTTTTTTTCCAGTCCCCAGCCCCGGACCACGCGACAGCCCAGATGATGCAGCAGGGGCAGACGGCGCAGGCCCTGCAGCCAGCCGGGCGTGACGGCGGGTTCGTGATAGTGGGTGAAGCCGTAGATGTCGGTGTGTACGGGCAGGGTCAGGCGCTGGCCGCTCTTTTCGCGGCGCAGGGCCGCCCGGGCCTGGGGCGGCAGGGTCTCGGTGAAGATCAGGCCCATGCCGTGTGTCATGTGCGAACGGCTGGTGGAGTCGGTGCCGACACGGGATCCGAGCCAGGAAAGTTCATAAAAACTGCGCAGCTGGAGCAGGTTGTCCTGCACTTCCAGCAGCAGCTCGCGGCGGGGGGAATCTGCCGGTTCCTCCTGCACGATCTGCCGCACCACCTGCTTGAGGCGCAGGGGGCTGCCTTCGTTGATGGCCCGTTGCAGGGTATTGATGGCTTCCACATGCTGCAGCTGCCCCTTGGACCAGGTCCGCAGGTTGAACAGTTCCAGATGGGTGATGAGGCCCTTGCCGCGCCAGAGCAGCTCCAGCACGTCCCGGGCGTCCAGATCTTCCAGGCCCAGGATCATCTGGCAGGGGTGCAGGGGCACCAGGGCCTGCAGCAGCGCTTCGGGAGCGCGGAGCAGGACGGGAGGCAAATCCTTGTGGGGCGCCAGGGGGAAAACGATGTCGGGATTGGCCTGCGGGCCCAGCCAGTCCTGCCGCAGGGTGTCGGGCATGAGGCCTTCCAGGGCCTCCAGCCGGGCCCGCAGCCGGGCCGCCTCCCCGTCGCGGCCGTCAAGACGGGGATCGGCGTGGAGGGCTTCCCGGGCCTGCTCCAGCGCCGGCTGCCATTGCTGCAGGATGTATTCGGCCAGATGCAGGGAAGAGGGCTGGCGCTGGCCCACGAAATGCAAAAAGTCTTCCGCCACCAGGGGCGGCGGGGGCGTGAGGCCCAGCTTCCCCGCCAGGGCGGCCGCGTGGCGCCCGTTCCAGGCGTCCAGCAGGCACAGCACATGACGGCGCATCCAGCGGTTCACCTCGGCGTATTCCTCAAGGATGGCCGCGATGTCGGGACGCTGGAGCAGCTTGATGAAGGCCCGGCTGCTGTTGACGTTGAGCGGCGACCAGGTGAGCTCGATGAGCCTGTCATGGAAGGCGGCCCGGAACTCGATGCCGATGCGCACGGTGATGCCCATGATGCGCGCGGCCCGCAGCAGTTCGCTGGCGGCCCCGGGATCCACGGTATTGTAATAGATGACCGTGAGGAAGCGCAGGCCCTTGACCCAGGCATCCATGACCAGATGGGTGGGGCTCTTGCGGCCCTTGGTGTTGGCGTCGTGGACGTGATGGTCGAAGGCCTGCTGGTTCCAGGCTTCGGGCATCTCCAGCAGATGATAGCGGCGCAGCAGCGAGCGGATCACATGCGGGGTGCCGCGCACGGCCTGATAGAAGTCATGGGCCAGGGGCAGCTGCGCATGGACGTGCGGCGCGGCCCGGACCAGGTCCTTCATGATCTGGATCAGCACGCGGGCCGTGTTCTTCTGCAGGCTGGAAAGGGCGGAGTAGAGGACTTCGTCATGCAGACGGCGCAGGGCGCGCAAACGCTCCTGCGGACCGCCGGCCTCCAGGCTTTCCAGCAGGATGATGACGGAACGGGCGATGCGCATGCCGGGGTCGGTGGTCAGCTTGATGATGCCGCGCGGGTGCAGGCCCTCTTCGGGCTGGCTCAGGCTGATGTCCATATGGCGGGCGGCCACGAAACTGTTGACCAGCTGGATCAGCTGGTGGTCCTGCAGGTCGAACAGCCAGGCGGGCTGCCTGTCCGGGCCGGAGGTGGTGACGGCGGTGGCGGAGTGTCTGGTGGCGCACATGACGGTTTCCAGGGTTGGGGAGGAGCGGCGGCGGAACGCAGCCTTGGGCGGGCGGATGGCGCGGCTGCCCGGGGGTGAAAAAATGTGACAAATATCCGTGCGGATTGCAAACATCCGCCGGCAGGGGACGGCCGCAGCATCCGGGCCGTCGCGGCCTTTCCCGCGGACAGGTGCCGGGCCGGGCGCCACGGCGCCTTCTCCTGCCACCGTCGCGCGCCGGACGGGCTTCGTGCGGCTGCGGGGCAGGGGATGCGGCACAGCGGAGAGGTCCCCGCAGGCCCGTCCCCGTCCTGAGTCACGTCTGGGGAGTGCGGCAGTCGCTTGCGGGCCCCAGGTCCGCGCCCGTCCGCTGTCCGTCCTGGGGCATGCCCGCCGCCCGGGCCAGGATGCTGTGCCCGTCCCGAAAGAGGTCGCCGGGCCCGCGCGCACGCAGGCGGCGCGGACGGACATGGCCTGACCGCATTAGACGGGGACCGCTCCGGGGGAGACGCGTTGGCGCCACAAGGCAACCGTGCCCGCTGGCCGCCCGTGCCCCGTCGTCCGTGCCCCGTTGGCCGGAGCATTTCCAGACGCTGGCCGCGAGCGGGCCGAAGACAGCAGCAGCGGCGCCGCGCGGTGCAGGGACAGGGGGCGGAGACAGCCGCCCGGCAACGGGAGACTGTGACGTTGCCTGCCTGAACGAAAAAACCCGCTGATTCCTCAGCGGGTTGCTTTCTCGTGGCGGAGAGGAAGAGATTCGAACTCTTGGTACGCTTTTAACGTACACACGATTTCCAATCGTGCTCCTTCGACCAACTCGGACACCTCTCCGTGTCGTGAAGACCTGCTTTTTATAGGCAGATAGTCCTGCTTTGGCAAGCAAAAAGTTGCCGTCGGCGGGATTTTATTTTTGTTCTTTGTTTTTATCCTGTAAATCCAGATGATTGTCGGTATGTTGCCCTTCTTCCATCTTCCTCCGGAGACGGTCGCAGCTGCCCACTCACGGGGCGTGATGGCGAAAGGGCGTACCGGCCCGCCCCTTGTACAGGGCAAAGGCCAGCGCAAGGATCAGGAGGACGAGCAGGCCTTGCAGCATGCGCTAGTCCTTTTTGCCGTCCTTGTCGTCTTCTTCGCGCCTTCTTTTGCCGAGCATGTAAAAGAAGCCCAGCACGGCCAGGGCGAAGGCCACGATACCGGCCAGGTTGAGCATGAAGATGTCGTCCATGTGGTCTCCTGAAAGGCTGGCCGGGCAGGAGCCCGGAGCCCGTCGTTGTCCGGCGGCCCGCCGGCGCGGGGCAATGACCCCAACGCCGCCGGACCGCCTGCGGGACAGCTCGCCGGGCGGGAAGGCCCGGACAGCGGGCCGCTAGATGCCCAGCTGGCTGAAGCCGCTGTCCACGTAGATGACTTCGCCGGTCACGCCGTGGGAGAGCTCGGAGGCCAGGAACACGGCCGCGCCGCCCACATCGGCGGTGGTCACGTTGCGGCGCAGGGGGGCGTGCTCTTCCACGCGGGTGAAGATGTTTTTCAGGCCGGAGACGGCGGAGGCGGCCAGGGTCTTGATGGGACCGGCGCTCAGGGCGTTGACGCGCACGCCCTTTTCGCCCATGTCGTAGGCCAGGTAGCGCACCGAGGCTTCCAGGGCGGCCTTGGCCACGCCCATGATGTTGTAGCCGGGGATGACCTTGGTGGAGCCGTGGTAGGTCATGGTCAGCACCGAGGATCCGTCATGCAGCAGCGGCTCGAAAGCGCGGCAGACGCCGGTGAGGGAATAGGCGGAGATGTCCAGGGCCAGATGGAAACCGGCGCGGGACGTATCCAGGAAGCGGCCGCTCAGGTCCTCGCGATTGGCAAAGGCCACGGAATGGACCAGGATGTCCACCTCGCCCCATTTTTCCTTGACCAGATCCGCGGCGGCCTGGATCTGGGCGTCGTCGGTGACGTCACACTGGAAGATGAACTCGCCGCCCAGTTCTTCACTCAGGGGCTCCACACGTTTTTTGATGGCGTCGCCCACATAGTTGAAGGCAAGGCGGGCGCCCTGTTCCTTGAAAGCGTTGGCGATGCCGTAAGCGATGCTCTTGTTGTTGGCCAGGCCCAGGATCAGGGCTTTTTTCCCGTTAAGCAGCATGTAGTATCCTCCAGGAGCCGCGCAGGCGGCCGGTAAAACAGATTAGGCGGTGAACTCCCGGCCGGTCAGGATGTGGTAGGCCTCGCGATAGCGGCGGGCCGTGGCATCCACGATCTCGGCGGGCAGGGCGGGCGCGGGCGGCTGCATGTCCCAGGGCTGGGAGGTGAGCCAGTCGCGCAGGTACTGTTTGTCGAAGCTGGGCTGGCTCCGGCCGGCTTCATACTGGTCGGCGGGCCAGAAGCGGGAGGAATCGGGGGTCAGCACTTCGTCGATGAGGCGCAGCTCCCCGTCCACGAAACCGAATTCGAACTTGGTGTCGGCCACGATGATGCCGCGGCCCGCGGCATAGCGGCGACCGGCCTCGTAGATGGCCAGGGTGGTGTCCCGGACCTTGCGGGCCACGTCGTCGCCCAGCAGGCGGGCGGCCTCGTCGGGGGTGATGTTCTGGTCGTGCTGGCCCAGGGCGGCCTTGGTGGAAGGCGTGAAGAGCGGGGTCTCCAGCCTGTCGGATTCCCGCAGGCCCGCAGGCAGGGGATAGCCGCAGAGGGAGCCGGTCTTCTGGTAATCCTTCCAGCCGGAGCCGGACAGGTAGCCGCGCACGATGCATTCCACAGGCAGGGGCTTGGCCTTGCGGACCAGGACCGCACGGCCTTCCAGCTCGTCCTTCCAGGGATCGAGCGCGGCGGGGAAGCGGGCCACGTCGCTCTCCACCAGATGGTTGGGGATGATGTCCCTGAACTTGTCCATCCAGAACAGGGTGATCTGGTTCAGGATCACGCCCTTGTAGGGGATGGGTTTGTCCATGATGACATCGAAGGCCGACATGCGGTCGGTGGTGACGATGAGCAGGGTCTGTTCATCGACGTCATAGATATCGCGGACCTTGCCGCGGGACAGCAGCGGGTAGGCGCTGATCTCTGTCTTGGTGGTGATGCGCATTGTCTTGATCTTACCTTGTTCTCACACTAGCGCTTGCTGCGGATCTCCACGGAACGGGCGTGGGCCTCCAGGCCTTCCAGACGGGCCAGGGAGGCGATGGCAGGCGCGTTTTCCAGCAAAAAGGCCGAGGAGGTGGCCACGATGCTGGTCTTCTTGCAGAAGTTCTGGACGGAGAGCGCCGAGGAGAAGCGCGCCGTCCGCAGGGTGGGCAGCACATGGTTGGGGCCCGCGAAGTAGTCGCCCACGGGCTCGGGGCTGTGCTGGCCCATGAAGATGGCCCCGGCATGGCGGATGTGGGGCATCAGGCCCCAGGGATCGCGCACGCACAGTTCCAGATGTTCGGGAGCCACGCGGTTGGCGATGGCCACGGCGGTCATGAGGTTGGGCACCACCACGATGGCGCCCCAGTCCATGAGGGACTTGCCCGCGATCTGGGCCCTGGGCAGCTGGGAGCACTGCTTTTCCAGCTCTTGCTGCACCTGTTCGGCCAGGGTGATGTCGTCGGTCAGCAGGATGGCGGAAGCCAGCACGTCGTGCTCGGCCTGGGAAAGCATGTCCGCAGCCAGCCAGTGGGGACGGGCGGAGCTGTCGGCCACCACCAGCACCTCGCTGGGACCGGCCACCATGTCGATGCCCACCGTGCCCTGCACCAGGCGCTTGGCCGTGGCCACATAGATGTTGCCGGGGCCGGCGATGACGTCCACGGGGTCGATGCTTTCGGTCCCGTAGGCCAGGGCGCCGATGGCCCAGGCGCCGCCCACGCGGTAGATCTCGTCGATATCCAGCAGATGGGCCGCGGCCAGGATGTGCGGGTTGATGCTGCCGTCCTTGCGCGGCGGGGTACACACGGCCACGCGCGGCACACCGGCCACCAGGGCGGGGATGGCGTTCATGAGCATGCTGGAGAGCAGGGGCGTATTGCCGCCCTGCCCGCCGGGCACATAGAGGCCCACCCTGTCCACAGGCAGCACGCGCTGGCCCAGGATGCTGCCGTCGGGGCGGGTCTGGAACCAGGATTTTTCCAGCTGTTCCTGATGGAAGGTGCGGATGTTGTGGGCGGCTTCGCTGATTTGTTCGCGATGCTCGGGGGAGATGGAGGCGGCGGCCCAGGCGATGTCCTGCTCGCTGACGCGCAGGGGGGCGGCGAAATCGGGGCAGTCGAAACGGCGGGTATAGTCGATCAGGGCTTCGTCGCCTTTGTCACGGACATTGGCGAGGATCTCGCGCACATTGCCCTCGACGCTGTCACCGGGGTTGAAACGGGCGTCGAGCCATTGCGAGGCTTTGATCCATTCCTGCTCGGACTGGAGATGCAAGATTCGGCAAATCATGGAATATCCCTCAAGGAAAGAACGCACCGAACGGCGCGTAGACGCGCGGGATTGCGCATCGGGGCAGTATAGCGAAGGCGCGCGCCAATGTCGAGACTTCCGTGGAAGGGGCTTCCCGCAGGTGTCGGCCCCTTGACAGCATGCCGGGGCGTATTTACTCAATACTGGCCGGCCCAACGACGCCGGTGCATTTCTGGGAGGAACCATGGATCGTCACGACAAGAACGATATGCATATGAAGGACACACAGGACATGGAAGCGCAGGAAGATACCTGTACCGGGGAAGAGGCCGGACAGGCCGCGGAAGCCGGGCAGGCCGTGCCGGAAAACCTGGAAGGCCTGTGCCGCGAACATGTGTGCCCGAACTGCACCGAAAAGCGCGATGCCGACGACGCGCGCCTGCGCGCGGCCGCGGAGATGGACAATTTCAAGAAGCGCCTGAAACGCGAGCACGAGGAACAGATCCGCTATGCGGCGGAAAAGGTCATGCACGACCTCCTGCCCACCCTGGACAATCTGGACCTGGCCCTGCAGTACGGCAGCAAGGACGAAGCCTGCAAGGACATGCTCCAGGGCGTGGCCATGACGCGCAAGCTGCTGCTGGAAGCCGTGGCCCGGCACGGCCTGACGCCCGTGGGCGAGGCCGGCGAAGCCTTCACGCCCGAGCTGCACGAGGCCGTGGGTTTCGATACCGAGGCCGACGTGGAAGCCGGCGCCGTGGCCCGTGTGCTGCAAAGCGGCTACAAGCTGGGCGAGCGCCTGCTGCGCCCGGCCAAGGTCATGATCAGGCAGGGCTGAGCCGTCCCCGCCATATATGACGAAGCAAAGGGCCTTTCCCGTATCGGGGAAGGCCCTTTTTGCATGGAAGAAAGGGAGGCTCGGGACTCCCGTTTTCGTCCAGCGAAGTGCTGTCGGGAGCTGTTTTCCTGTGCGTTCCCGGCCCTGCCAGTCAGTTACGCCAGGCGGTGGGGCCTCGTCAGGGGCCCTTTCGCGGGCGGTGCCGGTCAGATGCCGGAAATGGCGGGGCCCTGGCGACCAGTCTGGAGCCGGGGCAGCAGCAGGCCGGCCAGATGGTCGCCCAGCCCCTGCAGCAGGCGGCTCTGGGCGTCCACAAGACTGGCCGTGGTGTTCCCGGCGTCCTCGTCGGCGGCGTAGAGACCGCGCCCCAGCAGGCTGTCGCCCCGGCGCAGCTGCCAGCGGGCCTGCAGGCGGACCCGGCCGGGCGTGTCGCCGTCCAGGCGTTCCAGGGCCACGGTCAGCTCAAAGTCGCCCGTCTGGTCGCCGGCAAAGATCACGTTGACGCCCCGGGGCAGCAGGCGTGCCGCCAGCACTTCGCCCAGCACGCGCCGGCTCCCCTGTCCCAGGGGCTCGGCCCAGATGTCCAGTTCCGAGACCTGGAGCCGGGAACGGCCCTCGCTGCGCCGCACCAGACCGCTGCGGTCCAGATAGTCGGGCACGCTCACCGGCGCGATGCTCAGGCTGGTGGCGGGCAGGCTGTCGGCCGCCAGGGGGGGCTGGCCGCTGTCCAGTACATAGAAATGGGTGGGCGCGCTGCGGCCGCAGGCGGTCAGCAGCAGGGCCAGCAGGATCAAAAGCGGGGAGAGGGGACGGAGGCTGTTCATCGGCGACTTCCTTGTTTGCCGCGGAGCAGGGCTTCGGGATTGCGTTCCAGCACTTCCAGGAAGGCCCGCATGGCGCGGAAGGCGGCAGTGCTTTCCTGCAGCAGGCGGCGCAGCTCCTGGGTGACGGGGGCGTTGCGTTCCACCAGGGCCTTGGTGGCCAGGGACACGGACGAGACGTTGTTCATGGCGTCCCGCGTGCTCTGCAGGGCCTGGGGCAGGTCCTGCTGGGCCGAGGTGGCCGCCACGTTCAGCTTGTGCAGGGCCTGGGCCAGGTTCTCCCGGGAATCCTGCATCCCGGCCAGCAGCTGCTGCGCTTCCTCGAAGGTGGCGGCAAAGGCCGTGAGGCCCCGTTCCAGGGCGTCGTTGGCCAGAGCGGCGTTGAGCTTTTGCAGGATGCCCGCCGTGGTGTGGGCCATCTCCTCAAGGGGCAGGCTGGCCACGGTGCGCTGCAGGGTATCGATGGGCGAGGGCAGGGTGGGGATCTCCCTGTCCGGCGTGGGCGAACGGAAGTTGGCCGGCGTGTTGGGCAAAAAGTCCAGCTCCACCCGGTACTGGCCGGTGATGAGGCTCTGGAGCTGCAGGCGGGCGCGCAGGCCGCGCTGGACCAGGCGGCGCAGGATCTCCTGCCGGAAGTTCTCCGTCATGTCGCCCGGGGTCCCGGCCCGGACGATGCTGTTTTCATCCAGACGGATGGAGACCGGGATGGTGATGCTGGCGTCACGCGGATTGGCTTCCAGGCTGATGCGCGTGACCTGCCCCATGGGCACGCCGCGGAAGACCACCGGCGCGCCGATGCTCAGGCCGCTCACCGAGCCGTCGAAGTAGAGGACGTATTCGACATCATCGCGGAACATGCGGCCGCCGCCCAGCAGGACGATGCCCGCCACCAGCAGCGCCAGGCCCCCGATCACGAAGGCGCCTACCGCGGTCTTGAAAGATTGTTTTGCCATAGCATGTCCTGTGGGTTCAGCCCTGTTGCGCGCTGCCGCCCGCTTCGCCGCGCGTCAGGAAGCGCAGGGCCTGCAGCTCGGTGTGCGGGTCGCGCACCAGTTCGGAGGGATTGCCCTGGGCGGTGACGCGCCGGGTCCGTACGTCGAGATAGATGCCGTTGCTGGCGATGGCGAAGATGCTGGCCAGCTCGTGGGAGACGATGACGAAGGTGGTGCCCAGCGTGTCGCGCAGCTCCAGGATGAGGTCGTCCAGCATGCGGGCGCTCACCGGGTCCAGGCCGGCGGAGGGCTCGTCCAGGAAAAGGATCTCGGGATCCAGGGCCAGCGCCCGGGCCAGACCGGCCCGCTTGCGCATGCCGCCGCTGATCTCCGAAGGATAATAGTCTTCAAAACCGGCCAGCCCCGCCAGGGCCAGCTTGAGCGAGGCCTGCTCGCGGATCTCCTCGTCCTCCAGATCCGTGTACTGCTGCAGGGGCAGGCCCACGTTTTCCGCCAGGGTCATGGAGCTCCACAAAGCGCCGCCCTGGAAGAGCACGCCCGTACGGCGCAGGATGCGGCGGCGTTCGCGTTCGCTGCAGGTCCAGAGGTCCGTATCCCCGTAGAGGACCTGCCCGGCCTGGGGCTCCTTGAGGCCCATGAGCGTACGCAGGAGCGAACTCTTGCCGCAGCCGGAACCGCCCATGATCAAAAAGACGTCGTCGGCGGCCACATCGAAGTTCACGTCACGCATGAGGACGAAGGAGCCGTAGCCCAGGGTCAGGTCGCGGACGCGCAGGCGGGGAGTGCTCATGTCAGATGCCCAGGACGTTGCAGATGACGGTGATGACGGCCGTGGCGATGATGATGCCCACGATGGACTGCACCACGGCCGTGGTGGTGGCCAGACCCACGGCCTGGGCGCTGCGGCCGCAGCGGATGCCCTGATAGCAGCCCGCCAGGGCGATGATGATGCCGAAGACCGTGCCGTAGGCGATGCCGATGAGGCCGTGGACGAAGGAGACCATCTGCATGGTGGCGTTGAGGTATTCGGCGGAGCTGAGGCCCAGCATGGTGACGCCCACCACATAGCCGCCCAGGATGCCCATCAGGTCGGCGTAGACCGTGAGCAGGGGCACCATGAACATCAGGGCTAGCATGCGCGGCAGCACCAGGAAATCCACGGGCGAGACGCCCAGGGTGGTCAGGGCGTCCACTTCCTCGTTGACCTGCATGGTGCCGATCATGGCCGCGTAGGCCGCGCCCACGCGCCCGGACATGACCACGCCCACCATGACCGCGCCCATGACGCGCAGCATGCCGATGCCCACCAGCCCGGCCACATAGATCTGCGCGCCGAACTGGGTCAGCTGCACCGCGCCCACGAAGGCCAGGATCAGGCCGAAGAGCAGGCTGGTGATGGAGATGATGGGCAGGGCGCGCACGCCGCATTCGTACATGGCTTCCACGAAGTCCTGCATGCGCATGCCCGCCCGCCCCAGGATGAGGCGCCAGATGGCCAGCACGACATCGCCCAGAAAATCCAGGAAGTCCGCGCAACGGGGCGGCAGCTCCATGACGGCCCCGCCCACGCGGGCAAGGAGCCCCTGCCGGCGGCCGCTGCGGGCGGCCCCGGCCTGGGCCGGGATGGCGAAGGCCAGCTGCAGCAGCCGGGTCAGGCCTTCGGGCAGGTCCTGGCTGATCCCGGCCCGGGTGGCGCGGGCGGCCTTGTGCAGCTGCACGAGGAAGACCAGCAGGCTGCTGTCCCAGTGTTCCAGACGGGCGGCGGCGAGGTGCAGCTGCCGTATCCGGCCGTCCTGCGCCAGACGCAGGGCCTCGGCGCACTGCGGCGGCCAGGGCGTGTTGATGGCCCAGCTGCCGGAGACGCTGACTTCCAGGCGCTCCCCGTTCCGGTTCAGGCTTACTTGCGGACTTGTTTCCATCTCTATACTATACGCGCAGGAGAAAAGCTTCGCAAGGAGGGGATGCCGCCCCTGTCCGCTTTTCCCCGTTTTCGACGTACATTCAACCCCGGATCACCATGTCGCTGAAACAACGCCTCGGCCTTGCCGCAGAGCCCGTCTTCCTCATGGACGGCTCGGCCTTCATCTATCGCGGTTTTTTTGCCAACAGGAACATGCAGCGTTCCGACGGCTTCCCCACCAATTCGCTGGTGGTGGTCAGCCGGGTGCTGCTGCGCATCCTGCGTGAGGAACGTCCCCGCTATTTCGCCTTCGTCCAGGACGGCAAGGGGCCCAACTTCCGGCACGAGATCTTCCCCCTCTACAAAGCCAACCGCGAGGCCACGCCCGAAGACCTGGTGCGCCAGCTGGACCCCATCCAGCGCATGGTGCGTGCCCTGGGCCTGCGGCTGGAAGTCTCGCAGGGCTGCGAGGCCGACGACTGCATCGCCTCGCTGGCGGCGCGCTTCGCGGCGGAACATCCCGTGATCATCGTCAGCGGCGACAAGGACCTCAAGCAATGCCTGGGGGCCAATGTCTATATGTGGGACCCGGCCTCGAAAGAGGAAAAGCTCGTGACCGAGGCCGATTTCAGGGAAGAAAGCGGTGTGGCGCCCGACCAGTGGCCCGACGTGCAGGCCCTCATCGGCGATACCAGCGACAACATCCCCGGCGTGCCGGGCATCGGGCCAAAGACGGCGCGCCAGATCTTCGCCATCTGCCCCAGCCTTGAGGACATCCGGGACCATTTCGCCCTGCTGCCGCCCAAGCTGCAGGCCAAGTTGCAGGCGCATCTGGACAACATGTTCATCTGGCGGCAGCTCACCACCCTGAGCCGCGCGGTCTGCCCCGGGCTCACGCTGGAGGACCTGCGCGTGCGGCCGCTGGACGCCGCCGCCTGCGCCATGCTCACCGAGGAGTTCGAGCTCTTCGCCCTGCGGCGCGAGCTGGCCGCTCTGGACCGTCTGCAGGCCGCGGAGGCCGATCTGCCCGAGGAGTTCCTGGATGCCGGCAGCCTGCGCACCGCAGGGACGGCGGCAGCGGACAGGCCGCAAGCGGCGGGGCAGGCTGCCCCGCGACCCGCGCGCGGCGGGCACGCCACCAGCCAGATGAGCCTGCTGGACGAGCCGCCGCAGGACAGCGCGCCCGTGCTGGATTCCACGGCCGGTCTCCCGGATTGCCGCGACGCGCGCGTGGCCCTGATCTGGCCCCATGCGGACCGGGAAGCGCCCTATCTGGCCGTGGAGGACGCCGGCGGGAAGATCCTCGGCGAATGGCAGTGGACCGGTTCCTCGGAGGAACTGGCCCGCTGGCTGGCTCCCACGCGCACCCTGGTGACCGCCGATCTCAAGGGCCTGCTGGCCTCCGCGGCCTGCTGGCGGTCCCTGGCCGGACGCGCGGCGGACTGCCTCGACCTGGGGCTGGCCGCCTATCTGCTGAACCCCGAGGAGAACGATTACGGCTGGCCCCGTCTGGCCGCCCGCTGGGGAGCCGTGCTGCGCCACGAGCTGGAGGGCAGGGGCGTCGAAGCTCCCGGCCCGGCCCTGCTGGGCCTGGCCATGGCGCGCCTGTTCGAGCAGCGCATGGAAAAGGACGGCCTGCTGGAGCTGTTCCGGCGGCTGGAGATGCCCCTGCTGCCGGTACTGGCCGCCATGGAACAGAGCGGGGTGGCCATCGACGCCGCGGCCTTCCGGGCCTTCCTTGATGACGTGCAGGGCGAACTGGACCGGCTCACGGCCCGGGTCTACGAGCTGGCGGGCACGCAGTTCAACATCCGTTCGGCCCAGCAGCTGGGCGACGTGCTGTTCAACGCTCTGGGCCTGCCCGCGCCGCGCAAGACCCGGGGCGGCCAGGCCTCCACCAGCCAGCAGACCCTGGAGAAACTGGCCGGGCAGCATCCGGTGGTGGACAGCATCCTGCACTACCGCAAGCTGGAGAAGATGCGCTCCACCTATCTCGATCCTCTGCCGCGCCTGGTGGATCCGCAGGGCCGCATCCACACCACCTTCAACCAGAAGGCCACGGCCACGGGGCGGCTCTCCTCCAGCAATCCCAACCTGCAGAACATCCCCGTGCGCGGGCCGCTGGGCAAGCGCATGCGCTCCTGCTTCATCGCCGGGCCGGGCCGTCTGCTGGTCTCGGCCGACTATTCGCAGGTGGAGCTGCGCGTGCTGGCCCACGTCTCGCAGGATCCGGCCCTGCTGGAGGCCTTCCGCAACGGCGAGGACATCCACGCCCGCACGGCGGCCCTGATCTACGATCTGCCGCCCGATCAGGTGAGCCCGGACCAGCGCCGCAACGCCAAGACCATCAACTTCGGCCTCATCTACGGCATGGGCGCGCAGAAACTGGCCCAGGAACTCAAGATCGGCACCGCCCAGGCGCGGGAGTTCATCAGCCGTTACTTCGAGCGCCTGCAGGGCCTGAAAGCCTTTTATGAGGGCGTGGAGGCCTCGGCCCGCCAGCACGGCCACGTGACCACCCTGGGCGGCCGCCGCCGCCTGCTGCCGGACATCAATTCCGCCAACGGCCAGGCCGCGGCCCTGGCCCGGCGTCAGGCCATCAATACCGTGATCCAGGGCTCGGCAGCGGACATCATCAAGCTGGCCATGCTGGCCGTGGACCGCGACGCGCGGCTGCGCGAGCTGGATGCCCGCCTGCTCCTGCAGGTACACGACGAGCTGCTGCTGGAAGTGCCCGCCGCTGCCGCCGCCGAAGCCGGTGCGCTGGTGGCCCGCCTGATGCAGGACGTGCGCCCGGCGGGCCGGGAGCTTTCCGTGCCCCTGCTGGTGGACTGGGGCACCGGCCGCGACTGGGGCACGGCGCACTAGGCCCGGGACCCATGACGTTTTGTTTTGAGGGGGAAGGCCCTTGCGTTGCTGTCGATGCCCGTAGCTTCCTTCGTCGCAACGGGCACGGCCCTGCGGGCCGCCATCCGGTCGCGCGTTGCTGTCGATGCCCGTAGCTTCCCGGCCCTGCGGGCCGTCCTTTGGGGCGCTGCGTGCGCGGGAGGTTTTCCCCGCCCCCAAGCCCTCCATCCTTTCCCCGGCGCGCTTTTCAGGCGAGCACGGGGGCATCCTTCACCGGGCATGCGTGGAGGATGTTCCAGGCTGGCAGCGATTTTGGGCAAAAAAAGGATGACAGCCGGGGCATTCTGGTATAAACCAACCGGCAGCCGTCTGGAACACGGCCCAAATTTGGCATTCCGTCGTGAATGCTTGACAAGTTGCGCGCTTTGCGATAAAGAGCGCTTTCTTTGTGAGCGATACTGTCGTCACCCGTTAGGCGGCACGTCGCAGACGGATTTTCCGCCGCTTGATGGCTACTGAGATAAGTAGATGAGGAGTTCATCCCGATGAAGACGTTCAGCCCCACCCCGAAAGACATCAATCACGAATGGTTCGTGGTTGACGCCCAGGATCAGGTGCTGGGTCGTCTGGCCAGCCAGATCGCCCACCGCCTGCGCGGCAAGCATAAGCCCGAATTCGCCCGTCACATGGACAACGGCGACTTTATCGTCGTGGTCAACTGTGAAAAGATCAAGGTGACCGGCACCAAGATGGCCCACAAGAACTACTATCGCCACTCCGGCTGGGTGGGCGGTCTGAAGACCACCTCCCTGGGCGATATGCTGGCTTCCAAGCCCGAGCGTGTGCTCATGGCCGCTGTGCGTGGCATGCTGCCCAAGAACCGTCTGGGCCGCGCCATGCTGAAGAAGCTCAAGATCTACGCGGGTCCCGAACACCCGCATACGGCTCAGAACCCGCAGCCGCTGACCCTGCCTTACTAAGGAGCGCACGTCATGAGCGACAAATTCGAATACGGCACCGGCCGCCGCAAGACCGCCACTGCCCGCACCCGCGTCTACGCCGGCTCCGGCAACATCACGGTGAACGGTCGCGCCTTTGAGGATTACTTCCCCCGCAAGACCCTGCAGATGATCATCCGTCAGCCCCTCGTGCTGTCCAAGCTGGCTGAAAAGCTGGACGTGCGCGTCAACGTGGCCGGCGGTGGCGTGGCCGGTCAGGCCGAAGCCGTGCGTCACGGCATTTCCCGCGCTCTGCTGCTGGTGGATCCCGCCCTTCGTCCCATCCTGAAGAAGGCCGGCTTCCTGACCCGCGACGCGCGCAAGAAGGAACGCAAAAAGTACGGCCTGCGCGCTGCCCGCGCCCGTTACCAGTACTCGAAGCGTTAATCCGCACTCCGTATCACGGAACCTCAAGGGGTGGGTCATTGTTGGCCCACCCCTTTTCTGTTATGGTGCGCCGGTCCCGTGTCACGACGTGGCGCCGGGGCGGCCGCCTTATGATGCCTGCCGTGCGTTGCTGTCATGCGGCCCGGAGCCGCATAGCTGCGCACGTCCGCCCGTCCCTGCCTGCTGCGGCATCCCGTCCCGGGGGGCGCATGGGCCCGCGGCACGGCATGTCCCGCCCGCGGGGCGGAGCCCTTTCCGCACCTGCGCGGTCACGGTGATGACGGTCCTGCGGCTGTCGGCGTGGTCCGCTCCACGTCCAGGCGTGTGGCGCGGCTGCCGTCCGGTGCAGGGGCAGCGGTCGGAAAGGGTTCCGCTGTCGCCGGCGATCCCTGCTCATGGCGGTCCCTGGCCGCAACGCCCGTACTTCCGGCGGACGGGAGGCAGGCTCCCAGGCGTCGTTGCCGACCTGCCCTTGCCGGAGCATCGTTCCCATCCTTTTTTTGCCACGAGGTCTTCCCCAACCATGCCCAGCCTTCCCGAAAGCATCGTCTATGCCTATACCCACGAGACGACCCAGGCCACGACCGGGTATTTTTCCTGCCGGCCTCCGGCAGACCTGACCTTGCCCCAGGCGCTGGAACGTCTGGAGGCCACGCCCTTCGATGACTTCCTGCGCCAGCACTGCCTGCGTCAGCTGGGCTGCAGGCCGCTGGATGAGCTCAAGGCGCTGGCCGGGGAAGCCTATGAGGCCGGGACGGACAGTTTCCCCCGCCCGGCCCTGGCCGCGCTGCTGCTGGAATGCGCGCTGCTGGTGCCGGAGCTGGCCCCGTGCTGCGACGCTTTCCCTGCCGATGCCCGGCAGCGTCTGGCGCAGGCCTCGTCCCTGATCTATCTGCGGGCCGCCTGCCGGGAGGATTTTGAGCTCATGCAGGCCTGGAGCGCCCGTTTTGCCGACAATATCGCCCGCCATCACATGCTGCCGCACTGGGACGAGCTGGAACTGCCCCTGCCTTACGCCCGGGAGGCGCTGGCGGCCTGCCGGGAGGAGCTGCGAGCGCGCTCCGGTCTGCTGGCCCGGGAGCATGCCCGGATGCGGGCGCAGGAGCTGCCCCGCGTGGAGCGCCGCCCGGCGCAGGAGACGTTCGAACAGGCGGTGAACGCCCTGCTGGAGAACGATATCCTGGCCGGGCAGGAAATGCGCCATCAGGCCTCGCTTTCGCCCATCGCCCTGCTGCGGGCCTGGAAGGTGGAGCTGACTGTGGAATGCGGCCGCATGCGCCACAGCCTGCACGGCGAGGCCACAGCCTACGGGCGCGGTCTTTCGCTGGCCGCTACGCGGGCATCCTATGCCATGGAGATCGTGGAACGGGCCAGCAGCTATGTGAGCGTGGCCCGCGGCGGGGGGCAAGCCTGCGAGGTGACGGAGCGCCGTCGGCCCATGCCGCTGCTCCATGCCTCCTGCGCCGCGCTGCGTGCCCGGGGCAGGGAGTTCCTGCCCCTGTCCGCCCTGCCGCTGGAAGCCCCGCTTGAGCCGGACGTGCCCCTGTACTGGCTGGAGGCGCGGGACCCGGACGATAAAAGCGTGCTGGTGCCCGCCCAGGCGGTCTTCCTGTTCTGCAATCTGGATGAGCCGTCCCTGTTCCTGGCCGGCGGTTCCACGGGCCTGGCCTCCGGCAATACCGTGGCCGAGGCCAGGCTGGCGGCGCTCACGGAGATCGTGGAGCGCGATGCCGAAGCCACCACGCCCTTCGGCCGCGAAGGCTGCTTCGTGCTCAGGAGCCGTGACGAGCGCCTGCAGGCCCTGCTGGACGATTACGCGGCCCGCGGCATCCAGGTCCAGTTCCAGGACATCACCACCGAGCTGGGCGTGCCCGTGTACCGCTGCTTCGTCATGAGCCGTCGCGGCGAGGTGGCGCAGGCCACGGGTGCCGGTCTGTGCGGCAGCCGCGCCGCGCTGGCCGCCCTGACCGAAGTGCCCTGGCCCTATCCCTACGGCGAGCCCACCGGTCCCGCCCTGGGCGGTCTGCCGGTGCGCTGGCTGGAGGAGCTGCCCGACTACAGCCTGCCGTCGGCCGAGGCCTCCTGCCGTCTGCTGGAGGAGGTCCTGCGCGCCCAGGGCCGCACGCCGCTCTATGTGGATATCAGCCGCCGGGATCTGGGATTGCCCGTGGTGCGGGCCCTGGTCCCCGGCCTGGAGCTGACGGCGGATTTCGACCGCTTCTCCCGGCCCTCGCTGCGCCTCCTGGCCCGCTATATGGCCCGCTGGCAGGCCTAGGCGCACGGGCGGGAAGATCCCTGTCACGGGCTTGCCGCAACGTGGCGGGGAGGGCTCTTGAGACCCTGTCTGCCGCTGCTGTGGTGCCCCGCAGTGTGCCGTCCCGCTCCTGCGGCCAGCCTCGCCCGCTGCCGACGCCGCTTTTGTCCTTCCGGGCCCCGTTCCCCGGGCATCTTTCCTTCCGCAAGGGGCCACGGTCGGGGGAAAGCGCCTGCTTCCCTTCTTGCACGCCATGATGATGGCAACAAAAAAGGACGTTCCGGCGTCCTTTTTTGTTGCCCGATAAAAGTTTTTGGCAGGAAAGGGGGGAGCGCGAGGGGGAAAGGAGGACCTTTTTCCAAAAAGGTCTCCTTTTCCCCCTCGCCCGAAAATGTCTGCCCGCTAGGCGTGCATCATCCGGGCCAGGGCTGCGTTGCTCCGGCTGCCTTTTTCGTCCAGCCAGTCCAGAAAGCCCTGGAGCTTGGGCGAGGGGCTGGTATGGCGGGGCCAGGCGGCGTAGTAGGCGCGGTAGGCGGTGGTGGGCGGCAGGTCGGGGAAGGGCGTGACCAGCTTTTTTTCCGCCAGCAGGGGCGCGATGAGGCTGCAGCGGCCCAGGGCCACGCCCAGCCCGTGGCTGGCGGCCACGGAGGCGCCATAGGTGTGGTCGAAGGTGATGAAGTTCAGGCAGTTGGAGATGTCCACCCGGTTCCTGTCGGCCCATTCCTGCCATTCGGCCGTGGTGGCGGCATAGTGCCAGGCGGCGGAATCGTGCAGCAGGGTGCAGGCGGGCAGGTTTTCGGGATGGCCCATCAGGTCGTGCTTTTTGGCGTAGCCGGGCGAGCAGACGGGCAGGGTGGCTTCGTCCATGAACTTGCGCGAGGTCAGGCCGCTGAGGTGGCTCTCGGCATAATAGAGGGCCACGTCCACCGCGGAATCGCTGTGGAAGTCGATGGGCGCGTTGCCGGTGCGCACATGCAGCTGCATGGAGGGGTAGCGCTGCTGGAAGTCCCCGAGCTGGGGGATGAGCCAGGCCAGGGCCAGACTGGGCGCGGCATAGATGGTCAGGGAGCTGAAATCGTCCTGCAGCAGCTGGGCGATCTCCTCATAGACTTTCTGGAAGGCGTTGAGGTAGACGTCGCGCAGGCGTTCGCCTTCGGGGGTCAGGGAAACGGCCCGGGTCAGCCGGTTGAACAGGGGGAAGCCCAGTTCCTTTTCCAGTCGGGCGATGCGATGGCTGACGGCGCCGGAGGTCAGGCCCAGATGGCGGGCCGCCGCCTTGAAGCTCATGTAGCGGGCCGCGATGGCGAAGGTCTTGATGTTGATGAGGCTGGCGTCGTCATTGAGGACGCGGGCGATGCTGCGGGCACGCTGGCGGTTCTTGCTGTCGGGAAGCATCACATGGTCTCCTTGGGACTTGCGGCCCGGGAAGGGCGGGGGACTGTGGCGGGCAGATGCCGAAAACAAGGTTATTCCTTTCTTCCCGCAGCTTCGTCAATACGCTCACGCCGGCCCTGGGGAGCATCCGGGCGGGCAGGCCGGGTGGCGCAGGGCGGCCTCCCGCATCGAAAACGATGGAGGGCGCCATATAAAAATCATTTTATTTTAATGAGTTGAAATGTCAAATCGGCCGGACTGCGAAAGAGGGAAAAAATACCTTGGCGCTTGCGCTGAAAGAGGATAACTTTTTTCAACTGCATGTTAATCATTTTGCACGGATACCTGCCGCAGCGCTGTCAGGCTGTGGCTTTGTCACCAAATTCGTCCGTTGATTTGCGCAATGGGCGGATTTGGTGTATCTCGACAGGGGTAGCCCCGCAAACGTATCGCCGGGGCAGGATCTTTCACCCTCCAAGACCTGGGAGATGATTTATGAAACTGGGCAAAATCTTTGGCTTGGCCCTGATGGCGCTGACCCTGGGGCTGGCCGGCCAGTCCCTGGCCGCCGAACCCATCAAGATCGGTGTGTACCTGCCCCTGACCGGCCAGAATGCCTTTGGCGGCCAGCTGGAGCTGGAAGGCGTGCAGCTGGCCCTGAAGGAAATGCCTGAAGTGCTGGGCCGTCCCATTGAACTGGTTGTGGTGGACAACAAGTCCGACAAGGTGGAAGCCGCCAATGCCGTGAAACGTCTGGTGGAACGCGACAAGGTCGTGGCCCTGATCGGCACCTACGGTTCCTCCCTGGCCATGGCCGGCGCCGAAGTGGCCGAAAAGGCCAAGGTGCCCGGCGTGGGCACCTCCTGCACCAGCCCGCTGGTGACCCAGGGCAAGAAGTATTACTTCCGCGCCTGCTTCATCGACCCCTATCAGGGCGCTGCCGCCGCCACCTATGCCTATGAGAACCTGGGCCTGCGCAAGGCCGCCGTGCTCATGGACATGACCAACGACTACGCCGTGGGCCTGTCCAGCTTCTTCACCCGCTCCTTCAAGAAGCTGGGCGGCGAAGTGGTGGCCAACCTCAAGTACAGCTCCGGCGACCAGGATTTCACCGCCCAGCTGACCGAACTGATCGCCAAGAAGCCCGAGATCGTCTTCATGCCCGCCTATTTCGCTGAAGGCGCCATCATCATGAAGCAGGCCCGCGAACTGGGCGCCACCTTCCGCCTGATGGGCGCGGACGCCATGGACAACCCCGACACCGTGAAGCTGGCCGGCAAGGCCGCGGAAGGTTTCCTGCACACCACCTTCCCCTATGACGCCAAGATGCCCAACATGAGCGCCGAGGCCAAGAAGTTCACCGAAGCCTGGAACACCGCCTATCCTGAAAAGGAAACCAACGTGAACGGCGCCCTGGGCTACAACTGCCTGTTCCTGATCGTGGACGCCATCCAGCGCGCCAAGTCCGCCGATCCCGCGGCCATCACCAAGGCCCTGGCCGCCACCAAGGATCTGGTGACCCCGCTGGGCACCCTGACCATCAACGCTACCCATGATGCCGAAATGCCCGTGGGCATCATCGAGTACAAGGACGGCAAGCGCGTCTATCTGACCGAAGTCACTCCCAAGTAAGGGAGATCCGTTGTAGTGCGGCGGGGCCATGGCGCCCCGCCGTTCCGTCTTCGCGCCCCGGGGGGGGGCGGGATAACGCTTAGTTCCAGGTGGCCCCATGACCCTTGACATGTTTTTGCAGCACTGTTTCAACGCCTTGACGCTAGGCTCGCTCTACGCGCTGATCGCCATTGGCTATACCATGGTCTACGGCATTCTGCGCCTGATCAACTTTGCCCACGGCGACATCCTGATGGTCGGGGCTTACTTCGTCTTTTTCGGCACCTTCGCCTATGGCTGGCCCTGGGGTGTGGCCGCCATCATCGCCATCCTCGGCGCCAGCGTGCTGGGGGTGGTGGTGGAGCGCGTGGCCTACCGGCCCCTGCGCGACGCCCCCCGCATTTCGGCGCTCATCAGCGCCATCGCCGTCTCCTTCTTCATCGAGAGCCTGGCCGTGGTGGTCTTCACCGGCCAGCCCCGGCCCGTGCTGCAGCCTGACTGGCTGCTCTCGGTCTGGCAGTTCGGGGATGTGCGCATCCTCAAGCTGACGGCCTTCGTGCCGGTCATGACCATCGTGCTGGTGGCGCTTTTGCTCTACATCGTGCACCACACCAAGCCCGGCCTGGCCATGCGCGCCATCTCCAAGGATATCGAGACCACGCGCCTTTTGGGGGTGCGGGTGGACAACATCATCGCCTTCACCTTCTTCATCGGTTCGGCCCTGGCCGCGGCCTCGGGCATCATGTGGGCCCTGCGCTACCCGCAGGTGCATCCCTACATGGGCATCATGCCCGGCCTCAAGGCCTTCATCGCGGCCGTGTTCGGCGGTATCGGTTCCATCCCCGGCGCCGTCATCGGCGGCGTGGCCCTGGGCTTTGTGGAAATCATGACCGTGGCCTTCATGCCGGAGCTTTCGGGCTTCCGTGATGCCTTCGCCTTCATCCTGCTGGTGCTGGTGCTTGTGTTCAAGCCCACGGGTCTGCTGGGCGAGCGCATGGAGGAGAAGATCTAATGCGCTTCAATCAAACGACCCTGCTCAATATCGCGCTCATCGTCATCTTCGGTCTGGCGCTCACCCAGGCCGAGGTCTATATGGGCGACTACCAGATCTACATCCTCAAGCTGATCTTCATCAACGCCATCCTGGCCCTGTCGCTCAACCTGATCTACGGCTTCACGGGCCTGTTCTCCCTGGGCCATGCCGGTTTCATGGCCATCGGCGCCTATGTGGGGGCCCTGTGTACCCTGCTGCCGGACCAGAAAGAGATCATGTGGATCCTGGATCCCATCATCTGGCCCTTCTCGGTGCTGCATACGCCCTTCTGGGTGGCGGTCATCGCCGGCGGTGTGGTGGCCATGATCTTCGCCTTCATCATCGCCGTTCCCGTGCTGCGGCTGGGGGATGACTATCTGGGCATCGCCACCCTAGGCTTCGCCGAGATCATCCGCGTGGTCATCGTCAATGCCACATCCATCACCAACGGCTCCCTCGGCATCAAGGGCATCCCCGGCGAGGCCACCCTGCTGACCTGCTATGTCTGGACGGTCATCACCCTGGTGGTGCTGGCGCGGCTCGTGTTCAGCAATTTCGGCAACGTCCTGCGCTGCATACGCGACAACGAGATCGCCGCGGGCGTCATGGGCATCAACGTCTTCCGCTACAAGGTGCTCTCCTTCTGCGTGGGGGCCTTCTTCGCGGGAGTGGGCGGGGCGCTGCTGGCCAGCCACCTGTCCACCATCGACCCCAAGATGTTCAACTTCCTGCTGACCTTCAACGTGCTGATGTTCGTGGTGGCCGGCGGCCTGGGCTCGCTGACCGGCAGCCTGCTGGGCGCCACCATCGTCACCATCCTGCTGGAATGGCTGCGCGCCATCGAGGAACCCATGGACTTCGGCCTGTTCGAGATCCCCGGCATCCCCGGCATGCGCATGGTGGTCTTCTCGCTCATCCTGCTGGCCATCATCCTGTTCCGGCGCGAGGGCATCATGGGCACCCGTGAGATCACCTGGAAAACCATCTTTTCGCTGGGGAGGCGCAAGGCATGAGTGCTGCAAGCAATGTCCAGCCCATCCTGACGGCTGAAAACGTGACCATGCGCTTCGGCGGCGTGACGGCCGTCAGCGACCTTTCCCTGACGGTGGAAGAGGGCAGCATCGTGGGCGTCATCGGGCCCAACGGCGCGGGCAAGACCACCGTGTTCAACGTGCTGAGCGGCTTCTACACGCCGCAGGAAGGCGACGTGCGCTTCGCGGGCAAGAGCATCCGCGGCCGCAAGCCCTTCGAGATCTGCCGCATGGGCATGGCCCGTACCTTCCAGAACATCCGCCTTTCGCCGCACATGAGCGTGCTGGAGAACGTGATGGTGGGCTGCCATGTGCGCCGCCGCTGCCCCTGGTGGATGGCCCCGCTGGGCCTGCCCGTGTATTACAGGGAAGAACAGGCCATCACGGACAAGGCCCGCGACCTGGTGGAACATCTGCATCTGGCCGAGTACATGGACGAAAAAGCGGGCAGCCTGCCCTACGGGGCGCAGCGCCGCCTGGAGATCGCCCGCGCCCTGGCCACGGAACCGCGCCTGCTTTTGCTGGACGAGCCCGCCGCGGGCATGAACCCGCAGGAGAGCATCGAGCTCATGCATTTCATCCAGGCCATCCGCGACCACTTCGACCTGACCATCCTGCTCATCGAGCATGACATGAAGGTGGTCATGGGCGTGTGCCAGTATATCTGGGTGATGGAATACGGCGCGCTCATCGCGCACGGCGACCCGGACGCCATCCGCAGCAATCCCGAGGTCATCCGGGCCTATCTGGGTGAGGACGTGGTGTAGTATGCTGAAAATCAGGGATCTTTACGTTCGTTACGGCGGCATCGAGGCCGTGCAGGGAGTCAGCCTGGACATCAGGCGCGGCAGCATCGTCACCCTGGTGGGCGCCAACGGCGCGGGCAAGAGCAGCATCATCCGCTCCATCGCCGGCCTGAACAAGAACATCAGCGGCGAGATCACGCTGACCCGCAGGGAAGGGGACCAGCCCGTCTCCCTCATCGGCCTCAAGCCCGAGGAGATGGTACGGCGCGGCATCTCGCTTTCACCGGAAGGCCGCCGCATCCTGCCGCATCTGACCGTGGTGGAGAATCTGCGCCTGGGGGCCTACTCCCGTACCGACAAGGACGGCATCAACGAGGACATCGAGCGCGTCTACACCCTCTTTCCCCGCCTGAAGGAACGCCACTGGCAGAAGGGCGGCACGCTTTCCGGCGGCGAGCAGCAGATGCTGGCCGTGGGCCGCGCGCTCATGAGCCGCCCGGACATGATCATGCTCGACGAGCCCTCGCTGGGCCTGGCCCCGCTGCTGGTCCGGGAGATCTTCAACATCATCCGCCGCATCAATGAGGACGGCATGACCGTGCTCCTGGTGGAGCAGAACGCCTTTGCGGCCCTTTCCGTGGCCCATTACGCCTATATCCTCGAAGTGGGCCGGGTGGTGCTGGAAGGCACCGGCCAGGAACTGCTGGAGGACCCCAAGGTCAAGGAAGCCTATCTGGGCGGCTAGCCCAGGCGAAGCGACGCACACAGCGGAGGGGACGTTCCCGCAGGGGAGCGCCCCCTCTTTTCGTCGCAGGCTCCCACCGGGAAAAGGGCTTTGCCCCACAAGGGCGGCGGACGTTCCTGGTGGCCGCGCTCCGGCGGGAGAGCGGCCTGTGCGTGCCTTCCGGCACGGATGCGGACGCCACGCCGCATGCATCCCCCGCATCGTGAGTCGTCGCCTTTTGGCGCGGATGCGGCCGCCGCCCTTGTCAGGCGGGCATTCTGACATTACTGTGCACAACGGAGGATGCGGAGCCGGGCTGCCGTCAGGCAGGGGGACCGGCTCATGCAGTTCCCGGGTGTCTTCGGAGGGGCCGCAGGCACCCCCAACCCTTCATAAGGAGTACTCATGCAGCGTTTGCATCGCCATGCATTGCTCACCCTTCTGCTGGCTGTCCTGCTCCTGCCGCAGCTCGCTGCCGCGGCGGCGCAGACAGGTCCGGCCAATCCTTCAACTTCCGGTAACGAAAGCATGCTTGTCCGCCTCAAGAACGGCCTGACGGTCTACATCATCCGGGACAGCCGCTTCCCGCTGGTCTGCACGCGCCTCTATGTGGGCACGGGCTCCGCCAACGAGACCGCTGAACAGGCGGGTATCAGCCATGTGCTGGAGCATATGGTCTTCAAGGGCACGGAGAAGCGCCCCAAGGGCCAGGTGGCCCGGGACGTGGAATCCCTGGGCGGCTACCTCAACGCGGCCACCAGTTTCGACAAGACGTGGTACATCACCGACATGCCCGCCAGGCACTGGAAGATGGGCATGGACGTGGTCAAGGACATGGCCTTCCATCCCGCTCTGGACCCTGCCGAGCTGGAATCGGAAAAGGAGGTCATCGTTTCCGAGCTCAAGGGCGGCGATGACACGCCGTCCCGCCGCCTGTTCGAGGACCTCCAGGTGGCCGCCCTGGCGCATACGGTCTACGGGCGGCCCATCATCGGCTTCGAAAAGACCATCCGCGCCGTGACGGCCGATGATCTGCGCGCCTATATCCGCACCTGGTACCAGCCCCAGAACATGATGCTGCTGGTGGCCGGGGACATCGAACCCGGGGCCGTGCTGGCCCATGCCGAGGAGCTGTTCGGCGACCTGAAGAACGATGCCGTCCTGCCCGCACCCGCGCCCGTGCAGCTGGAAGACGCTGCGGGCGGGCCCCGGGTCGAGGTGACGCGCGGCCCGTGGAACAAGGTCTATCTGGGCGTAGCCCTGCCTGCGCCCGCCCTGGGCGACCAGCGCTCCATCGATCTGGACGTGCTGGCCTACGCGCTGGGCGGCGACGGAACATCGCAGTTCTACCGCAAGTACCGTTACGAAAAGCAGCTGGTGGACAGCATCAGCGTGGGCAACATGAGCCTCAAGCGCGCCGGCCTGTTCTATGTGGTCGCACAGCTGGACGCGGACAAGGTGGAGCCTTTCTGGCAGGAGTTCACCCGCGATCTGGCCGCGCTGGATGCGGGCAAGATCACGCCCGACGTCATCGAGCGCGCCCGCTTCAACTATGAGGACGGCATGGACCGCGCCCGCGAGACCCTGGACGGGCTGACCTCGTGGCAGGCCACGGTGCAGTTCGAGCTGGGCGGTGCGCAGGGCGAGGCCAATGTGCGCCATGCCCTGGCGGCCGTGGACAGCGCGCGTCTGCGCCAGGCCCAGGACCTCTGGCTGCGCCCCGGACAGGTGCGCGTGCGCGTGCTGGCGCCTGAAAAGGCCCAGCTGCCCGATCTGGAAGCCATCCTGCAGCGCAACTGGCCCGCCCCTGCCGGGGAGCAGCAGAAGGCCGCCGCCGCTGCGGAAAAGGTGGGCCAGCGCGAGATTATCGAGCTGGGCCAGGGCCGCACCGTGATCCTGCAGCCGGACCGTACCATCCCCTATGTTTCGCTGGAGATCCTGCGCCCGGGCGGCAATGCGCTGCTCAAGCCCGCCGATCAGGGCCTGGCCCAGCTCACGGCCGCGACCCTGACCGACGGCTGCGGCGAGCGCGATCTGGATGCCATGGAACGCTTTGTGGCCGAACGGGCCGCTTCCCTGACGGCCTCGGCAGGCGTGCAGAGCTTCTCGGTCTCGCTGACCGGCCCGGCGCGCTTCAACGCCGATTACTTCGCCCTGCTGGACGATCTGCTGCACAAGCCCGGCTTCACGGAAAAGGACGTGCGCCGTCAGGCCGACACCCTCAAGGCCGCCCTGCTGCGCCGCCAGGACAATCCCATGAGCTACATGGGCTCCAAGATCAACGGCTTCCTCTTCCCCGGCGGACAGCCCTACGGTTTCGATGGCCTGGGCACGGTGGAGAATCAGGAGCGCTTCGGCCGCAAGCACGTGCTGGACTTCTGGCAGCGCCAGAACGCCCAGCCCTGGATACTGTCCGTGGCCGGGGACTTCGACCGGGAAAAGGTGCTGGCCTTTGCCCGCAGCCTGCCCGTGCCCTCGGCGGCCGCTCTGGACGTGCCCCAGCCGCGCTGGGGCAAGGACAAGCGCCTGCCCCTCTCCCTGCCCGGTCGTCAGCAGGCCCATCTGCTGCTGGCCTTCCCCGGCGTGCCCCTGGACCATCCCGACGCGCCGGCGCTCATGTTGCTGGAATCCGTGCTTTCCGGCCAGAGCGGCCTGCTGTTCAACAGCCTGCGTGACCAGCAGGGCCTGGGCTATACGGTGACGGCTTTTTACCGCAGCCTGCCCAAGGCCGGTTTCCTGGCTTTCTACATCGGCACCACGGCCGACAGGCTGGACGTGGCCCGCAAGGGCTTCAGCGGCATCATCAAGCAGATCAAGACCGATCTCCTGCCCGCCGACCTGCTGGCCAAGGGCATGAACCGTCTGGAGGGCAGCTACTACCGCGGCCGCCAGAGCCTGGGCTCCCGGGCCGATGAAGCCGCCGGCGAACGCCTGCTGGGCCAGCCCCAGGACTTCCAGAAGCTGCTGCTGGAGAAGGTCGCGCAGGTGACGCCGGAGCAGCTGCGCGAAGTGGCCCGCAAGTACCTGCTGGTGGACGGCATGTACGAAGTGACCCTCCTGCCCTAGGCTCTGGACTAGGTTTTGTTTTGAGGGGGAAGGGAGCCCTTTGCGTTGCTGTCGATGCCCGTAAGGCCTCGCGGCCAACGGGCACGGCCCTGCGGGCCGCCATCCGGTCGTTGCTCATGCGAGAGGTTTTCCCTTCCCCCAAGGCCCTCCTTTCCCAGCGCGCTTTTCAGGTGAGCGTGGGGCATGCGGCAGACATCCTTTATTGGGCATGCGTAGTCGATAGTTCCTATTTATTTGAAATAAATTGTAAAATCGTGAGAACTGGCCCTGGTCAACGAGGACAGGGAGTTGCAGACGGGGGAAGGGTCCCGGCCGTGACCAGGGACCCTTCCCCTTTTGTTTCGGCAGGGCGTTTTTGCCGTGCCGGGCGGGTCCGCCATCTTGACCGGTGCCCGGGCGGGCTTATTTCTGAAAAAGCATCCTGACGGCTGGCTGACGCCTGTGCTGCTAGGCCGTAGGAGGGCAACGCCCTCTGACCGGCCTTGCCGGTATGGAAAGGCCGGTCACCATATTTCCCTTTTATGGAAGTATGGTCTGCCAAAATGGAATGAAATCTCCAATCCTGCGAGGATGACATGAAACTGACGGATATGCATATGTTTGAAAAGGCCCGCCTCGTGGCCAAGACCCTGGGCATCCAGGTCTGCATCTTTGTGGGCCTGCTGCTGCTGGTCTGGGGCAGCCAGGCGTTCTACGGCGTCATCGACAGCAAAAAGTTCCCCCAGTCCTACAGCGTGGGCGAGACAGCGAACCTGAGCGAGAACGATAAGGGCAAGCTGCTGGTGGATGCCATCACCAACCAACTGCGCCGTGAAATGGGCTCCACCTTTGGCTGGACCATGAACGACATCATCTTCAACCGCTTCGTGCTGGACAACCGCGCCTATCGCCAGTACGGCGTCTATCACGCCACCCGCGTGCTCATGGACCTGTATTCCACCCAGATCGCCAAGCTGGGCGCCAATGACCGCGAAAGCGAATTCCTCTATCAGGCCCGCCTCAACGGCTTTGCCGTGGACCCGCGCAGCTTCATGTTCCCTTCGGCGGAAGGCTCCTACAAGAAGGCCCTGAAGCAGGTGGAGGACTACAAGAAGTCGCTGGACAGCGGCAAGGGCACCTACAACTGCCGGACCGACGACCTCTATGCGGCGCTGAACACGGTGGTGGGCGAGAACATGCTGGGCTATGCCCTGGGCCTGCTCAACGACGCCCAGGACATCCCCTTCTACACCCTGGACAACCGCATCTACGAAGCGCAGGGCATCGTGCTGGTGGTGCGTGATTTCGTGAAGGCCCTGTACGACCTCTATCCCGAGATCGCCCAGAAGAACAATGCCGAGAACATGGCCGCCGCCATGCAGTTCATGGACGATATCTGCACCTATGATCCCCTGTACATCACCTCGTCCTTCAACTCCGGCGAGCTCATCATCTCCTACCTGATGTTCACCAAGAACCGCCTGGAAGACATCCGCGACAGCCTGCGCATCTAGCGCGTTGGCGATCTGTCTGACGGCAAGGGCCGGCTCCGTTGGGGCCGGCCCTCTTTCGTATCTGGTCCATGTGGCCTGCGGGCAGACGGATGCCGGCAGCGCGCAGGCCGGGATTTTGGCCGGCTGCCTTCGCCATGCTCTCCTGTGTCGTGACAGGCGCAGCGTGCGACGCCACGGACACGGCCCCTGCGGGCCCTCATCCGGCCGCTGCCGGCGCAAGGTTTTTCCTGCGGCGTGCAGGACCGCCGATCGTTTTCCGGCGTGCAGGGACGGAAGCCTGTCGAGTGTGCAGGCTGGTGGGCTCCCCCTCGCCCGGGGCCGCCGGGGGACCGGTGCGCGTGGCAGGGGCCTGGGAGCCACACCGACCGGGATCGGCCCGGACAGCGCTTTGGAGGAAAAGGGGAGAACACGAGAGCGGGAAGAGGGGCTTTTCCCGCTGGAAAAAGCCCTTCTTCCCGCTCGTGCAAAAAAATGATCCGTCCGCCTGTCTAATCGGCCAGGATCTCGTACTGGTCCAGCTTGTCCCAGATGGCGGTGATGACCAGGGCCATGACCGCGGCCAGGCGGGCCTGGATCTTCTTCAGGGTCCCGGGCGTGATGCGGCTGTCTTCGTCATAGCCCAGGCGGCGGCAGAAGAGCACGGGGCACTGGTGCTGCTTTTCCTGTGCCAGCAGGGGCATGTAGGCGGCAAAGGGACCGTCCACGAAGGCATTGAGGCTGTCTTCGCTGACAGGGGCGGGTCTGGCGTGGCGGCTGGCGCCTTCGGCTTTGGCCGTGGCGGCCAGCAGGTCGCCCGTACGGCGCAGATAGCCCACCAGCACGGTATTGGGGGCGTGCTGCATGAGCCCGGCCGTGACCGTGGCGTGGACGAAGGCCCGCCATTCGGCGCAGAAGTCGGGCAGGGCGCCGGGTTCGGTGAGGCAGGCTTCAGGGATCTCCGCGCCGAAGGCCAGGTTGACGATATGTTCGCGCTTGCTGTTGAGCTCGAAGAGGATGCAGGCGGCATCCATGCCCTGGGCGGCGCTCAGCTGTTTTTTGGCTGCCATGACGGCCTCACTTCTGATGGTGGCGGGAAAGGTAGACTTCATAGCCGTGGGCGCGCAGCCTGCAGGCCGGGCACTGGCCGCAGCCGTAGCCCCAGGGGTGGCGCTCGCCGCGCGTGCCCTCATAGCAGGTATGGCTCTGCTCCAGGATGACGTCCACCAGGGCCATGCCGCCCAGCTCCTCGGCCAGACGCCAGGTATCGGCCTTGTCCAGCCACATGAGCGGCGTGTGCAGGACAAAATGGCTGTCCATGCCCGCGTTGAGGGCCACCTGCATGGCCTTGATGCTGTCGTCGCGGCAGTCCGGGTAGCCGGAGGAGTCGCTCTCGCATACGCCCAGCACCAGATGGCGGATGCCCTTGCCGTAGGCCCAGGCCGCGGCGTGCATGATGAAGAGCAGGTTGCGCCCGGGCACGAAGGTGTTGGGGATGCCGTCGTCATGCTGTTGGATGGGCATGTCCGAGGTCAGGGCCGTATCGGCCAGCTGGCGGAACAGGCTGATGTCCAGCAGGCAGTCGGGACCCAGACGCTCCTGCCATTCCGGCCTGAGGGCGGCGACGGCACTGCGGACCTCGCGGCGGCAGCGCAGCTCCACGGCATGGCGCTGGCCGTAATCGAAGCCCAGGGTGCGCACGCGGGCGAAGCGGGTCAGGGCCCAGGCCAGGCAGGTGCCCGAATCCTGGCCGCCGGAAAAGATGACCAGGGCTTCCTGATCGGACAGGGGAGGCTGATGGGCCATCATTTTTCCTCCGGCCAGAAGGGGCAGACGCGGGCCGGGGCGTAGCCGGCCATGAATGCGTCCATGAGCGTGCCGAAGTGGAGGCGGTTACGGGGCTTGATCTTCCGGGCGTCCGGGCAGTCGGACGGGAAGAAGCGCAGGGAATTGCGGTTGCCCGTGTAGTTCTTCAGGGCTTCGGGGCGGGAGAGCACCTCGGCCCACATGCCGCGCCGCTCCCTGATGGCGTCGGCCTGCAGGGCCAGCAGCCAGTCCTGGTACGCCGTGTCGAGCCCCTGGTGCGGGTAGAAGAAGGCCGCGCCTTCACGCACCATGATACCGTTGAGCGAGCGCCCGTCCCCAAGACGCACATCGGCCACGATGCGGCCGTACTTGTCCTTGCCTTCCGCGTCCACGGCGAAGAGCAGCACTTCCTGGCCACGGACCAGGCTGCTGAGCAGCTCGCGGGCCTCACGGGCGTAGAACTGCGGCTTGCCCTTGCGGGGGCGCAGCTCGGGGGTGTCGATACCGGCCAGACGCACGCGACGGCGGTCGGTGAGCTGCATGGTGTCCCCGTCCAGGCAGGAGGCCACCGAGGTCTTACCGCGCACGGCCATCTGCTTCAGATGGGGCAGGGCGTCGGGCAGGACCGTGGCCGGAGCGGCAGACAGGGCGTCCGTCTGGGGCCCGGGCCGGGCGGCAGGCTGGTCATCGGGCTGGGCGTGCCCCGTGCCGGGCAGGAGGCCGGACACGAGGGCACAGCACAGAAAAAGGATCAGGCAGAGGCGACGCAGCATGGCTAGTTTTCGTAGTAGGAGCGCAGGGGCTGGCTGCGTACGGGGTGGCGCAGCTTGCGCAGGGCCTTGGCCTCGATCTGGCGGATGCGTTCACGGGTGACGTTGAAGAGCTTGCCCACTTCCTCCAGGGTATGGTCGCTCTTTTCGGCGATGCCGAAGCGCTTGCGCAGCACCTGTTCCTCGCGGGGGGTCAGGTCGGCCAGCACGGCGGCCAGCTGCTCCGAGAGCTTGGTATTGATGACTTCCTCGGCGGGGGCCACGGCCTTCTTGTCCTCGATGAAATCGCCCAGGCTGGAATCTTCCTCGTCGCCGATGGGCGTTTCCAGCGAGATGGGCTCCTTGGCGATCTTGAGTACCTTCTTGACCTTTTCCACCGGATATTCCATGCGCTCGGCGATCTCTTCGGGCGTGGGGTCGCGGCCCAGTTCCTGCACCAGGTAGCGCGAGGTGCGGATGAGCTTGTTGATGGTCTCGATCATGTGCACCGGGATGCGGATGGTGCGGGCCTGGTCCGCGATGGCGCGGGTGATGGCCTGCCGGATCCACCAGGTGGCGTAGGTGGAGAACTTGTAGCCGCGCTGGTATTCGAATTTGTCCACGGCCTTCATGAGGCCGATGTTGCCTTCCTGGATCAGGTCGAGGAACTGCAGGCCGCGGTTGGTGTACTTCTTGGCGATGGAGACCACCAGACGCAGGTTGGAGCGGATGAGCTCCTGCTTGGCGCGCATGGCGGCGGTGTTGCCGCGCTTGATGCGCCAGAGCACTTCTTCAAGGTCGGTGACGTTGTGGCAGCATTTTTCCTGCAGGCGGCTCAGGATCTCGATTTTGCCGATGATCATCTCCTTGAAGGAGAAGAGCTCGTCCACGCTCAGCTTGAGCTCGCGGGCGGCGTCGTTGGGATTGACGGTGCGCTGCTCGAGGCCGGTGAACATCTCCTGGATCTCGGCCTGGGTGCGGCCGGTGGACAGGATGTAGGCGGAAAGGTCGCGCTGGCAGTTGTGCATCTGGCGCACATAGTCTTCCACCGTCTCGATGATGCGGTCGATGAGGGTCTTTTCCAGCTTGATGTCGCGCAGGCGGGTGACGATCTCTTCCTTGTAGCTGATGATCTCCTTCTGGATGGCGGTCACCTTGCGCTCAAGGGTGTTGCAGTCGTCCAGCTTCTTGTAGATCTTGCGTTTTTTCTTGAAGATCTGCTTGATCTCGTCCAGGAGCAGGATGACGCGCGAACGCTGGTTGAGCTCGTCTTCGCTGGGGTCGTCTTCCTCGATGGTCTTGACCACGTCCTTGAGCTTGATGCGGTTCTGGCGCAGGTCCTCGCCTACGTTGATGAGCTCTTCCACGGCCACGGGCACTTCCACCAGGGCGTAGAGTACGTCCTGTTCGCCCATCTCGATCTTCTTGGCGATGACCACTTCGCCGTCGCGGTCCAGCAGGGGCACGGCGCCCATCTCGCGCAGGTACATGCGCACCGGGTCGGTGCTGCGCGAGGAATAGTCGGCGGATTCCTCGTCTTCGGTCAGCTCCAGGGAGCCGTCCATGGTGTCGTCGTCGGTCTCGGCGGGCGTGGCGGAGATCTTCTTGCCGTCCTTTTCGGAATCGACGATGGCGATTTCCAGCTGTTCAAAAATGCCGATGATTTCCTCGAACTGCTCGGGGGTGTTCATCTCCACGGGAAGGGCCTTGTTGACCTCGTCGAAGGTCAGGTAGCCCATGCCCTTGCCCTTGGCGATGAGGCTTTGGATCTGCTGGATATCTTTAAGATTGCTCATGTCCCTGCTCCAAGGTTTCCTGCAGTGCGCGAAGATATTCCAAATCGGCGGCAAAGTCGCCGGAGCCGGTGTTCTGCCGCAGGGCGGCCGTCACGGACTGGCGCTGGTTCGCCGCGTAATAGGCATCAAGATCGTGGCGCAGGGCTGCCAGTTCCCTGTCGCCGTCGTCACGGGGGGCCGCCTCGGCGCCCCGGCAAAAGGACCAGAAATTTTTTTCGCGCTGGTCCAGATGGTAGGGGGCCTCGTCGGCGCCCCATTCTTCGAGTTTGTCCCACAACTGGCGGGCGATGCCCGACTGCAGGGCCAGGTCGGCCCCCAGATCCCGCAGATCGTCCAGCCTGTCGGGGTAGCGGACCGCGTACATCATGATCTGGCGGTCGCGCATGTTCTGCCGCGCCCGGCTGGGGCGCGCGTCCTGTCCGTCGGGGCCGGGACGCCTGCCGCCGGCCAGGCCCTGACGCAATTCGGTCTCGGAAAGCTGCAGATGGGTGGCCAGCCGCGAAACATAGGGGCTGACCAGCTCCGGCACTTCCACATGGCGCAAAAAATTCTTGGCCCAGTCCACGGTCTCGCGCGGGGCCAGGGCGCGCAGCACGTCCAGGCAGAAGCGCAGGCCGTCGGGCGCGCGGGCCTGCAGGGCCTCGAAGGCCTCCGGCCCCCGGGTACGCAGCAGGCTGTCGATGTCCTCGCCCTCGGGCATCAGGACCACAGTGCAGGCCAGACCGCGGGAGAGCAGCATCTCGCAGGAGCGCAGGGCGGCCTTGCGGCCGGCGCGGTCCCCGTCGAACAGCAGGGTGAGCTGCGAGGTGAAGCCCGAAAGGCGCTTGATCTGGTCCGGGGTCAGGGCGGTGCCCAGCACGCCCACGGCATTGTCGTAGCCGAACTGGTGCAGGGTCAGCACGTCCATGTAGCCTTCGGTCAGCAGGGCCCGTCCCTTTACTGTAATGCCTTTTCTGGCCTGGGCAAGGCCGTAGAGATGTTCTCCTTTCTTGTAGATGGGCGTATCGGAACTGTTGATGTACTTGGCTTCGTCCTCGTCCGCGATGATGCGCCCGCCAAAGGCGATGATCTGGTTGGAAAGGTTCTTGATGGGGAAGATGAGGCGGCCCCGGAAACGGTCATAGACCGAGCCCCGTTCCGAGCGTCCCACCAGCCCGGCCTCGGCGGCCAGGCGCATGTCGTAGCCCGCGCGCTGCAGGGCCAGATCCAGCGAGTGCCAGTCGCGCCGGGCCCAGCCCAGGCCGAAGCGTTCCACGATTTCCGGGCTCAGGCCCCGCCGCTGCACATAGGCGCGGCATTCCCCGGCTTCCGGGCTCTTGAGGGCCGCGGCGAAATGGGCCGCCGCCAGCTCGTACATGCGCAGCATGGTCTGTCGTGAGGAACGCCGCTGCCGGTCTTCCTCCTGCCGCTTTCTGTCCACGGGCCCGCGCTCCAGGGTGATGCCGGCCTCGGCGGCCAGCTGCTCCAGGGTCTCGCGGAAATCCAGGCCGTTGATGCGGCCGTAGAAATCGAAGATGTCCCCGGAGGCCTGGCAGCCGAAACAGTAGAACAGGCCCTGTTCCTCATTGACCGTGAAACTGGGCTTGGTCTCCTGATGGAAGGGGCAGGGCGCCACCCAGCGCGGACCGTTGCGCTTGAGGTCCACATAGCGACGCACGATATCCGTGATGTTGAGCCGCTCCTTGATGGCGCGGATGGCATCTCTGGACTGCATGGCTGCCCCCGCCGGTCGTCCGGCCGCGCTAGCGCAGGTTGACGATGGTCATGCCATCGCCGCCGCGATCTTCCGGGGCGGTGGCGAAACGGGCCACGGCCGGGAAGGAACGCAGGAAATCATGGATCTGGCGGCGCAGGGCGCCGGTACCGCGACCGTGGACGATCTCCACTTCACTGAAGCCGGAAAGCAGGGCCTTGTCCAGGAAGCGTTCCACTTCGGCCTGGGCCTGGTCGGCGCGCATGCCGCGCAGGTCCAGGCGCAGGGCCGGGGCGTCGTCCCCGGCGATGGCGGCCTTGACCGGCGAGACGCGCTGCGGCGCGCGGGGGGCCGCGGCGGGCTGGCCGCTCTGGCGCACGTCCTTCATGGCGGCCCAGAGGCTCACGCCGTTGAGGTCCACGCGCACGCGCTTGCGGCGCTCGTCCACGTCGGTCACCACGCCGCGTTTGTTGAACACGGTGTGGAAGACTTGCTGGCCGGGGCTGAAATGTTCGATCTGCGGCAGCACCGAGGTATCTTCCTGCACCACGGGCGCGGCCAGATCGGCGCGCAGGCGCGACATCTCCTTGAGGGCCTGTTTGTGCGTGGCGCGGCCTTCCTTCCAGGCGCGCATGAGCTCGCCGGCCCTGGCGCGCACTTCGTCGTGCAGGCGCAGGCGTTCCTTCTCTGTCTTCTCGCGCATGGCCTGGACGTCGCGGCGGGCTTTTTCCTGTTCCTGCCGCAGGCGGGCGATCTCCTGCTCGCGTTCGGAGGCCAGGGCGTTGAGGCGGCCCAGCAGGGCGGTGGTGTCCTGCCCGTCCTGCAACAGATAATGCTCCGCGCGGCGCAGGATGCTCTCGGGCAGGCCGTGCTCGCGGGCCACGTCCAGGGCCTGGCTGGCGCCCACCTGATCGTAGGCCAGCTTGAACAAGGGCTTCTTGCTCTGCGGGTCGAAGAGCACCGAAGCGGCCCGGGCGCCTTCGCGCGACAGGGCGTAGGTCTTGAGGGCCGGGAAGTGGGTGGCGGCCAGCACGAAGGTGTGCTTGTCCAGCAGGCCGTCCAGCACGCCCTGGGCCAGCGCCGCGCCCTGGGCCGGGTCGGTGCCGGCGCCGAATTCGTCCAGCAGCACCAGGCCCGTGCTGTCCAGATGCTTCCAGGCCTTGGCCAGATGGCGGATCTGGGCCGTGAAGGTGGAGACGTTGTCCTCCAGGCTCTGCTCGTCGCCGATGAAGGCGTCCACGCGGCCGAACCAAGGCAGATGGGAACCGGCGGCCGCGGGCACGGGCAGGCCGCTCAAGGTCATGGCCACGCACAGGCCCAGGGTCTTGAGGCAGACGGTCTTGCCGCCGGCATTGCCGCCGGTGATGATCAGGGCCCGCTCGCCGGGGCGCAGCACGATGTCCAGGGGGCGCACCGGCTGGGCGCCGCCTCTGGCGCGTTCGTCCTTGCGGGCGCGCAGTCCGGAGAGCACCAGCAGGGGGTGGCGCGTCTCCAGCAGGCAGATGCCTTCCTCCACAGGCGCGAGCGGTACGCAGCGGCCGTCGTATTCGGCGGCCAGGCGGCGTTTGGCCTGCAGGACGTCCAGCTCGGCCAAAAGCTCCAGGGCGGCGCGCGCCCCGGGCAGCTCGGCCAGCAGCAGGCCGCGCAGATAGGCCAGCACCTTGTGTTCTTCCTCGCGCTCCTCGCGTTTCAGCTCCTGGAGGCGGTTGTTGATCTCCACCAGGAACATGGGCTCGAAATAGCAGGTCTCGCCGGTCTGGGACCAGTCGTGGATGATGCCCTGCATGCGGCCCTTGAAGTTGGCCTTGAGGGGCAGCACATAGCGGTCCGAGGACAGGGTCATGAACTCGTCCTGCAGCCAGGCCAGCATGTTGTACTGCATGGCGTAGTCCTTGACGCGGCGCATGCAGTTCTGGTGCAGGCGGCGCAGCTCGCTGCGCACCTGGAAGAGTTCGGGCGAGCTCTCGTCGCGGATTTGGCCGTCATCGGAGATGCAGCGCACGAGGGCCGCGGTCAGCTGCACCGGCAGCGGGGCCTCCTGGGCCAGGGCCAGCAGGTGCGGCCACTGCTCCCCGGCCTCGGGCACGGCGATGGAGGCATGGGCGGCCTTGGCCAGCCGCAGCATCTCGCGCAGGGCCCAGAAGGCGTCGGTATCGGGCTGCAGGCCGGGCTTTTCGGCCACGCGCAAAAAAGCGCCCACATCGGGGAAAGAGCCCAGGGCGAAACCGCCCTCGCCCATGGGACGGGCGGCCCAGACGGCGGATTCGTCATAGAGGCGCGCCGCATGGGTGACGCGGGCGGCGTCTTCCAGCGGGCGCAGCTCGAGGGCACGCTCGCGGCCGGCCGGGGAAAGGCACAGGCCGGCGAGGTGCTCCGTGATCTGCGGGAATTCGAGCGCGTGGAGGGTGCGGCTGTGGATCATGGAAACTCTAGGCGGTCAGGCGGGCCTTGACGGCGGCGGAAAGGGCCTTGCCGTCCACGCGGCCCTTGTGGCCGGCCATGATGGCGGAGATGACCTTGCCCATCTCGCGGGGCGAGGTGGCGCCCACTTCAGCGATGGTGGCGTCGATGAGGGCGGTCAGTTCTTCCTCGCTCAGGGGCTTGGGCAGGTAGCTCTGGATGACGGCCAGCTCGGCGGCTTCCTTGTCGGCCAGATCCTGGCGGTTGGCGGCGGTGTACTGCTCGATGGAGTCCTGGCGCTGCTTGCCTTCCTTGATGATGAGGTCGAGCATTTCGGCGTCGTCCAGGGTCCCGCCGGGGCGGCAGAGCTCCACCAGGCGGTTCTTGACGGCGGTCTTGAGCAGGCGCAGGACGGTCAGGCGCACGGCATCCTTGGCCTTGTAGGCCTGGACGTAATCTTTTTCGATGCTTTCAAACAGGCTCATGGCGTTGGGAGGGGTAGGGGTGAAAAGAGGAACTGCGGAAGACCGCAAGGGCCTTCCGCAGTTCAAAGGTGACGTGCATGGGCCTGAAAAACTAGGCCATGTTCATCTTTCTGATTTTCTTCATCAGGCGCTTACGGGCAGCAGCCTTTTTCTTCTTGCGCATCACGCTGGGCTTTTCGTAGTGCTGGCGCTTTTTCATTTCGGAAAGCACACCGGCCTTTTCCACCTGCTTCTTGAAGCGGCGCAGCGCGATATCGAAGTTATAATCGTCTTCGTTCAGAAACACTCCGGGCACGAATATCACCCCCTCCTGCGGAAGCTCCGGCCATACCGGGCCTGACGACGCAGACGTCGTCGGACCCTGCTCGCGCAGGGTCAAGAACAGTTTTTTAGACCCGCATCTGAAAAAAAGCAAGCACTTTTTTCAGCACAGGCAGGAAGTGACGGCAAAGGGCGCAGGCCCCTGCCGGCAGCGACCCTTGCGGCCTTACTCGGCGTCGTCGTCATCACCCTGGCAGGCGTCGAAGACGCTTTCCTGCATGTCCAGCAGAAGCTCGACATAGCGGCGCAGGTGACGGCGGAAGAGTTCCGGCGAGGTCAGGGACTCCACGCAGAAGCGGATCTCGAAGCAGTCCTCCTCGATCTCGCCGATATAGGCCTTGGCGACCCTGTAGGCGCGGGAGGCTTCGGAAGCGGCGCTGTAGAAGAGTTCCAGCTGGTCCATGTCGTCCACTTCAAAGGCGCAGACCAGGGAGAAGAATCCTTCGTCCGCGTCATCGAGGAGCAGGGACAGGGAGATCTCCCCGGCGAGGAAGGAGATATCGCCGTCTTCGTCTATTTCAGGCTGGAAACCTTCTGCGGCCAGCGCGTCGAAGCAGAATTGTCTGTCCATGGGCGTGATCCTTGCGGCGGCGGGAGGGCCGGCCCGAACGGTGGCGGCGGCCCGGAGGGGCGTGGGGAAAAGATAAAACAGGCGGGGCCTGTTTTATCTTTTCGGAAAAAGGGGCCCTGCTAGTCCAGGGCGTCCTTGAGCATCTTGCCGGGACGGAATTTCACCATCTTGCAGGCGGGGATGGTCAGGGTCTCGCCGGTGCGGGGGTTGCGGCCCTGGCGTTCCTTGCGGGTCTCCACCACGAAGGTGCCGAAACCGGTCAGGGTCAGTTTGTCTTCCTTGGCCAGGGATTCTTCCACGGAAGCCAGGAAGGCATTGAGGGCGCGTTCGGCAGCGGCTTTGGTCAGATTGGCCTTGGCGGCAATCATTTCAACCAGGTCAGCCTTGGTCATTGGGGTATCCTCCTCTCTCGCCAGTGACATGCCGTGTCCGCCCGGGGCGGTCATCACTGGCGCTGTTTCGTGACTCTTGTGTCAGGCAATCAGTTTTTCATGGGGTTGTCAAGCAAGGAAGCCCCCAGACGGCTGAGCGCCTGGAAGTCCGCCACGCTGAGCTGTTCCGGCCGCAGGGCGGGCGTGATGCCCGCCTGCTCGATGGCGGCCGCCAGCCACGGCGCCAGCGGGCAGCGTCGGGCGATGCTGCCCAGCTGCTTGCGCCGCTGCTGAAAGCAGACCTTGACGACCAGGGCCAGCAGGTCCGGGCGGGCCGGGCGCTGCTCCAGGGGCAGGGGCTCGAAGGAGAGCACGGCCGAATCCACCTTGGGCGGCGGGCTGAAGGCCCCCGGGCCCACGATGAATTCCATGCGCGGCCGGGCGAAGCTCTGCACCCAGACCGACAGGGCCCCGTAATGGCCGCTGCCCGGCGCGGCGGCCAGGCGCTGGCCCACTTCTTTCTGGACCATGAAGGCCGCGCGCACCAGGCCCGTGGCGCGGGAGAACAGGTCCCACATCATGGGCGAAGCCACGTTGTAGGGCAGGTTGCCGATGATCTTCCAGGGCCTGTCGGGCGTGATGCGGCTCCAGTCGAAGCGCAGGGCGTCGGTCAGCACGGCCTGGGTACGCTCCGCGCCCAGACGCTGGCGTTCGGCGGCCCAGTGGCTGTCCTTTTCCAGCAGCAGCAGCCGGGCATGGGGCTGCTCCTCGATGGCCCGGGTCAGGGCGCCGGGGCCGGGGCCGATCTCGATGATGCGGTCCGTTTCCCGGGGCAGCAGCAGGGAGGCGATACGGCGGCAGATGCTCTCGTGGCGCAGGAAGTGCTGGCCCAGGCTCTTCTTGGCCTTGGGTTGGGTACGGTCGTTCATCAGGGCAGGTCGAAGCGGTCAAAGGTGAGCACGAGCCCGGCGCGGCCCTGGGTGGCCGAACGCAGGGAGGTGGAAAAACCGAACAGCTTGCGCAGCGGCGCCAGACCGCGCACATGCTTGAGCCCGGCGCGGTCCTCCAGGTCTTCCACCCGGCCCCCGGCCGTGCCGAACAGGCTGATGGCCGCGCCCAGGAATTCGTCGGGCACGCTGATCTCCACCTTCATGAGCGGTTCCAGGGCCACGGGAGAGGCGGCGGCCAGGGCCTCGCGCAGGGCCATGCCCGCGGCCATGTGGCAGCCGGGCACGGTGGTCTGGCCTTCGCGGCGTTCCACGGCGGTGAGGGCCACTTCCACATCCTCCACGGGATAGCCGGTCAGGGCCCCGCTCTGCAGGGCGTCGCGCACGCCTTCCAGGGCGGCGTCCAGCAGGGCCCTGGGCAGCAGCTTGCGCGCCTCGTTCTCGTCGGCGGGCAAAAAGTCGCCCACCAGCACCCGATTGCCCGTGCCGCGCGGCAGGGGGCGCACATGCACGGCCACATGGCCGAAATGATGTTCCTTGCCCAGCTCGCGGTCGAATTCGCCGTCGCCGTCGGCCTCCTTGCGCACGGTCTCGCGCAGGATGACCTGCGGATGTCCGGCGCGGGGCGAGATGCCGTATTCGCGCGTCATGCGTTCCAGCAGCACGTCCAGATGCAGCTCGCCCATGCCGGAGACCATGCGGCAGGCCGTCTCCTCGTCGGTGCGGACCTCCAGGGTGGGGTCCTCGGCGGCGTAACGGGCCAGGGCCTCGTCCAGCACCTTGCCTTCGTCGGCGTTGCGCGGTTCCAGGGCCAGGGTGATGACCGGCGCGTAGGAGTCTATGGCCTCCAGGGCCAGCAGGCGGCTCTTGTGGCAGTAGGTGTCGCCGGTATGCGCACCGCGCAGGCCCACCAGGGTCACGATCTCGCCGGCGGCGGCGCTTTCCAGCTGCTCGCGGCGGTCGGCATGCATGCGGTAGATGCGGCTGATGCGGTCCTCGCCCTTGCCGCCGGCATTGCTCAGGGCGTCGCCTTCGCGCAGGCTGCCGGCGTAGACGCGGGCGAAGGACAGCTTGCGGCCGTTCTCCATGAGCACCTTGAAGATCAGCACCACGGCGGGCGCGGCCGGATCGGGGGGCACGGGCACCTCGTTGCCGTCGCTGTCGCGGCCCACGGGCGCGGGCACGTCCAGCGGCGAGGGCAGGAGCCCGCAGACGGCGTCCAGCACGGGCTGCACCCCGCTGTTGCGCAGGGCCGAACCGCAGAGCACCGGGGTCACGGCCCGGCTCAGGGTGGCCCGGCGCAGGGCGGCGCGCACGTCGTCCGGGCCGTACTCCCCGCCCAGATAGAGTTCCAGGAAGGTCTCGTCGGCCTCGGCCAGATGTTCCAGCAGCTGTTCCCGCCAGGGCTCGGCCGCGGCGGCCTCCTCCTCCGTCCAGGGGCGGCGGGTCACGGTGCGGCCCTGATCGGCCTGGTCGAAATCAAGACGCTCGCGGGCCAGCAGGTCCAGCACGCCGTCGAAGGCCTCGCCCTGGCCGTTGGGGATGGTCAGGGGCAGCGGATTGGCGCCCAGGCGTTTTTTCATGCCTTCCAGCACGCGGGCGAAATCCGCGCCCAGGCGGTCCATCTTGTTGATGAAGGCGATCTTGGGCACGCCGAAGTTCTCGGACTGCCGCCAGACCGTCTCGGACTGCGGCTCCACGCCGGCCACACCGCAGAAGACGCCCACCGCGCCGTCCAGCACGCGCAGGGAGCGTTCCACCTCGATGGTGAAGTCCACATGGCCGGGCGTGTCGATGAGGTTGATGGTGCAGTCGTTCCACTGGCAGGTGGTGCAGGCGGACATGATGGTGATGCCGCGTTCCTGCTCCTCGGGCATGTAGTCCATGGTGGCGGTGCCGTCGTGGACCTCGCCCAGACGGTGGATCTTGCGGCTGTAGTAGAGCATGCGCTCCGAAAGCGTGGTCTTGCCCGCGTCGATGTGGGCGATGATGCCGATATTGCGGATGTTCTTCATGGCAGTCTCGTCAGCGTATGGACCGGGACATTCCGGCGGGGTGGCGCAAGTATGCGCTTTCCCGCCGCCGCGCGCAAGCGGAGGGACCCGTGGCGACTGTGATGTCGCGCTGCTCCGGTCCTGTTCGGCCAGCTCACAGCAGGCTGAAGGCCCGGTGATGGCAGCGAAAAAAGTCCGGTCCCAGGCCCGGATGCAGCCAGAAGGCCTCGCAGCCGGGAGTGAGCAGCAGCTCCACGGGCATGTCCCCTGGCGCAACGGCCAGCCGGGCGGCTCCCTCCCCGTCCAGCAGGGCGGCGGGCAGGCGGTCGCCGGGGGCTGTGCCGCCGTCGAGGACGGCCCGGGCGTCTGCGCCGCGCAGGGCGTTTGCCACGATCTCCGGGCCGTGGGCAAAGGCCAGCAGTTCCGCGTCCACGGCATCCGCCTGCGGCAGCAGGAGCAGGGGCAGGGCGTCCTCGCTCCAGACCCGGCCCGGCAAACGGGAGCGCCCGGGCAGGGCGGCCCTGTCCAGGCCGTGCAGCAGGACCACGCGGCAGCGGGGCAGCTCGTCCGTCAGGCGCACGAAGTCGCCAGCGGCGAGGGCAAAGGCGTCTTCCACGCCGGCCAGCTCCAGGGTCACCAGCACTTCGGGCGAAGGCTCGCCGCCGATACAGAAGGCGCCCGTCAGCGGCACCCCGGCCAGGATGGCGGGCATGAGGGCCGCCGCCAGACGGGCAGGCGAACGCAGCGAGGCAGGGAAGGCCACCAGGGCGTGCGCTGCCGGTCCTTCCGCGGACGTGCGGCGGAAGCCCCGGCGGGGGAAGCGTTCGTCCCGGCAGGCGGTGACGTCCGTATCACCGTGATGGGCATGATGCAGGGCCAGGGCGGTCTTGACGGCGGCGCGCAGATGCGCGGGCGTGGCTTCATAGGCCGCGGCGCGCGGCGCGTCCGGCACCCGGGAGCCTTCCAGCCAGCGGGGCCAGCAGGGACCGCCGGCTTCTTCCGCGAAGATGTCCTCGCAGTCGGGGGGCGTGCAGATGCTGTCCATGCGCAGGCTCCTACAGGCTGTCGCAGGCCAGGGCGCAGAGGCGGGCCTCCATGAGGCGACGGGCGGCCAGCCGTTCCGGCCAGAAGGCTGCGGCGCGGCGCAGGGCGGCTTCCGAAGCCCGGTCGGCAGGCGACAGGGCGTGCCAGGAAAGCACGGCGGCATCGGGCGTCGCCAGGTCCAGCAGCTCGTCGCTCAGGGGCCAGCCGCTGGTCAGGGGAGAGGAGGCGCACTGTTCCGGTCCGTGGCCCATGTACACGGCATGGGCGTTTTCCAGCACCAGTTCGGGGTCGCGGCTCAAAAAGATCTTGGCCCCAGCCCGCAGGGCCATGTCCAGCAGGCCGTGGTCGGGCTCGCCCCATTCGGGCAGGGCCATGAACAGTTCGAAGGGCGCGTAGATGGCGGCCGTGATCAGGTCGCAGGCCAGACCGCACTGGGCGCCGCCCAGCCAGGACAGACGCAGGTGTTCCCAGTCGCCGTGCCGTGCCGCCAGCAGGAAAAGGTCCGCCAGACACTGGCCCGGCGCGCCCCTGTCGTTGCCCGCGTTGACCACGGCACCGGGCAGGCCGGCGGCCAGACAGTCCAGGGCATTGCCCCTGAGGCCTGCGGTCAGGCAGAGATCGGCGTGGGCGTAGAGCGGGGCCTGCAGGTCACAGGTGGCCATGTCCTGCGTCCAGAGGCGGGGGGGCAGCAGGTCCACGTCCATGCCCAGTTGACGGGCCGCGGCCGTGGCGGTCAGCACGTCCTGCGTGTCCGCGCCGTCAGCGGCCAGCAGCAGGGCCGTCTTGCCGGTCAGGGGGGCGGGCCGGCCCTCCATCTGCACCAGTTGCCAGAAGGTGGACTGTCCCAGATCACGGATGCGCAAGATCTGCCGGGCCATGATAACTCCTTGTGCTGTACTTGAAGGCGGAGGGGAGGGGACGGAGGGGAAAAGGAGACCTTTTGGAGAAGCGTCAGCTCTCCCTCTCCGGGCTCCCCACCGCCCTTGCCCAAATTTTTTCTTCAGATCGTGGGACTGTGTCGCGGCGCGCCGGGCAGCCCTCCCGCCCCGCTCCCCGGATACCGTGGAGGGGCGTGTCCTGCTGGGAGGACGTGCGCTCCCCGCACATCGTCGTCATGTCTGTGGCGGTACAGACAGCTCCTTCCCCCCTGACAGGGAAACGCGCTTCCCGAAAGCCTGCGGGGAAGGCATGCGGCCGTGCGCACGCGGCTTTGGACGGAGGCAGGACCAGGGCCGTTCCTTCCCGTGCCGCCAGCGCACGGCGGCGGCAAAGGCCGGGCGCACAGCCGGGCCTTTGCTCCTGACTTTCGGAGCCAGACGGGCAGCAGCCCGGCACAGCGAACAGTCTGGACAAATCCTGCGCTATGGTCTGCCACAAATCAAGAAGATTTCTGTTTTTTGCGGGCAGGGCCTGTTGATGCGGGACAGACGTCCTCTTTTGGGCCGCAAGGCAGGAGCGGGGGAGCGCCCTGCAAGACGGCAAGAGGCTGCTGGGCCGGGGGAGGGACGGCAAGATGGCGTGGGCAGCGGAGACGGCGGGGAAAGGCCGGGCAAAAGGCGGGAAGGGGCGGTGCCGCTATCCGGGGATAGTCATGGGCTCTGTACGGGCCGCGTAAAAAAACATGTGTGCCGCGCCGGAGCCGCGAGGGCACCGCTGCGTTCCGGGCCGGCGGACCAGGGTATCCTTTGGCATGATGCAATACGGGTCAGGCCTGCGTTGCCGTCTGCAAAAACTCCTTTCCCCAAGAAAGGTCGCCGGAGAAGGGGGAGCGCGAGCCCGGGCGGCCCGTCAGGGCCGTGCCCGTTGTGACGCAGGAAGCCGTGGGCATCGAACACAACAAAGCCCGGGGGAAGGGAAAACTCCCGTGTTCGGCGAGGTCTTCCCCCTCCCCCGGGGCATCCGTCTTGGCTGTAGTCTCCTGTTCAGCGCCGGGAGCATTCCCGCCAGCGGGCATTGAGCAGGAAGTGGGCGTCGGTCTGCACGCCGGGATCCTTCATGGCCCTGGCGGCGAAGGCGCCCCAGGGCAGGGTGGCGCAGTCGCCGGCGGCGCTGCGGGCGATGCGCATCAGCTTGCCCTCGCGTTTGTGCTCGTCGAACAGGAGTACGGCGGCCACGCAGGCGGCGTCGAAGCGGCCCATGTCCAGGGCCTTGTCGATGAGGGCCGCCAGCCGGGCGTCCTTGCTGTCGTGGCTGGCGAAGCCCGTGGACGCATTGGTGATGGATTCCCGCAGCAGCTTGCCTTCGGGGTCGGCATCCAGATCGATGTGGTAGGTCTGGGCCACGGCCACGAGGCCGGGCTCCAGCGGCGGCACATCGGGTTTGTCCAGGTGGCGCCACAGCCAGGTGCCCAGCACGGCCGCGCCCATGACCGCGCAGAAGATCAGGGGCACTTTCCAGCCGGTGGCTTTCCGGGGGCTCATGCGCGCTCCTGCAGCCACGCACGCAGCTGCCCGATCTGGCGGGCCACGGAACGGGGCCCGGTACCGCCGGGGGTCTCGCGGCGGCGCACGGCGGCGGCGTAGTCCAGCACGGCGTAGACGTCTTCGTCGATGCGGGCGTCCAGCTGCCGCAGGTCGTCCAGCGAAAGGTCTTCCAGGCCCTTGCCCTGCTTTTCGGCCAGGGCCACGGCATGGCCCGTGACGTGGTGGGCCTCGCGGAAGGGCAGGCCCTTGCCCACCAGATAGTCGGCCAGTTCCGTGGCGTTGAGGAAGCCGCGGGCGCAGGCGGCGCGCATGCGCTCGGTGCGGAAGGTCAGCTCGTCGAGCATGCCGGCCATGAGCATCAGGGAGGCATCCACGGTGCGGTCGGTATCCAGGAAGCCTTCCTTGTCTTCCTGCAGGTCGCGGTTGTAGGTCATGGGCAGACCTTTCATGATGGTCAGCATGCCCATGAGCGCGCCGTAGACGCGGCCGGTCTTGCCGCGCATCAGTTCGGCCACGTCGGGGTTCTTCTTCTGGGGCATGATGGACGAGCCCGTGGAATAGCCGTCGGAGAGCTGCACGAAGCCGAAGGCCGGGTTGGCCCAGATGATGATCTCTTCGCAGAGGCGGGAGAGGTGGGCCATGATGCAGGAAGCGGCGAACAGGGCCTCCAGCACGAAATCACGGTCGGAGACGGCGTCCATGGAATTGCCGTAGATGCCGTTGAAGCCCACCTCGTCGGCCACGCTCTGCGGGTCCAGCGGATAGGTGGTCCCGGCCAGGGCGGCGGAGCCCAGGGGCGAGACGCGCACGCGCTTGAGCACATCGTCCAGGCGCAGGCAGTCGCGGCGGAACATCCAGGCATAGGCCAGCAGGTGATGGGCCAGGCTCACGGGCTGGGCGGGCTGCATGTGGGTGCAGCCGGGCAGGATGTCGTCCTGATGGCCGTCGGCGCGGGCCACCAGGGTGGCGCAGAGGTGGGCGGCGCGCTGCTGCCAGACCTTCAGGCGGTCGGCCACGAACAGGCGGAAGCTCAGGCCCACCTGGTCGTTGCGGCTGCGGCCGGTATGCAGTTTTTTGCCCACGTCGCCGATGAGCTCGGTGAGGCGGGCCTCGATGTTCATGTGCACGTCTTCCAGCGCCGGTTTCCAGATGAAGGCGCCGGATTCGATCTCCTGCTTCACGGCCTCGAGGCCCTTGATGATCTGCTGGGCCTCGTCCGGGGTGATGACGCCCTGACGGCCCAGCATGCGGGCATGGGCCTGGGAGCCGCGGATGTCCTGGGCGTAGAGGGCGCGGTCATAGGTCTGGGAATCGGTATAGGCCGCCACGGCCTCCCTGGGGCCTTCGGCAAAGCGGCCGCCCCAGCTCTGATTGGTGCTCATGGAAAGATCTCTCCGCCCCGCGGGGGCCGGTCTGCGCCCGGAAAAGGCGCGATGACGAAGGACCGGGAGCGCGATCCCGCAAGGCTGTGGCGCGGACGGGGCTCCCGGAGGGAAAAACAGGGCGGACGGGCTGCCCCGTCCGCCGTGAGGAAGGACTTACTTGCCCAGCTTGTTCTGGACCGCGGCGTACATGCCGAGGCGCAGGCAGTTGAGGCGGATGAAACCGGCGGCGTCCTTGTGGTCGTAGTTGCCGCCTTCGAAGGTGGCCAGGTCTTCGGAGAACAGGGAGAAGGGAGAGGTGCGGGCCAGGGGCCACACGCCGCCCTTGTAGAGCTTGGCGCGCACGGTGCCGGTGACGGTCTCCTGCGACTTGTCCATGAAGGCCTGCATGGCTTCGCGTTCGGGCGAGAACCAGTAGCCGTTGTACACGGCATGGGAGTAGGGCACGGCCAGCATGTCGCGCAGCTGCAGCAGTTCGCGGTCCATGCACAGGCCTTCCAGGTCGCGGTGCAGGGCGTAGAGCAGGGTGCCGGCGGGGTTCTCGTACACGCCGCGGCATTTCATGCCCACATAGCGGTTCTCCACCATGTCGTCACGGCCGATGCCGTGCTTGCCGGCCAGTTCGGCCAGGGTCTTGATGATGGTGTAGGGCGACATCTTTTCGCCGTTGACGGCCACGGGATCGCCGTGCTCGAAGCTCACTTCGATGATCTCGGGCTCGTTGGGGGCCTGTTCCACGGGCACGCAGCGTTCGTGGCAGGATTCGTGGGGCGCGTTGGCCGGGTCTTCCAGTTCGCTGCCTTCGAAGCTGGTGTGCATCATGTTGGCGTCCATGCTGTAGCGCTTGGCTTCCTTGGAGATCGGGATGCCGTGCTTTTCAGCGAAGGCATTGAGGGCGGTGCGGGACATCAGGTCCCATTCGCGCCAGGGGGCGATGACCTTCAGGTCCGGGGCCAGGGCCTTGGCGGCGAACTCGAAGCGCACCTGGTCGTTGCCCTTGCCGGTGGCGCCGTGGGCGATGGCGTCAGCGCCTTCCTTGCGGGCGATGTCCACCAGGGCCTTGGTGATGATGGGGCGGGCGATGGAGGTGCCCAGCATGTAGCGGTTTTCGTACCGGGCGGCGCCGCGCATCATGGGGAAGACGAAGTCGCGGGCCATTTCTTCGCGCAGGTCCACCACATACGCCTTGGAAGCGCCGGTCTTGTAGGCTTTGGCTTCCACGCCGCTCAGGTCTTCGGGCTGGCCGAGGTCGGCGGTGACGGTGATGACCTCGCACTTGTAGGTTTCGATCAGCCACTTGAGGATGACGGAGGTGTCCAGGCCGCCGGAATAGGCGAGCACAACTTTTTTGATGTCTTTGTTCATCGTAAGGCCTCGTAAAAGGGATTGAGAGGCAAGAGTATTCTCCAAAAGCCGCGCCTTGGCAAGTGCGAAAGGGGGAAAGCCCGGCGGCGGGCGCCTGGGACGGGGCGGCACAGGCAGCGGACAGGGGAGGGCGCCGCCGGGACGCCCGCCGGGAAAACTGCCCGGCATCTTGACGAAGGCGGCGCGAGCGGATAAAAAAAATCGTTTTAACCGGATGACTTTTGCGCAATGCGCCATGTGGCGGCGTGAAAGGTGCCCGGAGGGGCAGGGCCGCACCCCTGCGATTTTCCCAACCATACAGGAATATCCAATGCCCAAACGCACGGATCTACACAAAATTCTGGTTATCGGCGCAGGTCCCATCGTCATCGGCCAGGGCTGTGAATTCGACTATTCCGGCTCCCAGGCCGTGAAGGCCCTCAAGGAGGAAGGTTACGAGGTGGTGCTGGTCAACTCCAATCCCGCCACCATCATGACCGACCCCCACATGGCCGACGCCACCTATATCGAACCCATCGAGCAGCAGACCCTGGCGGCCATCATCCGCAAGGAACGCCCGGATGCCCTGCTGCCCACCCTTGGCGGACAGACGGCGCTCAACGCCGCTCTTGGTCTGGCCAAGAGCGGCGTTTTGGCGGAGTGCGGCGTGGAGCTCATCGGCGCGCGTGCCGAAGTCATCGAAAAAGCCGAAAGCCGCGAGCTGTTCCGTCAGGCCATGGAGAACATCGGCCTCAAGGTGCCCGCCAGCGGCATTGCCCACAACATGAGCGAGGTGCGCGCCCTGGGCGACGTGCTGCCCTTCCCGCTCATCATCCGCCCGGCCTTCACCCTGGGCGGCACCGGCGGCGGCATCGCCTACAATATGGCCGACCTGGAAGAAGTGGCCGCCCACGGCCTGTCGGCCAGCCCCGTCTCGGAAGTCATGATCGAGCAGAGCGTGCTGGGCTGGAAAGAGTTCGAGATGGAAGTCATGCGCGACAAGAACGACAACTGCGTCATCGTCTGCTCCATCGAGAACGTGGACGCCATGGGCGTGCATACCGGCGACTCCATCACCGTGGCCCCGGCCCAGACCCTGACCGATGTGGAATACCAGATGATGCGCGACGCCTCCTTCGCCATCATGCGCGAGATCGGCGTGGAGACCGGCGGCAGCAACGTGCAGTTCGGCATCAATCCCGACAACGGCGAGATGGTCGTCATCGAGATGAACCCCCGCGTGTCGCGTTCCTCGGCCCTGGCCTCCAAGGCCACGGGTTTCCCCATCGCCAAACTGGCCGCCAAGCTGGCCATCGGCTACACCCTGGACGAGCTGCGCAACGACATCACCCGCGAGACCGCGGCCAGCTTCGAACCGGCCATCGACTACTGCGTGGTCAAGATCCCGCGCTTTACCTTTGAGAAATTCCCCGGCGCCAAGGACGAGCTGACCACCTCCATGAAGAGCGTGGGCGAAGCCATGAGCATCGGCCGCACCTTCAAGGAAGCCCTGCAGAAGGGCCTGCGTTCCATGGAGATCGGCGCTTCGGGCCTGGGCTTCAACTTCCGCCGCGAGCTGCCGTCCCGTCCCGAGATCATGGCCGGTCTGCGCAAGCCGCATTCGCGCCGCATCTTCACCCTGCGCCAGGCCCTGCTGGCCGGCGTGAGCGTGCAGGAGATCCACGACGCCTCCGGCATCGACCCCTGGTTCATCCGCCAGCTGCGCGATATCGTGGACATGGAGAACCGCATCCGCGACTTCGGCCTGGCCAACGACATGACGCCCCTGAACCCCGAGCTGCCCGAGATCCTGCGCGAGGCCAAGGAATACGGCTTCTCCGACCGTCAGCTGGCCGAGATGTGGAAACGCCCCGAGACCGACATCCGCCGTCTGCGCAGGGAAATGGGCATCACGCCCACCTTCTATCTGGTGGATACCTGCGCCGCGGAATTCGAAGCCTACACGCCCTACTATTATTCCACCTATGAAAAGGGCGACGAAGTGCAGACCAGGGACTGCCGCAAGGTGCTGATCCTGGGCGGCGGCCCCAACCGCATCGGCCAGGGCATCGAGTTCGACTACTGCTGCTGCCATGCCTCCTTCGCCCTGCGCGACGCGGGCATCATGGCCATCATGGTCAACTCCAACCCCGAGACCGTGTCCACGGACTACGATACCTCCGACCGCCTGTACTTCGAGCCCCTGACCTTTGAAGATGTGATGAACATCGTGGAAAAGGAAAAGCCCGAGGGCGTCATCGTGCAGTTCGGCGGCCAGACTCCGCTGAACCTGGCCGTGCCGCTGATGCGCGCCGGCGTGCCCATCCTGGGCACCTCGCCCGACGCCATCGACCGCGCCGAGGACCGCGAACGCTTCCAGGCCCTCATCGAGAAGCTGGGCCTGCTCCAGCCGCCCAACGGCACCGCCATGGATCTGGACCAGGCGCTGGAAGTGGCCGAGCGCATCACCTATCCCGTGGTGGTGCGGCCCAGCTATGTGCTGGGCGGCCGCGCCATGGCCGTGGTCTATGACAAGGAAGAGCTGGTGGACTACTTCCGCGAGCAGGTGCCCGAAAAGCCCGAGCATCCCATCCTCATCGACAAGTTCCTGGAACATGCCGTGGAAGTGGACGTGGACGCCCTCTCCGACGGCAAGGACGTCTATGTGGCCGGCATCATGGAACATATCGAAGAAGCCGGCATCCACTCCGGCGACTCGGCCTGCGTGCTGCCCTCCTTCTCGCTCTCCTACGACCATGTGGCCCTCATCGCCGCCCAGGCCGAAGCCCTGGCCCGCGAGCTCAAGGTGGTGGGCCTGATGAACATCCAGTTCGCCATCAAGGGCGACGACCTCTACATCCTGGAAGTGAACCCGCGCGCCTCGCGCACGGCCCCCTTCGTGTCCAAGGCCACCGGCGTGCCGCTGCCCTACATGGCCACCCAGGTCATGCTGGGCAAGACCCTGGACGAGCTGGACCCCTGGAGCATGCGCCGCGGCGGCTTCACCTGCGTCAAGGAAGCCGTGCTGCCCTTCCAGCGCTTCCCCGGCGTGGACATCATCCTCGGACCCGAGATGCACTCCACCGGCGAAGTCATGGGCATGGGCGGGGACTTCCCCGAAGCCTACTACAAGAGCCAGCTGGCTTCCGGCCAGGACCTGCCGCAGTCCGGCAACGTCTTCCTCTCGGTCAATGACCGCGACAAGCCCATCCTGCCCGAAGTGGCGGCCATGTTCGCCGATCTGGGCTTCCATCTGCTGGCCACCAGCGGCACGGCCCGCTTCCTGCGCGAGCAGGGCCTGGAAGTGGAAGAGGTGCTCAAGGTCTATGAGGGCCGTCCCAATATCGTGGACCGCATGATCAACGGCGACGTGGCCCTGGTCATCAACACGGCCTCGGGCAAGAACACGGCCCGCGACTCCAAGTCCATCCGGCATACGGCCGTGAGCTACGGCGTGCCCTACTGCACCACCGTGGCCGGTGCCAAGGCCTCGGCCATCGCCATCGGCAAGCGCCGTGAAGACACGCATGTGGAAAGCCTGCAGGAATACTACGCGCGGGAAGCGCGGGGGTAAGCTATGAAAGCATTACTGGTACTTGAAGACGGTTTCTGCCTTCAGGGCAAATCCTTCACCGGCGATTTCGAGACCGGCGGGGAAGTCATTTTCAATACAGGCATGACCGGTTATCAGGAAGTGCTCACCGACCCCTCCTATTACGGGCAGATGGTGTGCATGACCTACCCGCTCATCGGCAACTACGGCATCACCGCCGAGGACATGGAGTCCGGCCGCGTGCACATGCGCGCCCTGCTGGTCAAGGAATGCTGCAAGGAGCCTTCCAACTGGCGCGCCAAGGAGACCCTGCCGGACTTCCTCAAGCGCTGGAACGTGCCCGGCATGGAAGGTCTGGACACCCGCGCCCTGACCCGTCATCTGCGCATCAACGGCGCCATGCGCGGCGTCATCTCCACCCGCGACCTGGATGTGGAGAGCCTGCGCGCCAAGGCCTGCGCCCTGCCCAGCATGGAAGGCCAGAACCTGGTGCCCTTCGTGGCCGCCAAGAAGCCCTACGTCCTCACGGCCGAAGGCCCCAGGGACGTGCAGTTCGGGGCTGACGGCGCCTATGCCTGGCAGGGCACGGGCATCCCGCTGCTGGTCTATGACTTCGGCGTCAAATGGAACATCCTGCGTCTGCTGGCCGAAGCCGGTTTCGAGCCTCTGGCCGTGCCGCCTTCCTTCACGCTGGACCAGGCCCGCGCCAGCGGCGCCAGGGGCGTGTTCCTGTCCAACGGCCCCGGAGACCCGGCCACCCTCAAGGACGAGATCGCCATCATCCGCGAGCTGGTCAAGGAATTCCCGGTCACCGGCATCTGCCTGGGCCATCAGCTCATCGGCCACGCCCTGGGCGGCACCACGGCCAAGCTGAAGTTCGGCCACCACGGCTGCAACCATCCGGTCAAGGATCTGGGCACGGGCCGTATCGAGATCTCGTCCCAGAACCACGGCTTCCATGTGGTGCTGGACGGCCTGGACGATGTGGAAGCCACCCACATCAACCTCAACGACCAGACCCTGGAAGGTCTGCGCCACAAGACCCTGCCGGTCATGAGCGTGCAGTACCATCCCGAGGCGGCCGCCGGTCCCCATGACGGGCGCTACCTCTTCGACCGCTTCCACGAGATGATGAAGGCGGCTCTGGCCTAGGAGGGACTGTTCGCGCAGCCGGCGTCCGTCCGGCCGGAAAGAGGTTCGCGGCCAGGCCGATCCCGCAGGGCTCCCGGCAGTACCGGGAGCGCGGTCCAGGGTCGCTGCCGTGCCCTCCTTGCTTCGGCGCATGCCATGCTGCGAGAGACATCAGCCGAGCCTTTGACGGGGCTCTCCCTTGAGGGAGGGCCCTGTTTTTTTGTGCTGTCCGCCTGGGCAAACTTTCTTCTGGGCGGGCATTCTTCTGGGCAAGCATTGCGCCCGGGCGGCGATCCTGTCCGCGGCCGTTCTGCCTGGCCACAGGCGACGCGGCCCGGGCTGGACCGGCGCTTTGCGGCATCCCACACGTCCTGTCCACACCATTCCGCCCGGCTGACGGGCGGCGCGGCAGGCCTTGAGCCTGCTCCGTCCCCTGCGCGGCTGTCTCCATCCCCGGCGTATGGCATTTGGCGACTTGGCTCGGTTCTGCATGACGTTGCATGAGGCTTCCTCCGGTGCCCGGGGACAGCCCGACATAAAAGTCCGGCGGACGGCACCGCGCGTCAGCGCAGGCCACGCCGGCGGTGGGCCGGGACACGAAGCGTGGCGCTGAGGGCACATGACCGGAGATCACGGGACGTGGGACACGTTTTGTCCCCGGCACGCTGACGCTTCGCTCACGCGACCGGTGCCAAGGTCCCTTCACAGGCTTGCCATCCCCTGCGCACTTGGGCTATCGTACTGATATCGGTCCGAATCTGCCGCAGGCGGGCGGGCCTTCAACTGCCCGCAAGGGCAACAGAGCAAAGGAGTCCGGCGTGAAAAAAGCTATCATGAGCCTTTGTCTGGCAGCGGCGCTCATGCTTGGGGCTGTCAGCGCCCAGGCTGCGGAAGAGGGCAAGGGGAACAATCCCGTGCTGCAACTGACGGGTACCGTCTGGCAGCAGACCACCCTGGAGAACAAGCTGAGCATCCTGTTCGGCATGGATATGGTCATCGCCACGGAATACTTCGTCAACAGCCGGGAAGCCGAACTGGCCGCCAAGAACGGCAAAGTGCCCGTATCCACCCTTTCCAAGTTCGAAAAGGGCTGGATGAAGGCCTTCAAGGACGTGAAGCGCACCACCATCGTGGAAGAGGTCGATGCCTGGTACGCCGCGCATCCCGACAAGCTGGACCGCACTGTTCTGGGGGTCCTCTGGTTCGAGCTGATCACGCCGCGTCTTGCGGCAGCCAACCAGTAGTGGCCCGCAGCTGATACGTCATGCGTATTGTGGAGACATCTATGAAAAAACTGTTTGCGATCGTTTTGATGGCCGCCTTCATGGCGACGGGCGTGGCCTGCACCAATATGTCCCCCACCCAGCAGGGTGTGGCCAGCGGCGCAGCCCTCGGCACGCTGGGCGGTGCCGGTGTGGCCGCCATTTCCGGTGGTTCCGTGGGCTGGGGCGCTCTGGCCGGTGCCGGTATGGGCGCGCTGGCCGGCGGTATCGTAGGCAATCAGCAGGAGCGCGACCGCCACTATCATCGTGGCTGGTAGCCCGCTCGACGACACAGCATACCAGGGCCGCTCTTTCGGGAGCGGCCTTTTTGCGTTCCCGGGGCAGCGGGGGAGCTGTCCCGGCGCGGACCGTCCCCGGTGGAGGCCCGGCCGGGCCTTGAAGTATGGGCGCGCGTGCCTGTCGGGAAGGGGTATCGAGGCATTCGTCCTCATGGAGCCCGAAGCGGGCGTGTATCGCCCGGACAGGACAGACCGTCCCGCGTGTTTTCGCTCTATCGCTTTTTCCTTTCCCTTGCGGCCCCTTGATGCGCCGTACACCGGCGCGGGTAGGGCGGTCCAACGGGAATCATCCTCAATGGAGGCCGCTCCGGGCGACGACGGAGGCCGTTCCAGCGGCCCTGCCGCGGCTTCCCGGCAAAGATTGCCCGGGATGGGGCGGAAGAGCCTACGCCTTCGGCATGCCCGTTCATCAACGCGGCCTGCCTGGAGAGCCGTGCCTGGAGAGCCATGACCGGAGAGCGTGGGATGAGGGCCCCGCCACGCCGGCGCATCCGGCATGGCCTGCCGGAGCAGCTAAACAGCGCTCAGGCCGGCTCGCCTCCCTGCCAGCGTGTGCAGAGCTGGTGGGGGAGGCCCAGACGGTCGAAGATACGGCCGCAGAACTGGCTCATGAGCCCTTCCAGACTGTCCGCGCCGGTATAGAAGGCGGGCATGAAGGGCATGATGACGGCCCCCGCCTCGCGGGCCTGGAGCATGTTGCGCAGATGGATGGCGCTCAGGGGGCTCTCGCGCGGGACTAGGATCAGCGGGCGGTCTTCTTTCAGGCAGACATCGGCGGCCCGGTGCAGCAGGTTGCTGCCCGCGCCCGTGGCGATGGCGGCCAGGCTGCTCATGGAGCAGGGGCAGACCACCATGCCGTCATGCTGCCAGGAGCCGCTGGCCGGAGCAGCGCCCAGGCAGGCCGCGTCATGGCTGACCGTGGCCAGATCGCCCAGGACCTCCGGGGCCAGGCGGCATTCGGCCTCCAGCACGGCACGGGCCCCGGAAGAAAGGATGAGGTGGCTTTCCACGTCGGGCATGGCGGCCAGATGGCGCAGCAGGCACAAGGCCAGCGGCATGCCGCTGGCGCCGCTGACGCCCACGATGATGCGTTTCATAAGCTCTCCTTGCGCGTCTTTTCCCGCGGCCGCATGCCGGCCGACAGGCGCCCCGTATCCTTGTCAAGGCGGATGGACCCGCGTCCCTACTGCCATAAGGCCGGACGGCACCACGTTTTTGGCTGCGGCCCGCTCACGGCCACAGCCGCGCGGCGCTCGCGGCGCGGGACGCCGGCCCGTGACCGGTGGCGGGGCGGGAGCGGGGAATAGAGGATACGGTGGCACGGCCAAAATGAAAAGTCCCCCCTGCCGCAAAGGACAGGGGGGACGAAGCGACGGATCGCGTGCGGGACTTAGCCCAGGTTCACGATGGATTCTTCGCCGGTCTCAGCGTGCAGCACGTGCACGGCGCAACCCAGTCACGGGTCAAAGGCGCGGATGGTGCGCCCCACATTGACGGGGTTGTTGATGTCCGGGATCTCCACGCCGATGAGGGCTTCTTCCAGAGGACCACGGCGGCCCTTGTCGTCACGCGGCGAGCAGTTCCACAGGGTGGCGGAAATGATCTGGTAGCTGTCGATCTTCTGGTCCTTCACACGGATGTAGTGGACCAGGGAGCCACGGGGAGCTTCGGAGCAGCCGTAGCCTTCGGCGGTCTGCGGGATCTCGAAGGGGGTGAAGGTCTCGGCGCCGGGCTTGATCTCCTTCAGCCAGCCTTCGATGGCATCGGCGATGAGCAGGGCTTCTTCCGCGCGGGCCACATGGCGGCCCATGATGGAGAAGACCGTATCCCAGCCCAGATCGCGGATGTTGCGGGCTTCGATGCCGAACTTTTCCTTGAGCATCTTCACGCCCACCGCGGACAGCGGGGGATTGGCCACCCACATGCGGGCGGCGGGGCCCACTTCGACGACTTCGCCGTCGTAGCGGGGGGCCTTGACGAAGGAGTAGGCGTCCTTCTTGTCCACATCGGGCTTGGTCTCGGCGGCAGCGGCACCCTTGCCGCTGGTGGCGCCGTCGTACCAGGAGTACTTGAGGTCTTCGGTGATCTTCTTGGGATCGAAGGGCACGTCACGGCCGTTGAGGTAGACACCGGCCTTGAGCAGGTGGGTCTTGCCGTCGTCGGTCATGGGGAAGACGCCGAAGCAGGAGCAGCTGCGCACGCCCTGGCCCTGCTTGAACAGGTCCTTGTACACAGAGCCCACGATATAGGTGATGGGCAGGTATTTTTCAGCGATGAACTGGCGCACCTTCTTGAAGCGGGCCGCGTATTCCAGCAGGGCTTCCTTGGTGGGCATTTCCGTGGCGCCGCCGGGCACGATGCCCTGCACATGGGGCATGCGGCCGCCGAAGAGGGCGACCATCTCGTGGGCGATGCGGCGCACTTCCAGGGCTTCCAGATACTGGTCCACGCCCACCTTGTTGGCTTCGGGGGGCAGGCGCAGGTCGGGCTGGGCAAAACGCGGCACGAAGGGCGCGGTGTCGGGACCGGCCACGAAGTCCAGGGCGGCCAGGTGATAGAAGTGCAGGATGTGCGACTGCAGGTAGTTGGCGCCCAGGATCAGGTTACGGGTGAGGCGGCCGTTGCCGGTCACCTTGATCTTGAAGGCGTCGTCCTGGGCCAGGGCGGAAGCCATGGCGTGGGAAGTGGGGCAGACGCCGCAGATGCGCTGCACGATCTGGGTGGAGTCGCGCGGGTCGCGCCCTTTGAGGATCTGTTCAAAACCGCGGAACATCCCGCCGGTGAGGTGGGCGTCCACAACCTTGCCGTTCTCCACCACCACTTGGGCCTTGAGATGGCCCTCGATTCTGGTGACGGGATCGATGGCGATAGTGGCCTTGGCCATAAAGCTCTCCTTTGAACGTCAGAAAAAATGGAAAAAGCCGAAGACCGCTTCCGGCAGCACCAGGTGACCTAGTTGCTGTAGAAGGGGCTCTGTCCGTCAGGGAACGTGGGCTCGGTGCAGCCGATGCAGATGGCGTTGGCCACGCACCAGTTGACACCGTTCCATTTGCGTTCAAACGAGTCGCAGTACGCGCCGGGGCCCTTGCAGCCCAGGTCATAGCGGCAGCCGCTCTTGTCGGTGAAGGTGGCGGAGAACTTGCCTTCATCGTACTTGGGCAGGTAGGGGCAGTTTTCGTGCACGTTGCGACCGTAGAAGGGCAGCGGGCGACCCTCGCTGTCCAGCAGGGAGACGACTTCAGCCAGGCCGGCTTCCAGACCCTTTTCCTTGATCTTCTGGAGGGCCAGGGCGATGGTGCCCACGATCCAGTCGGGCTGGGGCGGGCAGCCGGGGATGTTGACCACGGGGGTCTTGATGCCGGCCTGCTTGAGCAGGGCGCCGGTGCCCACGGCTTCCGTCACGGAACCCTTGGCGGCGGGGATGCCGCCGTACGCGGCGCAGGTGCCCAGAGCCAGCACGGCGGCGGCGTCAGGAGCCAGCTTTTTGACCAGGTCGGCCATGGTGATCTCCGTATGGCCTTCTTCGGCGACCACACAGTAACGGCCGTCCTTGGCCAGGGGGATGGAGCCCTCGATGGCCAGGAAGAATTTGCCCTTGAAGTTCCGGGCAATGTTCATCATGTGGGTGTAGGCGTCGTGGCCTTCACCGCCCATGACGGTCGGATGGTACTCAAGGCTGATGATCTTCAGCAGCACATCCGCGATAGAGGGGTTGACGTTGTTCAGCAGTGAAACCGAACAACCGGTACAGCCCTGTCCCTGCAACCAGATGACAGGGGGGCGCTCGCCGGTCAGCGTGCCAGCCAGAGCTTCGCGCACCGCAGGATGGAACATCTGCGCCACGCCGAAGCCCGCCACTGTGCCGGTACACAGTTTGACGAAATCACGCCTGTTGAGACTCATGCATGCCTCCTCATGTTGGCGTAGTGAAAAAAAACGGCAGTCGGGTATGCCTGACGGCATATATCACAGATGTATCAAGCCCTGTGTATCGTGTCAACGTGGCTGTCCGGGAAACAGGCTTGGAATAAGGGATTCCGAGCAGATCGATCATCTTTCCTGAAAACGTCAGCAGGCGAAAATGCGCAGACCGGCATAGCCCACCACATGGCCCGCATCACCGGAGATGGCGGCGGAGGTCTCGTGCAGGACCAGGCTCAGGCGCGTCTGCCGGCGGGGCTGCCAGGCGCGCAGGGCGTACAGGGCCAGGGCCAGCGGTGCGGCGCCGCACATGCTGATGCGCCGGGCGTGTACGGTCTGCAGCAGGGCATCGCCGTCGGCCGTGAAGGCGGCCTGCAGGGCCAGCTCGTCCTTGCGCAGGGTGGTCTGCTGGTCCTCGTAGTGGTTCATGTCCGAGCTGACCAGCAGCAGGGGGGGCTGCCCGTCACGGACGCGGCAGCGCTCCAGCACCCGGGCCAGCCGCTGGCCGGCGGTCCTGAGCACGGGCGCCTGCCGGGTGCCCACGCAGACCGGCACCATATGGAAGGGAGCGTCCCCCGCGCAGACCTGGAGGAAGGGCAGCAGGACCTCGATGCTGTGTTCACGGGCATGGCCCGTGACATCGGCGCAGAAATCCTCGTCGGCTTCGCAGAGCAGGCGGGCCATCTCGCCGTCCACGGGCACGGGGCCCAGCGGGGTCTGCCAGGCCCCGGCGGGCCAGACGGACAGGGGCGTGCCCAGGCCGGTGTGGTTGGGGCAGAGGATGAACAGGGTCCGGGGCAGACGCACATGGGCCAGGGTGGCGCCGATGACGCGGCCGCTGTAGATGTGCCCGGCGTGGGGCAGCATGAGGCCCGCCAGCTGCGCCGCGTCCGCGTCATCAAGAGCGGCCGCAGGCAGGGACGCGCCCTGTTTCAGGAACGACGCCACTTCGGCACGCAAATCGGCCGGAGCGTCGGTATAAAAACGGCCTGCGACAGCGGGCTGGCGAAGATGCATGGCGGTATCCTCCTGAAAAGGTCCTGGACTGGGAAAAGCATAGCCCTGCCGGGCGGCAAAGGCCAGTGTCGCCGAGACGGTCCGCCCGGCGGGAGCGGGCGCGGGTAAACGTCCGGGGAGGGCGGGGGCGGCGGGCAGGCATGCGGCGTGCGTCGGGCGAAGGCCCCAGCGACGTGCGCGCATGTCTCGTCCCGCTGCCTTGCGCAAACGCGGATGGTCCATCACCGCATGCGGACATGAGAAAGGCACCTTTGTGTCCCAAAGGTGCCTTTCTGTCGTTGGCGCAGCTCAAGGCCGGTGTTGCACGGTCCGCGTGTCCCGGCCCCGGCGAGAAGACCCGTATGGGGGGCGAGGGGGCTGGCGTCGCGGGCAGCGGCCGCAGGGCCGGGACTCGCCCGCAAAGGTACGGGCGCTCGCGCGCCCAGCTCCTAGAACAGCTGCACGCCGCCCAGCCAGTGATGGCGGACGCGGCCCTGCAGCTCCTGCCCCAGGAAGGGCGTATTATGGCTCTTGGAATACAGGGTCTCGCGGCTGACGGTCCACTTCTCGTCAGGATCGAAGAGGAAGAAGTCGGCCGGGTCCCCGGGCTCGAAGCGGTTGAGGGGCAGCTTGAAGATCTCGGCCGGGCGCACGCTCCAGAGGCGGTGCAGGTCGGCCTCGCTGATGACGCCCTCGCGCACCAGCTGCCAGGTCAGGCTCAGGGCCAGGTCCATGCCGGTGAAGCCGCAGGGGGCCTCGTCCAGGGTGCGTTCCTTCTCATGGGCGGCATGCGGGGCATGGTCGGTGGCCAGGATGTCGATGGTGCCGTCCTTGATGGCGCGGCGCAGGGCCTCGCGGTCTTCGGGGCGGCGCAGCGGCGGGCTGACCTTGGCGTTGGTATTGTAGCCGTCCAGCGCGGACTCGTCCAGGGTCAGGTAGTGGGGGCAGGTCTCGGCCGTGACCTTGACGCCGCGGGCCTTGCCCCAGGCGATGATGTCCACGGTGAGGGCGCTGGAGACGTGGGCGATATGCACGGGCAGATCCAGATACTCGGCCAGCATGATGTCACGGGCGGCCTGCACGGCCTCGCCCACCGGGGGCTGGCCCTTGACGCCCAGGCTGCCGCTGAGGGGGCCTTCGTTCATGACCCAGCCGCGGGCCAGAGTGCTGTCCTCGCAATGGTCGATGAAGGTCAGGCCCAGGTCGGCGCCGTATTCCATGACGCGGCGCAGCAGCTCGGTGCCGGGCATGGGGCGGCCGTCATTGGAGATGGCCACGCAGCCGGCTTCCTTGAGTTCCTGCAGGGGGGCCATCTCCTCCCCGGCCAGGCCCACGGTGGCGGCGGCGATGGGGCAAAGGCGCGGACCGTGGGGATGGGTCCGGGCCGCGCGGTCCAGCATGAAGCGGGTGACGCTGGCAGTGTCGTTGACGGGCCTGGTGTTGGCCATGCACATGACCGAGCCGAACCCGCCGTGCGCGGCGGCTTCCAGACCGGTGTCGATGTCTTCCTTGTATTCGAAGCCGGGCTCGCGCAGATGCACATGGGCATCCACCAGGCTGGGCATGAGGATCAGGCCGCGGGCGTCCACGATCCGGCTGCCTTCCGGGGCGGCGTGATGACCGGCGGGGGTCATGGTCACGATCTTGCCGTCCTGCACCAGCAGGTCCACGGGAGCGTCCAGATGACGGGCGTTCTTGATGCACAGGGTCATTTAGCAACCTCCATCGTTGCGGGTGGCCAGCAGATACAGGACGGCCATGCGGGTGGCCACGCCGGAGGCCACCTGGTCGAGCACCAGGCTGCGCGGGTCGTCGGCCACATCATTGGAAATTTCCAGCCCGCGGTTCATGGGGCCGGGATGCAGGACCTTGACGCCGGGGTGGGTGAGTTCCAGATGACGTTCGGTCAGGCAGAAACGGCGGGAATATTCGGCGAGGTCGGGCAGCAGGCCGGCCTGCTGGCGTTCCAGCTGCAGGCGCAGGCACATGACGGCGTCGGTATCGCGCACGGCCCGGTCCAGATCGCCGTACACGTCCACGGGCCAGGACTCCACCCCGGCGGGCAGCAGGGTGCGCGGCGCGCACAGGCGCACCCTGGCCCCCAGCATGGTGAGCAGGTGGACATTGGAGCGGGCCACGCGGCTGTGGGCGATGTCGCCCAGGATGAGCACCTGCTTGCCGGCAAAGGCGTCGCCCCAGACCTGCCGCAGGGCGAAGCTGTCCAGCAGGGCCTGGGTGGGATGGGCATGCCAGCCGTCGCCGCCATTGACGATGCCGCAGGAGACGCGCTCGGCCAGGAACTGGGCCGCGCCGCTGCTGGGATGGCGGATGACGATGACGTCCGGCCCCATGGCCTGCAGGGTCAGGGCCGTGTCCTTGAGGCTCTCGCCCTTGTTGAGGCTGGAACCGGACTTGGCCAGGGAGTAGGTGTCCGCCGACAGGCGTTTGCCGGCCACATCGAACGACGTCTTGGTGCGCGTGCTGTTCTCCACGAAGAAGAGCACCACGGTCTTGCCCTTGAGGGTGGGCACCTTCTTGACGGGTCTCAGGTTGATTTCCTGGAAGCTGGCGGCCACGTTCAGCAGATGGCGCACGTCCTGTGCGTCGAGCTGGGTGACGTCCAGCAGGTCTTTGTGCGGCCAGCGGTACGGAGTATCTGTAGTCATGGCGTCGTGGTGGTTGCAGATTAAAAAAAAGCCCGCTCAAAAGCGGGACAAAAAGGGAAACCGGGCAGACCCCCTGCGAATGGCGTTCTCAGGGCGCAGATTTCCGCGGTACGTTGCCAGACATTGCATGGGGGAAAACCTAGACGCTGCCGGACGCTTTGTAAAGGAAAAAGTCTGTTGACGCCTTGGGGGCCTTTGTCTACCTTTTGTGGGCATTGCGCCGGGCGGACGGCGGGTGTCCGGTGCTTTCCCGAAAGGCGGGGGGGCTCGGGGCCGGCCGCCTTTTTTCTTTCCCTGCCGGATCGCGCCGCGTGCGTGTCACGGCATGTCCGGCGCTGTTTCCATGGAGGAAGGTCGCCATGTTCGTTTCCATCATTGTCTATCTGTGCTGCGGCGCCGTGGCCGGTGTGCTGGCCGGTCTGCTGGGCGTGGGCGGCGGCATCGTCATCGTGCCCATGCTGGTGGCGGTCTTTCCCAGCCAGGGCGTACCCGCCGGATATGTGCAGCAGCTGGCCCTGGGCACGTCCCTGGCCAGCATCATCATCACGTCCATCTCCAGCAGCCGGGCCCACCACAAACGCGGCGCGGTCCACTGGGACATCTTCCGCAACATCACGCCCGGCATCCTGCTCGGCACCTTCCTGGGCGGTCTGGTGGCCACCCAGATGCCGACCCTGTTCCTGAAGGTCTTTTTCATCTGCTTCCTGGGCTTCGTCTCCGCCCAGATGCTGTCCAACTACCGTCCTCCGGCCAGCCGCGAGATGCCCGGCGCCCTGGGCACCGCCGGCGTGGGCGGCGTCATCGGCCTCGTCTCCAGCTTCGTGGGCATCGGCGGGGGCACGCTCTCCGTGCCCTTCATGAGCTTCTGCAACGTGCCCCTGCACCATGCCGTGGGCACCTCGGCGGCCATCGGCTTCCCCATCGCCGTGGCCGGCACCCTGGGCTATATCGTGGGCGGCTGGGGCGAGCCCGGCCTGCCGGCTGGCTGTCTGGGCTTCGTGAACCTCACGGCCTTCTTCGGCATCGCCGCCGCCAGCTTCCTGACGGCGCCCATCGGGGCGCGCCTGTCCCACTCCCTGCCCACGGCCAAGCTCAAGAAAGGCTTTGCCGTCTTCCTGATCATCGTGGCCCTGCGCATGCTGGCGGGCCTGTTCTAACGCTGTTTTGCCGGAAGGCGCTCCTGTGCCTGCCGCCCCCCTGGAGCGCGGCGGCAGGCGGGCCCTTCCGGCTGTTTTTTTGCGGCCGGGCACGAGGTCCGTCCCGTAAACCCTCCGATCCGGGAGAGCCATGAAACTGAAGACCTACAACAGCAGGCTGGCGGAATCCGTCTGGTGGAACCTGCTCTGGCTGACCATCGGCGCCTTTTTTGTCACGGTATGCATCTCGAGCGTGGTGGCCCAGCACTCCATGCTCTCGGGCGGCGTCCTGGGCATGGCCCTGCTGGTGTTCTACAGCACCGACCTGCTGACGCCACTGGTCTGGTACCTGCTGCTCTCTATCCCCATCTGGGTCTGGGGCTGGTTCTTCGTGGGGCGCCGTTTCCTGCTGTATACGGCCTACGGCACCATCTGCACCACCATTTTCGGCATGTTCGTCAACTTCCAGATCCCCATCAACAACGAAGTGTACGCGGCCGTGGCGGCCGGCGTGCTGCACGGCGCCGGTGTGGGCATGATGCTGCGCACCCTGGGCAGCAGCGGCGGGACGGACATCATCGCCGTGGCCCTGAAACAGCGCTGGAACATCCCCATCGGGCAGTTCAGTTTCGCGGTCAATATCTGTATCTTCCTGGCGGGCGCGTTCCGCCTGTCGCTGGACATCATCATCGCTTCCACCATCATGATGTTCATCTCGGCCAACACGCTGGAATATGTGGTGGGCCTGTTCAACCACCGCAAGCTGGTGATGATCATTTCCGATCATGGCGAGGAGATCAGCGAGGCCATCCTGGTCAGCGAGCGCTTCGGCGTGACCCTGATCCGGGGCAAGGGCGCCTATTCCGGTGGCGACAGGGAGATCCTGCTCACCGTGACCAACAATGTGGCGCTCAAGCGCCTGGAGAATCTGGTCTTCATGGTGGATCCCAAGGCCCTGTTCGTGGTGGAGAACACCTTTTATGTGTCCGGCGGCCAGTTCTCGCGCCGGGGGTGAGGACCATGCCTGACCAGCACGACGACCGGCTCCGCGTCATCCGCGCCCGGACCATCCTGGACATGCTCGGCGAGCGTCCCGCCACGGGCCGGGACCTGCTGCGCCCCTTGCGGGGCCTGGACAACGCGGCCCTGCTGGTGCGCGGCGACCTGGTGCTGGACGTGCTGCCCTGGAAGAGCGTGCGCCTGCCCGCCGGGACCCCGGTGACGGACATGGGCGACGTGACCCTGATGCCCGGCTGCATCAATGCCCACTGCCATCTGCAGCTTTCGCATACGGCGGGCCGGACGCTCTTCGGTGCGGGCTTCACGGCCTGGCTGCGCAGCCTCATCGCCCTGTTGCGCGAGCCCCATGACGCTACGGCCCTGACGCGGGCCTGCCGGGACATGGCCGCCGCAGGCACCGCCCATGTGGGGGATTATGCCGGGGACGGCCTGCTGGACGTGGATGCCGCAGCCCGGGCCGCGGGCCTGTCTGTGAGCCATTTTTGCGAATGGTTCGGCGGCCGGGCCCCCTTCATCGACGGGGAGCGCCCCTGGCCGCCGCGTTGCCGTCCGCTGCTGGAACAGCGCCCCGGGCTGGCCGCCCGCTGCGCACCGGCAGGCCACGCCCTGTACTCCACCGATGCCCGCGTGCTGCAGGATGCCCGCCAGTGGTGCCGCCTGCACGGCCGTGTCTTTGCCCTGCATCTGGCGGAATCCGAGGACGAGACGCGCCTGTTGCTCCACGGCGAAGGCCCGTTGTGGGACTGCTACCGGGGCATGGTGCTGCCCGAGGACTGGCCCGTGCCGCATCTGCGCCCCCTGGCCTATGCACGGCGGCTGGGCCTGCTGGGGCCCGGGACCCTGGCCGTGCACGGGGTACAGCTGGAAGCCGCCGAGGTGGCGGACCTGGCGGCCAGCGGCAGCGCCCTCTGCCTCTGCCCCCGCTCCAATGCCTGTCTGGCCGTGGGCACCGCACCGGTGCCGGCGCTGCTGGCATCGGACCTGCTGTGCTGCCTGGGCACGGACGGCCTCAGCTCCAACACGGATCTGGATGTGCGGCAGGAAGCCGTTTTTTTGCGGGAAAAGCTGGACGTTGCCCCGCAGGCCCTGATACGTTGCCTCACTGTGAACGGGGCCGCGGCGCTGGGCCTGACAGGATACGGCAGCCTGACGCCCGGGAGCAGGGCGGTGACCAGCGTGCTGCCCGCGTCGCTTTCCCTCTGATCCCCATGCGTTTTCGGCCCGGCATCCCTGCCGGTCCTCTGCGACAGTTGCGCTTCATCCCCAACAGAATCATCAAGAACGAGCAAGAACAGGAAAGGTTATGAGCGAAGCAATCCTTGACTGGAAGGAAGCCATGACGCGCGTGGACACCACGCACGGGCGCTATGTGAAGCTGCTGCGGAACTTCATCGAGACGGAACGGGATACCCCCGTCAAGGTTTCGGTAGCGTTGAAGAACGGACAGCAGGAAGAAGCCCGTGCCATGGTCCATGCCACGCGCGAAGCCGCCGCAGAACTGGGCGGCAAGGCTCTGGCCGCCGTCGCGCTGGAGCTTGAGATGGCCATCAAGGCCGGTGCGGACACCACGATGGTCCTGCATCGTTTCGACAGCGTCACCACGGATACCCTGGTGGCCATGGCGACGGTGGCTGCGCAATAGGTACATGTTTTTTTCCGCCCGTCCCGTCCCCGGCGAAGGGGAAAGGCGGAAAAAAGCCCTTTTTTTCCCACTCTTGCAACTGTCGCGGAAGGCCCTTTCCGCCCCGGGCGGGGCACAAGGAAAGGGCTTTTTCTTTTGTGTGTTTTGGGATAAGCTGTCCGCTTGCAACAACTCGTATCTTTGGGAGAGTAGCTTATGAAAAAGCTCGGGCTTTTGCTGGGAGTGGTAGCCTTGCTTGTGCCTTCTCTGGTCCTGGCGGGCGAGATCAAGATCGGTCTGATGTGCCCGCTGACGGGCAAATGGGCCTCCGAAGGGCAGGACATGAAGAATATCGTGACCTTGCTCGTGGATGAGACCAACGCCAGGGGAGGCATCAACGGCAACAAGGTGGCCCTGGTGGTGGAAGACGATGCCGGTGATCCGCGCACGGCCGCCCTGGCCGCCCAGAAACTGGCCTCCGCCGGTGTCCTGGCGGTCATCGGTACCTACGGCTCCGCCGTGACCGAGGCCACCCAGAACATCCTGGCCGAGTCCGAGCTGGTGCAGATCGGCACCGGTTCCACCAGCGTGCGCCTGACCGAGAAGGGCCTGCCGCTCTTCTTCCGCACCTGTCCGCGTGACGATGCCCAGGGCAAGGCCGCTGCCGCCGCCATCATCAAGGGCGGTTACAAGCGTGTGGCCCTGCTGCACGACAATTCCTCCTACGCCAAGGGCCTGGCCCAGGAAAGCCAGTCGGCCCTGGAAAAGGCCGGCGTGAAGATCATCTTCTATGACGCCCTGACCCCCGGCGAACGCGACTATACCGCCATCCTGACCAAGCTGAAGGCCGCCGATCCCGACCTGATCTTCTTCACCGGCTATTATCCTGAAACGGGCATGCTGCTGCGCCAGAAGAAGGAAATGGGCTGGAACGTGCCCATGATGGGCGGTGACGCCGCCAACCATCAGGACCTGGTCAAGATCGCCGGTCCCGAGGCCGCCGCGGGCTACTTCTTCGTGAGCCCGCCCCTGCCCCAGGACATGGACACCGCCGAAGCCAGGAACTTCCTCAAGGCCTTCAAGGAGCGCTACCAGACCGTGCCCGTTTCCGTGTGGGCCGTGCTGGCCGGCGATGCCTACAAGGTGCTGGAGGCCGCCATCGCCCAGGGCAACGACGATCCCGAAAAGATCGCCGCCTGGCTCAAGCAGCTCAAGGACCTGCCGACCCTGTCCGGCAAGATGGGCTTTGACGCGAAGGGCGACCGCGTGGGCGACTTCTACCGTATCTACAAGGTGGACAACGCGGGCAAGTTCGAGCTCCAGGCCCGATAAACAGTCATCAAGAAGCGGGGCGGCGGGCAAGGGCCCCCGCCCCGTAAACTGCGCCTTGTGGCGCACGACCGAGACATGGAACAATTTTTTCAGCAACTTCTGAACGGTCTTGCCGTAGGCGGCATCTACGCGCTGGTGGCCCTGGGCTACACCATGGTCTATGGTGTGCTCAAGCTCATCAACTTCGCGCATGGTGACTTGTTCACCATCGGCGCCTATCTGGGCCTGACCCTGCTGGTGAGCTGCAACCTGGCGGGCGTGCTGCCGCCTGTGGTGGCCGTGCTGGCGGTCTTCCTCATGGTGGGCGTGCTGGTGGCCATCATCGGCTGCCTGCTCGAACGCACGGCCTACCGTCCCCTGCGCAAGGCCGGACGCCTTTCGGCCGTGGTGTCCGCCCTGGGGGCCTCCATCTTTTTCCAGAACGCCGTCATGCTGGTCTACGGTGCGCGCTTCTACGTCTATCCAGACTGGCTGCGCCCGGACTTCACCGTTGACATCTTCGGCATCGCCGTGCCCGGCGTGCGCCTGATGGTCATCGCCGCCAGCGTGATCCTGATGCTGGCCCTGTGGGCCTTCATCCAGCGCACGCGCATCGGCGCGGCCGTGCGCGCCGTGGCCATCGACCAGGGGGCCGCCCGCCTCATGGGCATCAATGTGGACCGCATCATCTCCCTGGTTTTCTTCATCGGTCCCGGCCTGGGCGGTGCCGCCGGCCTCATGGTGGGCATCTATTACGGGCAGATCGACTTCACCATGGGCTGGTCCTACGGCCTCAAGGCCTTCACCGCCGCCATCCTGGGCGGTATCGGCAACATCCCCGGCGCCATGCTGGGCGGCCTGCTGCTGGGCGTCATCGAGGCCCTGGCCGCTGGCTACATCGCCATCGCCTGGAAGGACGCCATCGCCTTCACCGTGCTGATCCTCATCCTGATCATCCGTCCTACGGGCATCCTGGGCGAAAGGACGGCCGACAAATTATGAAGCGCACCATCGTCATCGTCGCGCTGGCGGCGGTCCTGCTGGCCCTGCCCCTGTTCGCCAATCCCTACTGGACCGACGTCTGCGTCAGCATCGGCCTCTACGCCCTGCTGGCCCTTTCGCTCAATGTCATCCTGGGCCAGGCCGGCATCTTCCATATGGGCCATGCGGCCTTCTTCGCCGTGGGCGCCTACACCACGGCCATCCTGAACACCATGTACCAGTGGCCCATCTTCCTGACCATGCCTGTGGCGGGTTGCGCGGCGGCCCTGTTCGCCATGGTGGTGGCCCGGCCCATCATCCACCTGCGCGGCGACTACCTGCTCATCGTCACCATCGGCATCGTGGAGATCGTGCGCATCGCCCTCATCAATGACGTGGGCGGCCTGACCGGTGGTTCCAACGGCATCTTCGGCATCGGCCGTCCCGTGATCTTCGGTTTCCGCGTCTTCAAGCCCCTGCATTTCTACTATCTGGTCTGGGGCATGGTGGGCGTCAGCCTGCTGCTGTTCTACGGCCTGTGGCGCTCGCGCATCGGCCGTGCCCTCAACTACATCAAGGAAGATGACGTGGCTGCCGAAGGCTGCGGCGTCAATGTGACCCATTACAAGCTCATGGCCTTCGTGCTGGGGGCCTTCTGGGCCGGTATGGCCGGCACCCTCTATGCCGCCAAGATGACCACCATCGCCCCGGAATCCTTCAACTTCATGGAATCCGTCATCATCTTCGCCGTGGTCATCCTCTCCGGCGGCAGCCAGCTGGGCGTGCTGGTGAGCGCCTTCCTGTTCATCGGCCTGCCCGAACTGCTGCGCGAGTTCTCCGGCGCGCGCATGCTCATCTTCGGCCTGGCCATGATGCTGATGATGATCTGGCGTCCCCAGGGCCTCATGCCGCCCGGGAGCCGCCGCTACGGCGTGGCGGCCCTGCTCGAGGCCATCAAGGCCCGTGCCTGCGCCGCCGCCGGCAGCGACGTCGCCCGCCTGACGGAGAGCGTCCGGGCCGGGGAGAAGGAAGGAGGCCGCGCATGAGCCTGCTGGAACTGCATGAGATCAGCAAGATCTTCGGCGGCCTGATCGCCATCAACGAGCTTTCCTTCTCGGTGGAGCAGGGCAGCGTGGTGGGGCTCATCGGTCCCAACGGCGCGGGCAAGACCACGGTCTTCAACTGCATCACGGGCAACTACCGGCCCGAACACGGCAGCGTGCATTTCGGCGGCCGGGACATTACCGGCAAGCGCCCGCACAATATCGTGGAACTGGGCATCGCCCGCACCTTCCAGAGCATCCGCCTGTTCGGCAAGCTGCCCGCGCTGGAAAACGTCCTGGCCGGGCGCCACTGCCGCCTGAAGTCCGGCCTGCTGTCCTCCATGCTGCACACTCCCTGGCAGCGCCGCGAGGAGCGCGCCGCCGTGGCACGCTGCATGGAAGAACTGGATTTCGTGGGCCTGGCCGACCATTACGCCGAGGCCGCCAGCAGCCTTTCCTACGGCAACCAGCGCCTGCTGGAGATCGCCCGCGCCCTGGCCTCCGATCCGCGCCTGCTGATCCTGGACGAGCCTGCCGGGGGCATGAACGACCAGGAGACCGTGGCCCTGGTGGACACCATCGCGGCCATCCGCGACCGGGGCATCACCGTGCTGCTCATCGAACACGACATGCGCCTGGTCATGCAGATCTGTGAACATATCGTGGTGCTGGAAAACGGCACCCTCATCGCCCAGGGCACGCCCGACCATGTCCGCAACCATCCCGCGGTCATCGAGGCCTACCTGGGTTCCGACGATTCCGAGACGTGGTAATATGGCACTGCTGACGCTTTCCAACATACATGTCCGTTACGGCAGCGTGGAAGTGCTGCACGGTATCGACCTGCACGTGGACGAAGGGGAGATCGTGACCATCCTGGGCGCCAATGGCGCGGGCAAGAGCACGACCCTGCTGTCCATCAGCGGACTGGTGCGGCCCTGTGAAGGGGAGATCATCTTCGACGGCAAGCCCCTGCTCAAGTATCCCAGCCACGAGGTGGTGAACATGGGCATCGCCCAGTCTCCCGAAGGCCGTCGCGTCTTCGGTGCCATGACCGTACTGGAGAACCTGCGCCTGGGCGCGTTCTGCATCCGCGAGCAGGCGCGCAGCGAACGCACGCTGGAGTGGATCTTCGAGCTCTTCCCGCGTCTGTTCGAGCGCAAGCAGCAGCTGGCGGGCACGCTTTCCGGCGGCGAGCAGCAGATGCTGGCCATCGGGCGTGCGCTCATGGCCGAGCCCCGGCTGCTGTTGCTGGATGAACCTTCGCTAGGCTTGGCACCGCTCTTGGTGCGCTCCATCTTCGAGACCGTGCGTGCCATCAACCAGAAGGGCGTGACCGTACTGCTGGTGGAGCAGAACGCCCGCGCCGCCCTCAAGCTGGCCACGCGCGGTTATGTGCTGGAAGTGGGCAACGTGGCCATGGAGAACACGGCCGCCAGCCTGCTGGCCGATGCCAGCGTACGCGAGGCTTATCTGGGCGGCTAGGCTGTCCCGGACACTGTGCTGAACAAAAGGAGCTCCTGCCTGCTGTGCGGGAGCTCCTTTTTTGCGTCCATGCCAGCAGATGGGCCGGCAGCGGTCGGGAGCGGCCGTCTGCGGCATGGCACGCGGACAGAGGCCCTGCCGTCTCCTGAACGGCGCCGGGCGTGAGCGGGGCGGACGCCAGCTTACGGGCACAGGCTTGCGGCCGTCTCCGGGCGGTGTCGCTACTGCCGCCCGTGATCCCGGCAGACGGGGACTTATTTGTCGATCTGGCTTTCCGTGAAGGCATCGGCGCGATGCCCCATGAGCTCGATCCGGGCATACTCCCGCTCGAAGGCCTGCAATTCCTCCGCCGTCAGGCTGACGCCGGCGGCGCCGAGGAAGTCGTCGAGATGGGCCGGGTTCGTGGTCCCCGGGATGGGCGCGATCCAGGGCGCCTGGGCCAGGAGCCAGGCGATGGCGAACTGGGACATGGTGCAGTGCTTGCGCTCGGCCCAGGCACGGATCAGGTGCGGCAGGGGCATGTTGTGCTTCAGGGCTTCCGGGGTGAACTGGGGCAGGGTGGCGAGGCGCCCCGTGCTGAAGCGGCTGTGTTCGTCGATGGCGCCGGTCAGGAAGCCACGCCCCAGGGGGCAGTAGGGCACCAGGCCGATGCCCAGTTCCTGCAGGGTGGGGAAAATCTTGGTCTCCGGTTCGCGCCAGAGCAGGGAGTATTCGCTCTGGACGGCGCTGACCGGCTGCACGGCGTGGGCGCGGCGGATGGAACGGGCGCTGGCTTCGGAAAGACCGAAATGCAGGACCTTGCCTTCCCGGATGAGGTCTTGCACCGTACCGGCCACGTCTTCCATGGGGACCTTGGGATCGACACGGTGCTGGTAGAGCAGGTCGATATGATCGGTGCGCAGGCGGCGCAGGGAGCCTTCCACGGCCCGCCGGATATGGTCCGGCCTGCTGTTGAGGGCCGTGGGCTGGCCTTCTTCGACGCCGAAACCGAACTTGGTGGCGATCGTGACCTGATGGCGGACAGGGGCCAGAGCCTCGCCCACCCATTCCTCGCTGGTATAGGGCCCGTAGACCTCGGCGGTATCGAAAAAGGTCACGCCGCTGTCAAATGCCCGGCGGATGAGGGCGATCATGTCTTTTTTGGCATAGCTGCCGCCATAGTAGCCCACCATGGGCAGACAGCCCAGGCCGATGGCGGAAACTTCCAGCGCGCCCAGACGGCGTTGCGGCATGGCATCGGCCCGGCGCTGTCCCTCCCCGGCGAAAGAGGGTCGCGTGGCCGCGGCACAGGCCATGTCGTGCAGGGGAGCGCCCAGCAGGGCGGCCGCGCCGACGGCCAGCCCTCCGGTGAGAAAACGGCGACGTGCAAGCAGGGATCCGTGTGTGCTGTTCATGATGTACCTCCGTCAGCCCTTGGCTGCAGCTCCTGTATAAACATGGAGGACGGAGGCGGAAAGCGACGATCATGGCGATTTCTTGCCTGTTCGTGCCACCCTGTCGTGTGTGTTGCCTGCCCTGCTTCGGCGGGGCTTTTTTGTCGGTCTGCCCCGCGCGGTCGCGGCATATGCCTCGGGCAAGCGGAAAATGGATGTGGACACCGTGCTTGTCCCGCGTGGCCGGCGCCTGTGCCGCACCGGATGTCCGGGGGAAAGGCTGCCGTTCTTTCCCGCGTCACGGAGACCTCCGGCACCGTCATCGTCTGTCCTCCCCACGTTTTTCCCCGTCTCGCGGAGACAGGCCGTCATGCCGAAAAGGCCTGAGCTTCTGGGCGCGTCTTTTTCTGCCTCACGAGACGGCCCCGGCAGGGATCGCGGAGCGTCGGGCCGCCTTGCGGCGGCTTTGGGGCCCGCTCCGCCCCGGCAGGCAGGAGATGGCCTGCCGCGAACCTGCGGCGGGGAACCGCCGGTCCCGGGACGACGCTCCGGGGATGGTCGCGGCGGAGGCCCACTGTCCCGGGAGCGTCCTTCCCTTCACACAAGAGGCAGCTTTCGCCCGCTCCCCGGCGATCACCGAACGGGGACATCCCCGGCACGAGCCTGTCACGGGCCGGCAGCTTGCGTTCCCCGGCAGTCCCTGAGGCCGGGACTGCTCCCTACCGGCCAGCGAACAGGGCCAGGGCCCGGCCGGCGGCCACGCCACTGGCCCAGGCCCAGTGCAGGTTGTAGCCGCCCAGCAGGCCGGTGACATCCAGCAGTTCTCCCACGATCCAGAGCTGTTCCTGCACCGTGCTCTGCAGGCTGTAGGGATCCACCTGCCGGGTGTCCACGCCGCCGCGGCAGGCTTCGGCCTTTTTCAGCCCGGCAAGACCGGCGGGCAGCGCGCGGAAGTCGTGGACGCGGGCGCAGATCCGCTGCCGCGCGGCGCGGGAAAGCTCGGCTATCTTGCGGTTCGCGCTTTCCGGCGGCAGCAGGACGTCCGCCAGGCGCTGGGGCAGCAGGCGGCGCAGCAGGCCGCGTGGGGTCTGCCTGCCCTGGCCGGGGCCGTCCAGCAGGGCGGCCAGATCATGTCCGGGCAGGAAGTCCAGGGCGATCTCCTGCCCCGGCCGCCAGAACAGGGAAGCCTTGAGGGCGGCCGGTCCGCTGATGCCGTCATGGGTGAAGAGCAGGTCATCCTGCCAGACAGCATCCGCGGCCAGCGCGGGGCAAAGCCCGGCCCGCGGCAGGCCGATGCGCACCGGCAGGCTGATGCCCGACAGATCGTCGTCCAGCCAGCCGGGAGCCATGCGCAGGGGCGTCAGGGCGGGGGCGTGCTCCACAAGGCGATGCCCCAGGGCCTGCGCCAGCCGGAAGCCGCTGCCCGTGGCCCCGCACTGCGGCCAGGCCGGGCTGCCCAGGGCCAGTACCAGACGGCGGCAGCGCCAGAGCCCCTGCGAGGTGGCGACACTGAAGCCCGCACCGTGTGGCAGGGGCGTCACCCCTGCCACATCGGTGCGGCAGTGCAGCGCGCAGCCCTGCCGGCGGCAGTCCTGCCACAGGGCGTCCAGCAGGCGCCTGGCCGGGACGGCCAGGAAGAGCTGGCCGTGGGCGCGTTCCTCCACCGGCAGGCCCCAGGCATGGACCAGGGCTTCCATGTCCTGCGGCGTGAAGGCGTCCAGGGCGGGCTCGCAAAAGGCGGGATCGTCCCCGGCGTAGTGGTGGGCCGCCAGACGGCGATTGGTGAAATTGGCCTTGCCGCCGCCGCTGATGCAGAGCTTGCGCCCCGGAGAGGCCGCGCGTTCCAGCAGGGTCACGTCCAGACCGTGGGCCGAGGCTTCGCGGGCGCACATCAGGCCCGCCGCGCCAGCGCCCAGGATGAGGACGTCCGTTTTCCGGGAGCCGATGTTTGACAGGGCCTTTCTGACAGGTCTAGGATGGAAGTTTGCTTGCATCCCACGGTTCTTACACGAGGCCTGCCGTCATGCCAATACTGCCCAGCCGCTACCGCGCGCCGCTCTGGCTGCGCAATGCCCATGTCAACACCATCTGGTCCGCCAAGTTCCGGCATCTGGGTTTTCCCGATGCGGCGCAGGAGGCCCGCTGCCGTCGCGTGCGTCTGGACACGCCTGACGGGGATTTTCTGGACGTGGACGTGCATACGCCTCCGCCGGGCCTGCCGGAGCGCGGGGTCGCCATCCTTTCGCACGGTCTGGAAGGACACAGCCGCCGCAAATACATCCTCGGTCTGGCCCGCGTGCTGCTGGAAGAAGGCTTCCGAGTGCTGGCCTGGAACATGCGCGGCTGCTCCGGCGAGCCCAACCGCACGGACCGCCTGTACCACATGGGCGTGACCGGAGATCTGGCTGTGGTGGTGCGCTACGCGGAACAGTGGGACAGGCCCATCCTGCTGGCCGGTTTCAGCATGGGCGGCAACCAGACGTGCATGTATCTGGCCAGGGAACAGGTCCCGCCGCTGGTGCGCGCGGCCGCCGTGGTCTCCGTGCCCTGCGATCTCGTGGGCGCGGCCCGGGTCATGGACGGGCCCGCCTGCCGCATCTATCTGCGCTATTTCCTGCATACCATGTGCCCCAAGGTGCGCGAGAAGGCGGCCCGATTCCCCAACTACCCCTCGGTGGAAGGCATCGAGAAGTTCCGTACCTTCGCGGAATTCGACGGCCGCTTCACCGCCCCCCTCTACGGCTATGCCAGCGCTCTGGACTACTGGCGCAGCAACAGTTCGCTGCCCTGGTTGTCGTCCGTCCGTCTGCCGCTTTACATGCTGCTGGCCAAGGATGATCCCTTCTGCTCACCTTCCTGCTACCCTGTTGCCATCGCGGAAAAAAGCGCGGTCCTGCGCCTGGAGGTGGCCCCGCACGGCGGGCATGTGGGTTTTGCCCAATCTGGCAGGGACTACTACAGCGAAGTGCGGATACGCGATTTCGTGCGTTCCCTGTGGTGAGTCCGGGGAGAGGCGGGATGGATTTGAGGGGGAAGGTCCTTTTTCTGGCGGGGAAAAGGGCCTTCCCCCAAACTCCCCCATCCTCCCCAAAAACGCTTTTCTGATCGCTGGACAGGGCCTCAGGATGCGTCGGGCAGCCGTCGTTGCCGGTCCCCCCCGGTGGCATGATGGAGGTGGTGCAGGGATGTTTTTGCAGGCCGGTCTCCCCGGAAGCGCTGCGGTCGGAGGAGGCCCCGGCAGGAGACGCTGCTGCGCGCAGGCGGGGTGCGCTCCCGGGGCGACCGGGGGCCTTTTGATGCGGACGCACGGGCGGTCGCGCTTCCTTGACTGTTGAAGCAGACACGTTTTGCAGCGCCGTGGTTTGCGGACGCACGTTTTTTTGCCGTTGTCTTTTGGACGCTGTGTCGGGGGACTGTGGGCGGAGGGATGCCCTTGTCCGTCCGCGGCCTCCATGCTCCCGGATAACGCGCGTTCAGGGAAGGGCTTGGGGAGGTGGGATCCCTTCATGCACTGGTCAAAGAGGTTCCCCCCTCCCCCAAAAACGATTTATTTGCCGCGGGCCAGCTGGCGCTTGGTGCGGGCCGTGGCCTCGGCGGTCAGCGGATCGTCGGGCCAGGGGTGGCGGGGATAGCGGCCGCGCATCTCGGCGCGCACCTGCGGGTAGCCGTTGCGCCAGAAGTGGCCGAGGTCGCGCGTGATCTGCAGCGGACGGCCAGCGGGCGAGAGCAGGTGCAGGGTCAGGGGCACGCGCCCGCCGGCGAGCATGGGCGTATCCTCACAGCCGAAGAATTCCTGCAGCTTGGCGGCCACGAAGGGGCCGCCTTCGCCGTCATAGACGATGGCGTGCAGACGTCCCGAAGGCGCGCGCCAGTGGCTGGGGGCCAGCCGCTCCAGCTGCCGCGGCAGGGGATGGGCCAGCAGGCCGTGCAGGGCGTCGGCCAGCCGGGCAGGGGGCCACTGGCGCAGGTCGGTGCAGTCGCCGAGGTGGGGAGCCAGCCAGTTTTCCAGCTCCTCCAGCAGCCGGTCTTCGGACAGGTCGGGCCAGGGCTCGCCCCATGTCCGGCGCAGCAGGCGGACGCGGGCCAGCCACTGGTGCAGATCTTCCGTCCAGGGCAGGAGGCGCAGGCCCTGACGGCGGATGCAGGCGCACAGGGCCAGGGCGCACTGGTCGGCATCGGGACGGGGCAGGGGGGTCTCGTCCAGCAGCAGGGCGTCCAGACGGCGCTGGCGGCGGGCGCAGATCTGGCCCTCCGGGCTGACGTTCATGGTTTCCGTGGTCGTGATCTGCGACCGGAAAAGCTCTTCCAGCGCGTCCCGCTCCAGGGGCGCGGCCAGGCGGATGCGTCCGCGTGTACCGGCATCCACGGCCGCCACGGCCAGCAGTTCATGCCGGGCCAGGCCGTCCGTCAGAGGCAGGATGGCGGCCTTGCCGTTGCGCAGGAGATACTGGGCCATGCCGTTGTTCTCGCCGTTGCGCAGGGCCAGGCGTTCGGGAAAGGCCAGGGCCACGGCTTCACCCAGATGCGGCAGCTGCTGCCGGGCCGCGCGCAGCAGGCTGTCCTGCTCCAGCGCGCTGCCGGGGCGGTCTTCGTCTGCTTTCAGGCCCGCCAGCCGCGCCATGCGTTCCGCCCATTGGCGCAGGCGGGGGAACACGCCGCCGCTGCCGCCGGGAGCGCAGAGGCGCTCCATGCGTGCCGTCAGTGAGGCGTCGGCCAGAGGCAGGGGATCGCGATCGTCCAGCAGGGCGGCCAGACAGGCGGCCAGCGGGCCGTAGCCCCGTTCGCCAGCGCGCAGCAGCAGGCAGGCCAGGCGCGGGGCCAGGGGCAGCGCCGCCAGCCGTCGCCCCAGCGCCGTGGGGCGCAGTTCGTCCGTTCCCGCCTCGATGGCTCCCAGTCCGGCCAGCTGTTCCCGGGCCACGGCCAGATGGGCCTGGGGCGGCAGGTCCAGCCAGGACAGCTCCCCGGGCCTGCGTGCGCCCCAGACGGCCAGCTGCAGACAGAAGGACGCCAGATCGGCGTCCAGGATCTCCGGCCGCTGCCGGGGCCGGAAACCGTGTTCTTCGGCCTGCTGCCACAGGCGGCAGCAGATGCCCGGCTCCAGTCGTCCGGCGCGCCCGGCCCTCTGCCGGGCACCGGCCAGCGAGACGCGCACGGTCTCCAGACGGGACAGGCCGCTGGCCGGGTCGAAACGGCTCTCGCGGGACAGGCCGGCATCCACCACCAGACGGATGCCTTCGATGGTCAGGGATGTCTCGGCGATGGCCGTGGCCAGCACCACCTTGCGCCTGCCCGGTGCCGCCGGCGCGATGGCCGCGTCCTGTTCCTGCGGGGAGAGCATGCCGTACAGGGAGTGCAGGCTGGTGTCCGCGGGCAGACGGCCCTCCAGCAGCCCGGCCACACGGCGGATCTCGCCCGCGCCGGGCAGGAAGGCCAGCAGACTGCCGGATTCCTGACGCATGAGGGCGGCGATGACGTCGGCCATATGCGGCCACAGGGCCTGGGGACCGCTGTGCGCGGCGGCGGCAGGCAGGGGCAGGTAGCATTCCTCCACGGGGAACTGCCGTCCCTCGCAGGCGATGACGGGTGCGTCTCCCAAAAGTCCGGCCACCTGCCGGCCGTCCAGGGTGGCGGACATGACCAGCAGGCGCAGGTCGGGCCGCAGCACGGCCCGGCTCTCCAGACACAGGGCCAGTCCCATGTCGGCCTGCAGGGAACGCTCGTGGAATTCGTCGAAGATGACGCAGCCCACGTCCGGCAGCTCGGGATCGGCCAGCAGTCGGCGGGTCAGGACGCCTTCGGTGATGATCTCCAGCCGGGTCCGGGCCGAGATCGCGCTTTCCTGCCGCATGCGGTAGCCCACGGTCTGTCCCACATCCTCGCCCAGCAGGCGGGCGGCATAGCGGGCCAGGGCACGGGCGGCCACGCGGCGCGGCTCCAGCAGCAGGATCTTTTTGCCCGCCAGCCACGGCGCTGCCAGCAGCCACAGGGGCACGCGGCTGCTCTTGCCGGCCCCGGGAGGGGCGCTCAGGACGGCGCTGCCCTTTATTTCCAGGGCCTTGTCCAGCGCGATGCGCACGGCATCCACCGGCACGGGGGGGAGATCGGGACAGGGACGGGGCAGGGCGGCGGCAGGGGACGTTTTCATGGGGCGTACTGGGGGAGGCGGTTGCATCCCTGTTTTTTTGCTGGAAATTGGTGACGTGTCAGTGTATTGACAGTCTAAAGGCCTGAACGTGGAGAGTGTCCATGGAGCTCAATAGCAACGGAATCATCGGGCAAAGCGCCAGCCTTGCCGGTGTGTTCAAGATCCTGGGCAAGGTCGCGCCCACGGACAGCACCGTGCTTGTAACCGGGGAATCGGGAACAGGCAAGGAGCTGCTGGTGCGCGCCCTGCACGCCGCCAGCCCCAGGGCCGACAAGCCCTTCGTGCCCGTCAACTGCGGCGCCATCCCGCACGACCTGCTGGAAAGCGAGCTCTTCGGCCACGAGAAGGGGGCCTTCACGCATGCCCTGCGTTCGCGTCCCGGCCGTTTCGAACTGGCCGACGGCGGTACCATCTTCCTGGACGAGATCGGCGAGATGGAGCCCGGCCTGCAGGTCAAGATCCTGCGCGTGCTGCAGGAAAAGGAGATAGAGCGCGTGGGCGGCACGGGCTGCCGCAAGGTGGACGTGCGCATCGTGGCCGCCACCAACCGTGATCTGGAAGCGGCCGTGGCCGCCGGGACCTTCCGCGAGGATCTGTTCTACCGTCTCAACGTCATCCCCATCCATCTGCCGCCCCTGCGCGAGCGGGGGCAGGACGTGCTCCTGCTGGCCCGGCATTTTCTGGACCGCTTCTGCCGCAAGAAGGAACGCCCGCCGCTGGAGCTCGCTCCCGCCGTGCAGCGGGTGCTGCTGGCCTATGCCTGGCCGGGCAACGTGCGCGAACTGGAAAACATCATGGAGCGCCTGAGCGTGCTCGTGGACGGGCATCTGGTCGCACTGGACGATCTGCCCGCGCGCCTGCTCCAGAGTGTGGGGGATATTGCTTCTTTGCCGGAAGTGGAAGACTATGCCCCCATGTCGCAGGCCGCTCCGGCCGGCGGAGCCCAGGCCGGGACAGGTGCTGCCGCCATGCCCGCCGCCTTCGCCTGGCCCGATCTCCAGACCCTGGAGGCGCAGCGCATGGGCCTGAAAGAATTTCTGGATGCCGTGGAGATGCGCCTCATCGGGGAGGCCCTGCGACGGACGGACGGCGTCAAGAACCAGGCGGCCGAGCTGCTGGGCATCAAGCGTACGACCCTTATCGAAAAACTGAAGAAAAAAGGCCTGTAGCCGGCACGGCCGGCGGCTTTTCGGACTGCGGGGCACCCGCAGGTTTGCCTGTCCTCGCGGACAGGAGGAGGTCCTTTATGAACATGCGTATGGCAAGTATCCTTTGTCTGCTCGTCATGCTGGCCGCGTGCACGGCCGGACAGCAGCGCGGTCTGGTGGGCGATACCTATGTCTCGTCCTCCCAGCCCGCCGTGGCCCTCAAGGCCCGCGACCTGCCCCTGATGGGCAGTGTGGCCGGCACGTCGCGCCTGACCAGTTCCGGTGCCCTGGGCGGGCTGCCCATCGACAGCTGGATCACTGTTTACGGCAAGGGCGACGGCGCATCGCCGCTGGCCATCGTGGCCCATGGCGAAGTGCCCAACGGCTGGTACTGGGACGGCATCATGCGCCAGCCCTTCAGCATCGACGAAGGCGTGGAGACCATCGGCGATCTTGGTTTCCAGGCCTGCACCTATGTGGTCAGTGCCAAGCGTGACGCCTTCCTGCCCCTGGAAGACCCCGAAGGCGCGCGCATCCTCGCCCAGGACGGGACCCCGCCCCGCCGCTGGCTGGCGCGCATGTTCGCCAACCGCTTCAATTTCGACAATGACAAGATCGTGCTGGAATACCGCGAACCCCTGCCGGATGATATTACGTCCATAACGGCACTGCCTCTAGGCCGTGCGGATTATATTGCCGCTTTTGAGCAGCGGGCGCGGGAAGCGTTTGCTGCGGGACCCGTCAGCATACCGGCTTCCGGCATGACGCGGGCGAACAGTCTCGGCGCGTTGCAGTGGCGTTATCTGGACGAGATCTTCTGGGGAACGGTCTCTCCCTATGACCGTATGGACTGGCGTTGATCCATCCTTGCGAAAAATATGCGGTTTCACGTTCCTTCATTATTGACGAAGCCTGTTGACTATTGTACCCAGTAAAAAAGTTCTTGAAAAGAGTGCAGCACAGAGCGATGGAATATCGCTGCTGCAAGAATCACGCATGAGGTACACTATGGATGATTATCTGAAGGAAGCACTGGAGATCGCCAGGGCGCAGGCCAGCGTGCGCGTCATGTCGGAAGAAGAGATCACGTCGTTTATCCAGAAAGTGGCTGCCGGTATCCGTACCGTCGCCGAGGGCGAACTGCCTGTGGAACTGGATTCCGCCGACATGCAGCAGGATGCGCGCAAGTCCATCAAGGAAAAGTCCGTCACGTGTCTTGAATGCGGCAAGACCTTCAAGATCCTGACCAAGCGCCACCTGGCCATGCATGGTATGGATGCCGCTGCCTACCGCGAAAAGTGGGGCTTCAAGAAGGACACGCCCCTGGTGTGCAAGGCACTGCAGCGCGAACGCCGTCGCAAGATGAAAGACATGAAGCTGTGGGAAAAGCGTCGCAAGGCCCAATAGCACAAACACCCGCCGCCCGGCGGGTTTTTCTTTTCCGCCGTGCGCCGGACGCCTGCTGCGGGAAAAAATGCCGTCAGACAGGCGCCGGGCGTCCCCGGCCACGGGGCGGAGCAGGCTCCCGGCCCGCTCGCGCCGCCAACCATCCCACAAGGACCGAATCCCTATGAGCCATCCTCTTTGTCCCGTACCTGCCACGCCTGCCGGGGCGGCCCCGCTGCTGGACGCGCCGCTGGAAAGGCTGCTGGACAGCGCCGATGCCCTGCGCGAGCGCCGTCATGGCCGCAGCGTCAGCCTGTGCGCCATCATCAATGCCCGCAGCGGCAACTGCGGCATGGACTGCCGTTTCTGTTCCCAGAGCCGGCACAACCGGACGCCCATCGCCCACTTCCCTTTTCTGGAGGCCGGGGCCCTGCGGGAGCGCATCCTGCGTCTGGCGGCCTGGCCCGTACGCCGTATCGGTATCGTGACCAGCGGCGGCGCCCTTGAAGAGCATGAGCTGCACTGCCTGCTGCAGGTGGTGCGCGATCTGCCGGAGGACGTGCGCCGCCGGGTCTGTACTTCGCTGGGGCGGCTGCCGGAGGCCCATCTGCGCGAGCTGGCCGCGGCCGGTGTCCGCCGCTATCACCATAATCTGGAGACATCGCGCGACTTTTATCCCCGCATCTGCACCACCCAGCTCTGGGACCAGCGGCGGGATACCGTCATCCGGGCGCAGGGGGCGGGCCTTTCGCTCTGCGCCGGGGGGCTCTTTGGCCTGGGCGAGAGCTGGGAGGACCGGATAGCCTTCGCCTTCAGCCTGCGCGACCTGGGCGTGCGCCATGTGCCCCTGAATTTCCTGCACCCGCATCCGCAGACGCCGCTGGCCGGCCAGCCCCTGCTGGAGCCGGAGGCGGCCCTGCGCATCATCGCCCTGTTCCGTCACATCCTGCCCGACGCCAGCCTGCGCATCTGCGGTGGCCGGCCCGAGACCCTGCGCGAGCGTCAGGGCGACATCTTCCGGGCCGGGGCCGATGCCCTGATGACGGGCGATTACCTGACCACGCAGGGCATGGGCGTGGAAGACGATATCCGCATGATCGAAGCCGCGGGACTGGAGGTGGCACGGCCATGAGCGCACAGGTGATGCATGGCACGGAAAGGGAAGGGCGGGGGGCCCTGCAGGGCTTTTTTGTGACCGGTACCGGCACGGATGTGGGCAAGACCGTCTTCACGGCGGCCCTGCTGCGCGCCCTGCGCGGCAGCGGAGTGGCGACCCAGGCCGTCAAGCCCGTACAGACCGGCGTGCGGCCGGAGCTGCTGGCGACCTCGGCCCTGGCCGACGGCGTGATCTATGGCCGTGCCGTGGCCGGCCTGCCCGCCTCGCCGCTGGAGGCGGCGGCCACCCTGCACTGTTTCTGCCTGCCCGCCTCGCCGCTGGAGGCGGCGGCCACCCTGCACTGTTTCTGCCTGCCCGCCTCGCCGCATCTGGCGGCCGGGGAGGAAGGGCGGCGGCTGACGGCCGACGGGCTGGCGGCCGATGTGCGGGCCCACTGGCAGCGTACGGCGGCCTCCCTGCTGCTGGTGGAAGGCGCTGGCGGCATGGCGGTGCCCGTCAACGAGGAGGAAGACACGCTGGACTTCATGGCTGCCCTGGACCTGCCGGTGCTGCTGGTGGGCAGCAACTGTCTGGGCGCGCTCAACCATGTGCTGCTCTCCCTGCAGGCCCTGCGCCAGAAAGGCCTGCGTCCGGCGGCGGTGGTCCTGATGTCGCCGGAAGAGCCTGAAGGTCTGGATGGGGAAGCCCGGCGTGAACGGGAGCGCGTGCTGGAGGACAATCCCCAATTTTTGCGCCGTCGTCTGGCCGCCTGGGGCGAGGATGCCCCGGTGTTGGTGCTGCCGCGCGTGCCCCGTCTGGATGCGGCGGGCTGGCAGGAACTGGCCGACGCCTGTGCCGGGCTGCTGCCCGCGCTGGCCCGGCATGTTCCGGCCGTCGGGGGCGAAGCGCCGCAGGCGCGAACGCGGGAGCCCCTGCCCGAACGCGACAGGCGCATCCTCTGGCATCCCTACACCTCGGCCGTGGATCCCCTGCCGGTCTTCGCGGCGGCGCGCAGCCACCACAATCGCATCGTCCTGGCCGACGGCCGGGAACTGGTGGACGGCATGTCCTCGTGGTGGACGGCCGTCCACGGCTACAACCATCCGCGCCTGGTGGCGGCGGCCCAGCGGCAGGCCGGGCGGATGCCGCATGTGATGTTCGGCGGTCTGACCCACGCCCCGGCCGTGGAGCTGGGCGAGCGCCTGCTGGCCATGCTGCCCCGGGGGCTCGCGCGCGTCTTTCTGGCGGATTCCGGTTCCGTCTCGGTGGAAGTGGCCCTCAAGATGGCCCTGCAATACCAGCAGGGCGTGGGGCAGAAGCAGCGCACCTGCTTCCTGACGCCCCGGGGCGGCTATCACGGGGACACCACCGGCGCCATGTCGGTCTGCGATCCCGTGACCGGCATGCACTGCCTGTTCACGGACATGCTGCCGCGCCAGATCTTCATGGAGCGGCCCTCCTGCCGTTTCGACCGCCCCTTCGATCCGGCCAGTCTGGACGATGCCCGGCGCATCTTCGCGGAGCAGGGCGAGCGCATCGCCGCCGTCATCCTCGAACCGCTGGTGCAGGGCGCGGGCGGCATGTGGTTCTACCACCCCGACTATCTGCGCGGCATGGCGCGCCTGTGCCGGGAACACGGGGCCCTGCTGGTCTTCGACGAGATCGCCACGGGCTTCGGCCGCACCGGGACCCTGTTCGCCGCGGAACGGGCCGGCCTCTGCCCGGACATCCTCTGCTGCGGCAAGGCCCTGACCGGCGGCGTCATGACGCTGGCCGCCACGGCCTGCACCGAGGAGGTGGCGCAGGGCATTTGCCGTGATGGCATGGTCTTCATGCACGGGCCCACCTTCATGGGCAATGCCCTGGCCTGTGCCGTGGCCTGCGCCAGTCTGGACATCCTGTCGGAAGGCCATTGGCAGGGACAGGTGGCCATGCTGGAAGCAAGCCTGGCAGCGGGCCTTGCCCCCTGCCGGGAACTGCCGCAGGTGGCCGACGTGCGCGTGCTGGGCGGTATCGGCGTGGTGGAGACCACCCGGCCGGTGGTCATGGCCGCCATGCAGGACTTCTTCGTGGAGCGGGGCGTGTGGATACGCCCCTTCAACCGCCTCGTCTATGTCATGCCGCCCTATGTCAGCCCGCGCGAGGACGTGGAGCGCCTGTGCGCGGCCATGCGCGACGTCCTGACCCTGCCCGGCATGCTGGCGTAAAAAGAGACGGGAACAGGTGGTGGGGCAAGGCTCTCCTGGGCGTTGTTCCTGCCCGCGACGTCCCCGTGCGGACAGGCAGGCCCGCGGCCATGCCCGAAAAGCCTGTCGCCTTCCGCGCCGGAGCGGCTGGGCTCCCTCCGTCCTTTGCCCTTCCTCCCTCCCGGTGCGCTTTGATACGCAACGGTGCAGCGCGGGCCCTGCTTGCGGGGAGGGCAGTTGCAGGAGGGGCAGGAGGGCCCGGGAGGAAAACCGTGAGGCACTGGCCAAAGGGCGGGTTTTCCGGGGAGATGCGACGGGGATGTTACCTCTCCAGCTTCCCTCCGTGCCCCTCCGGCTCCTTCCCGTCCTGCTGCGGCTTCGCGCCCGCCAGCAGGCCGATCTGGCCCCGGAAGATGACCTTGGTGGCCGTCGCATCGGCCAGTTCCGCCACGTCCATGAATTTTTCCAGCAGTTCCAGCAGATAGTAGCGATCGTGTTCGCAACCGTCCCTGAAATCGGCCTCCAGTTCGCCGGAGCGCATATAGGTTTCGAATTCCTCAAGATCCTTCACTGTCAGCATGCATGCTCTCCTCTTGCCGCCGAAGGCGGCGCAGACCGCGGGCCCCCAGCGTGCGGGCCATGTCCAGGATCGTGTCGATCTCCTCACGGCTGATATCGTCAAAATGGATGCCCGCGCTGACGCAGACCGTCGCCCCCAGGGCCCGGCAGTAGTCCCGGGCCAGCGGCAGCGCGGCCTCGTCGTCGCGATGGCCCGTGCGGCGCAGCACATGCAGGCGCACTCCGGCCGGAGGGCGGGGGGCTGTCCCGCTTCCTTCCCGGGCGGGCTCGGCCAGGACCACGGCGCCGATATGGGCAGCGCCGCCGGTCAGCAGCAGCTGCCAGTCATCCCCGGCCGGCAGCAGACGCAGCTCCAGGAACAGCCTGCCGCGTACGCAGCGCAGACGAAAGCTCGGATTCTTGTCCATCTCCGAAGCATGCGGCAGATGGCGCGCAAAGGCAAGCCGCGGGCCGCCGTACGCTTGACCCACTGCCCCGGAGCAAGTAAGTAACAGGCAAACAAAATCCAAGGAGAAGACATGGCTCTTGATCCTACCCGGCATCCTGACTGGCAGATTGCCCAGGATGCTGAAAAATCTATGAAAACTGTGGAAACCCTGGCTGCGGAGCTGGGGCTCGAGAAAGATGAGCTGTCCCCCTACGGACACTATATGGGCAAGATCGAGCAGCAGGCCGTGCTGCGTCGTCTGGCTGACCGGCCTGACGGCAAGTATGTGGACGTGACCGCCATAACGCCGACCCCCCTGGGCGAAGGCAAGTCCACCACCACCATCGGTCTGGTGCAGGGCCTCTCCAAGCGCGGCGTGAAGACCACCGCCGCCATCCGCCAGCCTTCCGGCGGTCCCACCATGGGCATGAAGGGCTCCGCCGCGGGCGGCGGTCTGGCCCAGTGCATCCCGCTGACCCCGTATTCCCTGAATTTCACTGGCGATATCCACGCCATCACCTCGGCCCACAACCTGGCTATGGTGGCCCTGACCTCGCGCATGCAGCACGAACGCAACTACGATGACGAAAAGCTGGAACGCCTGTCCGGCATGCGCCGCCTCAACATCGACCCCACCCGCGTAGGCATGGGCTGGGCCATGGACTTCTGCTGCCAGGCCCTGCGCAACGTCATCATCGGCATCGAAGGCGACGGCCGCCGCAACGACGGCTTCATGATGCGTTCGCGTTTCGACATCACGGCCGCTTCGGAGATCATGTCCATCATCTCCCTGGCCCGCGACCTGCCCGATCTGCGCAAGCGCCTGTCGCGCGTGGTGCTGGCCTTTGACCGTGCCGGCAATCCCGTGACCACCGCCGATCTGGAAGTGGACGGCGCCATGATGGCCTGGCTGCTGGAAGCCAGCAAACCCAACCTGATCCAGACCATCGAAGGCCAGCCCGTGCTGGTGCACGCCGGCCCCTTCGGCAACATCGCCCTGGGACAGAGCTCCATCATCGCCGACCGCGTGGCTCTCAAGCTGAGCGACATCCATGTGACGGAATCCGGCTTCGGTTCCGAGATCGGCTACGAAAAGTTCTGGAACGTCAAGTGCCACATGAGCGGCCTCAAGCCTGACGCCGCCGTCATCGTGGCCACGGTGCGCGCCCTCAAGAACCACGGCGGCGCGCAGCCGCCCATGCCCGGTCGTCCGCTGCCCGAACCCTACACCCGCGAAGACGTGGGCCTGGTGGAAGCCGGTTGCGTCAACCTGCTGCGCCATATCGGCATCGTGCGCCGTTCCGGCGTGGCCCCGGTGGTCTGCATCAATGCCTTCGCCACGGACAGCAAGAACGAGATCGCCGCCATCCGCCGCATCTGCGAGGATGCCGGCGCGCGCGTGGCCCTGTCCGAACACTGGCTCAAGGGCGGCGACGGCGCGCTGGAACTGGCCGATGCCGTCATGGATGCCTGCAACGAGACCAACAAGTTCGCGCCGCTCTACGACTGGTCCATGCCCTTCGAGCAGCGTATCGAGACCATCGCCAGGGAAGTCTACGGCGCCGACGGCGTGGATTTCGCCCCGCTGGCCAAACAGCGCATCAAGGAACTGCAGGCCCGTCCCGACGCCGGGGAACTGGGCATCTGCATGGTCAAGACCCAGTACTCCCTGTCCGACGATCCGGCCCTCAAGGGCGCGCCCACGGGCTGGCGCCTGCATGTGCGCGACTGCCTATTCTACGGCGGCGCGGGCCTGGTGGTGCCGGTGGCCGGGGACATCAGCCTCATGCCCGGCACCGGTTCCCGTCCGGCCTTCCGCAACGTGGACGTGGATCTGGAAGCCGGTCAGGTGACCGGCCTGTTCTAGACCGGGAAGGCCGCTGCCCCGGGGGCTGTCCCGCTCCTGCCCTGGGCGCTTTCCCGCGCGGCAGGGCGGCAGGAGAGCCGGGGCACGGCCATCGGCCTCACGCCGTCTGTTCCGTGCGGCGCGACGAAAAACGCATCACCTGGCCTGCGCCTGCCCCGGGCGCGGTGCCGGATCACACAAAACAGAAGCCCTCCCGGCAGAAAGCACACTCCTGCCGGGAGGTCTCTTTTGTGGTATGAGGCCAGCTCCGGCACAGGAGCAGGCAGCCGGAAGCTGTTTCCGGCAGGGGCTGACGCGGCCGGGAGCGGGACGGTCCTTCGCGGATCGTGGATACCGGGGCCCGCTGCGGCGGCGGGAATTGCGGGCCCCGACGGGATGGAGCGTGACGCGTTCCCGACCGGGCGGACGGACAAAAAACGGCGGCCTTGCGCGATGCAGGGCCGCCGGTCCGCGTTCGGTATTCGTTACATGCCGGGCTTCATGCCCGCAGGCCAGAAGGAGGAATTCTTGCGGCCTTCACTGTCCAGGCTCCAGCCCGCCAGCCAGCCGGCCAGAGAAAAGCCGAAGCCCACGAAGAAGGGCGGCACCGCGGCCAGTTCGGGCCACGGCATGGGCAGGATGGCGAACTGCGGGTGGGTCATGAGATACCAGAGCATACAGCTGACAAAGCCCGCGCCGCAGCTGCACCAGGCGGCCAGGCTGCTGCGCTTGCCGAAGCGCACCAGGGCCACATAGGCCACCAGCACCGTGGAGCCCACGATGCTCCAGCTGGTGGTGCAGAGCATGGCGATGATCTGGCCCTTGATCTGGGCGCAGCCGCCGCTGAGCAGCACGCAGAAGGCGATGCCCGCGATCCACATGCCGCGTGATGTCTTGCGGCCGGGCAGGTCCTCGGCGATGGCCGCCACGGCGATATGGAAGATGGCCGTGGCCGTGGACAGCGAGGCGGAGACGATGGCCAGCACGAAGAGCTGCAGGCCGATGTCGGGCAGCAGCATTTTGACCAGAGCGGGCATGACGTCGTCGGGCGAGGCCACTTCGGGCATGAACAGGCGGGCCAGACAGGCCACATAGTAAGCGCCGCCCACCAGCACGGTCAGCACCAGCATGGCCAGGGGCGTGATGCGGTTGACCTGCCGGGCGGAATTGAGGGCGAAGTGGCGCTGGATCATCTGGGGCTGGGCCCAGACCGCCACGGAGGTCACGATGACCAGCGAGATGATGAACCAGCCCTGCCCGCCGTCGGCCAGCGAGACGAAGCCGGTATTGGCGGCTGCGGTGGGGGCCAGCTCCGCCAGCCGGGCCATGCCCTGCACCGGGCCGCCCACCTTGTCGAACACGGCCACGGTCAGCATGCAGATGCCCATCAGCATCACGAAACCCTGCATGGCTTCGGTATAGAGCACGCCGCGCAGGCCGCCCATATAGATGGCCGCCGCCACCAGCAGGGCCACGATCCAGACCAGCAGCCAGACGGGCACGGGCATGATCTGGGCCAGCAGCAGGGCCGCCCCCTTGATGACGGCCGAGGCATAGACGCCCAGGAACACGGCGAAGATCAGGGCCAGGCAGCGCCCCAGCAGGGGGCTGCGGTGCCCGTTGGACAGCAGCTGCACCGGGGTGCGGGCCTGCAGGTTGCGCTGGCAGAGGCGGGTGGGCCAGGCCAGATAACGGTAAACGATCCAGGTCCCCAGCCAGACGTTGCCAGCGGCCACCAGCAGCATCTGCATGCCGTAGGTGTAGGCCAGCCCGCCAAAGCCCACCAGGGCCACGGCGGAGATATAGGTGGCCACATAGGCAAAGGCCTGGATGCCGAAGCCCACGCGCCCGGAAACCATGACGTCGTGTCCGCTGCCCTTGCGGGACAGCCAGATGAACAGGGCGATGTAGCCGCCCCAGATGAGGATGTCGACCAGCATCTAATGCCCCCTCCCCTGACGGATCAGGTTGAACAGGGAAAGCACCAGCGCGCCCAGCAGGGAAAGCACGGCCAGCAGTACCGCGGCGTCCGCCAGTCCCAGAACGGAAAACAGCTCCATAGAACAACTCCGATTACAGTCTGTGAGGGCGCATGCAGGCGCGTCCTCCTGTCTGGCGGCAGACTAGACAGAATTGCCGTCCCTAGGCAAGCGCTTTTCGCAGGCTTTCTGGCTTGGAAGTTCGTGGCGGCCGCCACGGTACGGGGCACAGGCCCGGCGGGCCGTATGGACTGTGCGGACAGGCAGGCCCACAGGGGGCAGCCGCCCGCCAGTGCCACACAGTCCGCGCCGGGCAGTGCAGGCCGGTGGTCAGGGATCACAGGAGGCGAGCGGAGCGCGTGTCGCTTCCCCGTAGGCAGGGCCGTTACGCGCGCCGCAGCCGCCCGCGCCAACGGGCGCAGGAGCCGGGCGAACAGATGCCCGTGCCCGCGAAGACGGGGACAGGCCGCAGGGCAGGGGCTGGTGCCCCGGCACGTTCGGGAAGGCGCGCCGGGCCCGGGGCGTGCCTTCCCGGGGAGGCAGGACGGACGCATGCCGGCGGCGCGGGGCCGGAGAGGGCCGTTGCCGCCGTATGATGTCGGGCATCGGTCATCGCCGGCCGGCAAAAGGTCCCGCATCCTCCGCCTCGTGTCCCGGCCGTGCGCCGGGGCGTCACCGTGCGTTCAGCGCTTCCAGGGCGTGATGGCGCACTTGATGCAATCGTCCTGGCGCTGCTCGAAGATGCGGTAGCCTTCCATGATCTTGTTCAGGGGCAGGCTGTGCGTGATGAGCGGATTGGTGTCGATGCGGCCGTTCTCGATGAGGCGGATCAGCTCCGCGCTGTGCACGGCGTCCACGCCGCCGGTGCGGAAGGTCAGGTTCTTGCCGTACATCAGATGCAGGGGCAGGCTCTGGGCCTCCTCGTACATGGCCACCAGGGCCACGCTGGCATTGGGCCGGGCGATCTTCCAGGCCGTCTGGAAGGTATCGCGGCCGCCCGCGCACTCGATGACGGCATCGGCCCCCAGACCGCCGGTGAGCTCCGCGACGCGCCCCACCGTGTCCTCCCGGGCGGCATCGATAGCCAGATCGGCATAGCCGCGTTCCCGCGCCAGACGCAGGCGACTTTCCAGGATGTCCACGGCGATGATGCGCGCCGGACCGAACAGGCGCGCGCACTGCATGGCGCACAGGCCCACGGGCCCGGCCCCCAGCACGGCCACGGTATCGCCGGGCCGGATGGCGGCCAGCTCCGCACCGAAATAGCCGCTGGCCAGCACGTCGCCCACCAGCAAAACATCCTGATAGGACAGACTGTCGGGGATGGGGTCGAGGCCGTTGTCCGCAAAGGGCACGCGCACATATTCCGTCTGGCAGCCGTCGATGCGGCAGCCCAGCTCCCAGCCGCCGTGGCGGCAGTTGTTGACATGGCCCTGACGGCAGAACCAGCAGCTGCCGCAGAAGGTCTCCACATTGGCGGCCACGCGCTGGCCCGGGCGCACCTTGCGCACCTCGCTGCCGGTCTCCACCACTTCGCCCACGAACTCATGGCCCAGTACCGTACCGGGCAGGGCGCGCGGCACCGCACCGTTGCGGATGTGCAGGTCGCTGGCGCAGATGCTGGAAAGCTCCACTTTGACGATGGCGTCGCGCGGGTCCCGCAGTTGCGGCAGGGGACGTTCCTCCAGGCGCAGATCGTTGGTACCGTGATAGACCAGGGCATGCATGGTTCCAGCCATAAGTCCTCCTTGTGCGATATCGGCCGCCACATCCGCCCACTATGGCGGGCTTTGCGGGACGTGTAAAGCCGTACCGGCATACGGGCCGGGCAGCATCGCTGCGGATGGCCGCTGACGGCCCGTCCCGAACAGGTCGGTCCCGGCCGGCGCTGCCCGGCGGTGGCGGACAGGCAACTGTCCGGCTATCCTCCCCGGCCGGACAGGCAGTTTTGCCGTCAGGCTGGGGCAGGCAGATCCGTACGTCCCGGCCACGGTCTGCTCCCAGGGGGCGCCCTTGCCGCAGTCGTACGATGTTTTATGGTCCGGCGGTGCGAAAGCGGGACATCGTTCCCGCCGTGCCATATCGTGCCATATTTTGTGGCGGCGGACACAGCCCTGCGAGGCGGATCGTGACAGCATGGGGCAGCCGTCCCTGCCGGACGGCAACAAGCGCACAGGAGGATGCTATGGATCAGCTCACGCGGGAGGCACCGCTCTCCCCCCCGGTCTCCCGGCCCGAAAGCCGCTCCGGGTGCTGGTGCGGACGTATGGCGCCGGTGGGGGCCTCGCTGGCCTTCCTGTTGGGAGCGGCCCATTTCTTCCGCAGCGGGCAGCAGGCGCTTTCCCTGTGCTGTCTGGTCTGGGCGGGCCTGCTCTGGCGTCCTGCGGCCTGGCTGCGGCGCAGTGCGGCCTGCCTGCTGCTGGCCCTGGCCGTGGAATGGGGCGGCGTGACGCTGTTCCTCATCCGTCTGCGCCGGCATCTGGGGCAGGACTGGCTGCGTCTGGCCTGCATCCTGGGCGCTGTGCTCCTGCTGACCGTGCTGGCGGCCCTGGCCCTGCGCTGCCGGGCCTGCCGCGGTCGCGAACAGGAGGGGCCTCGGGCCCAGGCCGCGGCCTGTGTGCTGGTCACGGTGCTGCTCCTGCTGCTGGACGGGCGGCAGCCCGACCTTCTGCTGCTGCATCGCCTGTGGCCGGGCTGGGGAGCGCTGGAGGCCCTGCTGGCCGGTCTTTGGGCCGGGCTCGTCTATGGCTGGCTGGCGGACAGGAAGCGGGCCCCTGTGTGGCGGCGGCGCATCTGGCTGCTGTTTTCCTGCGTCTTTTTTGCCCAGCTGCTGGCGGGTCTTTTCCTGCACAGCCTTTTCCTCCTGCAGGGAGTGCCGCATCTGCCCGTTCCCGGGCTGGTCCTGTCCGGGCCGCTGTACAGGGGGGAAGGCCCGTTCTTCATGCCGCTGCTGTTCGCCGTCTCGCTGGTGCTGGCAGGCAGCGCCTGGTGCAGCCATCTTTGCTATCTGGGTGTCTGGGATGCCCTGGCGGCGGATGCCGGGCCGCGTACGGGCAGGGGGCTGCCCCGCGTCTGGCGCACGACGCGCCTGATCCTGCTGATCCTGAGCCTGCTGCTGCCCCTGGGCCTGCGCCTTGCCGGGCTGCCCTGGCCCTGGGCGCTGGTCCTGGCCCTGGCTCTGGGACTGGCTGTGCTGCCCTGCGCCCTCTGGCTGAGCCGGCGCCTGGGGCTGCCGGTCTACTGCTGCGCTATCTGCCCGCTGGGGATGGCCGGGAATGTGTTGGCGCGCCTTTCACCCTGGCGGCTGCGGCGTAACCGGCACTGCCGCCAGTGCGGGGCCTGCGCGCGGATCTGCCGCTACGGTGCGCTGCGTCTGGAGGACGGGACGGGCGTCACGGGACCGGACTGGCGCTGCGTGCTCTGCCGGGACTGTCTTCCCGTCTGCCGCCACGGGGCGCTGGAGGTGAGCTGCTGCGGGTGGACGGGGCCCTGGGCGGAACAGGGGCTGATCCTGTCCCTGAGCGTCCTGCATACGCTTTTTCTCTTTCTGGGACGGGTCTGAAGCAGGGCGCCTTGCGGGGCCTGAGCGGTACTGCCGTTGCTGCTGGCTTGCTTGCGCAGGATGCTGTCCTGTGCGGGGCCCGCCCGCGGGGCTGCGGCCACGGCCCGCCTTTCGCCCTGGCGGCTGCAGCGCAACCGGCACTGCCGCCAGGGCGGGACCTGTGCGCGGACCTGACGCTGCCCGGCCATGTGGCGCGGCGGGAAACCCGTAACGCTGCCGCGCGCCTTCCTCCCGTAACTCCTGGAATGGGCTGGGGCAGGAGACGGGCACGACAACACCTTGCCGTGCAACGCCTAGCCATATAAGGGGTCTGGGGCAGGAGACAGGGACAGCGCGTGTCCGGGCCGCCATCAGGCCCGGTCCGGCCGGTCAGGGCGGAATCCGGGACCGGCTGCCCGGCAGCAGGCATATGCCGGCAAGCGTATGGACGCAGGTACATGCAGCGCCTTCTCCTGTGTATCAGCCGCGCCCTCAACCACATCTTTCCGCCTGGGAACTGTCCCTCATGGCAGCGGGCGCGCGGCAGTGCCCATCGCGCAGCGGCAGCCTTCTTTGGTGGATGCTGATGCTGTCAGCGCAACAAGGGACGCCGCAAAAAAAGGACGCCCCTCGCGGGGCGTCCCGAATGTCTCGTATCCTGTGCGCGGGCCCGGGGCAGGCACACGGGCGGGATCAGGGCAGCACCAGCGGGAAGTCCGGCCTGAAGCTGTCCAGCAGGGGCAGGAGTTCCCTGAAAGGCGCGGCATCCTTGAGCAGGCCCTGCTGCACGGCCTGTTCCGGCGTCATGCGGCCCTCGAACAGGGCCATCATCTGCAGGCGGGTGCAGGTCAGCAGGGGGGCGCGGCGGTCCCGGTCGGCCCTGTGGGCCGTGAGCACGCTGTTGCCCAGCTGCAAATGCCAGACTTCCTGCGTGTCCGTCAGGCTGATGCGCAGGTCCAGCTCCTTGCCCTGTGCCCGCATGCCGTCCAGGCGCACGCCCAGATAATCGAAATACAGGGCCGCCGGCATGGACAGGGCCTGCGTGCTGCTGTGCGTGGCGGCCCGGGCGGATACGGCGGGCGGCAGGCCGCGCAGGTCGCGGGCCCCGCTCAGGTAGAAATTGCGCCAGGGGCCGCTCTCGGCCTGATAGCCCAGCTGTTCCAGCGCATCGGCGGCCAGCTCGCGGGCGGCCGTATTGCCCGGATCGGCGAAGATCACATGGTCCAGCACCTGGGCCACCCAGCGGTACTGGCCCGCCGCGTAGTCCTTGCGCGCGCGTTGCAGCACGGCCTCGGCGCCGCCCATGTATTCCACATATTTCCTGGCCGATTCCACCGGCGTCAGCATGTGCAGATGGGCCGGATTGCCGTCGAACCAGCCCAGGTAATAATTGTACACGGCCTTGGCATTGTGGTTGAGGCTGCCGTAATAGCCGCGCAGACTGAAGGCCCGCCGCAGCCCGGGAGGCAGGCGCAGGTTCTCGGCGATCTCCAGCATGGTCTGGCCCTTGTTGGCCAGGTGCAGGGTCTGGTCGTTGAGGTAGCGGTACAGGTCGCGCATCAGGCCCAGCTCGGCACGCACGCGCTCCACGCCCCAGACCGGCCAGTGGTGCATGCTGTACAGGACTTCCGCCTCGCCGCCCCAGCGTTGCAGGCTCTCGTCCAGGGCCCGGCTCCAGCACAGGGGGTCGCGGGCCTTGGCGCCGCGCAGGGTGTAGAGGTTGTGCATGGTGTGGGTGCAGTTCTCGGCGGCGGTCAGGGCCTTGAGCTCGGGGATGTACCAGTGCATCTCCGCCGGAGCTTCCGTATTGGGCGCCAGCTGGAAGATGAAGGTCAGGCCGTCCAGCCACAGCTGCTCGCCGTCCTTGCGGATCAGGCGGGTGGGCTCCAGCAGGCCCGAGGTACCACAGGAGGTGGTCAGACCCAGACCGGCCCCCACATGGCCGCGCGGCGAGGGCGGCAGCAGGGAACCGTACATGTACTGGGCGCGGCGGCCCATGGCATTGCCGGCCAGCACGTTCTCGGCCACGGCCGCTTCCATGAAGCCTTCGGGCGCGATGATTTGCACCGTGCCGGCGGCCACGTCCTTTTCGTCCACCACGCCGCGCACGCCGCCGTAATGGTCCACATGGCTGTGCGAATAGATGACGGCCACCACCGGCTTGTGCGGCCGGTGGGCGTAGTAGAGGCGGAGGGCGGCGGCCGCGTTCTCCTCGGAGACGAGCGGATCGACCACGATGATGCCGCTATCGCCCTCGATGATAGTCATATTGGAAATGTCGGCATTGCGCACCTGATAGATGCGCTCAACGACCTTGTAGAGGCCGTCGCGCAGCACCAGCTGGCTCTGCCGCCACAGGGAGGGGTTGACCGTATCCGGCGCGGGCGTGGGCATGATGACCGAGGGCGGGAAGTCCCGGCTCATGGCCGGGGCCAGGAAATCGTAGGGGGCCAGGTTCCAGGTCTCGCGTCCCCGGGCATCCAGGATACGGCCCCGGTCCGGCAGGGGGGCCAGGAAGCCGCGCTGGGCGTCCTGGAAATCCTGCAGGTCGGCGAAATCGAGTTCTTTGCTCATGGCCGCGTTGGCGGCGCGGGTATGCTCCGTGGCGGGCCGGCTCCTGTCGGCAGGAGCGCCGGCGGCCTGAGCCGCGAAAGCGGCCTGTCCGCCGCAGGTGAGCAGGGCGGCGCACAGGGTCGCAGTCAGCAGGTCGTGCATGGATTCCTCCAGAAAAGATGGCGGTGGGGCGATGCTCCCCCGCAGGACGGCGGGACGTGCCGTGAGGCGGGGCGACAATACGCGGGCGTCGGGCAGACGGCAGTATGGCGCCCGCGCCGCGCGGATGCAAGGGGATTTCGGGCTTGCCGCCATGCTGCGGTGTACGGACCGCCTGCGGCGTCACATGCTGTGTTCGAAAGCGCGGGCCACGGCGGCCGGATCGGGACGGCCCTGGGGGCCGTACTGGCTGAGGATGAGCATCAGCTTGAGGCGCGCCTTGGCGGCGCTCAGCTCCCCGGCCATGATGACGCCCATCCGGTGCTGCTGGAGCATGCCGCCGTCATAGCCGTATTCATCCAGGACGCGGCCGCCTGTACGGGTGGCGTTGACCACGATGACGCCCTTTTCCAGAGCGCGCGCGATGCCGGGGATGACGCCGGGCGGCACGTTGCCGCGGCCGAAACTTTCCACAACGATGCCGTCCACGCCGCGCGACACGGCAAAATCCAGATAGGCGGCATCGGAGCCGGTGACCAGTTTGATGAGGTCCACCTTCTTGCACAGGCTCGCGGGCAGGAAGGTCTGACGGCCCAGCTGGGCCCGGCGGAAGATGACCCTGTCGCCGTCCACCACGCCCAGGGGGCCCCACCAGGGGGACTGGAAGGTGGCCACGTTGGCGGCGTGGGTCTTGGTGACTTCGCGCGCGGCATGGATCTGCTCGTTCATGACCACAAGGCTGCCCATGGCCCGCGCCGGAAGCGAGGCCGCCACGCGCACGGCCGCCAGGATATTGCGCGGGCCGTCGGGGCTGAGTTCGTCGCCGGAACGCATGGCCGCCGTGAAGCAGACGGGCTTGCGGCTGTCCAGCGACAGGTCGAGGAAATAGGCGCTCTCTTCCAGGCTGTCCGTCCCGTGGGTGATGACGACGCCGAGGACGTCGTCCCTGGCCAGCTGGCGGCGCGTCATGGCGGCCAGACGGAACATGTGCCCGGGCGTGATGGCGGGGCTGGGCAGGTTGTCGAACTCGTGGACTTCCAGATCGCAGACGCTGCCCAGGCCGGGGATGGCCCGCACGAGGTCCGCACCGCTGACAGCGGGCACGGCCGCGCCGGTCACGCGGTCATGCTGCATGGCGATGGTGCCGCCGGTGGTGATGATGATGACTTTCGGCATACGGGGCAAGCAAGGGGCAAAAAGGGCGAACGGCCGGCCTGTCGTCATGGCCGGCGCTAACGGAAGGGTTGTAGCCGACTTGCGGGCATTGCTCAAGCATGCCGTATAACGGACATCCAGGTGAAAGTTTTTGGAAAACGTCCTGATCGCGCTTTTCTTCCTTTACCCTTCCGGCTTCCCGTGCTAGAAGAACACAGTGGTATAAAATTTTGGCTGTTGGTATAAAATCTAGGCCATGGTATAAAATTGGGGCCGATACTGTTTACAGGCATGCAGCCCTTTCCGGGAACAGCCATGAATATGTATGAAAAAATATTGGATAACCTGCAGGAGCTGGTCTACATCGCCGATATGGAGACCTATGAGCTGCTCTATTACAACAAGGCCCTGGCGGATGCCTTCCACATCCCCCAGAGGTTGCGGGGCACATGCTATGAGATCCTGCAGGGCCGCCAGGCGCCCTGTCCCTTCTGTACCAATGACCGTATCTCCGAAGATGGCTGCTATGTCTGGAAATTCCACAACCAGCATATCGGGCGCCATTTCATCCTGAGCGACAGCGTCTGCGAGTGCGACAACAGGCGCGTCAGGACGGAGATCGCCACGGACATCACGGAATACATGCACCTGCAGGATCAGCTGGACAGGAACCTTTCCCTGCAGAACTTCATCAACCACTGTGCCCGCAAATTGTACCGCCAGGACGCCGACATCTCCTTCCTGATCGATGACGTGCTGGCTGCCATCGGCGACTATCTGCAGGCGGACCGGGCGTATATCTTTGAGTTCTGTGACGACGTGGTCCGCAATACCTTCGAATGGTGCCGCAAGGGCGTCGTACCGCAAAAACGCTGCCTGACACGGGTCCCTGTCAGGACCATTTCCCGCTGGATGCCCAATTTTTATGCCCATCAGCCCATCCTGATCACGGATCTGGAAAGCCTGCGCACGACCAGCCCCGAGGAATACGCCGTGCTCAAACAGCAGGACATCCATTCCCTGCTGGTCTTCCCGCTCTGGAACGGCAAGACCCTGGCCGGGTTCGTGGGGGTGGACAATCTGGAGCCCGCGCGGATGGACTCGACCCGGGTGTTGTTGTCTTCCATGAAATTTTTTCTCAGCTCCGCCCTGTGGCGGCGCGATTCGCTGAACGAGCTGCACTTCCTCAGCTATCATGACCAGCTGACGGGCGTTTTCAACCGCAACGCCTTCCAGCGGGACGTGCAGCAGCGGGATGCCGACATGGGCATCATATTTCTAGATATCAACGGGCTGAAGGACATCAACGACGGCGAAGGCTACAGCGTGGGCGACGCCGTCCTCACCTCCGTGAGCCGTTCCGTGGGGGAGATCCTGCCCGATGTCCCGCTCTACCGCATGGGGGACGACGAATTCGTCCTCCTGTGGCAGGGAACCGACGAACACAAGTTCCGGCAGGATGTGGAGCGCCTGCGGATCATGTTTTCCGGGTCGCTGGGCTTCAGTGCCTCCGTGGGCTGCGCCTGGGTCCGCCGGGAAGACGATCTGGACAAGGGCCTGATCGCCGCCGACGCGCGCATGTTCGCCGCGAAACGGGATTTTTACAGGAGCCTGCCCCAGAGCGGACGCTACCGGAGCAGGCTGGATGACGTCCTGGATCTGACCCGGCCCGGCCGTCTGGACGAACTGCTGGCATCAGGCAGTTTCATCCTGTACTGCCAGCCCCAGTTCCGGGTGACGGACGGGACCATCGCCGGCGGCGAGGTCCTGCTGCGGCTGGTCGCCGACGACAAGGTCATCCCGCCGTCCCAGTTCATCCCCGTGCTGGAATCCATCTACGCCATGCCGCAGGTGGACCTGCACGTCTTCGGCGAGGTCTGCGCCTGCCTGCGCCGCTGGCTGGATGCGGGACAGTTGGTAGTGCCCATGGCCGTGAACTTTTCCCGCACCACGCTGATCTTCCCCGAAGTGGCCGACAGGCTGGAGGAGATCCGGCAAAAGTTTGCCGTTCCGGCCGAGTTGTTGCGCGTGGAAGTCACGGAAACGGCCAGCGCCGAGGATGCCGATGCTTTTCAGGAAGCCGTGGGCAGTATCCGGAACAAGGGCTTCCAGGTGGCCATCGACGACTTCGGCGTGGCCTATGCCAATCTTCTGACCCTGGCCCATGTGGAGTTCGACGAGCTCAAACTGGACAAAAGCCTGATGGATGATCTTTGCGACAGCGACAAGATCCAGCGCCTCCTGCGCCTTGCCATCGAGGCGGCGGCCGATATGGGCATCAGGGCCATCGCCGAGGGCGTGGAGACGGAAGGTCAGCTGGATATCCTGCGCAGGCTGGATTGTCCTCTTGCCCAAGGCTACCTGTTCAGTCCGCCCATGCCCATGGAGCAATTCGCCAGCATCCTGCCCGCTTAGGATGTGAAGGAAAGCCGCCCGCGAGGGCGGCTTTTTTGTCGCCGTGACGTCCTGTCATGATGGCTTGTTATGGCGGTCTGTGACGGGCCTGCGGGCACGGCCGGGGACATCCCGCCGGTGCGGGCTTGGGGCGTCCGCCTGCAAGCTGAACGGGATGCGGTGGGGCCTCCCCGTCAGTACGGGCCGGGAGAGGAACGGCCGGGGCGCGTGCGGCGGTCGTGGTGGCAGTCGTTCCCGCCGGGGACCGGCGCAGGCCGGCGTCCGTGCTGCGGGGCCGATGGACCTTGGCGCAGCGCCATATGCCAGTCGGCTGGCTCCATCGCGCACGACGGCCTGTGCTACAGGCCCAGGCTGCGGTAGACGGCCCGCATGTCCACATGTTGCCGCACCGTGTCGGCCAGGCGGTCCAGGGCCTTTTCCAGATCGTGCCGTACCAGCTGCCGCCCCTGCGGCGCAAGGCCCACGTCCTGGCGCACATGGTCCAGCCAGGCGCGGCGGAAGGCGTCATCGTCGAACAGGCCGTGCAGATAGGTGGCCCAGCGGCGGCCGCTCACATAGCCGCAGACCCGTTCTTCCAGGGGGCCGTCCCCTTCGCGCACGAAAAGGGGCAGGGCCGAAGGCCCGTGGCTGGTCCGGCCGTGGTGGATCTCGTAACCGCCGCTCATGACCGGCAGCGGCGTGGCGGCGCGGAGCACGTTGATGAGGGTCTTGTCCGCGGCGAAGGAGGATTCCAGATCCATGAGCCCGAGCCCGGCCACGGAGGGCGCGGCGGATTCCAGCCCCAGCGGATCGAGGATGGTGCGGCCCAGCATCTGCAGGCCGCCGCAGATGCCCAGCAGCCAGCCGTCCTGCGCGGCATGGCGGCAGATGAGCCCGGCAAGGCCGTCCGCGCGCAGGGCCGTCAGATCGGCGGCCACGCTCTTTGTCCCGGGCAGGATGACCACATGGGGCCGCCCCCAGTCCCCGGGGCGGCGCACGGCGCGCAGGCGCACGTCCGGCTCGGCGGCCAGGGGGCTCATGTCCGTGAAATTGGACACATGCCGGGGCATGACCACGGCGATGTCGAGGATGCCGGGCGGGGGCGGCGTGGTATCGGCCGTCTGCGACCAGGAAAAACCGGCCATGTCCTCGTCCGGGATGTTGAGTTCGCGCAGCCAGGGGATCACGCCCAGCACGGGAACGCCGGTGGCCTGGTGCAGGTAGGCGTGCGCCGGTTCCAGAAAGGAGGCGTCGCCCCGGAACTTGTTGACCACATAGCCCGTCAGCAGGGCGCGTTCCTGCCTGTCGAGGGTCATCCAGGTGCCCAGCAGGGAGGCATAGACGCCGCCGCGGTCGATGTCGCCCACCAGCAGCACCGAGGCCTCCGCGTGGGCGGCCATGCGCATGTTGACGATATCGTGTCCTTTGAGGTTCACCTCGCCGGGGCTGCCCGCACCTTCCAGCACCATGACTTCGTGGCGGGCGGCCAGCCGGTCATAGGCCCCGGTCACGGTCTGCCAGAGCCGGGCCTTGTGCCGGAAATATTCGCGGGCCTGCATGTGGCCCACGGGCCTGCCCAGCACGATGACCTGCGAACCGGTCTCAGAATGCGGCTTGAGCAGCACGGGGTTCATGAGGGCCTCGGGATCCACTCGGGCCGCCCGGGCCTGCACGATCTGGGCGCGGCCCATCTCTTCGCCGAGGGCCGTCACCCCGGAATTGAGGGACATGTTCTGGGCCTTGAAGGGGGCCACGTCGTAACCGTCCTGCCGCAGGATGCGGCAGAAGGCCGCGGCCAGGATGCTTTTGCCCGCATCGGAGGATGTGCCCTGCAGCATGAGGGCCGGGCGGCGGGATCGCGGACGCGCTCCTGCGGCGGGAGCCGCCGGATGCAGGAGGCCGTGCAGGGCCTCCGCCAACCGCCGGTGCTCCTCCTCTAGACGCACGGCGGCGCGGAACCAGCCGCCGCCTTCCATGCCGGCGTAATTGGAACAGTCGCGCACGGCGATGCCGTAGACGCGCAGCAGGCGGGCATAGAGATCTGCCGGGGCCTGGGTGCAACGGAAGAGCACATAATTGGCCAGGGAAGGGAAGACCGTGATGCCGGGCACGTCGCGCAGGCAGGCGCAAAGCTGTTCGCGGCGGCGGCTGTTCTCGGCCCGGGTGCGGTCGGCAAAATCCGAACGGTCCGCGAACACGGCCCGCGCGGCGGCCAGGGCAAAGGCATTGACGCTCCAGGCGGGCAGGCCCTGCCGCAATCGTCGCGCCCGTGGGGCCCCGGTCACCAGATAGCCCAGGCGCACGCCGGGCAGGGCGTGGAACTTGGTCAGGGAACGCAGGATCACGGCATTGTCCGGCAGCCGCGGGATGAGGGAGGCTGTGCCGTCCGGGCCGACATAGGCGATGAAAGCCTCGTCGATGATCCAGAGCAGGTCGGGCCGGGCCGCCAGCAGGCGCCGGCAGGCGTCGGGCGGCAAAAAGGAGCCCGAAGGGTTGCCCGGATTGGCCAGCCAGACCGCCGCCTGCGGGGGCACGTCCGCCAGCAGGGCCAGCAGCCGGGCGGTCACGGCCTCGTCGCTGTCCCCCTCATGGCGCACGCCGCAGGCCAGGTGGCGCACCTCAAGCCCGGCCCGGTCGCAGGCCAGGGCGTATTCGCTGAAGGCCGGTTCGATCACGGCCGCGCAGGGACGGCCCTCCGCGCGCAGCACGCGGGCCAGCAGATGGATGAGCTCATTGCTGCCGTTGCCGAAGACGAAATGGTCCGCGGGCAGGCCGTGGGCCAGGGCGGCGGCCTCCATGGCTTCTTCGGCATGGGGAGAAGGGTAGGCCGTGACCTGGTCCAGAGCACGGCACAGGGCCAGGCGCAGGAATTCCGGCGGCCCCTCGGGGCGGATATTGACGCTGAAATCCAGCAGGCTGTCGGGCGTGCGTCCGGCCAGGGCGGCCATGCGCAGCAGGTCGCCGCCGTGGGTATCAGGCTTCATGGCTCTCCTCCCGTGTGGGCGCAAGGCTGTCCGCGCCGGCAAAGGATAGGACATCGAGGATGCGGGCCGCGCAGGCCCCGGGGCTGGCGCGGCCGGTATCCACCGTCAGCTCCCCGGGCAGGGGAGCGTGGATGTCCCGCGCCTGCCGGGCGGCATGGGGCCAGTCCGGTGTGCGGTCGGTACGGCTTTTTTCGCGCCGTTCCAGTTCGTCCAGCGCGCAGCGTACCTGCACGGGCAGGATGGGGATGCCGTCCAGGCGTCGCCAGAGGTCGGCCACCCAGTCCGGGCGCTCGCCCAGCACATGGTCCAGGATGACCAGAGCGCCGGAGCGCGCGGCCTCGGCCGCGGCGGCATGCAGGATGGCCGTCAGAGGCAGGCCCGTGGCGGCCATGCCCCGCAGCAGGGAGCCGGGGCGGCCGGGACAGGCGCGCAGCAGGTCGTCCATGGACAGGATGATGCTGTGGCGGCCCTGCCGGGCCAGCAGCCGCTCTTGCAGGGCCCGGGCCAGCGTGCTTTTGCCCGCGCTGGACGGGCCGTTGAGCAGGATGACCCGCCCCCCGGATACCGGGCAGGACGGGGGGGCGGATACGGATGCGCCGCAGGCCGTGCCGCTGCTGTCGGCCAGCCCGCCCCAGTAGAGATGCACATAGCCTGCCCGCACATTGCCGTCGCGCACGCCTTCCGGTCGTGGCCCTGTACGCTCCGTGACCGTGTACAGGGGGGCGTAGGCGCGGTGCAGCTCGATGTGCGACCAGTGGAACTCATGGCCCCGACAGGAGCGCAGGGGCAGGCCCAGGGGAGCGCTGTCCGTGAAGCGGGCCTCGCGATAGCCCAGGGAGCGCAGACTGCCTTCCATGCGGGCTGTGGCCTCCAGCACGCCGCACATGGGCCAGCGCCGCCGTTCGCCCTCCAGACCGTGGCCGTCGGTGGCGGCCTCCAGCTCCGTGCAAAGGTACATGTAGCCGCCGCATTCGGCATAGATCTCGCCGCCGCTGGCGGCAAAGTCCCGGATGGCGGCACGCATGGCCGTGTTGGCCGCCAGCCGGGCGGCAAAGGCTTCCGGGTAGCCGCCGCCCAGATAGAGGGCCGCCGCCCCTTCCGGCAGGGCCGTATCACGCAGGGGCGAGAAGGGGACCAGCTCCCAGCCGCGGGCGCGCAGGGCCTCCTCATTGGCGTGGTAATAGAAACAGAATGCCTCGTCCCGGGCCACGGCCAGACGGCGGCGACAACCGGCCGCGGCGGGCCTGGGCGGCGGCAGCGGGCGGGGCTGCCGCGTCAGGGCCAGCAGGCGTTCCATATCCAGATGATCTTCGGCCAGCGCGGCCAGACGGTCCGTCCAGGCGGCGTCGCAGGCGGTCTCGGCGGCGGGCAGCAGGCCCAGCTGGCGCTTGGGGATGCGGCAGGCCTCGTGTCGGGGCAGAGCGCCGAGCAGGGGGGGCAGGCCGTCCCGGTCCAGGGCCGCACGCAGCAGGGCCGTGTGACGGGCGCTGCCGGTACGGTTGGCGATGACGCCCGCCAGCCGTACGCCGTGGCGCGCCGCCTGCCGCCGGAAGCCGTCCACCAGGGCCGCCAGCGAGGCCGCCATGCCCCGCGTATCGACCACCAGCAGCACGGGCAGGCCCAGCACGCGGGCGCAGTCCAGGGTGCTGCCGGAAAGGTCGTCCGGGGCGCGGCCGTCCAGCAGGCCCATGACGCCCTCGCAGACGGCGGCGTCCGCATCCGCCGCACAGGCCCGCCATTGGGCGCGCACGCCGTCTTCCCCCATCATCCAGGTATCCAGATTGCAGGCCGGGCGGCCCGTGGCCAGGGCATGGAAGGTGGGGTCGATATAGTCCGGCCCGCATTTGCAGCCCTGCACCGCAAGGCCCCGGCGCGTGAGGGCCCGCATCAGGGCCACGGCCACGGCGGTCTTGCCCTCGCCGGAGCGGGCCGCGGCCAGACAAAAGGCGTGGAAGGCGGACATCAGCGACCGTCCGCCGGGGACGCGGGCGCGTCCCTGTCCAGATATTTTTCCGCATAGCCGCGCGCCTCGAAGAGCGCGCCCTGATCCATGACCGTGCGGCGGCTGCCGATGAGCACCAGAGTGGACATGTCCACGTCATCGGCGGGCAGGTCGGCCAGACGGCCGGTCCAGCGTTCTTCCTGCGCACGGCCGGCATGGCGCACGCAGGCGCAGAGGATGTCGTCGCCGCGCGCCTCACGGAAGATCGCCAGCGCCTCTCCCAGCAGCTGCCGCCGTTTGCGGCCCGCAGGATTGTAAAGGGTCACGGGCAGGGCCGAGCCGGCCACGGCGTGCAGGTTCTGGCGCACTTCGTCGGCGGGCACCAGCAGGTCGGAGAGGCTGACCAGGCAAAAACCGTTCTGCAGGGGCGCGCCCAGAGCGGCGGCGGCCGTGCTGGCGGCCGTGATGCCGGGCAGCACGCGGATGGGCAGGGCGCGGAAGGCCGTTTCGCGGGCGCGCAGCTCGAACAGCAGCCCGGCCATGGCCAGGATGCCCGGATCGCCGGAGCAGACCATGCAGACCGTGGCCCCGGCAGCGGCGGCGGCCAGGGCCCGGCGGCAGCGCTCCACCTCGCCCTTCATGCCGGTCTCGATACAGTCTTTGCCGCGGAGGCGCGGCCGGATGAGGTCCAGATATTTGCTGTAACCGGCCACCACGTCACAGCGGCGCAGGGCGGCGTCCGCTTCGGGCGTGAGCTGCCCGGGATCGCCGGAGCCCAGGCCCAGCACCAGCAGCTCGCCGCATTGCGCGGACGGCGCGGCGTTGGGATGCGCGGCGTCGAGAAGCGTGGGGGAAGGGCCCGGAGCGGACGCCGCAGGGGAGGCCGTGGCAGGGGCGGGCGCGGTGGACGCGACAGGGTCCTCATCGCCGTTTGCCGGGCCGGTGACGGCCAGACCGCCGGTGATGCGGGCCACGCGCCGGGCCAGGCGGTCCCCGGCCTGATGCGGGCCATCCAGCAGGCAGACGGCATGGCGGCCGCTCCCGGCGCAGCAGATGACGGCCGCCGTGGCCGGGATGCCGGACGGGGACGGCAGCAGGGGCAGGGCCTGGCGGGGCGTGCCCAGGATGATATGGGCGTCGAAGCGGGGCAGGGCGCCGGCCAGAGCAGCGGCCGCGTCCGCGACGCGCACCGGGGCGGGCGTGTGACCATCGCCCGCGGCAGCGTCAGGGCAGGTGCTGAAGATGACGGGTGGGGGCGTCCCTTCCTGCGCCAGCGCGGCGGCCAGGGTACGGGCCTGTGCCAGTCCCGCGGGGCTCGTGGCGTACAGGGCGCAGGAGCCGTGGAAGGTCTCGTCGGGCAGGCTGTTGCGGTAGCCGTGGGAAAAATCCCCGTCATAGAGGCGGGAGGCCGCCGCCGGGGCGGCCAGTGCGCGCCCCACCAGGATCAGGGCCTGCCGCCGGAAACCGGCCTCCTCCACCTTGCGGGCCAGATCGGCCAGCGTACCGCGCACCACCTGCTCGTCGGGCCAGGTGGCGCGGTAGACGGCGGCGGCGGGCGTCTCCGGGGCCAGGCCGCCCGCTTCCTGCAGATCCTTCAGCAGCGCGGCCAGCCTGCCCGTGCTGAGGAAGAAGACCAGGGTGGCCCCGGTGCGGGCGAAGGCGGCGGCGCTTTCGCCCCCGGGCATGGGCGTGCGGCCGGGGGTACGGGTCAGGACCACGCTCTGGGCCGTTCCCGGGCTGGTCAGTTCGCAGCCCAGGGCGGCGGCCGCGCCGAACACGCTGCTCACGCCGGGCGTGATGCGCACGGTGATTCCCTTGCCGGCCAGCTCCCGGATCTGTTCGTCCACGGCCCCGTAGAGCGCGGGATCGCCAGTGTGCAGGCGCACCACCCGCTGCCCGGCCAGGGCGGCTTCGCTCATGACGGCCACCTGTTCCGCCAGCGTCATGGAGGCGCTGTCCCGGCAGCGGCAGCCGGGGCGGCAGTGGCGCAGCAGGGCGGGATTGACCAGCGAACCGGCATAGACCACCAGATCGGCTTCCTGCAGGGCCCGCAGGCCGCGCAGGGTGATGAGGTCTTCCGCGCCGGGACCGGCGCCGACGATTTCCACACAGGGCATGTTCATGGGCAAACTCGCAAAAGGGCAGTGCGGCCTGCTGACGCGGAGCGTTCAGGGCCTGTCGATGAAATAACGGGGGCCGATGTCCGGGAGGGCTTCGGCGTCCGTGGCGTCGGGGTCGTCCGGGGCATTCGTACCGTCCGGGGCATCCTGGGCGCCTGTGGCGTCCGGGCTGCCTGCCGCCGGATCGTCAGCCGCGCCCGGCGCCGCGAGCCGTTCTTCCCGGAACAGGAAGCGGCCGTCAAAATCGAAGACCAGCAGCCGCAGGACCGGGATGCCGGGGACCCGGCGGGCGAACTGCTCCAGCGCCGCCCGGGCCAGGGCGCGCAAAACGGGCAGACGCGCTGCCGCGGGCAGGGCCAGCAGGGCCTCGCGCACCGAGGCGCTCCGGCGCAGGGACGTGTGCAGGGCGTCTTCGCCGGGCAGGCAGGCCCGCACCTGGCGGCGCAGCAGGTCCATGTCCTGTTCCACCTGATGGGCGTGGGTATTGGCGAAGCCTGCGGCATACTTGCAGAGCTTGCCCGCCATGCAGGCCACGGCCACCTCCTGCATCTGGTGGCGGGCGGCGATGCCCAGGCAGTGGGCGATGAAATCCCCGATGCAGACGAACGCGCTTTCCGGCCACTGGGGCAGCTGCCGGCGGGCCCCCGCCCGGGTACGGCCGCCGGTGCAGAAGACCATCCCGCGGCCGCCCGCGCGCTGCCGGGCCTGCACGCACAGGCGCACGGTCTCCACATATGCGGCGTGGCTGTAAGGCCGCACCAGGCCGGTGCTGCCCAGGATGGAGATGCCGCCTTCCACGCCCAGCCGCGGGTTGAGGGTGTGGCGGGCCAGTGCCGCGCCGTTCTCCACCCCCAGTTCCAGCAGCCAGCAGCCGGAGGCCATGCCCGCGCGGCGCAGGTTTTCCGCCAGCATGCGCCGGGGCCCGCCGCTGACGGCCCAGCGACCGGGCAGGCAGTCCAGTCCCGGCCGCGTGCACAGGCCGATGCCCTCCACGGCGCGCAGGATGAGCGTGGCCGCGCCCACAGGCAGGCGGATGTCCTCGGGCCGGGCCGCGTCCGGCGCGCAGGCGGCCAGCCGGGCGAACAGGACCGCGCCGTGCGTGCAGTCGGGGTCGTCGCCGCCGTCCTTGACCATTTCGGCCATGCGTCCCGGAGCGGGCGGCCTCAGGGGCAGCAGGCGCTCCCGTCCGTCGCCGAACAGGATGTCCACCTGGGCCGGGGCGCGGCCCGTGCGCAGGGCCTGCCAGCAGGCCACGGCCAGCGCGGCGGCGCAGGCGCCGGTGGAATAGCCCCAGCGCAGCGAGGTGCGATCTTTGCGGGCCATGACGGTCTAGGCGCTCTCCATGATGGCGTGCAGGGTGGTGACGGCCAGGGCGCTGCCGCCGCGACGGCCCTCCAGCACGATCTGGGGCACAGGGCAGCGGGCCAGCAGCTGCTTGGATTCCACCACGTTCACGAAGCCCACGGGCATGCCCACCACCAGCGCCGGGCGGATACCGTCCTCAAGGATGTAGCGGGCGATGCGGGCCAGGGCCAGCGGCGCGTTGCCGATGAGCACGATGCCGCCGTCCAGCAGGGGGCGGGCCTTTTCCGCGCTGCACAGGGCACGGGTCTGGCCCAGGGCGCGGGCGCGCTCCACCACGTCGGGGTCCGCGATGTGGCAGTGCAGGTCTTCCGGACCGTAAGCCGGATGGAGGCCGCGCAGCCTGGGCAGGGAAATGCCGGAACGCAGCATCTGTGAATCGCAAAAGACGGGCGCCTTGCGGCGCAGGGCCGCCAGACCGGCCGTTACCGGATCGTGACGGAAGACCAGTGTGTCCGCGATGCTGATGTCCGCCGTGGTGTGGATGAGGCGGCGTGCCACACGCCAGTAGGGAGCGGGCAGGGTGCGGTGCAGATCGCATTCCGCCTCGATGCGGCGGAAGCTCTCCTGCTCGATGGCGGCGGGGCTCATGTGCCAGCGGATTGTCTCCATAAAAATATCCTGCCGAAAAAACAGAGATGACGACCGGGAACGAGGCCACAAGGATGCAGAAAATCGCCCTGTTGCGCAAGGGGGCGGGCAGGGGGCGGCAAAGCGTGGACGGAAATGGCGCAAACCGCAAACAGGGACGCCGGCAGGCTGCGGGCGGCAGCGGCCCGCGTCCTTGCCCACGGCCCGGCATGCCGAAGGGCAGGGCGTGCGCCAGAAGCCCGGTCCGCAAGGCTACGGGAGCTAGGGCAGCAGGCTCTCCCGCTCTCCGGGATGCCGGCGGCAGCGTTGCAGGTTGGCACGCACCGCCCGTTCCGAGCGGTTGGCATAGCAGTAGACGCAGAAATGCGGGCAGGTATCGTAGGCGCCGATGTCCTTGCTGGGCATGCAGCCGCAGTCCGGCCGCTGGCCCGTGTCCCGGGGGACGGACGGGGCCGCTTCCAAGCCGGGCAGGAGGGAAAGCTGCCGCCGGGGGGCCAGTTCGGCCTGCACCAGTTCATCCTGCGGGCAAAGGCGACGGATAAGGGCAGCGTCGATGCATCTGTTCTTGCGGATGCCCAAGGCGCTCAGGTCCAGGCCTTCGGCGCAGGTGGCCAGTTCCAGCCGGTGCGGCCAGCCCCGGTTCAGGGCGGCGATGCCCCGGGCCAGCTCCCGCATCTCGTCCGCCGTGGGCGCGCGGTAGCCGGGATCGAGCCTGCGCAGGGCCGTGGCGGTCTTGCGGTACATGTCCACGAAACTGAAGACGAGCTTTTCCGTGTACGGGGCAAGCTCCCGCCCCAGCCGGTCCAGGCGCTCCAGCAGGCGTTCCACGCCCAGGCCGCCGCCCAGGATGAGGGGATCGCAACGCCAGACGACGCGCTGCGGGCCGAGCGTGTCCGCCAGTCGTTTGAAACCGTCCAGACGGCGCTGCAGGGAGGGCAGACCGGGCTCCAGGCCCTCGGCCTCGTAATCATTGAGGGTATGCTGGAAGTAGAACTGCCGCCCCGTGGCCGCGATCTCCGCCAGATGCGGCACGAAGGGCGCGGGATGCTTGCTCCAGAAGACGAAGACGCGGGTGCGCGCAAAGGAGATGATGCTTTCCTGCCGGCTGTTGAAGGGATTGCGCCGGCGGCAGAAGCCCGCCCGCAGCCGGGCCATGAACCAGTCCCCGTGGAAGGCGGGGATATCCGTGGCGCGGCTGGCGGAGATGACGAGGGGGGTGTGCTGGGCGGCTGTCTGCGGCATGGGGATGACGGTTGTGGTGACGGGGGTGGGGCTGGCAGCAGGCCCTGTGCCGCCGGATAGGTGCGCTCTGATGGTAAACCCGGGACGGGGATTTTACAAAGGCATGATGCGCGGCCAAAAGGGCCCGCCATGAAGGGTGGCGGCCATCTGCCTCAGCGGCTCAAGGTATCCTGTCCGTCCTCCGCAGAGGTCACGACACGTCTGGAGGCACTGCCTGCCTGCCGCTGCGGGGTGTCAGCGGATGGGCCGGCCAAAAAAGTAGGGGCTGTCCTGGCTAATTCCCCTTAGCTAGGACAGCCCCTTACCTTTTTCAAAGGTAGCACGCTCGAATAGCTCCAGCTACTGCCATGCCGGGAGGGGCAGTCTGACATCTTTTATTTGCGAGTGGGCATCACCTGATGCCCGCAAGTCGCATCCCGAGTTTTTCAGATGGGCTGAGGATCATTTTTATATATTTTTAATATCTGATCCCATTTTTTTACACTATTTTTATCTCTGTCTTGCTACCCGTTCCCTGTGTCTGCCATGAACGCGTTCGTCGGACAGACAGGTTGCAGATATGCTGCAATGTACAAAGGAGCGGTTGAAATGGATTTTGTCATGACGGGAACACTGATCGTCTGTTTTCTTCTTGTCGTAGCGCTGGCTGCCTGGTGCGACGCCCAAGGGGACAAGGAATAGGAGCGTATCATGTTGTTGCTTGGAATCCTGATTCTGGCCCTGGCGCTGTACCTGACGTATGCACTGGCCAATCCGGAAAAATTTTAACGCCGAGAGGACAAGAACGATGCTTGAGTTCGCACTGTTTTTGGCTGTCTTTGTGGCCGTGATTTTTCCGGTGGGGAAATATCTTTATCACATCGCCACCAATCAAAAGACGTTTTGTGACCCTGTGTTCGACAGGTTTGACGGCATCATCTACCGCATCTGCGGTATAGATGACTGTGACATGAACTGGAAGCAATATGTGCTGGCCCTGCTGGCGACCAACGCGGCGATGATCTTTGTCGGCTATCTGATCCTGCGCATCCAGTTCATCCCCTTCTTCAATCCCAACGGCATTGGGGGCATGGAAGCCAGTTTGTCGTTCAACACCATCATCAGCTTCATGACAAACACCAACCTCCAGCATTATTCCGGTGAGTCCGGCCTGTCCTACCTGAGCCAGATGGTGGTCATCATTTACATGATGTTCACCTCTGCCGCCACGGGTGGCGCAGTGGTCATGGCCTTTGTGCGCGGCCTGGCCGATCAGGGGGTGGGCCTGGGCAACTTCTACCGGGATCTGGTACGCAACATTACCCGTGTGCTGCTCCCGCTGTCCATCGTCGTTGCCCTCGTGCTGGTGTGGCAGGGCTGCCCCCAAAACTTCTCTGCCAATGTGACCGTGCAGACCATCGAAGGCAAATATCAGGATATCGCCATGGGGCCCATAGCCTCCCTGGTCAGCATCAAGCACCTGGGCACCAACGGGGGCGGTTTCCTGGGGGCCAATTCCACGACTCCGCTGGAAAACCCCACCGTGTTTACCAGCATGCTGGAAATGCTTTCCATGATGCTGCTTCCCGGCGCCTTTGTCGTGATGTTCGGCCTGATGGTGCGTGACCGCCGCAAAAAGAGCGGAGAGACAAGAAGCTGGAGTATGGGCAGTGAGGCCCGTCCCGTGTTCGCGGTCATGTTCGCCATCTTCCTTATCGGGCTTTCTGTCTGCTACCTGTCCGAATTGGCCGGCAACCCCCGGCTGGAACAGGCCGGCCTGAGCCAGGACATGGGCAGCATGGAAGGCAAGGAACTGCGTTTCGGCATCGCCCAGTCGTCCCTGTTCACCACGGTGACGACCTCATTCACCACGGGGACGGTCAACAACATGCACGACACCCTGACCCCCCTTGGCGGCATGGTGCCCCTGTTCAACATGATGCTCAACCTCGTCTTCGGCGGCGAAGGCGTGGGGCTGGTCAACATGCTGCTCTATGTGATCCTGACGGTCTTCATCTGCGGCCTGATGGTGGGGCGCACTCCCGAATATCTGGCCAAGAAGGTCGAAGGTCGGGAGATGAAACTGACGGCCCTGTGCATCATCATCCACCCTCTGCTGATTCTGGGCTTCTCCGCCCTGGCGGTGTCCGTGCCTGACGGTCTGGCCGGCATCACCAATCCCGGCCCTCATGGTTTGAGCCAGGTGCTGTACGAGTACGCCTCCTCGGCAGCCAACAACGGTTCCGGTTTTGAAGGCCTGGCCGACAACTCGGTCTTCTGGAATGTCACCGCCGGTCTGGCCATGTTCTTTGGCCGCTACCTGTCCATCGTCCTGGCGCTGGCCATCGCGGGATCGCTCATGGCCAAGCAGGCGGTCAGCGAATCCGCCGGTACGCTCTGCACCGACAGCGGCACCTTCACGATCTCCCTGTTCATGGTCGTGATGATCATCGCCGCGCTGACCTTCTTTCCCGCGCTTATCCTGGGCCCTGTCGCGGAACATATGATCCTGTGGGGCTAGGAGGATTCAACCCATGAGCAATAAAAGAAAAACCGCTTTCATCACTGCGGATATCCTCACGTCCTCCCTTGTGAACGCCTTTATCAAGCTGAACCCGCTGTACATGATGCGCAACCCTGTCATGTTCGTGGTGGAAGTCGGCTTTTTCGTGACCCTGCTGCTGTGTTTCTCCCCCCATCTCTTTGGCGGCGAAGGCGGCGAACACCTGCGGACGTACAACATCATCGTTTCGGCCATCCTGCTGGTGACCCTGCTGTTCGCCAACTTCGCCGAAGCCGTGGCCGAAGGACGCGGCAAGGCCCAGGCCCAGAGCCTGAAGAAGACCCGGCGCGATATGCAGGCCCGTCTGCTGTGCGAAGACGGCTCCGAAAAGCTCGTCAACGCCGGCGAACTGAAAAAGGGCGATCTGGTGCTGGTCAACGCCGGCGAATTGATCCCCAACGACGGCGACGTGGTGGAAGGCGTGGCTTCGGTGGACGAATCCGCCATCACCGGTGAATCCGCGCCCGTCTTCAAGGAAAGCGGCGGCGATTTCTGCTCCGTGACCGGCGGCACCACCGTGGTCAGCGACTGGCTAAAAATCCGGATCACGTCCAACCCCGGCGAATCATTTCTGGACAAGATGATCTCCCTGGTGGAAGGCGCTTCCCGCCAAAAAACGCCAAACGAGATTGCCCTGAACACCCTGTTGGTCAGCCTGACCATCATCTTCCTCATCGTGGTGGTCAGTCTGTACCCCATGGCCCGCTACAGCGGCGTGACCCTGCCCATCTCCACGCTGGTGGCCCTGACCGTCTGCCTGATCCCCACCACCATCGGCGGCCTGCTTTCCGCCATCGGTATCGCCGGCATGGACCGTGTGGCCCGCTTCAACGTCATTGCCCTGTCCGGCAAGGCCGTGGAAGTTTGCGGCGATGTGGACACCATGATCCTGGACAAGACCGGCACCATCACCTACGGCAATCGCATGGCTTCCGACTTCCTGCCCGTGGACGGGACGGACAGGAACGAACTTGTCCGCTATGCCGTATTGTGTTCGCTGGAAGACGATACGCCTGAAGGCAAGTCCATCGTTGAGCTGGGCGAGAAACTGATCGGCAAGTGCAAAGCCCCGGACGGCGAGCTGAACTTCATGCCCTTCACCGCCCAGACCCGCATGAGCGGTACGGATCTGCCCGACGGCACCCGTATCCGCAAGGGGGCCGCCGACGCCATCCGGGCCTTTGTGAGCGGGCAGGGCGGTCGGGTGCCCTTCGAGCTGGAAACCAGCGTCAACTTTGTGGCTGAAAAGGGCGGCACGCCTCTGGTCGTTTCCGTCAATAACCGCATCCTTGGCGTCATCTACCTCAAGGACACCATCAAGGCCGGTCTGGTGGAACGCTTTGCCCGCCTGCGGGCCATCGGCATCAAGACCATCATGTGCACCGGCGACAACCCCCTGACAGCCGCCACCATCGCCCAGGAAGCCGGCGTGGATAGCTTCATCGCCGAATGCAAGCCCGAGGACAAGATCCGCGCCATCAAGTCCGAGCAGGCCGCCGGCAAGATCGTCGCCATGACCGGCGACGGCACCAATGACGCTCCCGCCCTGGCTCAGGCCAATGTGGGCATCGCCATGAATAGCGGCACGCAGGCCGCCAAGGAAGCCGCCAATATGGTGGACCTGGATTCCGATCCGACCAAGATGCTGGATGTGGTGGAGATCGGCAAGCAGCTCCTCATCACCCGCGGTTCGCTGACGACCTTCAGCATCGCCAACGACATCGCCAAATACTTTGCCATCATCCCGGCCATGTTCATGGTGGTCTTCCCGCAGATGAGCGTCCTGAACGTCATGGGGCTGGCCACTCCGCTCAGCGCCATCCTGTCGGCCCTCGTTTTCAATGCCGTCATCATCCCCTGCCTGATCCCTCTGGCCATGCGCGGCGTCCCCTACAAGCCCATGCGGGCTGAAAAGATGCTGACCCGCAACATGCTGGTTTACGGCCTTGGCGGCGTGGCCGTTCCCTTCGCGGGCATCAAGCTCATCGACCTTGCCATCAGCCCCTTCCTGGCCGGTCTCGGCATGTAACATGGTACCTGCGGCCGATCCCGGGGGAGCGGCCGCCAACGGCGATTACGCTTTCAACGTTCCTCCGCCCCTGTGCGGAACAGGAGACCAAAATGTTTTCTCTGCTGCGCGCAATATACAAACCCCTCATGCTGACTCTCGTACTGATGCTGATCTGCGGCCTGGCCTATCCGCTACTCATGACGGGTCTCGGCCAGGCTTTTTTCCCGCATCAGGCTGCCGGCAGTCTGGTAACCGTCAACGGACAGGCTGTGGGCTCCCGTCTGGTAGGCCAGGATTTCACGGACCCCCGTTTCATGAAATGCCGTCCTTCGGCTGTCAGTTACAATACCTACACCCAGGCCGATAAAGACAGCGGCAGCTATGCCGGTGTGGCTTCCGGTTCCCAGAACCTTGCGGCTACCAATCCCGCGCTGGTCGAACGTGTGAAAAAAGACATGGCGGCTTTCCTGGAAGCCAACCCTGATGTCAAAAAAGAAGACATTCCTACAGATCTGCTGACTGCGCCGGGTTCCGGTCTTGAGCCGTACATCAGCCCTGCGTCCGCTGCTGTCCAGATCCCTGCTCTGGTCAAAGCGACGAACTTGTCAGAAAATCATCTGAAAGATATCGTCAAAAAGCACACACAGGGCAAATTCCTCGGTGTTTTCGGTGGCGAGACCGTCAACGTCCTGCTGGTCAATCTGGATATCGCCAAGGAACTCGGCTTGCTTGCCGGCAGGCAGTAGGAAGATCCCGTGCGGCATACCTCTGCTGCCGCACGAGGGCGGTAGTCGCGTCCCGGTAACAATGCCGGGACGCGACTCTTGCCTTATTTTTAACATGCAGGAGGGAATGCCGGACAGCAAGCTGCCGCGCCATGCCCTGTTGTTTTTTACCTGCATAAAGTGAAAGGTGCACAATGTCCCTGGAAAGCATCCATCCCCGGCCTTCCCGGGGACAATTAAAGATATTTTTCGGCTATGCGGCCGGCGTCGGCAAGACATATGCCATGCTGGAGGCCGCGCATGCGGCCCAAAAGCAGGGCGTGGATGTCGTAGCCGGTTATATCGAGCCACATCCCCGGCCCGAGACGGCTGCTTTGGTGAGAGGCCTGGAGCGGTTGCCGCTGCTCAAGATAACCTACCGGAGCGTGGAGCTTCATGAACTGGATGTGGATGCGGCCCTGGCCCGCAAGCCTGATGTCCTGCTGGTTGACGAGCTGGCCCATACGAATGCCGCCGGCAGCCGCAACCTGAAGCGGTATCAGGATGTGGAGGAAGTCCTGCAGGCAGGGATCTCGGTCTGGACGACGGTCAATGTCCAGCATCTGGAGAGCCTCAATGATCTGGTGGCGTCCATCACAGGCGTTGTCGTGCGCGAGCGTCTGCCTGATGGCGTGTTCGACAGGGCCGACCAGGTGGAACTGGTGGACATCGAGCCCCAGGAACTCGTCCTGCGCCTCAAGGAAGGGAAAATTTATCGCGAAAAACAGGCCGTCCGGGCGCTGGAGAACTTTTTTCTCCCCGGCAACCTGACCGGCCTGCGCGAGATCGCCTTGCGTCGCATGGCCGACCGGGTCAACCATCTGGCGCGTGAAGAAAGCTCTCAATTGGGCCAGAAACGGCGGGTCGTCAAAGAACATATCCTCATCTGTCTTTCCGGCGCACCCAGCAACGCCCGCGTCATCCGAACGGCGGCCCGCATGGCCGAGGCCTTCCATGCCGATTTTACCGCGCTCCACATCCGTACCGAGGAAGCGCGGGCCGGCACGGATTCCGCGCTGCTGGGCAATGCCAAACTGGCGGAACAGCTTGGCGCCACCGTCGTCAGATCCTTGGGGCGGGACATCCCCGGGCTCATCGCCGAATACGCCCGGCTCAATGGCGTCAGCAAGATCGTGATAGGCCGCTCGCCCGCGAGCAAGGGCCTGTTCCACAGCAAACCGACCCTGGTGGAACGGCTTGCCGAGCTGGCACCGGAGATAGATACCTATATCATCCCCGACGCGCGAACGCTCAAGCGGCTGCGGCAGGCTCGCAGCATTCATAAAAACCTCTTGGTCAGCCTGTTCGGCACAGCGCCGGCTTCAGGCCGCCAATGGGGGATCACGGCACTTATCCTGGCAGGCTGCACCTTCCTGAGCTGGCTGCTGCGCGTTGGCGGCGTACATGACATCGGTCTGACAAGCGTGTACATGTTCGGCGTACTGCTGACGGCGGCCTTGACTGTGGGCCCCTGGTATGGCGTGGCGGCATCCGCCATCAGCGTGCTGCTGTTCGACTGGTTCTTCGTGCCGCCGTTCTACAGCTTCACTGTCTATGACATCAGCTATCTGGTCACGTTTGCCTTCATGTTCCTGGCGGTGTTTTCGGCCAGCACCCTGACGAGCCGGGCTCACAGCCATGCCAGGCAGAGCCAGCGCAGGGCCCTGTACAACGAGCTTTTGCTGACAGGCAGCCGCAAGTTGCAGCAGGCTTCCAGCGAAGATGCCATGCTGACCGAGCTTGCCGGACAGTTGCGCTCCATACTGGGCTGTCATGTTATCTGCTATCCGGTTCGCAAAGGGGAGCTGCAACCGGCAGAGATCTATTGCGTCCCGTCTGGCGGTCGGGATGTCCGCGGTTCCGTGGCGACCCTTACGGGGGCTTCGGAAGAAAAAAGCGTGGCCCGCTGGGTGGCCAAAAACAACAAGAGTGCCGGGAACGGAACCGATACGCTTTCCGGGGCCCGCTGCCGCTATATCCCGATCAGCGGCCAGAGCGGGGTTTTTGCCGTGCTGGGCTTTGTATCTGCGGGGCAGGAAAAGCTCAATGACATTATCGACAATAATCTGGTAAGCGCGCTGAGCGGCGAATGCGCCCTGGCCATTGAAAAGACTCGGTTGTTGCACGCCAATGAAGAGATCCGGGCCAATGCTCGCCAGGAAAAGTTGCGGGCAGACGTTCTGCGGACGATTTCGCATGATTTGCGTACTCCCCTGACTTCCATTTGCGGCAATGCGGGAATGCTGGCAGCCAACGCTGATTATCTGCCTGCGGAAAATCGCCGGGAACTGGCCGAGGCCATTGGTGAGGATGCCCGCTACCTCGTTTCCATGGTGGAGAACATCCTTTCCCTGACACGGTTGGAGCAGAACAAGTTTGCGTTGCGCATGGAAGCGGAGGTGGTGGAGGATGTGGTGCAGGAGGCCCTGCAGGCTGTACGCCAACGCGCAGGCAGACGGACGCTGCGGACGGAATTTCCGGAGGAGCTGCTGCTGGCGCATATGGATGTACGTCTGACCGTCCAGGTGCTCGTCAATCTGCTGAATAACGCCATCCAGCATTCCGATCCTGAAACATCCATCACGGTCAGGAGCTTTGCCCGCGGGGACGATGTGGTGCTGGAAGTGGCCGATGAGGGCTGCGGCATTCCTCCGGCAGAGCGGGAGCATGTGTTCGAAATGTTCTATACGACCAGTGCCGGCAAGGCGGACGGCAGAAGAGGTATGGGCATCGGTCTGGCCCTTTGCCGCAGCATCGTCCGGGCCATGGGCGGTGAGATCGGCATTCGGGAAAACAGGCCGCATGGTACGGTCTTCTTTTTTAACTTGCGACGAGAACTTGGAGAGTCTTCGCAGGTTCTCAGGAAGGAGCAGGCATGACAGCCCCCTATGAAGATGGAGCCGAGACCCCGCAGGAACGGATATTGATAGTGGAAGACGACAAGGCAATTCGCTCGCTGGTATCCACCACTCTGGAACAGCAGCAACTGGAGCATGTCACGGTTTCCACGGGACGGGCGGCCATCGCGGAAATCACCCGCAATAGTCCAGATGTTGTTTTACTGGATCTGGGGCTGCCGGATATGGACGGGGTGGAGCTCATCAGGACGGTACGCCGCTGGAGCATGATGTTCATCATCGTGGTCAGTGCACGCAGCGAGGAGGATGACAAGATTGCGGCTCTGGATGCCGGTGCCGACGACTACCTGACCAAGCCCTTCAGCGTGGACGAGCTGCTGGCCCGCGTGCGTGCGGCCCTGCGCCGGGTGCGCTATACGCGAAGCCGGTCGGAAGAAGACAAAAGCACCTTTGTCAACGGAGTCCTGTCCCTGGATTACGCCGCCGGCAGCGTTACTGTGGCAGGAACGGAAATTCATCTGGCCCCCATGGAATACAAACTGTTGTGTCTCTTGGCCCGCAATGTCGGCAAAGTCCTGACATACAAATATATCCTGAAATCCGTGTGGGGAAGTTCGCTGGATCAGAACCTCCCATCCCTGCGAGTGTTCATGGCAACGCTGCGCAAAAAGCTGGAAAAGACTTCGGGGCAATGCTGCTATATCAAGACGCATGTCGGGGTAGGCTATCGCATGTTGCGAGTCGAGGAATCGCATGAAGAACATTGCGAATATTGCCATCAGGAAGAAAAAGATGTGCCGCCATCATCGACCTGTTTGACAAAAGATGCAAAAGAAAATCAGACAGGGAAGGAATGACGTTGAAGCGTCTTCATCGAATACAAAATTTTTGGAATATCGTAAAAAAAATTTTTCTTGCGGGGCGGATAGTGGGGCAGATTTGCCCCACAACGAAAAAGGCACCTGCATTGCTGCAAGTGCCTTATTTCCTTCTTGTTGGCGTCCCCAAGGGGATAAGCCCTGTCAATATAATACACTGATTTTTATAAGTTTTTATTAAGTTTTCAACTGCAATACCTCTCCAGATACCTCAATACGGTAAAAAATCTGAAAATATTTTTTTGCACATCTCTGGACGCTCAGAAAAGCCTGCTATTTCCCATGAGCAGGCGTTTCTGCCGTCAATTCCTACTGCGTCAGATTCTCGCTGTCTGGTGGCAATCAGTCGCCAGATTCCTTTGACAGAGCCCCCGCCGGAGGCTTCCTCGTCCGTCGCCCGCGAGTATTTATTGCCGGAAGCAAGGGAAGGCGGTCAAGGCCCGCGCAGCGGCCCGCAGGGGAAGCCTTGACCGCCTTCCCGCTTTCGGCACTTTTGCGGGTGTGACGGACGGAGAAGCGGGGGACACGGATATACAGCCCACTCAAGGATGCTTGCCTTGTACGGATAAATTCCGTATTCAATCAGTAAGGAGGAAAGCCATGTCTTTGACTACAGATATTCCCATGTCGCGTATTGATGCCTGGATCCCCTTGTCTGTACGCGAGACCATAGACCGTGCCGCCGCCATGCAGGGGCGCACCCGCACCGATTTTCTGATTGCGGCGGCGCTGGAAAAGGCGGGGCAGGTCATTGCGGAGCAGTCGCTTGTGCGCCTTGCGCTCTGAAGATCAGCGTACCCTTGCCGCCGCGCTGCTGTCGGAAGAAACGGAAGCCCCGTCGTCCTTGCTTGAAAAGCTGTCATCCGAATACGCGTAGCGGGTGGAAAGCCGCTGAATCTGCTTTTTCGTCTGCTGCCTGTGGGGCTGTCGCGCGACGGCTTTAGCTGCGGAAACAAGAATCTGGATGTCTATTGGCGAATGCAGGCCGGACAGGATCAAAAGCGGGGCTTTGCGACTGTTGTTATTGCCAGCGACACGCAGACTCCCGACAAGGTCATCGGCTTTTACACACTGGCGGCGGCCTCGGTGCTTCTGACGAATATACCGGAAGCCGAGGCTCGCCGCATGCCGCGTTATCCTGCTGTTCCGGCCATACGCCTTGGACGCCTTGCCGTGGCTTCCGCCTTTCAAGGTCAGCATATGGGGAGCCTGCTTGTCCTGGCTGCCCTGCGTCGCAGCTGCTGCAACGAGCTGACCTGGGCAATCTTTCTGGTGGACGCCAAAGGAGAACGGACTGTTGCCTTTTATGAAAAGTTCCTGTTCAGGCGATTTGCACCGTCCGCTTTCGCTCTGGATGCACCGCAAACAGGCGGAACGGATTGCGGGGTTGACGGCAAAAGTATATAGTTAATAAATCAAAGGCGAGACTAAAAAGCCCTTCAAAAGAGCAATAAAAGAGTTTTTTGATGGATTTGACGGAAAAGAATAAATATTTATCTCGATTCGGATTCAGCTTTGAACGCGGAGGCGCTCATACGTCCCGCACAATGATGCTTGAGGACTTAAGAGTTTTACTGTCTCATGTTGAACGGTCTGATGCTGAAAAGGATTCCTACCTTCAAGCAATTATGGATGAGAACTGTCTTGGTAAGCGTTCTGCTAAAACCCGTATGCTCACATATCGGCATCTTGTCGAACTCTACTCGCTTGATAAAAACAATGTTCTTTTTCGGACACTTCTCTATTTTTGGCATCGCGATGTTGATGGTCAACCATTATTAGCAATGCTTTGTGTATATGCTCGTGATACCATATTTCGATCTTCCGCACAGTTTATTTTGAAATGTCCAGAAGGTGCAGTTATTCAACGAGAATCTCTTGAAGACTATATCGACGCTCAGGAGCCTGGACGATTTAGCAATGCCACGTTGAAATCAACAGCGCAAAATATAAATTCAACATGGACCAAATCGGGACACCTTCAGGGACGTTCGAAAAAGGTACGATCTTGCGCACGTGCAACCGCCGGAAGTGTCGCTTATGCGTTGTTCCTTGGTTACCTTACCGGGGTACGTGGAAATTTGCTTTTTCAAACAGAGTATATCAAAATTCTTGATTGTTCCTGCATGAAAGCTGTAGAACTTGCCGAAGAAGCCTCCTGCAAGGGGTGGATTAGCGTTAAGCGTGTTGGCGATGTTATTGAGGTGCTTTTTCCAAATCTTATCAAGCAAGAAGAAATGGAGAGGCTTTGTGAGCAGAATTAAACGGTTGTTACAATCCTATAACAAATATATTTCTGTCCCCTGGCGCGATGATGTCGCGGCGGCGCAGCGTGTAATCTTCTGTATCTATAAAGAAAACGAAGAACGCAGTTTGAGAGCCAAGCTCGATGAATTTGAACTTGTTACACGACAAGCGGGGCACGACTGGGCTCTTTTTGATTTGACGGATACTTTTGCAACCTGGCTCACCTCGCAAAGATATGCTAAGAGCTATTTCCAGCAGCCGCACTTGCTCCGCTCGCTCCTGCCGAAATACCTTGTATTTCTTTCTCAGCAGTTCGAAATATTTCTTCAGGAAACTGACAGCTCTCCTAATAGCGTTGTGGCAATGAATGGCGTCGGTTCGATTTTTGGATTTTTGAAGGTGAAAGAAGTCGTTGACAAACTGGCCCCGCTGGTCACAGGGCGACTGCTGGTCTTTTTCCCCGGCAGCTATGAAAATAACAACTATCGGCTCCTGGATGGCTATGATGGATGGAACTATCTCGCCGTGCCGATCTCTGCGGATAAGGATTATTGAACGAGGACGCTATGATGACGAATCGCGATATTTACCAGAAGGACCCGGCCACCCGTAAACTGGTCAATGAGGGGGTGGCGAACGTCAACGACGATACCAGCGATCAGGCATTGAACGTCCTTCGCTATGAACTGGAAACCTTTGTATGCGATGGGCAATATGAAAAAGGTATGTCACATATCCTTGAGACATACCTCAAAAATATCGACCAGGCACAACAGCCCGCAGTCTGGGTAAGCGGATTTTATGGTTCCGGTAAATCTCATCTTGTCAAGATGCTGCGTGCCCTTTGGGTTGATACGGTTTTTGCGGACGGTGCTACGGCGCGTGGCATTGCCAACTTGCCACAAGGCATCCGGGATAGTCTTAAAGAGCTGAGTACGCAGGCCAAACGGCACGGCGGGCTTCACGCCGCGTCCGGCACATTGGGAGCCGGCGCAAGCGGCAGCGTCCGATTGGCACTTTTAGGTATTATTTTCAAATCTGCGGGACTGCCAGAGCAATATCCGGTTGCCCGCTTTGTTATGTGGCTCAAACGCGAGGGCATTTATGACCAGGTTCGTTCTTCTGTGGAGCAGAATGGTTGTGACTGGGATGAAGAACTGGACAATTTTTATGTGGCGGAGAGTCTTCATAGAGCACTTGTTCAGACCAAGCCCAAGCTATTTTCTTCTGCTGAATCCTGTGTCACTACGTTGAATAATCTGTATCCTTATGTGGAGGATGTTTCCAGCGATGATATGCTCAAGGCGATTCAGCAGGCCCTGACAAAAGATGGGAAGTTCCCGCTGACCTTGGTGGTGCTCGATGAGGTACAACAGTATATCGGAGAAGATAGTCAGCGCTCTATTGCTGTTCAGGAGGCTGTGGAGGCCTGCTGCAAGAATATTGGCGGCAAATTGCTTTTCATCGGCACTGGCCAGACAGCAGTAACCGGAACCAGTAATCTAAAGAAACTTGAGGGACGTTTCACTATCCGGGTGGAACTTTCCGATGCAGATGTGGATGCTGTTATTCGCCAGGTTATTCTGGCCAAGAAGCCGGAAGCCAAAATGCCCATTGAACAGATAATGCAATCCAACCTGGGCGAAATTTCCCGGCATCTGGCGGGCACAACCATTGGACACCGACAGGATGACATATCCTACTTTCCCCAGGATTATCCCATTCTGCCGGTACGTCGTCGTTTTTGGGAAAACACGCTGCGGGTTTTGGATCAGACAGGCACGGACAGTCAGCTCCGCAATCAGCTCAGCATGATCCACAAGGTCATTCAGACAAATTTGAATGAACCTCTTGGGCATGTTGTTGCGGCCGACTATCTCTATTTTGACTCCGCCGACAAATTGCTCCAGTCCAGAATGGTGCCGCGCAAAGTCTACGAAATGACCATGCGCTGGCATAACGGCTCTGAAGAGGAGCAGCTTATGGCTCGCGCCTGTGGTCTGGTCTTTCTTATCAATAAGCTCAAAAGCCAGAACAATGAAATAGGTATTCGCGCCACTGTTGATACCCTGGCGGATCTGCTGATCGAGGACCTGCCTCATGGCAGTGGTAATTTACGGAGCAAGCTCCCCTCTCTGCTGGACAAATGCTCTCTCCTGATGATGGTGGGAGATGAATATCGCATTCAGACAGAAGAAAGTACTGCCTGGAATGACGAATTTGCGAGCCAGAAGGCGGCGTTGTCCAACGAGGCTCATCGTATTGAAGCCGAACGTGATGACCGCATTCGTAAACGCTTTGGCGAGATGGTGCACAAGCTTTCACTGATTCAGGGAGACTCAAAGGTCTCTCGCGACATTTCCCTTGTGTTTGACGCGCAGCTTCCCTCCGACGCCGAGCGGCGTATTTGCGTCTGGGTGCGCGATGGCTGGAGTGTTGATGAAAACTCCGTGCGGGCCGATGCGCGGCAGGCGGGCAATCAGTCGCCAACAGTTTTTGTGTTCATCCCCCGGCGTTCGGCCGATGACCTTCGCCATTACCTCATTGAGTACAAGGCCGCCAGTGCGACGCTGGATAAACGTGGCGTGCCCAATACCCCGGAAGGCAGCGAAGCCCGCGCAGCCATGGAAACCACTAAGCAGAACGCGGAAGGCAAAATTCGTGATCTGCTTGGAGACGCCTTCTCCGGGGCCCGTGTGTTTCAGGGAGGCGGCAATGAGATTCCCGGCAACGATCTTCAGGATATGGTGCTTGATGCCGCCAATAACGCGCTGCAACGGCTTTATCCTCAGTTCCGTATGGCTGATCATGCGGGGTGGTCCAAGGTTTATGAAAAGTCTCAGAAAGGCGCTCCCGATGCGCTCAAAGCTGTGGGCGATGACGGCGAGGCCGCGAAAAACCCAGTGTGCAAAGCAATTCTTGGCTCTATTGCCGGCGGGAAAAAGGGGGGGGACATCCGCGCGCAGTTTGAATCTGCCCCTTATGGGTGGTCGCGTGACGCTGTGGATGGCGGCTTGCAAGTGCTGCTGGTTGCCGGACTGCTCAGAGCGCATGATGAGCGCGGACAAGCCGTAATCCCCAGGGAGCTGGAGCGTAAAGCTATCGGCAAGACGCTGTTCAAAGTGGAGTCCGCGACCGTCTCAACGGCGCAACGTATCCAGATCCGCAAATTGTTGCAGAAGGTCGAGATTGCAGCCAGGCAGGGTGAAGAGTTGGGAAGTGTGCCCCCCTTTCTGCAACACATGATGGACCTTGCCGATAAGGCTGGCGGCGAGGCTCCAAAACCGGCCCGACCGGATACTACCTCCCTCGACGATATTCGTCTTGCCTCGGGTAATGAACAACTACTTGCCCTCTACAACCGGCGGGAAGAGCTGGGAAGCAACATTGATACCTGGACCGCACTTGGCCGGCGCATTGCCGAGCGCTGGCCCGGCTGGCACGATGTAACATGCCTGATGGCTCACGCCGCAAACCTTTCATCCGCAGAAACTCTACAGGCACAGGTAGAGACGATTAAACAGCAGCGTCTACTGATTGAAGAACCAGACCCGGTCGCTCCCTTGCTTGCCAGTCTGACACAGCTGCTACGCGAAGAACTGAATCGGCTTCAAAACGACTATTCCGCGCGCCATGAAGAAGGGATGAAACGTCTGTCGGGTGATGCAAACTGGCAACAACTGACTCCTGAACAACGTCATCAGCTTTTATCCGAGCAGTCTTTGCATGATGCTGCCCGCCCGAAAGTCGAGGTGCAGTCCGCCAGCGATGTGCTGACAACGCTGGACCGCTGCAATCTCTCGATGTTTGCCGATCGCGTGGCGGCCATGCCCGCCCGCTTTGACAACGTCGTCCGCGAAGCCGCTGAACTGTGTGAACCTCAGACGCAGTTTATTCAGATCCCTCGCCGCATGCTGAAAACAGATGAAGATATTTCTGCCTGGCTTGAGGAGGTTGAACAGCGGCTTAAAACAGCACTGGAAAACGGCCCTGTAATGATTCATTAGAGCGTTTCAACTTTGAAAAAGGTGAAACGCGAGGCGGCGGCACAGCGCCGCCCGGCCCAAAGTGAGCGGAAAAACCGCGTTTTTTCCGCGAAACGACAGGCCGTATGGTTTATGGTTGGAAATGCGAAGCATTTCAAACTGAAATTGCTCTAGGGTTCCTTGCCATTGAGAAAATGCTTTAAACCGAAAATTTCCGGGGTGAAGGTTTCATGCTCTCGTCATTGGTCATTAAAAATTTCAAGAGTTATGTTGAAGCCGTTATCCCTCTGGCTTCCATGACATTTCTCATAGGGCCCAATGCTTCGGGCAAGAGTAATGCTCTGGAGGCCTTTCGGCTTTTGAGCTGGCTGGCAAGGGGCATGCGTCTGGATGATATCGAGCGCACTATTCAGAACGGTGATGCCCATATCCGTGGCCGTGCGGCTGATCTTTTCAAGGATGCGACTGCGGGGTTGACTATCGGTTGCCGTCTTGACGAGCCTGAACTCAGCTGGAATGAGCTGCAGCTGGAAATCGGGATGTCGAATGCCCAGCTTGTGCTGACGGGTGAAGCCATCAACGCTTCTTCGGAAGTCCTGCCCCTCTATCGTGTGGAGGGTTTGCAATCAGAGCATACCAATGTGCTCAGCGTCATGTACAATAACTTTAAGCGCGGTAAATATAAGCCTCATGTTTCATGCACCAATCAGCAGGCCATATTTTACCAGCTGGAAACTCCGGGAAGATTTTTCCAGAAGGACACGCGTGCGCAAAAAGAGATTCCCGCAGTAGTCCAGTGCTTTCGGGAACAGTTGCGCAATATTGTTTTTCTCGATCCCAATCCGGCAACCATGCGGGGCTATTCTTTTGCTGGGGACAACGAACTGAAGGAAGACGGCTCAAATCTTTCCAGCGTTCTCGCAAAGCTCTGTCAGCAGCCGCAGATGAAGCAAACCTTACTGGATTTTATCCGTTCTTTGCCAGAGCAGGACATTACCGATATTTCCTTTATTACAACAGAACGCAACGACGTTATGGTGCGTTTGCACGAATCTTTTGGCAGTAAGGCGCAAAAAATAGACGCGCCTTTGCTGTCTGATGGAACGTTGCGAGTCCTCTCTGTGGGGGCTGTGCTGCTCAGTGCGCCGGAGAAGGCGCTGGTCGTTATTGAAGAAGTGGACAACGGCATCCATCCGAGCCGTGCCGATTTTCTGGTAAAACAGATTCAGAATATCGCTTCCCGCCGTGGCTTGCGTGTGCTCATCTCCTCCCATAATCCAGCTTTGCTGGATGCTGTCCCCGATACGGCCCTGGGGGACGTGCTGTGCTGCTATAGAAATCCAGAAGATGGGGACAGCCGCATTGTACGCATGGCGGACATGAAGCGTTTTCCTGAGTTGATGGCGCAGGGCTCTCTGGGGCAGCTGATGACCAGCAACAGGCTGGAAAAATTTCTGAAGGATACAACGTCAGAGGAAGATCGCAAACAGGCGGCACTTTCCTGGCTGGAGCGACTGAGCAGGGAGACGGAGGCATGAGCATCTGTTTGCTTGACACCTCGGTGTTTGTCGAAATTTTGAACGTGCCCCATATGAATGTACAGCATACAGCCATTTATGATGAGCTGGAGCAAAAGATTCAGGACGGAGAATCCCTGTTTCTTCCTATGGCAACCATTCTGGAAACCGGCAACCACATTGCCCAGAATGGTGATGGAAAACAGCGCAGAAAGGTTGCTGCTGTTTTTGTGGAACAGGTTCAACTTGCTCTGGATGGAAAGTCGCCCTTTACGCCCATAGCTTTCCCGACGCAGGACGCTATGCGGGAATGGCTTGCAGCATTCCCCGATGTTGCGATGCGGGGACAGGGGCTTGGGGATTTGTCCATTGTTCATGACTGGGAACGGATGTGTGCGCAGCACCCAGGGCATCGCGTCTATATCTGGTCCCTTGACCATCATCTTGCTTCGCATGACAGGAGACCGTCCTAATGCCCACACTTGATAAAACGCTTCGTTCTCAGCTGGAACGCGACATCAAAAAGGCTCGCAGTATAGCGGAGACCGCTGCCCGCGCCGCTCTGGAGCAGCTGGGCGTAGGTGAAGCCGCGCCTTTCGAGTATCTGAGCGAAGGTGAACGGGTCTTGCGTCGTAAATTACGGGCACATGGACGGCAGCTCGGAGACCCACTCCATAGCGACAAGGTGCAAGCGCTGGATCTGTTGATCGAAGAAGTGGCCTATGAGCACTGGCACAGGATGCTTTTTGCCCGCTTCCTGGCCGAAAACAACCTCCTTATGTATCCCGATCCAGATGAGCCCGTGTCAATAACACTGGAAGAATGTGACGAGCTGGCCGCAGATGAGGGCGCGGCCAACGGTTGGGAGCTGGCCGCCCGCTTTGCCGCCCGTATGCTGCCGCAGATTTTTCGCCCGGATTCGCCGGTGTTCCAACTGGTGCTGCCGCCTGAACATCAGCAAAAGCTGGAGCATCTGGTAAGCGGTCTGCCGCAAGAGGTGTTTCACACATCGGACAGTCTGGGCTGGGTATATCAATATTGGCAGGCGGACAACAAGGAACGCATCAACAAATCGGGGGGTAAGATCGGTGCGCGAGAACTGCCCGCCGTTACCCAGCTCTTTACCGAGCCGTATATGGTCAGCTTCCTTCTGGACAATACTCTGGGAGCCTGGTGGGCGACAAAACGGCTCACCGAGCATGACCTCTGTAATGCCGCAAGCGAGGAAGACTTGCGGCAAAAGGCCGCCATTCCCGGCGTGCCTCTGACCTATCTGCGCTTTGTCCGGCTGGAGGACGGCGCATGGACGCCGGCGGCGGGAACATTTGAGGACTGGCCCGAAACGTTGTCCCGGTTCAAACTGCTGGATCCGTGTTGCGGATCCGGTCACTTTCTGGTGGCCGCGCTGCATATGCTGGCGCCCATGCGTATGGTACTCGATGGACTGTCAGCCAAGGAGGCAGTTCATGCCGTATTGCGGGAAAACCTGCACGGCCTGGAGCTGGATCAACGCTGCATCAAGCTGGCGGCCTTTGCGCTGGCCTTTGCCGCTTGGACATATCGCATGCCCGACAATCCCACAGCGACCTTTGGATTTGCCAATTCCGGCGGTGTGGGCTTCGGGCAGGGCCCCTTTGCGGCCGGGCCTCTGGGCCATACGCCGCTGCCGGAGCTCAATGTGGCCTGCTCCGGCCTGCCGGTGACAGCGGACAAGGCCCAGTGGACAGCGCTGGCCCAGCCGCATACGGCGCTGCGCAACGCTCTTGATCTGTTGTACGACGAATTTCAAAACGCCCCGGTGCTGGGGAGTCTGCTGGCTCCTGCGGAAGGTATGGCGGCCAATATTGCCCACAGAGATATGACGCCGCTCCTGCGGCAGGCCCTAGCTGCCGAAAAGGGGGAACAGCACGACACCCAACTGGAGATAGCCGTCATCGCCCAGGGGCTGGCCAGAGCTGTCGCCCTGCTGGCAGAAAGGTATACTCTGGTTATGACCAATGTGCCGTATCTGGCACGGAGCAAACAGGTGGAGACCTTGCGTGCCTTCTGCGAAACCCACTACCCGGAAGCAAAAAACGACCTTGCCACGGTGTTTCTGGAACGCAGCCTGAAACTGTGCGCCAAGGGGGGCACGGCCGCCATTGTCCTGCCGCAGAACTGGCTGTTTCTGACAACCTACAAGAAATTTCGGGAAAAGCTGCTCAAACGGGATACCTGGCATCTGCTGGCACGCTTGGGGGCTGGCGCGTTTGAAACGATATCGGGAGAAGTAGTTAAAGCGATTTTATTGGCTATTTCTCGTGGAGAGGTCCGTCCCTCCGGCGGTTTATTGGGAAATAGCAAATCCGCGCATATTTTACACGGGCTGGACGTTGCCTCTGCCGCGACAGCACAGGCCAAGGCAGACGCCTTGCGCGTTGCATCTCTCCAAAGCATCGAGCAGACAAAGCAATTGGAAAATCCAGACGCGCGGGTGGGATTGGAAGAAAAATTATCAATCAATTTATTAAAAAACCTATCACATAGTCATCATGGTCTTGTATGTGGGGATAGGCCAAGGATGTGCTTTTTTTTCTGGGAGGTGATAGGATTAAAAAAAATTTGGATTCAATACTGTGGAACTGTGGCAAAGAATATCCATTTCGGTGGGAAAGAAACAATACTTAGATGGTGTAATTGTTCTGGAGCAATAAAAGAATTAAAAGGAGCAACAAATCTTGAAACAAATGCATGGGATAAAAAAGGTGTTGTTATTAGCGCAATGCAAAAACTTCCTGTAACTCTCTATACAGGGATGGCTTTTGATAATAATACATCTGTTATTACAAGCCATAACCCCGCGCACCTACCCGCTATCTGGTGCTTCTGCTCTTCGCCAGAATACAATGAAGCTGTACGGCAAATCGATCAAAGCTTGAAAGTCACCAATGCCACTCTGGTCAAAGTCCCCTTTGATCTGGAACGCTGGCAAAAGGTGGCGGATGAAAACTATCCCCACGGGCTGCCCAGGCCGTACAGCGATGATCCTACCCAATGGATTTTTCACGGCCACCCCTGCGGTTCCGTGATCTGGGATGAAAGCACAAAGAGGACGGTTGACGGCCCGATACGCAAGGATGCCGGCGTCTTGCAGGTGGCGGTGGCGCGGCTGCTGGGCTATCGCTGGCCTGCGGAACTGGATTCCGGCATGGAGCTTGCCGACGAGCAGCGGAACTGGGTGAAACGGTGCGATGCGCTGCTGTCATTTGCCGATGCGGACGGCATTGTCTGTCTGCCTCCTGTCCGGGGGGAGGCCGCTGCAAGCGATCGTCTGCTGAATCTGCTGGCCGCCGCCTATGGCGACGCCTGGTCCAACGATATTCTGGCGGCGCTACTCGCAGACGCCGGTCATGCGGGCAAGACGCTGGAAACCTGGCTGCGGGAAAAGTTCTTTGCCCAGCATTGCAAACTGTTCCAGAACCGCCCGTTCATCTGGCACATCTGGGATGGCCTGCGGGACGGTTTCGCCGCGCTGGTCAATTATCACAAACTGGATCACAAAAATCTGGAAACGCTCATTTACACCTATCTTGGCGACTGGATTTTGCGCCAGAAGCAGGACCTTGACTCTGGTATTGACGGCGCGCAGGAACGCCTGGACGCCGCCGAGGTCCTCAAGAAAAGGCTGGAGCTTATTCTCGCAGGCGAAGCTCCTTATGATATTTTTGTGCGCTGGAAGCCGCTGGATCAACAGCCTCTTGGCTGGGAACCGGACCTTGACGACGGCGTGCGCCTCAATATTCGCCCCTTCCTCAGCGTACCTGATGTCGGCACAAAGGGGGCCGGAATTCTGCGCGCCAAACCCAATATCAGCTGGAACAAAGATCGGGGCAAGGACGTGGAAGCGTCCCCCTGGTATCAGCTCTTTAACGGTGACCGCATCAACGACCATCATTTGACTCTAGCTGAAAAACAAGCCGCTCGGGAGGATGCCGAATGAGCGTGGTTGATGAGCTTGTACGCTGGGTTAAAAAAAAGCCCTTGCTCCTGATACGTTTTGATGAAGACTATTCTCAGTCACTGCATAATTCGTATCAGGGATTTGAACGACTTACGCTTACAAAGCGTCATTCTGTCTTTCAGTCAATCAACCTGCCCACACTTTGTTTGTTGGAAGTGTACGAGGACGATGCAACGACGTGTTGTTATCTTGCCACTGCCACCCGAAAGACAGCTGTAAGTACATTTGAATCTCGTCTTTCCATTGAGAAACTGCGCATCGTGTTCCCTACTTCTCTTCAGGACATGAAAGCGCTGATTTCTGATGCCCGGATGCTACGCCTGCTGGAAGAACGCCTGCCAGAAGAGGGAAGCATTACTCGCCTCTCTCCTCAGCTGAGCGCACATCTCATTGAAATACTAGCGGAAAATCCAGATAATCAACCTGCACTGGAAACGGCGTTTTCTCTTTTACCTGGATTGCGGCAGGTAACAGATATTCACTGGGGTCAAGAAAATGCAATTCAAGCGGCAATGGATGCTTTTGGGCTTCGGGGTAATGCCGTACCGACTCGCGTTGCCTTGAGACGTGGCGCAACATCCGGCCTTAGTTTTAGAGGAGCCTACCTTTATGAGGATAATGTGGTGCATGCAGACGCATCGCGGCTTCCCGGCTTTAATCTGATTTCCTCTGATGTGACAGGGAGAGCCGAATTTCAAAAAGGCAACGAGCGACTGGTAATCTATACGGCCAACAAGTTACCTTTGGAGCAGATGCTGGGTGTTGATCTCATCTACATCAACGAAACCAGAGGAAACATTGTTATGCTGCAATACAAGATGCTTGAAGAATGCGAGCCGGATGGCGAAAGGCGGGATTGGCTGTTTCGCCCAGACCAGCAGCTGTACGATGAAGTAGCCCGTATGAAACTCCCTGACTTTCGTGACGTAGCGCACGACTATAGGCTGGATAGTAATCCTTTTTACTTCAAATTTGTAAAGCGTAAAATTGAATCTAATACACATAATGCGTTTATTGTCTCTTTAGAGCACCTCAAACAGCTTCTTGTCGCTCCTGAATCCAAAGGGCCGAAAGGCGGTATTCGGATAAGTTACAATGCTTTGGATGGAATGTACCTTCGCGAAGACAGTATGATTGGGTTAATTCGTTCCGGGTATATTGGAACTCATAGAGCAGAAACAGAAGCTCTGGAAGTGCTTATTAAAGAAGCTTCCGAAGGAAATAAAGCAATTGTGCTTGCATGGCAGCAAGAAATGCAGGAGTCAATACAATGAGAAAGCGGGTTCGGCATGTTGATTCCATCAATAATAAAATCTGATTACCCTACAGCACGTTAGTAAAATATAAAGTTTTGCGTATGAGAGTGCTTGATCATCTTCTGCAAGCGGTTCGTGGCGCCGCTGTTTTTAACCCGGAAGTACAGGTTGCTCCCGCCTGTATTTTGTGGCCGGATCGCGATCGTCAATGGGAAGCTGTCATGCCTGCTTTGCAGGGGGCGCTGCCTGAACTCCTGATCCTTGGCGACTATGTTCCAGAGAAGCATACGGGGCCTGCCATCTGGTTACGGTGCGTCATTGCCGGCAAGATAGAAGATGTTGCGCTGCCCGCAGAGCGGACGCCGATTCTCTACCTGCCGGGCGTCAGCCGTCAGGAACTGCGTGCTGTTGAAAGTTGCCCGGAGCTTTTGAAACCGCTTGCTGAATTGCAATATCGGGGTGTCTTTTGGTCACAAGTCAATGCAAAAGACTGGACAATTCGATCGTATCTGAAATCTGATCAGGGCGGTCTTGGTCTGGATGTCGCTCAGGATAACGATACCAGACACGCCATGCAGCTGGCGCTGTACCGACTTCTTGATGAAGAGGCTTCTCTGCTCAAGGGCAAACGTCTGGACAGAGATTACTTCAATACCCTGTTGACAGGGGGCGACCCGATTCGCGATCTCCTGCAATGGCTCGATCAGGGGGATTGTTTTCGAAACAGGCGGAGTGAGAACGAGTGGAAAGCCTTTGTTGAGATTTGCCTGTCTCAACTGGCCTTCAATCCTCAGGATGAAGGGATTCTGGCCGGAAGTATTCGCCTTGCCAACCATGAAGGGCCGTGGCGTGCTGTGTGGGAGCGTTATAGGGAGGCTCCCCGGCGATATCCCAATATTCCGGCACAAATTGAAAAATGCCGTCCCCCCAGCGATACGATGTTCTGGCATATGGAAGGCGGCTCTTTCGAAGGATGGCCTCAGTGGAATGACGAGCAGGAAAAGAGCCTTCGTCAGGATTTGATGGCCCTTGCCTGCATGCCCGCACACGAGGCAAGAGTCAGGATCAAGGAACTGGAAAAACAGCACGAAAACAGACGAACCCTGGTCTGGGCCGAACTGGGGAGCGCCCCTCTGGCGTATGCCGTGGAGTACCTGGCCTGTCTTGCGGATACAACGCAGAAAAACCTGGCCGCAGGAACAGTGGATGACCTCACAGCAGGCTATTGCAGCTACGGATGGCAGGCGGATGACAGCGTGCTCCGGTCCTTGGCGCAAGTTGAAAATTCGGCTGATATTGATGCCGTTACGACAGCGATTCGAGCCATGTATCTGCCGTGGGCGGAAGAATCGGCCCGATATCTTCAACAACTGGTGGATAATGCCTCGTATCCTGGCGGCACCTGCGAGACGGCAAAGGCCGTAGCTTTCACTTCGGGAGACTGCGTTTTCTTTGTTGACGGGCTTCGTTTTGATGCCGGGAAACGGTTGCGCAGAGCCTTGGAGGCTGTCGGGCTGACAGTCTCCGAGGAACCCTTCTGGGCTGCCCTGCCCAGTGTAACGGCAACGGGTAAGGCGGCAGTCACCCCGGTACGGGACAGGATATGCGGAAGAGAAGGCAGTCTGGATTTTGAACCGTCAGTGGCAGATACCGCACAATCATTGAAGGGCGGCCACCCCTTGAAGAAGTTACTGGACGACGCGGGGTGGTCCATTCTGGATCGTTCTGCTGTTGGCGATGGGCAGGGGAAAGCCTGGTGCGAATGTGGCGATATCGATCACGAAGGTCACAATCGAGGCTGGAAACTTGCAAAACATCTTGATGCCCTGATTGCCGAGATTGCAGCGCGAATTCGGGAGCTTGTGACAGCAGGCTGGAAGCGTGTTCGCGTTGTGACGGATCATGGCTGGTTGCTGGTTCCCGGCGGCCTGCCAAAAACTGATCTCCCTGGAGCTCTGACAGATAACAGATGGGGCCGGTGTGCCGCCTTGAAAACAGGGGCCATATCCGAAGAGCGACTATTTCCATGGTACTGGAATTCCAGCCAGTATTTTGCCCTTGCTGACGGGGTAAGCTGCTTTAGAAAGGGGGAGGAGTACACCCACGGCGGACTAAGTCTGCAAGAGTGTCTGACCCTGCATTTGACGGTAACGCCGAGTGAAGCCGTTCACGCTGCCGCAGCTATCGAGTTGACCGACGTCGCATGGAAAGGGCTGCGCTGCACCGTTGCCGTAGATGGCAACCATGCAGGTCTGTCGCTTGATATTCGCAGCCAGGCCGGTAATGCCCTGTCCAGTGTAGTCGTCAGCAGCAAGCTTCTTAAGGAAAATGGCACTGCCTCTGTTGTCGTCGAGGATGAGGAGCTGGAAGGGCAGGAGGCAACCGTGGTCTTGATTGATTCCCAGGGCATGCTGCTTGCGCAATATCCCACTGTGATTGGTGGAGGTGACCGATGATTGACATGGATCAGATCGACAAAAAAGCAGCCGCCGTGCTTGAGGGGTATCTGGTTCGAAAGGATCTCGTCCGCACATTCAGTCGTCAGTTCCCTGTGCCGACCTATGTGGTCGAGTTCCTGCTTGGCCGCTACTGCGCCAGTACCGAGCATGATGAGATAGATGAAGGTATCGAAATTGTTCAGCGTCAGCTTTCTTCACGCACGATCAAAGCCGGAGAAGAGGAACTTTTCAAGGCTCGGGCCAGAGAGCAAGGCGAAGTCAAAATCATCGATCTCATCACTGCTCGCTTGGATGCCAGGACCGACTCCTACCTTGCAACGTTGCCCGGCCTGCGTCTGACAGATGTCCGTATCAGACCGGAATTAGTGAAAAAACATGAACGTATGCTGACAGGAGGCTTTTACGCAGAAATCAGTCTGAATTATGATGCCGCTATCGCTCAGGAAAGCAAGGGAAGGCCTTTTGGTATTGCCACTCTCCGGGAAATCCAGCTCTCCAGGCGTGATGTGCTTGATATCCTGGCCGAGGCCCGCAAATCCTTCTCAACCGACGAATGGAAAGACCTACTGCTTCGTTCTATAGGGATGGAGCCGGACAGATTATCCCTGCGGCAACGCGATGCCTTGATGCTGCGCATGGTTCCCTTTGTCGAGCGCAACTACAACCTTGTGGAGCTTGGTCCCAGAGGCACAGGCAAGAGCCACCTCTTCCAACAGGTTTCTCCGTATGCGCACCTGATCTCTGGAGGTAAGGCCACGGTCGCCCGAATGTTTGTCAATAACGCAAATGGCCAGCGAGGGCTGGTCTGCCAATATGATGTGATCTGCTTTGACGAGGTATCCGGCATCTCTTTTGACCAGAAAGACGGCGTGAACATCATGAAAGGCTATATGGAATCGGGAGAGTTCAGCCGAGGCAAGGAGAGCATTCGGGCCGATGGCAGTATCGTCATGGTTGGCAACTTTGATGTGGATGTTGAACATCAGCAGCGCCTGGGGCACCTGTTTGGCCCCATGCCCCCTGAAATGAAAGACGACACAGCGTTCATGGATAGAATCCATGCCTTTTTACCTGGTTGGGATGTCCCCAAAATCAGTAAAGAGCTACTAACAAACCATTTCGGTCTGGTGAGTGATTTCTTGTCCGAATGCTGGAGTCAGCTGCGTCAGCAAAGCAGAGTGGCCATACTGCAAAACCGTGTTTTCTTCGGCGGAGCTCTGTCCGGACGTGATACCAATGCCGTCAACAAAACCGTAAGCGGATTACTTAAGCTCCTGTATCCCGGAGATGGCGAAATCCCCGATGAAGATATTGAGTGGGCCGTACATATTGCCATGGAAGCAAGACGTCGCGTCAAGGAGCAGCAGAAACGTATCGGGGCTGTGGAGTTTCGCAACACCCATTTCAGCTATGTAATGGGTACTGATGGCGTGGAAAAATTTGTCTCGACACCAGAGCTGCAAAGCGAAAGCAGCATTGGGAATGATCCCCTTGAGCCAGGTCAGGTATGGACTATTTCTCCGGGCTGTGGTGAAGATTATCCGGGCCTTTACCGTATCGAAATCAACGAAGGACCAGGCTCCGGCGTTAAAATCCTTAATAAACCTGTCCCTCCCGCTTTCAAAGAAAGCATGGGCTATGCTGAGCAAAACCTTTATGCCCGTGCAATGCAACTGGTCGGGGATAAGGAACCGCGTCACCATGAATTTTCCGTCCAGCTCCGCTCCTTTGACGCATCAAAGTCCGGTGCAGGCCTCGGCATGGCGTCTCTTATTGCGCTCTGTACAGCCCTTTTGAAAAAGAGCGTACGCGGTAAACTTATCATTGTAGGTGAGATTAATTTAGGAGGCTCTATCGAACCTGTTCACAATCCAGTCACCATTGCAGAAATGGCGGTAGAAAAAGGAGCCTCAGCTCTTTTAATGCCGGTTTCCTGCCGTCGGCAACTGTTGGATCTGTCTGATGATATGGCGACAAAAATTGCTGTTCAGTTTTATTCCGATGCCAGAGATGCTCTCATAAAATCTCTGGTGGAGTAACATGGTTGACGTGTACGAGACATGAGCAATCAGAATGGGAGCCTGCTTTCATCAAACCTGACACTAGCAGACTTGAGGCGGGAAAATTCCGTCCTGATGGTTTTGATCTGATCCGGGGTAATGCTCATGCTGATGTCCTCCTGTGTCTTTTGCCTTTCCGGTCGAGCGGGACGGTCGCCCACGCTTCACGAAGTGAAGCATAGTGGGCTATATCTTCGGCCTGTGCGAAGATTTCCCGGCAGACACCTTACTGCATTCGTAAGCTGCCCTGTCTGTCCTGCTCGGCAATCGCTGCGCATTGCCTTTCCTCCTCCTGCCGCTGCTGTTCCGCTGTCTGCTGTTCCCGAAGGAAGGCCGTCAGGCGTTGCCGGATTTCCGGCTCCCGGACAAATTCCCGGTAGGTTTCCAGCTCCTGGCCCATGCGTGTCTGTCGGCTTTCCATATCCGCCTTTTCCTGATCGCGGGCCTTGCAGAGAGCTTCAAGCTGTGTCAGCTGTTTTTTCAGAACAGCCGTTTCGCGTTGCAGCTCATTCTTCTGGCGTGCGATGAGATGCTTTGCGGACAAGGCTTTGCGCAGTCGGCTGATCGTCTGTACCGACATTTTCAGCACGCGTCTGTAATTGAAAAGGGACGCCTCCGGGAGTGGTTCTTCCTCCCGCAGCAGACTTTCCGCCTCCTCGGCCTGTCGCTCATAGTCGGCAACGCGTTGTTTCAATTCCGCCTCCCGCTGTCCCAGTCTGCCGATGGTGCGGAGCGCATCCCGGACAAGCAGCAGTCCTTCCCGGGCAAGGCGATTGTTTTCTTCCTGCTGCTGTTTGTATTCGCGGGTATCCAGATGCTTTCTGGCTGCGCCGGGCTTCTGTTCCACGCCGCGCTGAATGGTAAAGCCGCAGCGTTGCAGATGGAGAGGCAGATCGCTTTGCAATTTTTTCAGACTTTGCCGCGTATAAATCTTGTTGGCATTCAGGCGTCCTTCCCGTGTCACGGGCACATGAAGAAAGTGCATGTGCGGCGTTTTTTCATCCATGTGCACCATCGCGGAAATGACATTTTCCGCTCCCACAAAATCCATGAGAAAGGCCTTGCTTTCCTCAAAGAAGCGTCTGGTTTCTTCTGGAGAAAGATTTTTGAAAAAAGCGCTGTCAGAGGTGACGATAAGCCCGCACATATGCACGGCATCCTTTCTGACAGCCTTGCTCAGCTGCAAATCGTCAATGCGCCGCTGAATGGCCTGCGCGTAATTTGTCGCGGCCTTGTCGTGCAGTTCGTAATTGTCGCAGCTGCGCTGATAGTCGATATCCGGGTTGGAATGACTCTCGCGTTCCCGGCGATTGTGACTCTGAATGCCTCTGACGGCCTCTTTTTTGAACTTGTCCATATGCAGGACGAGAGAAGACATGGTCGGACTTCCTTGTATCTCTGATCCGCACAGGTTTCAGGCGGCTGCAAAGCGGTACACTTTTGCCGTTGTCGCGGTACAGCCGGAGAAGACATCGGCGGACAATACTGGACATATCTGGACGCTTGTTCGGGAGGTGTACCGCTGTACCGCCCCTTAGAGACTGGTACAGCGGTACACCTGCACGCAGACAGGTCAATTTTTCCCTTCCAGCTTCTTTTTCAGACGCTGGACAGCAGCCTTGGACTTTCCCATTTCCTCGGCGCAGTCGCGGATGCTGTAGCCCTCAGCCAGCAGGCGTTTCAGCTCGGCCAGTTCCACGTCCTCAAGCTCTCTGATGCGCCAGTGCAGCGCGTTGCCTTCGGTGATCAAATTGGCCTCAAAGGGGCGGGCGTCATCGCCCACAATCCCCCGTGCCTTGGTCAGATGGACTTCAAAGCGTGCGCCTTCGGCCATGCTGTACTCTCTGGGCCTGCGCAGACTGATGACCGTATCCATGATATCTTCTCTGGCGCTGGTGCCGCGCTGATCGCCGGATTTTCCGGCATGATGGATAAGCAGGACAGCCATGCCCCGGCGACGCAGTTCCAGCAGCCATGCCTGCATGGTCTGCCATGACTGGGCTTCGTTTTCCTTGCCGGTACGGCACAAGGTGGCAATATTATCCAGCACGACCATATCCACGCCTTTCAGGAATGGTTCCAGCATGATCTGCCCCTGCGCGGTGGAGAGATCCGGCATGGGACAGGGCTGCAAGTCCGGTGTGATAAGCGCCATATTTTTCAGCGTATGCGGCGGGACGGACATGCCGCTGACAAGTGCGGCAAGGCGATGCTGCATGGCTGTGGCGGGCATTTCTCCGTCCACATACAGCGTCCGTTTGGGCATGGGCGCGCGCCAGTTGAACACGGCTCCGCCGGAAGCCACCGCAACGGCGATGCTCAACGCGGCGAATGTCTTGCCTATGCCGCGCGGGGCGTACAGGATGCCTATGCCCTGTACCGGAAGAACGGGCGATAAAAGATACCCCCGTTCAGGTATGGACATGGAAAGAAATTCGCCCATGTCCAGAGCGATAAGACCTTGCTGTTTGATCAGCGCCGTTTCCAGTTGCGAGCGGACGGCCTCAATGCCTTCTATCTGGTGAAGGTCATTAAAATCCGTACCGTTATCGTCGGTGAAGTGGGGAAACAGAAGTTGAGCGTTTGCAAGTCCGGCTGCCTCCTCCCCCTTCCTGAGTCCGGCTTCGTCATTATCGCCGCAAATGATGATTGTCTTGTCCGGCAATCGTTCTTTCACCGTCTTGGCCACTCTCGCGAGATTGTTTGCGGAAAAGGCCACATAAACCGTCCAGCCTGTGGCAAGATGGATACTTGTGCCTGTGGCAAAACCCTCACAAACGGCAACGGGCTTTTCCGGCTGCCCCTGAATGATGAATTGTCCTCCAGATACCTTGCCGCCCACGAGAAAACGCTTTGTTCCATCAGGATAGATGCGTTGCAGACTTTGCAGATTGTTTGCGGCATCCATAACAGGAATAAGCAGAGAGCCATCCCGTGCCTGCCGTATGCCTTCCAAAGCCGGAATGCCCTTGCGGTGCAGATAGGGATGGTTGGCGTCGCACATTCGTGCCGAGTTCCATTCCTGTCTGGCCAGTTGAGCTGCTTCAGCATGGCGTTCGGCATATTCCGCTTCGCGTTGCCGCTGTATGGAGTGTTGACGTTCCCGCCATGCGGAAAGTTCAGACACGGAAAGCGTTTGCTTTTCTTCTGTGCAGAACGTGCCCTGTTCACCATTTTCCCAGTTGCACCACCAAAGTGTCGCAGGGACATCGACATGCGCGATATATGCACCGTTTTGTTTGTGCGGTTTGGTCTGGGTGGGACAACGATGCAGTTTCCCGTCCGCTTCGATGTCAGACGGAATCAAGCCCTTGTCGGTCAGGATGTCCCGAAAATTTTGCAGGGGATTACTCATGCTTTTCCCCCTGCCTGCCAAGACTTTCGATGAACGCGGCAATGTCCTCTGCTCTCCAAACCGTGGTTCTGGGGCCGAGTTTCACGGGTTTGGGATAACGCCCTGTACGACATCCCTCCCACCATGCGCTCTTGCTTATGGGAATCATGCTGAGAACCTGAGGCAGACGCAGAAGGCCGTGGACGGGAATGGGTGCTTGATGCTGTTTCATAAAAAAATCTCCTGAATCTGGTTGGACTTCAGGAGAATCTGGCACACGTCAAACTATTCCCGTGAGGGAATCGGACGGGAAAATAACGGGAAAATCTAAAAAAGACGGGAAAACAGCAGGCTGGTCACGCCTTGATTATGGCGTATGTCTCCGCTTCCTTGAGGAGCATATCCATCAAATTGCGATAGGATTTGTCGTCCCTGTACTCTTTGCCCGCAAGCAAGCGTCCCACATGCGTCTTTCTGCCCTGCGGAGTTTTGTGACTGGTCTCGGATTTTTGAGGACCACACCAATACAGGAGAACATAAGCGATGACCGAAAGAGGATACTTTTCTTTCATGGCGTCACGGACGGCGGCGTCCGGCCTTCCTTCCCAGAATGCCCCGGGAATACGGAAAACAAGTTTTTCATCCTGCGGTGACCTTTCACACAGGGGAACTGCCGCCGCTTTGTCGGAAACGGACGATTCCGGCGGAGCTGCCCGTAAAAGGGATTCCACAAGGGCGCGGGTGATGCCTTTCACTTCCTGGCGTAAGGGATAATAACGGAGATATCTGATAGCAATGTCCCTATCCACCATTATGGTATCGGTAAAGATATGCGCGATGAAGTGATAACTTGAGGCGGGAATGGAGAATATCGGCGCGAAGATGTCTTCTGTGCTCAGTGTTTTCAAACTGCTGAACAGAAATTCTCGTTCCTCGGGAAAGACAGACACCGTATCTTCAAAGGATTCTTCAAGAATGACATCCAACCCACATTGTAGGGAGGTAACAGGAACAAGCGTTGATATCTTTCTGAAAAATTCCATCACGTCAAAGCCGAGCAGGTACGTCTGAATGCCTGTATCCGGTTCTGGAGCTGAAGGAAATTCCGGTATCTGCGTTCCATATGCGGCGTGACTGCCAGCAATAAATGCCTGCCAGCAGGATTCATACGTTGTGCGCCATAATTCCAGAGGCTGAACGGTGTCAGGCCAGAGCGCCTGAACAAGCATTTCACCTTCTCTGACTGTCAGGCCATACGCCTGCCGCACTCTGCCTATGGTTATGTTCTGTCGGTCTGTCATGGAGGAAAGGATACCCTGTCGCCCAAAAATGGACAATAAAAAGCAGCGGCAGGGATAGTCATGCACCTTCCGTGCCGCTGTTTTCCTGTAAAACCTGTTTCAGCTATACCACGCCCGGATCATGTCCATGTCGTCATAGCCGTATTGTCTCATACGTTCCTTTTCTTCTTCGCTCCAGCCAGTGTCATTGCTCGTCACCTGCGTCTCGTCTGCTATTTTCCCGAGGGAGATGCAAACATCACGGCCGGTCATGGAGTCCTCTTTCATGCTTTCTCCCTACTTCTTTTTTGTTGTGTGTTGCGTAATCCGTCCAGATAGTCAGCCCATGCCTGCATCATCTTTCGGCGCTCAGGCAGATATTCCGCGTAATTGTATGCCGCCCGCACTTCGTCCTGCTCGCCGTGAGCAAGCTGCCGCTCAATCCAGTCCCGATTATAGCCGAGTTCATTGAGCAATGTGGAAGCGATGGAACGGAAACCATGCACGCTCATCTCGTGTTTCTGATAGCCCATACGCCGGAGCGCATTGAGCATGGTTGCATCGGAAATGGGCCGTGCTTCAGTACGGATAGAAGGGAAGAGGTATTTCCCCTCCCCGGAGTATTTCTGAAGTTCCCAAAGAATGGACATCGCCTGCCGGGACAGGGGCACAAGATGCTGGCGGCGCATTTTCATGCGTTCCGCAGGGATGCGCCATTCCCCGGCCTCTAGGTCAAACTCTTTCCATTGAGCGGCCCGCAACTCCGTAGGACGGGTGAAGACCAGCGGAGCCAGTTTCAGGGCACAGACCAGAGGAAAATACCCCTCGTAGTTGTCGATGTCCCGTAGAAGCTGTCCGACTTTCTCCGGCTCCAGCACCGCCGCGCGATGAACCGTTTTTCTCGGCCTCAAGGCTCCCCGAAGATCGGCTGCGATATTGTGCTTTGCCCGGCCCGTGATGACCGCATAACGGAACACCTGATTGATGATCTGCAGCACTCTCCGGGAAGTCTCATAGATTCCTCGAAGCTCCAGAGGCTTGACCACGTCCATGATATCCCGTGTTTCCAGCTTGGCGATATGCGTTTTGCCGATGCGCGGAAAGATGTAGGTTTTCAGCCGGTACATGACAGTTCCCTGATGCTTTTCGGAAAACTCCGCCATACGGGTTTCATGCCATTCTTTGGCGATATTCTGGAAGCTGTCGCGTTCCGCGATGGCTCTGGCCTGCCGTAACTGCCGTTTATGCTCTGACGGGTCGATGCCTCTGGACAACATACGCTTCGCGTCTTCGCGGCGTTCTCTGGCATCCTTGAGAGATACGGTAGGATATTCCCCGAAACTGAGC